>NZ_RHOD01000015.1 GCF_003946095.1 Levilactobacillus lindianensis | reverse complement strand
TGGGAAGTAGATACGGTGCTTTCTAGTCGAAGTGAGTCACGATCATGTCTGGTTACATTCGTAGAACGTAAGACCCGACTTCTATGGGCCATCAAAGCCCCTAATAGAACGGCTAAGGCTCTAAACACCGCCTTTGGCAAGTTTATGGGGGCCTTCGGTCCCCAAGTAAAATCCATTACTGTTGATCATGGTAAAGAGTTTGCCAATTATCAGGCCTTAGAACAGGATTATCAGATCAAAGTTTATTTTTGCCATCCATATTCACCATGGGAGCGAGGTTCCAATGAATATTTTAATAGGCGGTTACGCTGGTTCTTCCCGAAAAAGACCAATTTTAGCCAAGTAACGACTGATGAGATCCTAGCAGCACTTGAACTAATTAATCAACGACCATTAAAAATACATCATCAACAGACTGCCATTGAAAGATTCCGGGCTTGTTCGGATTAAACTTGTAATTTGCCAATAATAATGATTGGCAAAAATACTTCATAGGTATTCAATACACTTGATTTGATAATCCGTCATTCTTAAATTAATCGCTAAAATCTATTTAAAACTTGGCATGAGATGCTGAGTAAGTGTGAAGAATCTTAAACTGATTGGAGTTAGTCCAGTTTGCAGAATACATTTTGCTGCCGCTATTGTACTTACCATGCTTGCCACCAGTCACTTGCCAATTAACACCACCAGCACCTCTATACCAAGTTCGGACAACTTCACCTCTATGTAAGGTCACATGCCCTGCTACGTATTCTCCGCCACCGTTCTTGAAATACTTAACGACCGCCACATGTCTAGTCTTTCTAACTTTTACCTTATATTCGCGGTTGTAGTGCTTGTAAATACGTGATAATGTCAACTTCTTAGCTTGGGCAGTTGGCACATTCGTGCTACTAGTAACTGAACCCCCAAGCGCAGTTGAAGCCAAAACAGTTAAGATAAGTGTTCTAATTTTCATGCTGTTATTACTCCTTTGTATGCAGATACAATTCCTCAACGGAAAAAATTATCAAATCAAATGCCATGACTATCTATTCCACACTTCAGATAGTCCTTCTCTTTCAAAATCCGATATACAAGCCTATTTAACCCTCCGGCCAGGTTGCTAATCATTTTTATCTCACAACATAGACGGTCTGTTATTTCTTAAATTTGTAGCTAACTATAAATAACTAAAGAAGCTAAGCGTCTGTAAAAACATGAGAATAGCGATAACAGCACTAACAACTGTGAATGTGCTTACCCCGCTTCTTTGATAAGAACTGTAAGCAAAATATCCTAATAATATCGACAAAAGAAAGTTTCCAATAATGTCAATACTCACCATGACTATCGACTCTTTTCACACTAGATTTTTGAATATCAATCGAATTAGGTCCCTACCCAGGCACTGAACCTTTGATGTAAAAACTGCTAGGCATTTTCGAAAATTGGGACCAACTCGGACTCCAGGCTAAGCAACTCTTCATCCCTCTTCACCTATGCCGTTTCAATTCCTGTGAATGTCCAAAAGCTAGTAGTGAAAAAACCAACAAACCTCACCCTATACTTTATAAAACTCCCGGAACCCCCAACTACCACTATATTACATGTTTGAAAGTGTTTCAATAATAACTTATTTTTGCTCTTAATATCCGATAAAGTCACCATTAGAAGCACTAAGAAGGAAGAGGACCACAAAATGAACACATCAGAATACGGCCCATTAGGCGAGCGGATTCGATCGCGACGGAAACAACTTGGCATGACACAAGAGGAACTGGCCGAACAAAGTAATCTGTCCGTGAACTATATTTCAAAAATCGAACGAACACAGGACCAAAATATTAGTTTTGAGGTTCTAGCTAATATCGCCCATTCACTCAATATCACGATTGCGGAGTTCATTGGTAAACCACCAATTACGCCTTCTAACGCGGACATCGAAACTGTTCAGGAACGCAAGCTACTGACTCGCCTCCGGCAGATGGACCGAGAGTCTCGCGACAAGGCAATCGATGCAATTCTTCAGCTACTCGATCTCCAGGCATCATCTAAAAACAATCGTGGTAGCCGCGCGGGTAGACCCTTAGGGCACGATAAAGGTAAAAAAGGTCACGCTTGTAAATAGTCACGCCCCAATTCTCAACCTTCAAAAAAACCAACAACAAAAAAGCCAGCCCTCACAGGCTGGCTTTTAACATACTTCTATTCATTTTAATTTGGTTGAAATCATTTTGGAGCATCACTCAACGTCCAATGAACGACGGTCGAATAAGGTCCCCAAACGGCCCCAGCGTTGGTCTTCAACACGATCCCTTTATTGCTGTTCCAATCACCAGTCACGTTGACCTGATCATTGTCAGCGTCCGTTGTCTGTGTATCAATCACAGCCGAGCCTTGTGTCAGACTTTGTTGTTTGCCATTACCGTCCACGTAGACTAGGTCACCATCTAACGTTCCACGTAACCGACTAACGATTGGATCAGCCTGTGCGGTCAACGCCCATTTGCTACCAGTACCCCGAGTATCGCTAACTTGAACACCCCAACTACTGTCGGCAGCGTAGGTCATCGCAGAACCCGTCAGATCCTTTGGATGGTCCACGTTAAACGTGGCTTTAGGGTTAGCTAACAAGTCCAAAGACCCATCCTTGAGCGTAATCGTATAGCCAACATCATTCGCCGAGTTAACCCCATTATTATCAGTGGCATACATCACAAATTGATTTCCATTAGCCAACCCGGAGATGATACTGTTAGCAGGAATCGTGTAAGTGAATTCACCCGCTGGATCGTCGTTGCTCAGCGTGGTTGGTGGTAAACTAATGCCATTCATTTGCGGGTGTAACGTGATGTTATTGTTGGTTGCTGGCGTTCCCGTCAGATAACTAATCTTACCGGTGATCTTGACGTCCTTGGCTTCGGTCAACGTCTGGCTTCCAGTCAGGCCATCAGCCGCAATGTTATCTCCCGTGAGCGCCATTGTCATGGCCCCATCGACTTTGTTAATAACGAAACCACTCAGAGAAGCACTCGTCAAGGCATTGGAGCCATCAAACGAACTATCCGTTTGCTTAACCGTCGTCTGATCGTTGTCTCCAGCTACTGCTACCCCTGCCAAAGTGATATCCACGGAAGCATTAGGATCCGTGTCACCATCTTTTTCAGTATTCAGGTTTTCAAGTGACTTGCTTAAAGTTTGTCCGGTCGTATTACTCGTATCTAAGCCACTGATGGTGTCAGTATCTCCATTAGCGTACTTAACCTTGGCACTCTTGAAAGCGATATTAGAAGGCAAGTTCAGCTTGGCGACGATGTCCTTCCAAGATTCACGACCACTCGTATACTTCAAGTTGTAATTCAGCGACATCCGGTCACCGCTATTTACGGTATCCGTAGCCTCATCAATAATTTTGTCCGACTGTGATGTATCGGTCAGAGTTGCCGCTGCCTTGGCATTAACCAGTCCAGGAACCTGGTCAAAGACGACCATGTTCGGTTCCCAGCTACTCCCAGTTGACCCCGTGAACCCCCAACGAACCTTTCCGTCCGAGCCCACCTTTAAGTCAGCTGGATTGATATGGATTGGATCACTCGTATACGTCTTATAACTCCCAGTTGAGGCCGTTTCCTCACCGCTAACTGGTGGTCGATCGTTATAAACATAGGTCATCTCATCCTTTGAACTATCCCACTTTAGTGTCATGTGACGCCAAGTCCCGCCGTTTAAGAACGTAAAACTTGAATCACGCAAAACGCCTTCATGATTCAAGGTCAGATATGAATAATTGTAATTAACCGTCGTATAGAGAGGAAGACCAAAAATACCGGTGCCTGTCTGAACCTGCTCTGGATCGGTCGCACCGACAACTTTATTGTAGCTTCCAGATTTTCCTGGGAAACTTGACGCAATATGATTCCCGGTTTCTGTCTGATCAAATGCCGAAACGTTTCCAGCCTTCAATACTGCTAATGCGTCAGTATTATTGTTCAATTTGGTATTCTTGTTAAGGTAGGTATCAAATTCCAAAGCCCAACTATCTTGAATAGCCAGCTTGGCTACTGCATTAGTGTCCAAATCATTGTCATTAGTAGCTGTATTGTTCTTGAGATTTGTTCGAGAATCAGACCCCCAAACCCCTAACGTCTGGCCAGCATTCGGCGTTCCGTCAGCTTTTTTGGCGATGGCATTGACACCGGCAGGATCATTCTGCATAACAAAAGCCATTCCATCACCACCAGA
The DNA here is from genome assembly GCF_003946095.1 of Levilactobacillus lindianensis. Taxonomy (GTDB): domain Bacteria; phylum Bacillota; class Bacilli; order Lactobacillales; family Lactobacillaceae; genus Levilactobacillus; species Levilactobacillus lindianensis. The sequence goes on along the minus strand of NZ_RHOD01000015.1, from coordinate 60,207 downwards.
AGTCCCCCGGCCGTCACCGAAGTACATCCACATTGAGGCTGTTTCATCTTCATTCAAATTCATCCGAGCGTCATCACTCGTCCAAATTGCCCCAACCTGGTTTTGTTTAGTGGTCAGCACAACGGCTTGGTTCTTACCAAAATCGGTATCTCCAACCTTCGCAATATTGCCTGGGATGTTCCCAGTACTGAAATAGTTATCAATCGTGATTCCCTTAGGCGCAGTTTGTAAAATCTGGTCGGTCGTCATTGCGGCTTGTGCCGTCAATGTCTGGCCACCGATCACTGCCCCAGCAGTTAAAGTCAAAATCCCTAGTAAAATTGCTTTAATCTTCACGTTTATCTCTCCCTCAACCATCAAAAAAATGGTCAACTACTAGTCATCGTTGAGTTGTTTTTTAATGTTAGTTCGCTTCATTTGTAACTTTTATGCATACAGTCAAGCTAAGTTGTACTGTTAATTAACTGAATAATCTCCGTAAAACAAAAAATTCAGGCTGTGCAACCGGTTGAAACTGCATTACTGACAACATTGGGCATCAATTGATAGAACGTGAACACCCGTTGACTACTTTTGCTATTAATTAATGTAATTATAGGCTGTTCAGCCCCAAAACTCAACCTTTATGTTTGATCCGCCGGGAAAGTTGAACGTTTTACTTGAGTCAAAAATGCATAATTTGACGACTATCCACTTTGGCGATTCTGTCCAAATCCTAGTAACTCAATTAATCTCACAATGAAATCGATCCCATCCAATCGGAGCCTAATTTTAAAATGTATAATTTTATATTTTATGCATTTTTATTAACTTTGAAACTTATTTCCAATTGTTTTACAACCCGCCAAACTGACAGAAATACCGACAATTAGTTTCATTTGTAAGTAAGTCATCAGTTGCAGTGTCCTTGCGGTAATCCCCGTTTTATAACGATTGCTGATAAAAAAGACGTCGATCATTAAGATCGACGTCTCTTTTTATCTAATTTAGCTTACTTCTTGTCTTCATCATCTTTACGACGGTTTTTCCACAGCAAGTAGATAATAATCGCAACCAGAATCAGAATGAGTAGACCACCAGCAACGAACCACCAGAAGTAACTCTTCTTTTGGGGCGCATTGTACTTATTTTGAAGTTGACCGATTCGCTTCTGTGTCAGCTTAAAGTTCTTCACGAAGTGCCAGTGATAGCCACCCTTGGCATACGCATCCAGCGTTAAGGTATAAGTCCCAGCCTTCATCTGCGTGTCACCAAATGGAATCGCATAGTCGAAGTTACTGTTTGGCGCCATGGCCAGGTTGGACTTTTCATTACTCAAGACGGCCTTGGTGCTCCCTTCCTTGGTAACCTTAGTCCGCACCCGAAGCTGGTTCATCAGACCTGGACGTGGGTTTTGGAGGTTAGCTTCCACTTGATTGTACTTGTTGAATTGCCCGACCTTGACCGTGTTCATTAACATGTCCGGTGCCACGTCGACACTGTCTTCACGCAAACGAACGCCAATCACATAAGCAAAGGCATTCTTAATGCTAACACCCTTCTTCGAATTAGAATTATCGTTCGCGGTCAACTGCTTAACGTTGATCCCACCTAGAATCATCCCGTTAATCTTCTTAGCAGGCATCTTATAGGTAACGTAAACGGTCTTCTTGCCCTTGGCAGGTACAGAAACCTTCTGGGTCTTGTCCCCGAAGATATCCTTGATCCCAACCTTTAACGTACTATCCCTTTTGGGATTCTGTTGGCTGTAATCCACAACCCCGTTAGGATTGGTAATCGCCTGATTGGCACCAATCTGGTATTCTTTGGTCTTCTTCCCCGTGTTACTGATGACAACCCCTAATTTTTGCTTCTGGTTGGGCTTTACCCGTAAAGCAAAGTAGGTGACCTTCTTGTCGTCTTGATTCTTAGGCAAGATCGCACTCACCGTGTATCCCACACTTTCAGCATGAGCAACTTGTGATAAGCCACCGGCTGTGAGGAACAAGGTCCCAACTGCTACTAATAACCGTAACCACTTTTTCATGATTATTTCGGCCTCCATATTCAATTGTTAATAGGTTCATTGTAACAAAGAAAGCGGTGGCTGTCGCCACCGCTTTCTTTAAGATTCGTTTTATGGCGTATCGGTTAACTGCCAAGTGAGCTCACCAGCGTACGGTTGCTGTTTCGTCACTTGGGCCGCGTTAACAAACAAACGCGTTAATAATTTTGGTTGATAGTTCAGTCGCATGATCCAGGTGCCAAGACCCGTATCCTTTTTCGCCCGCGCAACCAGTGCCGGAATACCTAATGGCAACTCTTGGTCACCACCGACCGTCACACTTGGTTTACCACTCACTGTGTCGGCGTAGCGCGGAGTGAACTTCGATTGCCCGAGAGTAACCGAAGCCGCAGAAATGACCGATTGGTCCTTTTGACCAGTCAAAGGACTTGGTGTAACGTAAAGCTTCCACCCATGTCCATTGTACCGTCGATCACTAATCTGAACGAATGCCTTGGTATTAACCGCTGTTGCGGTAATGAGCTGCCCGTTTAAACCAGCATCCTGCCTGAACTTGATGTTCGAGACATAATCCAAGGTTAGCGGACCAGTGGACCCAGTCCCCGGATTTTCAGGATCCTCGGGATCACCGGTGAAGTTACCACCGGGGTTATCCGGATCAACAGGTTTAACACTGGTGTCAGTATCCCCAGGTGTCAGACTGGTTGACGCCGTTGTCTTGGACGGATCAGCTGCTAATGCAACTTCCTGTGGCGACGCCAATGCGAGGCTTGGACCAAGCACTAAGGCAGCCACGACTGAAGCAAACGTCTTAGCCACCACACAGCCCTCCTTTGCTTAAAAGCAACGGGTCATCGACGACTTAGGCTGGCGTGTTAGTCAACGTCCAAGTTAGCTTTGAAGTGTACGTGTCAGCCTTGTTACCAGCAGCAACCTTGAAGGAAGCGTCCTTAGCAGCATAGTTAGCCATCCAAGTTCCGACACCTTGACCAGTTGCAGCCTTGAAGACCAATTGGTTCGTTTGACCTGCAGAAGCGAAAGTCAAAGCGCTACCGGCATCAACGGTACCCTTGTTAGTACTGTCCAGAGGCGTAACGGCTGGTGCACCGAAAGTCATTTCACTGGCGTTTAACGGCGTTTTTTCATCACTACCCACGAAAGCACTAGAAGCAACTTGAACGTTCCAACCAGAAGCAGTCCCTGGGTCATTAACTGTAACAGTACCTGCCGCAGCGTCCTTGTTTACTGAGTTAGCGTTCGTGGTAAAAATACCATCAGTAAATGTTTGCGTATTCCCATCGAGCTTACCACTGAAAGAAACATCAGGAGCGGAAAGTAATTGGATACCACCGGCACCGGTCGATGGGTCACCAGGAGTCAAGTTAACCTGAGCGACAGTATCGTGTGAATCAGTAGCCGGCGTTGTATCGGCGTTAGCCGTAACAGCTGTGAAACCAAATCCAGCAACGATAGCAGCAGTAGCAAGTAATTGTAAAGTCTTCTTAGTCATAATAAATTTCTCCCTCAACTTTAGTTATTTTGTTTTTTCATCCTAGTTTTGATAAAGCCTATCCAAACCAACAACATTAAGATAATTCCCGCCATCACGCCTAAACCAAGGGTTATCTCAGAAGTCTGAGGCAAAAGCCCGGTAAGGCCATGGTTGGTTGAAACTGGTTGACTTGAGCCGTCTGCAGTCTGAGTAACGGTCGCCCCGGCACCGCCGGAGTTGTTATGGGAAAGACCTGGTGTTGTAATCAAGTCCCCCTCCCCACCAGAACTCGGCGGGGTTAACGTTACTGAATAATTCGACTGTTGAACGTCACCGGTCTGGGTTGATGCCCGATCAGCTGTTGGGAAAACCCAACCGATGATGAGTAGGCTCAGTACCAGCAATCTCATTTTTCGGAATTGCGTCACTGTCCATCCACACATCCTGTTCTCGCAAACCTAAAGCCAATCACAACAGAACACCTACATGAAGCTTGTTCAAATAAAAAGTTCATATCAGCTGATTACAGGTAGTATCTTAGCATGATTTTTCTGCTCTGTCCACAATTAACGATGTGTGGGGAAGAATGTTTACTTGGAAACCGTTACATAGTCTGTACTTCCGTTTATAGTGTAGACGGATAAGACATAAAAATCCCGTCACATCAGCATTTGTAGGCTGTCATTACGAACATAACACTTTCTATATTTAGGAACCAATCATGAGTAAGTTCTCATGAAGCCGCTATCACAGCAATCGTTTACACCGTGATTTCTTACACAAACCCATCATGCGGTGAAACAGATCCGGCACTCAAACCCTTGTGAAACCTACGTTTCCCATCAGAACAGAGATAAACAGTTTTACTGAACTTTCACAATCTCACTTTTCGAAAAAAAAAGCACTTTTTACAATTTTTTTGTAAAAAGTGCTTGGAACGACTTAATTTTTATTATTGAACCCACTATGGAAGCCCTTTTGAACCGAAACTGGTGCATCCTTGTACGCCATCTGCTTCACGTATTTACCACGAATCATCAACCGGTTTGCGCCCGTAGCATCGCAGGTGATCAACGTGACCAACTTCTGCTGCGTCTGATCGACCACCTGAACATCGGTAGCTGGAATGAACTTCCGAACACTAACCTTATAGACGAAGACCTTCTTGGCATTTGTCAGGTAGATGGTCTGACCAACCCGCGTTTTCCAGTAAAGTGGACTAAAGAGGATCGTCTGTGAGGTCATGTGGTGTCCCGCTAACGGATAATTTCCCTCACCCATCTTCTGATCGGCCCGCATCGTCCCGGCAGTCAGCGCCAAGACCTCATTGCTGACCCCCTTAGCGATTGGCAAGTGAATCTTAGACTGGGGCATCAGAATCTCCCCAACCACATGAATGTTGGCGGTGTTCCAACGGGCATTAGCGACTGTCGAGAAGTCCAAAGACTTCACCTTACTGAAATCGTAAGAGGCCTTCTTACCCTCGTTCTTCTTTACCGACTTCTTAGTAATTTGCGGTTGATAGGAAGAAATCAACCAGTTTTTAATCTGCTCGTTAAAGATTAAGCCGAGTGAAATGATAATTAAGATGATAAAAAGCGTCGTCCAGAACCAGCGCCAGCGATGCTTATTCGGTTGCTGCTGCTTTTTCTCTGCCATAGTGATTACTCCATTCCCCAAACTCGTAGTCTTCGTTATCGAATTCTACCCCAAATGCTGACAAAAACAAAGTAAAACAGACTTCTCAACAAAGGATGATTACTCAATAATGCCAACTCTGGGCAACACTTCTAATAGAAAAGGCGTGACTGCTAGCTAGTCATCTTTTCTGACAACCTGGCAGTCATGCCTTCAAAAATTCATCTCTTAATGGCGACTTCTAACTTTATTGCTGGTTAAAAGTCCCGTTTCCGCCAACCAAATAGGCTAGCTAATAGACTCAATAACATTAAACCCAGCGCAACGAAGCCATGCGCAGACTTTTCACTGGTCTGTGGTAATTCAGTACGCCGTACTTGCTTGGAAGCTGTCGCCAAGTTCTGAACCTGAGCACCCTCACCACCAGCAACCACGTCAGATACTTTGGCTGGTTTTTGACCATTAGTACTTGGTTTTACAGGCTTGCTCGGCTTCTTACCTGGCGTCACTTGTGCCCCATTGCCACCTGTCGATGGCTTATCTGGCTTTGCTGGTGGTGTCACCGTGCCGCCACCATTATCACCGTTGCCTCCGGTTGTCGCATTAGGGGCATAGGTCACAACAACTGCCAAATCCGTACTTTCAGGCGTTACTGACTGTGCCGTCGTCTGTGTCAGATCATTAGCAACATCTGTCGTCGCCGTGACGTGCATCCCCGAAACAACCGGATCAGCAACAGCGTCAAATGCCACCGTATCACCATCTTTGTAGGTAACCCAACTGCTATCAGTTGGTTGCCCCGTCGTACTCAACTCTGGGTCAGCCGTCGCATCCGCCTTCCAGTAAGTTAAGGCTTCATTGGTCACTTGATCGGTCACCGTTGCGAAAGAAATCGCCTTGGAAACCGGATCTGCCACGGATTGTTGTTGGGCATTTTGATAATTAATCTGCTCGTGAATCACCTTGGTAGCCGTCTTGAAAGCATGAGCCAAGGTAATCGTGTAATCGAGATTAGCCGTAGGAGCATCAGTAAATGTAATGGCACTGGTACCATCGGCGTTCTTCGTGGTGTCACTGACCAAGGTGTACCCCTTGGCAAGCGCAGGATTAATCACCGTTGCTGAATCGAAGGTACTCGTGGTGCCCAAAGCACCCTTTAATTCTGGATTGGACTGATCGTCTAAGACCTGAATAGTCTTACCAGTCGTGGCATCCTTCACCGTGACAGTGGCGTGTGCAGCTTTCTTATAGACCATCAACAGGGTCTGCTTAGGTCCAGCGAAAGGCACAGTCGTATCCTGACTAACATCTGTCCATGACTTCCCATCTACACTAGTCTGAGCACCAGTGTAAACATAATCGGGCAAATCCTTTTGGTAACTGCTCAAGGTCAATTGTTCATCTGATGTTCCATTATGACTGTCGGTCATTGGTGTCCCATCAGCATTGGTCAGCTGTGTCACGGTCCCATCAGCGTTCTGAACCGCGTAAATGACTGAGAGATTCCAAGGCATGACATCCTTGTAGAATAGCAACGTCCAGTTCTTGGAATCTTTCGTCAAAGTTGTCGTAAAACTTGGTTGCCGATTTGCCTTCCCGTTCCCAGCTAGATAATCAGAATAAAGACCCGTTCCATCCAGAATCAAGTTAGAGAACGTATAACCCTTGGCAATCTGCTGATTAAAGAAGCTGATCACAGTTGGGTTGGCGCCAACGTTAAGTTCAGAACCAACCTCACCAGAGATCAACGTTGAGGGAGCCAACGTGAGCTGTTGCCCATCGGCTTGGAGAAGTTGAATGTTTACATTAATATCACTAACATTTTCGGCTAAATCATAAGGCTGAATGATGTATCCCGCGAAGGAACTGTTGGGATCAGACCAGATTGTCGATAAACTCCCATAGTCTGTGTTGGTACTATCCTTCTGCAGGTTGTACCAGGACAACGTATTGTCGTTTACATTACCAGTATCTGCGCTTGATGGATACAAGGATGGGTACGTTTCCTTGTCAGGATTATCAAATCCTTTAATTGGCAGGTTGCTCGACGTCAAGTCTTTAATGATAAACGATGGCGTCGTATACGTCAGTAGCCCATCTACCGTAACAGCTTCACCCTTGGCTAACTGCGAGCTAACCGTGATTGGCGCTAACAGCACGTGTTGATAGGCGAGTCCCACGTTCTTAATATCAACATTCTTATCTGTTGCCAGCGGTGAAATATCAGTGATTTGGTTATAAGGCAGGTCGACAGAAGTCAGCGTATCCTTATTCCCGAGGGCTGAGATATCGTTAATTGAAAATGCTGTCAAGGCCACTTTCTTTAATTTTGTGAGCCCACTAAGTGCCCGAATATCCCAAAGATTTCCGTTTTTAACGGCCGTTCCAAAAGTGGCTTGGTTCAGCAAGACATCTGGATAAAGATCCAGTACTTGCAGATTCGTCGCATTCTGCATACCTTCCAACGTGTACATGGCCATCATCGCCTTATAGTAGACGGTTGGCGTCTTGTGGTCGTAATTGCTGGACATTAAGCTCTCGTCCGCCGTAATGTTCGTAACGGTGGCTAAGTCTGCCTTGGTGAAGTTGGCACGGAAATCAGCAATTGTCGCGTACGTCTTCGAAAAGTTACTCAACCACAAAAAGTTCTGTAAGGCATTGTCTGGCATCCACTCATCAATGTACAACGGGTGAGTCCCATCAGAAAACCGAAGAGGCGAATTGACATCCATCCCTTTAGCATCCTGCGCAATGTTATTCGCATAGGTTTCTCCCAACCAATAACCGTAACCAGTCGGCGCCTGATAAGTTGGACTGTAACCATCCTTGACCCGGAGATCCGAGTTAAGCCCATTGGCTTCGGAATGGTCATATGTATATTGCAGGTGATCAGTCTTGCTAACGTTGAAGGCTGGTTGTCCCGTCACCGGATCAGTCAAAGCAGTTGGATCTTTAACGACGATCCCCGTCTGCACGTTAGTCTTAGGGGCAGTATGAGTCTGTTCAGGAGCTTCATCTAAGCTCTCTGCTTCGGGTGTTGGAACACCAGTCGCGGGCTGTTCCTCAACTTTATCAGAAGAATCTGGCGTTTTAGGAGCAGTCTTCTCATTATCGGGTGCTGGTGTCTCTGGTTCCTGAGACTTCTCTGCTACCGGAGCTTGTGGTGTGCTAGTCTTCTTCAAAGGAACCTCGGAATGTTCACCAGTTGTTTTATTGGGGTCAACGGATTCCGTTCCTGGCGTATCGTCGGCCGCTTTGGCGGTCTGAGTTGCCTGCGGTCCAGCAATCACCCCAACTGCCAGACTTGCCACGGTAACACCCGCAACTAGCCAGCCTTTATGTGACTTGTACATCTTATAGTGTGTTTTACGCTCAAAGTTTTTCATCATTGATCCCTCTCCTCAAACAATGACCAAATAACAACCTAACAGCGGACAGATACCTGTCATTCTCTTTAAAAATGTCCTCTTACTGTCCAGTATAGCCAAATTGTGAGAAACAATCAACGGCCTAAATCTTTGTGGGGAATAAAGATTTCAATAGTCGAGTACAAAGACTGTCATATCAACAATCTACTCCATTTATTTTACTATTGTATTTTGATATTTATCGTCGTGAAAGCCCTTCATAAGTACCTGATTGTGTACAATCTAAACGACTTTTATCATCTTTTGAGACGACCTAAACGCTCTAAGAATGCGGAGCTAGGCCACTTGACGTCGTCTCACGGAACGTGGTGCCATTATCGCAAGTGCACCAATCACCTAAAAAACGGTACAAAAAAACCGGCGACAATCAAGCCACCGGCGACAAATCATATTTTTTATAATTAGTCGTTTGATAAACCATACTTCTTGTTGAAACGGTCCACGGCACCATCGGCCTGAGTAAACTTTTGCTTACCAGTGTAGAATGGGTGTGAATCTGAAGAAATTTCGACACGGATCAATGGGTAAGTGTTACCATCTTCCCATTCAACCGTTTCGTCAGAAGTTGCAGTCGAACCAGACAAGAACTTGAAACCAGTACTTGAGTCTTGGAAGACAACTTCATGGTAATCTGGATGAATTCCTTGCTTCATAATGTATTTCGCTCCTTTGCCCTGGCCCATTGACTGAACCAGAGATTGATTTAATCGTCAACCGTTGAATTATACCATGAATTTCGATACTCATCAATGACTAATCTTGGCCGTTTTCCACCAAACTGGCGTCGCCAACAATCTCGACATCTGCATTTAACGCCGTGAGCTTCCCGGCAATCCGGTCATAGCCCCGTAAAATGTTATCAGCATGGGTGATCACGGTGTCCCCATCGGCCATCAAGCCGGCAATCACTAACGCTGCCCCGGCCCGGATTTCCCCAGCCTGAACCTCGCTACCGATCAGATCTGTGGAAGGATCGACCACAATGGTGTCGTCCTCCGAGCGGATGCTAGCGCCCATCTTCCGTAATTCAGAGATGTGCTTGATGCGTTTAGGATAGATCGTATCGATCACCACGCTGCTCCCGGAAGCCCGGAACAACAGCGGTGTTAAGGGCTGTTGAAGATCCGTGGCAAAACCTGGGAATGGCATGGTTTTAATCTTAATTGGCTTTAAATTATCGGTGTGTGGCACGTAGATACTATCTTCACTAATCTCTAACGGCACACCCATTTCAATCATCTTAGCGGTAAAGGCCTCCAAGTGTTCTGGAATCACGTTCTTAATCGTGATCCCATCCCCAACAGCCGCAGCCATTGACAAGTAAGTCCCGGCTTCAATCCGGTCGGGGATAATTGTGTGGGTATTCATTGCCCGCAACGTTGGGACCCCTTCGATCCGGATGACGTCGGTACCCGCCCCCCGGACATGGGCGCCCATGTTGTTCAAGAAGGTTGCGATATCGATGATTTCTGGTTCCTTAGCGGCATTCTCAATCACCGTCGTCCCAACGGCCTTCACGGCTGCCAAGATGGAATTGATCGTGGCCCCAACGGAAACCATGTCGAGGAAGATTGTAGCCCCGTGTAAACCGGTTGGTCCAGTCGTTATCCGCACGGTTCCGTCCTCTTCTTCAACATTGGCACCTAAGGCTTCGAAGGCCTTGATATGCTGGTCAATCGGCCGTGGGCCAATGTTGTCACCACCAGGAAAACTCAGCGTGGCCCGTTGGAACCGCCCCAACAAGGACCCCATAAAATAATAAGATGCACGCAAGCTCTTGATAGCCTTACTTGGTAGTGGTGCTTCGACGATTTCAGTTGGGTCGATGGTCAGCACGCCATCCTCGAAAGTGGAGTGCACGTTCATTGATTTCAAAATTAACATTAAGTTGTGAACATCCAGAATATCCGGCACCATATCAAAACGAACCGGTGTATCAGCGAGAATTGCTGCCGGAATTAAAGCTACGGTACTATTTTTAGCGCCGCCGATCGTTACTTCTCCGGAGAGACGTCGGCCGCCATGAATTATCATTTTTTTCATTTTGAAGCGATCCTCACTTATTCTAACTTCCATTATAATTCCATACAGTCAGATACCATGATAAATAAATCAGCGGTAAAAGACAACTGTTTCACGGTATTTCAGGTAAAATGTAATATTTGCTTCCCTTATAGGGGGGTCGTACGCAGGTTATCCAGGTTGCGCGCCAGAATAGTGTCGATAATAATTTGCGTCATTTCATGGGGCGACTCGACCATGCCGCCCTTCACCCAAACCTTCAACACACTCTGAATACCGGCTCCAATATAAGCTCCCTGATAAGCCGTAATTTCCGGTGGTCGGGGCCCGGTCTGATCCATCAGTTCCTGCATTCGCGCCAGGACTTTCGTCTTCCCTTCGACAAAGACTAGGTTACTGAGCTTCTTATCTCGGTAGAAGGCGGTCAACAGGTGTTCGAGAGCCTTGCTAGGGGTCGATTCTTGAAATGGCTGTAAGGACGCCACAAAGGCCTTCTCGATACTAGCCACACAGTCGTAAACGTCCGTGTAGTAGCGATAAAAGGTCGTACGATTCACATCTGCCAGCTCACAGACTGTCGTGACGGAGATAGCCGTGATCGGCTGATTCTCCAACAACGACAGTACGGTTTCCTGAATGACGCGCTGGGTATACTGTGCGCGTCGATTATTCTTAACGCCAACCATCCTTCACACTCCTAACCTATCAAGTCTGCCGCCGCGGGTGGTCAGGGACGCCATCCTGTGGGGCCCGGTCGAAGCCAAAAAGCGGTCTTCAACCTCGCCTCCAAGCCCCACCCAAACCGTGGGTCTTGCAGACGTCCCGTGCTGTAACCCCGGAAGGACACCGGGCTAACACCACCGACACAGGATTCTGCCCTAATCACCCACGGCTAACTTATCGGAACGTCTTCCCTGACGACACGTATATTCTAAAATTCCCATAACCAACCCAACCACAGCACCGGACGCTTTGAAGACCACCGTCTTGGGGGTTCAAAACGAGTTCGAAGACCGCCTTTGGGCTTCGGCCGTGCCCCACAGGATGGAGACCCGAGCCATCACCAGCGATCACGAAAACTTTCAGGTGAGATTACGTGCCGTTAGGTGGCGGGTCTGGTAAAGTAATAGCCGACAGTTAGCCAGGCGACCGCCATGCTTGCAACACCCTGTTGAAATGTGTTGCATTCACAACAGTTCTGTCGACATTGGCGGTTGCCAACTGGCAGTACAATTTTTATGATATAAGACACAGTGTTGCAGTAATGACAATTTTACCAGAAAAAGCCCTGTAACACCAACACTAGTCAAATAATGAAAGGATTATTTCGAATGCTGGAACTCAAACATATTAAAAAGTATTACTACGTGGGGGATTCCGTCACCAAAGCTCTCGACGACGTCTCCGTCGCCTTCCGTTCTCAAGAGTTCGTCGCGATTCTCGGACCCAGTGGTTCCGGGAAGACCACCATGTTAAATGGTATCGGTGGCCTGGACATCTACGACTCCGGTGATCTCGCCATTGAAGGGAAATCCACCAAGGACTTCTCTGCTTCCGACTGGGATGCCTATCGTAACAACTCCGTCGGTTTCATTTTCCAAAGTTACAACATCATTGGTCATTTAAGCATCCTTGATAACGTGGAAATGGGGATGACACTGAGTGGTGTCCCCAACGCTGAGAAAAAGCAGAAAGCCTTAAAGGCCCTCGACCGGGTTGGCCTGACGCCCCACATTAACAAGAAGCCCAACCAACTTTCCGGCGGACAACTCCAGCGGGTTGCCATTGCACGGGCCATTGCCAACGAACCCAAAATTCTCCTGTGTGACGAACCCACCGGGGCCCTCGATACCGAGACCAGCGATGAAATCATGCAGCTGATCAAAGAACTTTCCGCAGAACGCCTGGTCATCATGGTCACCCATAACCCCGACTTGGCTCACCAGTACGCGGACCGGATCATCGAGTTTGCCGATGGAAAGATTCAGCACGACTCGAACCCTTACGACGATCATGCCGATGCCGAACAGTTCAAATTAAAGAAGACCAAAATGACCTTCTGGACGGCTCTGAAGCTGTCATTTAACAACATCCGGACCAAGAAAGGTCGGACTGCGTTAACGGCCTTCGCTTCCAGTATCGGGATCATTGGGATCGCCGTGGTCTTAGCGTTGTCCAACGGTTTCCAAACGCAAATCAATAAGACCCAAGCCAACACACTGGCGCAGTTCCCTGTCACTATTTCACAGACTGCCACGAGCACCACGGGCGCTCAAAACAGTAATGACAAGGTCAAGTCGAGCAACGCCAAGCAAGTCACGGCCAAGGTCAGTGACCAAGACAAGGCAACTCATACCAACAAGCTTACCAAGGATTACTTAAACTACGTTAAAAAACTCGATCCAAAATTAAGCAAGAACGTCACCTACACCTACTCCACTGGAATGAACTTACTGCGGCAAGTCGATGGCAAGACCAAGACGGTCTCCTTCTCCAATGCCGACAGCAACAATGACTCCAGTGCTATGCAAGCAGCCATGGCCGCTTCAACGGGGGTCGGCGGTTCCGTTTATCCTAGTGCCAACGATGGTGGTTTGAACTTCCTAAAGAAACACTATAAGCTGGTTTCCGGAAGCTACCCCAAGAAGGCCACGGATGTCATCTTAATCGTCGATCGCGATGGATCAACCAACATCAATGCCCTGAAAAACTTAGGGTATTCGGTGAAGGCCAATCAAAAGTTTAGCTACAACAAAATTGTCGGAACAACCATTAAAGTAGTCAACAACAACGACTACTACCAGAGTCTTCCCACCGGAAATTACATCCCTAACAAAGCCACGAACTCCCTGTACAACAACAGCAATAACACCTCGCTGAAGGTTGCCGGGATCGTGAAAGTGAAGTCCAAATCTTCCGAAAATGTGTTGGCTTCCGGAGTTGCCTACAGTGACAAGCTCACCCAAGACATCATCCAGAAGAACAAGGGCTCTCAAATTGTGAAGGCTCAGAAGAAGGCCAATGACAACGTGAGGACCGGCCAAAGTGTCGACAGCACCACGAAGAAGTCTCTGGTCAGCTACCTGGGTGGATCAACCACACCTGCCAGCATCTTAATCTACCCGAATACCTTTAAGAATAAGGACAAGGTTCTCTCTTACCTCGATAAATACAACAAGGGGAAGTCCAAGTCTGACAAGGTCATCTACACCGATATGGCCGGTACCGTATCCGACCTGACCGGTGGTCTGATGGACGCGATTACCTACGTCCTCGTTGCCTTTGCTGGTATTTCACTGGTAACCAGTATGATTATGATTGCCATCATTACCTACACCTCAGTGCTCGAACGGACAAAGGAAATCGGGATTCTGAAGGCCTTAGGGGCACGGAAGAAAGATATCACCCGTGTCTTTGATGCCGAAACGTTTATTCTTGGGGTTGGTTCCGGGGTCTTAGGGGTCGTCATTGCTTGGCTCCTGACGTTCCCAATCAACGTCGTTCTACAGAACATTACCGACCTGAGCAATGTCGCCCACCTCAACCCAGTCCACGGGATTGTCCTGATTATCATCAGTACGGTTCTGACCATGTTGGGTGGCCACATCCCAGCACGGATGGCTGCGAAGAAGGACGCCGCTACGGCTTTACGTTCTGAATAAGTATTTTTAAATAACCACATTGGTCCACTAACTTTCGAGTTGGCGGGCCTTTTATTTTGGGGATCGGCAACCGTGGTGGTACTGGACGCCTTACCGGCCGACAGATAGGGGCTGGAACGGTGCGAACACAACTTGAAGCCTCGAAACCCACGAGTCTCCAAGCTTGGTTTTCTCCTAAGCCAGTGAGAAGTTCACTCACTGACTAAGGAGAACGACGCGCCTGAGCCCCTATCTGTCGGCCTCACGGCTTAGGTGGAAACACCAAGTCAACTCTTGTCGACACCATTGAAATTAGTAAGAAACAGTGTCGTTAACCTGTCCAATCAAAACACTTTTCCTTTTTCGACTGACGGTGCATCCAAAAAAAACAGATGCTGAGGTGTTCGAATCAGCCGGACAACTATATTTTGAACGTCACCACAAGGTGGATATAGAAAGGCCAACTTCGTTATGGTCAAGTACTAACCTAGCCGGAGGAGGCCAGGGATGAGCCGGCCGTGGCGGTGGCGTTAGACCGAGTGCCCTTCTCGGCCTTACACCACGGGCGACTTTGAAGACCCGCGCCTCTGGCGGGGCTTCAAATCGAGCGAGAAGCCCGGGTTTCAGGCTGAAGCGTCCCCACAGCAGGCGGCCAATTTAGAACATAAAAAAAATCGCAACCCATTTAGGATTACGAGTTTTGAGTTCAATTCGTTTTGTTTAACCCTCGGCCTGATGCAGATCGCCCATGATGTCATCTTGTGAGAAATCATGTTGCTGGTAATCGGTATCGGCAACGGGGAGATGTTGTTCCAAGGTATTGAAAATCTGAACCTGAACCTCACCAGTCACGCGACCAAAGCCCAGGAGATGACCACCAAAGCTGTGGGCGTCATCCAGAAAGTGGTCGTGATAACCCCCGACCGCGACCCCGTCAAAGATCTGTGGAGAGTAGTATCCCAACAAGGTCCCTTCCACGGTGTCACGAGTGAAGATACTCTGATTTTCAGCTGTCTCTGCCAGAGACTTGAATGGCCGACTGGACTTGGCTACCGCCCGGGTCTTCACATCTGTAAAGGTCCCCGTGACCCTAATTGAGAAGAAGGTGTTGGCGCCGTGCGTCAGGCCTAACACTTGGTCATGAAGTTCTTCACGGGTGGCATTTTCCATCGTAAGTAATGGCCGATAGTCGGCGAAGTGGCTGTTGGCAAATGGCAACGTGAAGTCGTCACCGACCACGGTTACTTTCCCCTCACTGTTAACCTGATATGGGTTGCCGTCTAAGATAATCAGCTCACCATCCAGGCCCTCACCCGTCCCAATTCCGGTATCCCCGTGGGCCAATAAGGTCCGCATTGGTAGGGTTCCCGTCAATAATCCTGGCACTAACAAGGCCAGCGTTCCGTGTTGATATAAGGTTGTTGTCTTCATCGTCATAACTTCCTTTTAGCTTAAGACATCTTCGAGTAATAAGGACTTTAATTGTAAATTATCGCGGTAATCCACGGGAATTTCCACCACGACTGGCCCGTTGGCGGCTGTCGTAAAGGCTTCACTCAGAGTGCTTGCCAGATCGGCGGCGTGGTCCACGCGTAAGCCAGTAGCGCCAAAGCTTTCGGCATACTTCACGTAATCCACGGGGCCAAAACTAACCGCGGCATCGTGACCGTATTTCGCAATTTCTTGGAAACGCACCATGTCGTAGTAGCCATCGGTCCAAATAATCTGCACGATTGGCAAATTCAACCGGACAGCGGTCTCGAGTTCTTGGCTGGAGAACAGGAAGCCACCGTCACCAGCAACCGAAACGATCGGTTGACCAGGTCGTTCGAGTGCGGCCGCAATCGCCCATGGAAAGGCAACGCCCAACGTCTGCATCCCGTTACTGAACAACAGGTGCCGAGGTTGGTAACTCCGGAAGTAACGCGCCATCCAAATATAGAAACTTCCAACATCCACCGTCACGGTCGTCTCATCATTCACTTGATCCTGTAAAGCTTGGATGATGGCCAATGGATGAATCCCATGGTCATCGTCAGGGGTTGGGGCCTCTGCTTGAGCCGCCAATTTGTCCCCTAAATCCGTCAATTCTGTCTGAACCTCATTGGATAAGGCCCAGTCGCTTGGCAAGGCCTGGCCCAATGCGTGTAGGGTTTTGGCAATGTCGGCGTGAATCACTAATTCTGGTTGATAATCGGTGGTGATTTCTGGCGCCACACTGTCGAGACTGACCACTTCACCAGTCCGGTCGGCGTTCCAGATCCGCGCTTCGTATTCCACGGGATCGTAACCCACCGTGATCACCAAGTCACTTTCCTTTAAGAGGTTATCACCGATTTGATTACGGAAAAGACCCACTCGACCAAAGTAGTTGCGAACTAGGTTACGGGATACGACACCGGCTCCCTGGAACGTTTCAACGACGGGAATATCAGCGTGGCCTAACAACTCACGAATCGCGGTCGTCACGTCACTGGCTGAGGCCCGCATGCCGGCCAGAATCACCGGTAGCTTGGCGTGTGTCATCTTATCGACCAGCGCACTGATCGTGGCGGGATCGGCCACCCCTTGGTCAATGGTTGGCACGGTCTTAATTTCTGGTCGGTCGACCTGACCGTTTAACACGTTTTGTGGTAAGGAGATGAATGTCGCCCCCGCCTTAGGTGCCCGCGACGTTTGGTAGGCGTTAGCAAAGGCTTCAGAGAGACTGTTGGCGTTCTGAACTTCGACACTAGACTTAGTGGCCGAGCTCAGGAGTTCCTTGCTGGGAATACTCTGGTGAGTCAAGCGGCCAATGTCATCTTGGGGAACCTGTCCCCCCAAAGCAATGACGGGATCGCCTTCTGCGGTCGCCGTAATTAGACTCGTCGTTAAGTTGGAAACCCCAGGACCAGAAGTGGTTGCAACTACGCCAGGTTCCCCAGTAATCCGACCAATCCCGGACGCAATCAACGCGGCATTCTGTTCGTGCCGGGTCACAATGACCTTTGGTGCTCGTGGGTCCTTGCTGTACTCCAGCCCTTCGAAAAGTTGGTCAACCTTCGCGCCCGGAATACCGAACACGTACTTGATCCCCTGATTAATCATGCTTTGAATTAACGCTTGTGCGCCAGTCTTGGTTTTTGTCATCGGTGGGTCCCCCGTTTTCATTTTTTAGTTTAATTGTGTTGACAAGTCAACTTAGAATCATCATAATAGCCTTAAGTTGTTTTGTCAACATAGAACCTTTTTCACAACAGAAAGGAGTGCGCCATGATCGATTTAGGTTATCTGGCTCAAGATATTTCTATCCTACACCGTAAATACTACAAGGACACCAGCCCGATATTTAAGGACTTGGGGCTGAATCCAACGGCCGCCTGCGTCCTACTGACAGTTCACGAGCACCCGGCCATCAACCAAAGTCAAGTTGCCAAGACTCTAGTCATTGACAAGGGCCTCACCACCCGCGAAGTCAACAAGATTCAAGCCCTCGGCTACCTAACCAAAACTGCCGGGAGTGGCAAGACGCAGCTCCTCAGTCTCACCCCGGCCGGCCAAGACATTGTGGCCCAGGTTCAAGATATTCGTCGTAGCTGGTGGCAAGCCCGCTTCGACCAAACGGGCATCGATGCCAATAGCCCGTTGATCCCCGCGATCCAAGCCGCGGTAACCAACATCATCGACGATCCCAACGTTCCAGCAAAATAGAAGATTAATGCCTGTCGCCATTCCTGTTTGGGAGTGCTGACAGGCGTTTTAATTTGCCTTCAAATTTGAATTAACACTAGGATTGCTTTGCTACATTAGTCCACTACTAGGCAACTGTTGTGGTACGACTCGCCTTACCGGCCGGCAGTTCGGGGCTGGAACGGTGCGAACACAACTTGAAGCCTCGAAAATCCCGAGTCTTCAAGCTTGGTTTTCTCCTAAGCCGACGAGAAAACCACTCGCCGACTAAGGAGAACGATGCGCCTGAGCCCCGATCTGCCGGCCTCACGGCTTAGATAGTAACATTATGGCAACAACTATCGATACCAACACAGTTAAGTCAGATTGAGATCTGCCTCCAGCATATTTGAATCCTAGCGATCTCGAGCTACAACTCAGACACACCAATTAACTAATTAGGCTGCTTATCACTCGACAATATAAAACGGGTAAGCACCACTTGGCCTCAGCCAGGGATGCTTACCCGTTCAGTATTTCAATTCAGTTATCTTTAGTTATGGTAAAGTACAGTCCTTGCCGCAGGCGGCCAACTTAAACGACCTTAGAAAATTAGTCTTTAACTTCATCACTGGCAGCGGCGATAAAGTCGCGGAACAGGCCTTCTGGCCGGTTTGGCCGTGACAGGAATTCTGGGTGATATTGTGAAGCCACGAAGAACTTCTTTTCAGGTAGTTCAATTACTTCAACCAGGTGGTCATCAGGTGACGTTCCGGAGAAGACCAGGCCCTTAGCGGCCATTTCTGCGCGGTACTGGTTGTTGAATTCGTAACGGTGACGGTGACGTTCCTGAACAATCTCTTGATTGTCGTAGGCAGCGGCAGCACGGCTACCCGCCTTCAACTTGCAAGGGTACAGACCCAACCGTTGGGTCCCTCCCATTTCGTGGACGTCGGCTTGATCGGCCATCAGGTCAATGATCTTGTGGCTGGTCTCAGGGTCCATTTCTGTTGAGTTGGCATCCTTGTAACCGAGAATATCACGGGCAAATTCGATGCTGGCCACTTGCATCCCCAGGCAAATTCCGAGGAATGGCACATCTTGTTCCCGGACGTACTTGATCGCCGTAATCATACCTTCGATCCCCCGGTCACCGAACCCACCAGGAACAATCACACCATCGGCATCGCCTAAGATGTCTGCCACGTTATCTGGCGTAATCTTTTCGGCATCGATCATGTCCAAATCAATCTTGGCATCGACCGGATAACCGGCGTGCTGTAAGGCTTCGGCCACGGAAATGTAGGCATCGTGTAGGCCAACATACTTTCCAACTAAGGCAATCTTAATCGTCCGCTTCAAGTTCTGCATGTGGTCCACCATCTTGGCCCATTGTGCCATGTCAGACTTAGGCGCATCCACCTTGAAGTGATCCAAGACAATCTGATCCAACCCTTGCTCTTGTAAACGCAGGGGAATGGAGTAGATCGTTGGCACATCCATAGACTCGATAACGGCTGAAGGCTGCACGTCACAGAACAACGCAATCTTCTGCCGCATGTCATCCGTAATGTGGTTCTCGGTCCGAACAACCAGAATGTTTGGTTGAATCCCGATGCTCCGGAGTTCGCGAACAGAGTGTTGCGTTGGCTTCGTCTTCATTTCGTGAGCCGCATGCAGCGTTGGAACCAGCGTCGTATGAATGTAAACGACATTCTCGTCACCCACTTCAGACTTCATTTGCCGGATGGCTTCCAGGAAGGGTTGGGATTCGATATCCCCAACAGTCCCCCCGATTTCGGTAATCACGAAGTCGGCACCCAAAGTCTTGCCGGCCCGCATGATCTTTTCCTTAATCATACCGGTAATGTGAGGGATCACTTGCACAGTTGCTCCCAGATAATCACCGCGTCGTTCCTTTTCCAGAACTTCCGAATAAATCTTACCAGTCGTCACGTTTGAGAACTTGTTCAGATTGTTATCGATGAAACGTTCGTAATGACCCAAGTCCAAATCAGTCTCGGTCCCATCATCGGTCACGAAGACTTCCCCGTGTTGATAAGGGTTCATCGTACCGGGATCCACGTTGATGTATGGATCGAATTTTTGAATGGTTACGTTTAACCCACGGTTCTTTAACAACCGTCCTAGGGAAGCAGCTACGATTCCCTTACCTAGTGATGAAACCACGCCGCCAGTCACAAAAATATATTTGGTCATGTGCAAACTCCTTGTAAGATTATTTAGGGTATAAAACTATAAAAAAACTCCCTATTCATTCGGAATAGGGAGCTACTTCACCGTTCAGTTGTCCTCACTACAAGTAGCAAGGAGCCCAAAAAACATACTAACTGTTTTTCGACTGTAGGTCAAGCAAACATTTTCAATTTACTTTTGATCGCTGTCTTCTTCGTCATCGTCGTCTTCATCATCGTCATCAGAGAAGTCGAGATTGTCGGTGTCATCGTCGTCCGGGGCTTCCATCTGAGAAAGCTGGTCTTCGATACCATCTGGGATGTCTTCCGAAGCATCTTCTTCGTCATCGTCATCGATGCCTAGGCCGGTCTGTAACTTGCCCAGGTCAGGCGTTGAGCCGGTTGAATCGTCATCATCGTCGTCATCACTGGCGTACGAAGTGTCGTCATCTTCTGGATCATCGTCATCGTAATCGATTACGTCGTCGTCATCGGTCGTATCAGCGAGGAAGGCGTTAACCTTCTTACGCTTCTTACGCTTAGGTTGATCTTCATCTTCCTCAGCGTGAACCGTCGCTTCATCGATGGATTCAAACGGATACCAAGTTCGCAGTCCCCAGAGGTTATCACCCAGAGAAATGAAACTACCATCGACATTTAAATCCGTATAGAATTGGGACAGCCGGTTACGAACTTCTGCGTCACTGTCGCCCAAATAGGCTTGCACGGCGTTTGCTAAGTCGGCAAATGCCATCACGTCACCGTGTTGAGACAAAATGGCGTGAGCAACTTCGATCATTGATAATTCCTTTTTATTCTGGCCCTCAAAGACTTTTAATTCCAAACTGGTGCACGTCCTTTCCACAGTCTACGAAATATGATACTCGTTTATGCCGTAAATTGCAATCGAATCTTGTAGTTCCCGACTAATTCTTCACCAGCATAGAGCAGGTAGTCAATCTTGACGTTTCCGCTGAATGGTCGCTCCTGAAAACTGGTCTCCAGGTATGGCGTCACGGTCTCGATTGGCATGATCCCATAAGGCGTCTTGTAGCGCGCCGTGACCCGTTTGCCACTGATGAAGTGTAACCGCAGTTCAGCCTCCGCGTTTCGCGTCAGGTGGACCTCACCTTCTGGCGTGAACTTCATCGTCACGGGCGTTTCCTTTCCCGTCTCTTGATCGGGTTCCAGGTAGCGAAGATAGAGGTTTAAGCCCATCTGAACGAGCTGACCTTCCACATCTAAGCGGTAGTCGGAAACGTCTCCATCCTGTTTAATATGCGTTTCCAAGTGAATCATCACGGGCACCCCCGTTGATAACTGATCCATCTGCACACTCCCTTTCCGTGAATTGTCTGCGTTAATTATAGTTCATTTTTCTTGGAAAACCTATTCTTTAATACTTTAAGACCAAGTTCTTTGAGAATCCCTACCCACCTCCGGCTAAGATCCAGCAGTCAAGATAATTTTAAATGTCTCCTGTAATCATCAAACTAATATTATTTGCCAATGGATCTTATCATTCACAACAACTACCGAACGTCATACGTACACATCGAAATCAAATCTAAGTGATCCGGCTCACTCAAACAGCCACTACACCCCCAACCATGACGGGGTCTAAGTTTTCTAGTATAATGAAAACATTGCATCTAAACGACTGAAAGGGGGACGTCTCTTGGCACCACTTAATTTAGCCACTGACCGGATTCAGACGCTGACGACCGCCATTGCGGCCGAGCAGAAGAATCAAGCCTTTGGGTACACCAATGCCCTGCTGGATCTAATCCCCCGGCTTAAACAGCCCGTATTGCACTTCTGGACCATGCCACCAACCGTCATCATGGGGATTAAGGATAAGCGGCTACCACACCTTACAGACGCTGTCAGTGCCGTTCACGGCTACGGCTACGACCATGTTCTCCGAAATTCTGGCGGATTGGCCGTCGTAGCCGACGGTGGCATTCTGAACGTGTCCTTGTTTCAACCCCTGACGACCCCCGCCATTAGCGTGGCGGCGGCTTACGACCAGATGTTGGACTTGATGGCGGCGACCTGGCCGGAGCTCGACCTGGCTCACCATGAGATCACCCGGTCCTATTGTCCAGGCGACTACGATCTCAGTGTCAACAACCGTAAGATTGCCGGTATTTCGCAACGCCGCAGTCCACACGCGATGGTCACCATGCTTTACCTCAGCGTCACCGGTGATCAGCTCACGCGCGGCAGCCTGGTTCGCGACTTTTACCGCGCGGGTTTAGGAGATCACCCCAACGATTGGAACTTTCCCGACGTCGATCCTGCGGTCATGACCACCGTGGCGAATCTCTTGGATCGCCCGCTCACCGTAGCAGACGCCCGGCAACGGATCCTCGCGGCTTGCACCTCGGCGGGTCTCGACATCGGCCAAGGCAAATTAACCGCGGCCATGGCAACCCCCTGGTTTCAGGACCGGCTAGCCCACGAAACCGCCCTGATGGCACGCCGCCAACCTATTTAAATGTTCAAATTAAGAAGGAGGAATCACTGTGAGTTACGCAACTGCTCGGCTACCCCGAGAAAAAGTCTTTCGCGACCCGGTTCACAACTATATTTACGTTCAACATCAAGTTATTTTAGACCTAATCAACACCCGTGAATTTCAACGGCTCCGGCGCATCAAGCAACTTGGAACGGCTTCACTCATCTTCCACGGTGCCGAACACTCGCGTTTCACCCACTCACTGGGGGTCTACGAGGTCACCCGCCAAATCTGTGATAACTTCCAACGTAACTATCCCATGGAAATTCCAGGTGATGGCGGTTGGGATGACCGGTATCGACTGACGGCCTTATGTGCCGCTCTGCTACACGACATTGGTCACGGTCCCTACTCTCACGCCTTTGAACACATCTTTCACACGGATCACGAGGCCATTACCGCTGAGATCCTGACGTCACCAACCACCGAGGTTAATCAAGTGCTGCGGCGCGTCAGCCCAACCTTCCCGGCCGAAGTGGCGAGCGTCATCCAGAAGACGCACCCGAACCCCCAAGTGGTTCAGATGATCTCCAGTCAAATTGATGCCGACCGCATGGATTACCTCCTACGAGACGCCTACTTCACGGGAACCGAATACGGAACCTTTGATATTACCCGAATTCTGCGAGTGATGCGTCCTTATAAGGACGGCATTGCCTTTGCCATGAACGGCATGCACGCCGTCGAAGACTACATCATCAGTCGCTTCCAAATGTATCAACAGGTCTATTTCCACCCGGTTTCTCGGGCCATGGAAGTCATTTTGGATCACTTGCTGGCTAGAGCCAATGAGCTCTACCAAAACGGGAACGAGGATGAGAGCTTCGTGCCCCATCTCCTATTGCCCTTCTTCAACCACGAATTTGATCTCAAGGACTACTTGAACCTCGACGATGGCGTCCTTACCACCTACTTCATTCATTGGCGCGACTCCGATGACGAGATTCTGGCCGACTTGGCCCACCGCTTCCTCGATCGGAAGCCTCTGAAGAGCGCGATCTTCTCCGCAAAGACGCAAGACTTGATCCCACATCTTCGCGACCTCATCGCCTCCGCTGGGTTCAACATCGACTACTACACGGCCACCGATAACAGTTACGATTTGCCTTATGATGATGCCTATGACCCTCGCGTCACACATCCCCTAACGCAGATTGAACTTCAAGAACCGGATGGTAGCCTGCGAGAACTCTCGACAGTTTCCGATTTGGTCAACGCCATTCGCGGAAAGTTCTCCGGTGACCAACGCTTCTTCTTTCCTAAGGAAATGCTCAGCCCGGATAGTCACGATCCCGAGCTATTCCAGCCCATTTACGATGACTTCAAGCAGTATATTCAAAACAACCAGTTGATTCAGCCGAAGGAGACTGATCACCATGACCATTAAACTCATTGCCGTAGATATCGACGGCACCCTTCTCAATGAAAATGATGAACTGACCTCCGGTACTATCCAGGCGATTCAAGCAGCCCGTGATCGTGGCATCAAGGTGGTTCTCTGTACCGGTCGTCCCCTCACCGGCGTCACACCTTACTTAGAAGCTCTGGGCCTGAGTGGCGACGACCAATACGTCATCACCTACAACGGATCATTGGCGGAAACCGTCTCCGGGAAGGTACTGACGAAGCATTCACTCACCTATGACGATTACGTTGACTTGGAAGCCCTCGCCCGGAAGTTTCAGGTACACTTTCAAGTCCTCACCCCCGACCACATCTACACCGCCGATCAAGACATCAGCCCGCACACGGTCACCGAGAGTCACTTCGTCCATCTCCCCCTCCGCTACCGGGCGGCGTCGGACATGCCCCGCGATCTTTTGATGCCCACGGCAATCTTCATCGACAACGCCCCCGTTCTCGATAAGGTCGAAGACCAATTACCCCGTGAAATTTACGATCGGTTCTACGTGGTTCGCACCATGCCTTACTTTATTGAAGTCCTCAGCAAAAACGTCAGCAAGGGCAACACGCTGGCCGAGCTCGCCACGACCCTGGGGCTCACCGCCGCCGAAGTCATGGCGATCGGCGATCAAAACAACGATCTCCCGATGCTGACCTATGCCGGCCTCGGAGTGGCCATGGGAAACGCCAATGAAGCTGTGAAGGCCGTCGCCGATACGGTGACGACCCCCAACACCGCCGATGGCGTGGCCACCGCAATCCAACGCTACGCCCTACCCTAACGACATGAAGGAGAATTGACGAAAAACATGACAATTAAAATGATTGCAATTGATATTGACGGCACCTTACTCAACGAAAAGAATGAATTGGCCCCGGCCACCATCGCCGCGGTTCAAGCCGCTACGGCCAAGGGCATCAAGGTCGTTCTATGTACCGGTCGACCACTGACCGGGGTACAACCTTACCTCGATGCCTTGGAACTGAGTGGTGACGACCAATACGCCATCACTTACAACGGGTCGGTCTCCCAGACCGTTTCTGGAAAAATGATGACCAACCATTCCCTCAGTTACAACGACTTCATCGACTTGGAAGCCCTCGCCCGGAAGCTCCAGGTACACTTTCAAATCGAAACGCCTGACTACATCTACACGCCCAACAAGAACATCTCAGCCTACACGATTGCCGAAAGTATGCTCGTGAAGATGCTCATTCGTTACCGTGCTGTTGGCGAAATCAGCCGTGACCTGACGATCTCTAAGGCCATGTTTGTCGATCACAAGGACATTATCGACCGCGTCAATGCCGAGATTCCCCAAGAGTTTAGAGACCGGTTCTATGTCGTTCAAAGTACGCCATTCTTTGTTGAAATCATGAACAAACAAGCCAGCAAAGGGAACACTTTAGGGGAACTCGCCACTAAATTAGGCTTTAGTGCCGACGAAGTCATGGCCATCGGCGACCAAGGAAACGATCTGACCATGATCGAATACGCCGGTCTCGGAGTTGCCATGGGCAATGCTATTGACGAAGTTAAAGAAGCGGCTCAAGTCATGACACTCAGTAATGTTGAAGACGGTGTCGCCGCCGCCATTCATAAGTACGTCTTAGACTAGACGCAACGTTTTGAATTTCTGTCCTCCGTAGGCTCAAATTTAAGACACTTAACTTAAACAAATAGACGACTCACTACCGGTTTCTCTGGTAGCGAGTCGTCTGTTTTATTAAGGTCACAATTTATTTGATCGTCGCGTTTTTCCCCTTAACCGCTCGAATCACGTAACTCCCTTGCCAAGGTCCGGTCCACCAACCGTCAAACCCAGCCGACTTGGACACCAAGACTCGACAACCAGCAGTCTCTAAAAAGTTTTGGTAGCCTCTTCGGTGATGCTCCGTATCCACGATCAGCAGTTCGCCACCCGGTTTTAAGACCCGGACGGCTTCTTCTAACGCCTGATCACGCTTGGCTTGAGGCTTGATGTTATGCACCGCAAAGCTGGTGGTCACGACATCAAAACGGTTATGATCATACGGCAAATCTACCATATCCGCCGTAACCAAGGTGACGCGATCGGCAACCCCCAAAGCTGCCATATTCGCCATGGCTGCCTGTTGGGAATTCTGTGATTGGTCCCGCGACCGCCAGAGATCGACGCCCACGGCATGACCGGTTCCCGACAACTCCTGGGCTACGCGGCCCAACACAGCGCCATGACCACAACCCAAATCTAAGATTTGTGCGTTCGGGTCAATCGGCGTCTGAGTCAATAACCGTTCCCAGATAATTTTCTTTCCCCGTAATGAGGTGTGTAGGAAAATTCCAGTTCCGATCACGAAAATCAGGCCAACCACGATATCCCAAAATCGCCCCGTCGCACTTCGTTCCCAGAAAAAACTACTGAAGAAAAAAAGCGCCGCAACCGAATAAACGATTGGAACTACGGGCGCATCAATACCAGACGTCACTTTTTTCATTTTAATTCGCTCCCCTAAGTGAATTTTATAGCAGTGTTAAAATAATCCCGATAACGACGTAGACCCCACCAGAAACCAACCCATAACGGGCAAAACCATTCACCACGATCGGTGAATTCTTCACCGTCGCCACGTGGCGGACGTCAATTTTTTTCTCGCGTTCCTCTTTGGTTACCGGGTCCCCTTTACGTCGTCGCCGACGCCACCCGGTAAACAAATGGCCCTTGGCCAAGATCCCAATCATCCCCAAGACCAGCAGTGCCAGTCCCACCATGAAAAGTAAATTGCCAATAACCATTAACGGTTGTGCCAAAATGCGCATTGCTAACGCAACAATCAGTCCCACGGCTAACGTCCCCGTGGTCCATCGCTGCCAACTTGTCATGGCAGTTGCTCCCTTCAAATTTCAAATTTACACGTGCTTTCCTAACCTCCGGCAGCCAGAAATCAAGTTTAAACTCCTTCAACCGGTCCGTCGATCTTAGCCGGAGGTGGACAGGGCCGATACCCTGTGTCGGTGCTGTTAGGTCGGTGACTCTCCGGCCTTACAGCACGGGGCGCCCTCGAGACTCACGCTCTTGGTGAGGCTTGAGGACGAGATTGAAGACCGCTCTTTGGCTTCGACCGTTCCCCATAGGGTATCGGCTCTGTCCACCGCAGGCAAAACAAAAGATCCCCGCCACGTGTAGTTAGTTTAACCTATTTTAGCAAAAAAACTTGAGCCGTGTGCACCACGACTCAAGTTTTTTCAGTTTGTTTATTGTTCGGCGGACCGGAAACGGTTCTTGAACAATGGGCTAACTGGCCGGTTTTCGTTAATCCGCTTGATAGCTTGACCAATCAGGGGACCGACGGATATTTGTTGAATCTTGTCAATTTGCTTGTCTGCCGTTAATTGAATGGAGTCCGTCACCACTAATTTCTTAATTGGGGACTTTTCGATTCGCTCAATGGCTGGACCCGAGAGAACTGGGTGGGTACAGCTTGCGTAGACTTCGGTAGCACCGGCTTCCATCAAGGCACGAGAGCCCAACGTGATGGTTCCGGCGGTATCAATCATATCATCAATCATGATGCATCGCTTACCCTTGACGTCCCCGATAATGTTCATAATCTCGGCAACATTGGCTCTAGGCCGCCGCTTGTCGATAATAGCAATGGGGGCCTTCAAGAATTCGGCCAATGCCCGGGCACGCGTTACCCCACCATGGTCTGGTGAGACTACGACGGCGTCCTTGTCTAACCCATTCGTTAGGAAGTAATCGGCTAACAGTGGCGCACCCATCAAGTGGTCCACTGGAACGTCGAAGAATCCTTGAATCTGAGCTGCATGCAAGTCGAGTGCCAGAACACGTGTGACACCAGCCGTTTGTAGCATATTGGCCACTAATTTGGCCGTAATTGGTTCGCGAGACCGAGCCTTTCTGTCCTGTCGTGCGTACCCGTAATACGGAATGACCACGTTGATAGTGGCCGCACTGGCGCGTCGTAAAGCATCAATCATAATCAATAATTCCATCAAATTATCGTTGACTGGTGCCGACGTGGATTGAATCACGTAGACGTGACAACCACGGACACTTTGCTCGATATTAATCCGAATTTCACCGTCACTAAACCGATCCACCGAAGTTTTCCCTAATTCAACACCAACCTCGCTAGCGATCTTTTCCGCTAACGGCTTGTTAGAGTTCAACGCAAAAATCTTTAGTTTAGGGTCAAAATATTGCGTAGCCATAATTTCCTCCAATAGCAACTAACCTGCCAGAATTTACTATAATAATTTTATGCTATCGCGTCGTGAAACACAAGACCCTCGCTCTAATCTTCACCGCGATACGGGAGTTTCTGGTAATAATTAGGCTTGTTAGTCTGACGTTGACGTGCGATGGCCATATCGTATTGCTTGAGGTCGTCCGTAATCGTTGATCCGGCGGCCACGAAACTGTGATCGGCCACATTCAATGGCGCGATCAAGTTGGCATTTGACCCGATGAAGGCATCATCCCCGACAACCGTCTCGTGCTTGTGTTGGCCGTCGTAGTTCACGAAGATGACCCCACAGCCAATATTGATGTGCTTACCCAGCTTGGCATTCCCGACGTAAGTCAGGTGCCCAACCTTGGTTCCTTCACCGATCGTAGCCTTCTTAACCTCGACAAAGTTCCCTAGGTGAACCTTAGGCCCGATGTGTGATTCTGGGCGTAAATGACTGTTGGGACCAATGTCACTGCCGCTGGCCATCGTGGAGTCTTCCAACAGAGAAGAGGTTACGGTGACGTGATCGGCTAACGTGGAATTCCGGATTTCGGAGTGGGCCCCAATGTAGCAATCCTCACCAATGACGGTGGACCCCTTCAAGACCACGCCGCCCTCGATGATGGTGTCGGAACCAATCTTGACACCGGCATCAATGTACGTCGTGTCGGGGTCGATCAATGTAACCCCATCACGCATGTGTTGCCGGTTAATCCGGTTACGCATGATCTTCGTGGCGTTGGCCAAGGCAACCCGGTCGTTAACCCCCATGGATTCATCGAAGTCAGCCATTTGGTAAGCCGCCACAATGTCACCCTGTTGCTTCAAGATTTCGATGACGTCGGTCAGGTAGTATTCCCCCTGAGCGTTATCGTTGGACGTTTGGTGTAAGGCCGCAAATAATTTCTGGTTGTCGAACACGTAAACACCCGTGTTAATTTCATGGATTTCCTGTTCCTCAGAACTGGCATCCTTTTGTTCCACGATCTTTTCCACGATACCAATGTTGTTCCGCACAATCCGACCATAACCGGTTGGGTCCGGGGCAACGGAAGTTAAGACTGTTGCGGCCGCGTGCTTGGCTTCATGGTAGGCAAAGAGGTCTTCGAACGTTTGGGCAGTAAATAATGGCGTGTCGCCGCTCACGATGAGTGTGGTGCCAGCTTCATCCTTTAAGAGTGGTTCGGCCTGTAAGACGGCATGACCCGTTCCCATTTGTTTGGCCTGGAGCGCGTATGCCGTCCGGTCACCTAACGTGGCCTTGACGTCATCGGCGCCATAGCCCACGACCGTCACGATTTGATCCATCTGGGTCTTCTCTACCTGTGTGAGAACGTGGTCCACCATGGCTTTGCCGCAAACCTGATGTAAGACCTTGTATAACTTTGACTTCATCCGCGTGCCCTTACCAGCCGCGAGGATAATCGTATTTCTCGTGTTCATTCCGATATCTCCTAGTTTAATTGATTATTTTCGGCACCAAAAATTTGAGTCAAATAGTTTCCTGGTGTCACCCGGATCTGTTCGTCCTTCGTGTGAATCTTTAAGAGTGACGTGTACTTCGTCACCGTCCGTTGTCCCTCGAAGTCGCCTTCCGCAAAGACAGCTACTCCGGCGAGTTGTGAATCAAACTCATCGACTAATGAACGCAAACCACCCACGGTGCCGCCGCCCTTCATGTAGTCATCGACTAACAGGACCTTGGAACCGGGCTTCACGCTACGCTTGGACAAGGCCATCCGTTCGATACGTTTCGTCGAACCGGAGACGTAGTTCACGCTAACCGTGGAGCCTTCAGTGATTTGAGAATCATGCCGCACAATGACAAAGGGTACATTCAGATAGCTCGCAACACTCTGGGCCAAAGGAATTCCCTTGGTTGCCACCGTAACCACGACATCAACCGACTGATTCAGGTACTGCGTCGCCAAGATGCGGCCAATTTGCCGCAAAGCAGCCGGCCGACCGAGGATGTCGGACATGTAGACGTAGCCACCTGGCAGGTAACGATCGGCTTCGGACAGTTCCGTAATCATTTCGGATACGAATTGTTCGGCTTCTTCTTTTAAAATGTACGGAATAAACCGTGCACCACCAGCAGCGCCAGGAACGGTCTCCAGCAGCCCAGTTCCCCGCATCTGAAAGGCGCGTTTCAAGATCGTCAGATCTTCACTGATAGAAGACTTGGCCGACCCAAATCGCTCTGCAAAAAAGGTCAAGGACACCAATTGATGCGGACGTTCTAATAAATACCGGGTCATATCGACCAAACGGTCACTTCTTCTGACTTTCAACCTCTTCACCTCAACTATTATTTAGTATTAATTGTACCGCCAATTTTAGCATAAATGTTCGGGTTTTTCGTTACATTTCGGTGAGAATTAGGAAAAAGGTCCAAATTTTAAAGAATGCAAGGCTTTTGGGATGTTTTCACGTCACTTTTTGCCTTTCACGATTCAATACAGGTGATTAACGATTAACTAAAAAAGTGACCCACCACAAGGGTGAGCCACCGATCTTTTCATGTTCACTTCGTTAAACCGTATCCTCACTCCGCCGTCTGGAGCCGTTGCCAGCCCAACGCGACAAAGTAGAAGATGGCCTCGATGGCCGCAATGAAGAAGGAAACCGGGTAGTTGGTCATGTAGCTCAGTGTCAATCCACTCCATACCCCGATTAGGGCTAGCGCGATGGCTAACACCATCATCCCCCCTACCGTGTGGGCGAAGTACTTCGCCGTCGCCGCTGGTAAGGTTAAGAGAATAAAAATCAACAGGGACCCCACGATTTGAGCCGCGACACTCACGCTCAATGCCACTAGGACTAAGAATGTGATCGATAGAGCATTGGTCCACAGCCCCTTGACCCGCGCCCCGGTATGGTCGAATGAATCGAACTTCAGGAACCGATACAAGACAAAGACCACAATCAGCACCACGAGTGACAGCCAAAGCATCTGGCGCACATCACTGGCACTAATCCCGATGACACTCCCGAAGAGAATGCTGGTGGCATAGCTGGCGTTCTTATTCGCCAGAGATAAGAAGAGAATTCCCATCCCAATAAAGAGCGCTGAGATAGCACTCGTAGCCGCTTCTCGCCGTTCCGATCGCGCCGAGAGCTGACCGACAATGACCGAGCTCACAACGGTAAAGAGCAACATCCCATTGAGTGGTGCCCAACCGGCGAAGACCCCGAAGGCCGCCCCGGAGAACCCAATTTCAGATAACGTATGCGTCAAAAAAGACATGTTTCGGGCAATCACGAAGACCCCCATGATCCCACAGATCACGGCAATAATCGTGCCGGCCGCGAAGGCGTTGCGCATAAATTCATAACTAAACATTTTCGCCCTCCCAAACCTTGTCGTCCGTCAACTGTGCAATTGGCCCCTGTTCAATCTTACCGGGGGTCATCATGAGATACTGGTGCGTGTACTTCTGCGCCATGGGGATGTCGTGGGTGACAAAGAGCACGGTCAGGTTCAACCGTTGATTCAACTCGGTCACGAGATCCAACAACTCCGTCTTGGTCACGGGGTCCAAACTAGCCGTCGACTCGTCCAAAATTAAGAGGTTGGGCGCCTCGACTAAAGCTTGGGCCAGGTAAGCCTTCTGCTTTTCCCCGCCGGATGCCTGACCGATGGGGCGGTTCGCTAGTTGCGTCAAACCGGTTTGTTCCAAGATTCGTTGAACCTTGGCCCGTTCCTTGGCTGACAACCACGGTAATTTCCAGCCAGTGAGGTTAAGGCCGACAAAATCCCGAATGGTCAGTGGGTAATCGGCATCGATATTCCGAAATTGAGGGACGTAGCCGATCCGCACGTCATTAACACTAGGCAGATAGGTCACCTTACCTTGCGTTGGCCGCAACTGATGTAGGAGCGTCCGCATCAAGGTGGTCTTCCCCACCCCGTTCTTCCCGATGATGCTCCAGACCTCACCCTGACGAATTGTCAGATTTAGGTCACTGAAGACGGGATTGTTCGGGAACGTCACGCCAAGATGTTCTAATTTTAAAATAGGTGCTGCAGTCATGCGTGACCCTCCTGTTCCTGTATACGTTGTACCTGGCGATACTGCTTGAGCATCCAGGTTCTATAGCTCTGATGTGTTGGCATGGTCTCAGTCACCTTGACTACCGGAATGTGATATTTCCGGGCGAGCTGAACCATTGCGGTTACATTCTTACTGGTGTTTTGCGTATTTTCGACAAAAAAAGCAATACGGTGGTGCTTGATCTGATCTTGAAGCTGGGTGATATCGGCCGGTGTCGGGTCGCTATCTTCCTCGATCGCCTGGGCAAAATGCGCGTCGCTAACGCGATAGCCCATGGCACTCAAGGCCAAATCGAAGACGGGTTCGCTGACGGCCACTCGCTGATTACGGCTACGCTTGGCAATGGTAGCGGCTAATTTCGGCAATTCTCCTAGCTGGGCCTCGTAAGTTCGCCCACGTCGACGATAAGCGGTGGCGTGCTGGGGATCCAACTTACTGAACTGGGTGACCAAATGTTGCGTAACCTTCACCATCGTCGTTGGATCGGTCCATACGTGGGGATTATCCCCCATTTTCTTTCCCATCAGGTGACCAATCGACAGAGACTTGGTCTGAGCGTCGTTATTAGCCGCTACAACCCGGTCCATCCAACTATCGTAACCTAGGCCATTCTCAATGACGACATCGGCCTTAGCGACCGCCTTAGCCGTCTTCACGTCCGGCTCATAACTCTCGGCGTCAATACTGGGACTATTGATCACCGTCGTTACCTGACCCTGGTTGCCCAAGATCGCCTTAGCGGCCTCACCGTAGAAACCCAACGTCGCCACGACTTGAATCTTATGACGCTTGTTTTGGGCCGTTGGGCCAGCTGAGCAGCCACTCAGGGTGGCCCCTACTAAGATTAGGGCCAGTAGGACAATGATCCCGAACCCACTAAATTGTCGTTCCCTGCGTCGCAAACTCGTCATCTCTTTTCTCTCACGTATATGTAAATGGTAATGATTACCGTTTAATATCTTACCAGAAAATGTAAGCTTGTCAACCGGGTTTAAGACTTTCCTAATGTTACCTTAATTGTTCGAAATGGATCACTGTCATGGGTCGCCTGCGGCCACCCGGCTGACGATCATGAATAAATAACAAACGATATTTTTTGAAAACGCCTTAGCCGGGGACGTCCGTCGATTCTGAAACGAAATTTGCTCGTGATGACTTACAGCCATTAAAAGTTGAAACAATACAAATATATAAGGTCAATTGCCTCATTCGGCAACCTCGAAAAAGTAACCCTGATTATCGATAGAGCTCGACCATCGTCATTGAAAATTATTTCCTAGCCGCAGGCGACCAATCCACACACGAACAATCCCACCGATCAAGACCTTCAATCGGTGGGATCTTTTCCTTAATGCCTAATCCACATACTTTTCCAGGAACGTTTTGACCAAGCTATCATACTTGGCCGGGTCTTTGGCACGGGTGGCAATGTGGCCGGCCTCATTATCCCGATACTTTTCCTTAGGGCCAGCCGCTGCCCGGTACAAAACATCCAGGTTTTCCGCAGGTACCGTTTCGTCATTAGCACCCTGAATAAACAGAATAGGTAAGTGCGTTTTCCGTAACTGTTGGGCGATATTTCCGTCCGAAAGCCGGTATCCTTCGGCTAAACGCGAATACTGATCGGCAATTGGCAGGATTGGGTACACTGGCAGGTGGTATTTATGTCGAACGCGGTAGCGGGCCTCCGCCAATACAGAGGCATAGCCAGAATCAGCGACGACGGCCTTCACATTGTGTGGCACGTCTTCACCGGCCGTCGCCAGAACCGTGGCGGCCCCCATGGAAATCCCGAGCAGCACAATTTCACAATCCGCCCCATAGGTTGCGATGACCTGATTAATCCAACCGTTATAGTCGAAACGGTCCGGCCAACCGTAACCAATCGTGTGACCCTCACTATCCCCATGAGCCCGGGCATCGGGCATCAAAACCGTATACCCCCAGTCATGGAAGGTCTTGGCCCAGGGAATCATCTGTTCGCGGGCGTGACCCAAGCCGTGAGCTAGGATGGCGATCCGTTTGGTGGGTTGTGTGGCTTCGATGCAACTCGCTCGTAAAATTAGGCCATCCAAGCTGGTCTGGGTCCATTCCACAGGATTATGCCGCAGATACCAGGCGTTATCCGCCGCGGTATTTTCGGCGATCGCTCGTTGCTTTGTCTTACGTCGGTTGCGGCTAAATGATTTCGTTGCGGCCTGGTAGACCACAGCGGCGCCACCGAGAACCCCAACTGTACCGACTGCTGCGGCAATTGCCGTCGCCCCCAGCCACTTCTGCCAACTCTTTGCCATACTGCCTGCCCCATTCCTGACTCTCGTCGAATTTGTTACCTCCACTGTACCCAAAAAGACGGACCGTTGCCACTATTTACTGTTAGATTTTGGGAACAAAAAAACTCGAGAATCGTCTCCCGAGTTGGTCAAATCTATTTTAATGAATCAAAGTTGCTACCCGTTGTTGTAGCTCTGGTACTACATCCGTCTCAAACCACGGATGCTGATGTAGCCACCCATAGTTGAGCGGCGACGGATGAACCAATGGAAAATATTCCGGCAAGTAGTCCCTAAAAGCCGCTACCGTTGTCGTCAGGTTCTTCTGCCGCTGCGGCAGATAGGCCTTCTGCGCATATTGCCCAATCAGTAGTGTTAACTGAATTTTGGGCATCAGTTCCAATAACGGGCCATGCCACTTTTCAGCAAAGCCCTTACGCGGTGGGAGATCCCCACCGTGCGCGTGCTTACCCGGATAATAGAAATCCAAGGGCAACACGGCAATTTTACCGGAATGGTAGAACTCATCCTCCGTGACACCCATCCAACTCCGCAACCGATTTCCGCTGGCATCGTCCCAAAACGTCATCGACGCCTGGGCCTGTCGACTGGGCGCCTGACTCACTAGAAGAATCGTCGCATTAGGTTCCACGTGATACAGTGGCAATAGGCCCTGCTGGGTCAATTCAGCATTCTGTGGGTCTGCCTGAATCGCGTTGAAAATGGTTTCCGCTCTGCTCATTAACCACTTACCCCCTTATGGTAACGGCCGGACTAAATAGACTTCCCGACAGAAGCCCTTCATGCCGTTGAAGACGCGCTGCGCCCGTGATTGCTTACTACAGAGGCCAAAAACGGTGGGACCAGTCCCACTCATCTGAGCCACGTCGGCGCCGAATTTCATCATTTGTTGCTTGAGCTGTGTGATTTCAGGATAGCGATGCGCCGTCAGAGGTTCCAAGACGTTGCCCATTACGGCACACATGGCGTCAATGTCCTGATCGCGAATTCCCCGCAAGAGGCCCTCAATGTCTGGATGTTCCAAAGCATCATACCGGATCTGTTGGAGAATGCTGGGGGTCGACACACTCACCTTAGGTTTGGCCAAAACGACCCATGCCGCTGGCAACTTTGAGAGCGGGGTAATCCGCTCGCCCCGCCCGCGAACGTGGGCTGTGCGACCGTAAACACAGTACGGTACATCGGAATCGATTTCGAGACCTAACTTAGCCAGCTCTTGCCAGGAAAGTCCGAGATCCCAGAGTTGATTCAAGCCGCGTAAAACGGCGGCAGCATCCGAAGAGCCACCCCCAAGACCGGCCGCCACGGGGATGTTTTTCTTAATACGAATATTGACCCCCTCATCGACGTGAAAGCGAGTCTGTAGTAAGTGTGCGGCCTGGTACGCCAGGTTCCGCTGATCGTTAGGAAGGAAGCCACTGTCCGAGGCCACCCGAATTCGTTTGTGCTTGGTTAGCGTTTGAATCTCTACGTAGTCCGCCAAGTCCACGGAAGTCATGACCATGTTCCACTCTTCCGCTCCATCCTGATGATGATAGGGCGTATCAAGCCCGAGGTTAATCTTGGCAGGCGCCTTTTCAATCAGTTGCATGAGCTCACCTTAATTCCAGATAGACCGAGTCTACCGTTCTCGTGAATATAATTAAGCCCATTATACTATGGTTTTAGGCAAAATAAAAAGGCCTGACCGGCCCAATTATTTATTCATCGAAATCGACTTCGATGTTTTTGGTTAAAATATCGGTATAGCTGTACGAAACCCGCTTGAACGAATTTTCATTCTGGTCTAAATCCACAACGAAAACAGCCGGATAGGTTTCCCGAAGAATGCCATGCCGTTCTGTCGTCTTCTTACGCCCAGCCTGAGCAATCACCATTAACTTGTCGCCAATGCGATCGTCCAGTTTGTTCTTAATGTTCGCTAAACTTGTTGGCATGCCCTTCACCTCTGTGAAACAATTATAGCATGGTTTCACAGAAATTGCAAATTATACCACAACGTACTTTAAACCGCAAGAATCCACAATTGAAAAGGGTTACATAAGTCCTTCATTGTGAAAAGCGTTGGTTAATTCGATAAAGTTTATCAGGGTTAGCCGTTCTGGCCGTAGTTGCCGAGAGATGCCAACCGTTTCCAGAACGGTTGCCAAACGTTCACGGACCTCAGGTTGCTTGCCAAAGAGGCCTTGTAAATTGTTCCACAACGTCTTCCGCCGGTGAATAAAGCAGCCCTTAACGAACTTGAATAAGGCTTCTTCTTCGTACGGTTTAACCGGGAGTGGCTCCCTTGGCGTCAACCGAATAATTGCGGAATCCACGTTGGGTTGCGGGATGAAGGCCGTCCGGGGCACATCGAAGGCCACGGCAACGTGCGCCTTATACTGCATCACCACAGACAGTGACCCGTAGGCCTTGTTTCCAGGTTCGGCTACCAGGCGATCAGCAACTTCCTTTTGCATCATCACCACGATCTCATCGAAGGCCACCCCACTCTGGAGGACCCCCATCAAGATCGGTGTCGTGATGTAATACGGAAGATTAGCCACCAGTTTAACGGGATGGCCTGGTTCAAACTCGTTGTGAATGACCTCAGCCAAGTTAGCCTTCAAGATATCTTGATTGATGATCTTGATGTTATCGTAATCCGCCAATGTTTCGTCCAAGACGGGTAAGAGGTTGTCATCAATTTCGAAGGCCACGATCCGACGTGCGCGCTTGGCAATCTGTTCGGTCAAAGCCCCAATCCCGGGACCAATTTCAATGACGTTATCGTCTTCCGTGACCTCGGCGACATTGACAATGTTACGCAAAATATTCAGATCGGACAAGAAATTCTGACCCAGACTCTTCTTAGCCACTAACCGGTAACGGGTCAGGATGGCTTTTGTTCTAGCTGGTGATCCAATCTCTGGGGCACTATTGTTCATGGGCGTTCTCCCTTTCTCGAATCTGTTTGACGGCGGCCGCAAAGTCTGCGGGTTGGATGCTAAACATCCGGAGCCGTTTTTCAAGTTGCTTGCCATTAACGTAACCAATCTGGAGGAGCTCCCCCAGTTGTTCTCTGCGGGCTTTAGCGCCGGCACCGCCAATAAGCCCGGCGGCCATCAAATCCTCATGGGTGATGAGGGTCGGTGCGGCGTCGGTTTCTGTGTAAACATGATCTAGTGCTGTGCGAATAGCCTCTGGACTAGCATGTTCCACGCCCAGTGAGCCCCCAGCTTTATCCGGCCGCCCAGCAGCCTTCGGGAGGAAGGCGTGCTTGGCGTTAGGCACGGCTTCGGCCACAATCTTTCGAATCTTTTCACCGGAAAAATCGGGATCGGTAAAGATGATGACCCCGCGTTGGTCGGCGAGCTTGGCAATCAGTGCTAGGGTATCCTCGTCAATCGCGGACCCCCGAGTTTCAATGGTATCTGCGTTGACTGCCCGGTTAATTTGTTTCGTATCGTCCTTGCCTTCGACGACTAGGACTTCTTTAATCTTTTTCATTAATGTGATAAAACTCCTCTGCGTTGTGGTAAGTGGCTGCCGCAATCTCTTCCGGCGTCGTCTCACGTTCCTTGGCCACAGCTTCCACCGTATAACGGGTAAAGCCGGGTTCGTTCTGTTCACCACGATGGGGTTCCGGCGTCAAATACGGCGCATCCGTCTCGACCATCATCACGTCGAGTGGCGTCGCCCGCACGGCGTCATGAACCTCGTGGGCATTCTTAAAGCTGGCCACCCCGGAGTAAGAGATGTGCATCCCCAAATCCAAGAACTTCTTGAGCCATTCGGGATCACCATTGAAACTGTGCATGACGCCTCCGAT
This sequence comes from Levilactobacillus lindianensis, assembly GCF_003946095.1. Taxonomy (GTDB): domain Bacteria; phylum Bacillota; class Bacilli; order Lactobacillales; family Lactobacillaceae; genus Levilactobacillus; species Levilactobacillus lindianensis. Next base: position 21,814 of record NZ_RHOD01000015.1, on the reverse strand, counting down.
GTCACGGATGTCGGCTTCCTTAATGATACGGTAAGTATCTTCAAAGGCATCACGGTTGTGGACCACGATCGGCTTGCCAATTTCCTTAGCGATCGCAATCTGCCGCGCAAAGACCTTGCGTTGCATATCCTGGGGTGACGTGTCCCAGTGATAATCCAGGCCGATCTCCCCGAGTGCCACAACGCGGTCATCGGTCAACTGCTCCTCTAAGAGCTTTTCTTTGGCCGCATCGTAATTCTTAGAATCCTCGGGATGCCACCCCACCGCCGCATACAGCTGGGGGTACTGGTGCGCCAACCTGATCGCATCGGCGTTTAGCTGGGTATTAGAGCCAATATTGGTCATCTTGACCACGCCCAGATCTGCCGCCTGCTTCAGGTAGCGTGGGACCTCCTGAATGAATTCTTCACTGTTCAAATGGGTATGTGAATCAAAGATTTTCATCATGATCCTCCTAAGTGTGTGACACGGTTAACGTTAAAAATTGAAAACGTGGGTCGGCGTCTCATCGACCCCCCGCCCACGTTTTCCATGACTTTTTACAGATTTATTCGACTGAAGATCCGTTAACCATGCTGTCTGGCAACGTTAAGAGTTGGACCTTGCCGTCGTGTTCAGCGGAAAGTAACATCCCTTGGCTAACCTCACCGCGCATCTTACGTGGCTTCAGGTTGGCAACGATGACAACCTTCTTACCCAGCAAGACTTCTGGTTCTGGGTACCACTTGGCAATCCCCGACAGAATCTGACGGTTACCTTGATCCCCGGCATCCAATTGGAACTTGAGTAGTTTGTCGGCACCGGCAACGTGGTCCACAGCCTTGACTTCGGCAACCCGCAATTCAACCTTTTCGAACTTGTCGAAACGAATTTCTGGCTTGTTCAAGGTGAGTTCCGTGGCATCTTCTGCCGCAGCGGCCTGTTGCGCTTCTGCCTTGGCAGCCATAGCGGCCCGCCCCTTGGTCTTTTCAGACTTAGTCATTTGACCTTGGATGAAGTCAACTTCTTCCTTCACGTCGATCCGTGGGAAGATTGGTGTCCCCTTAGCCACAACTTGAGCCCCTGCCGGTAAGTCGGCCAATTGCAGGCCGCTCATCGTCAAGGTTTCAGGATCTAAGCCCAATTGGGCAAAGATTTCCTTAGGCGCGTGGGTCATGACGGGACTAATCAGCGTGGCAATCACCCGCAGGCTAGCTGCTAGGTGCGCCATGACGGCGGCTAATTCCGTCGTCTTACTGTCATCCTTGGCTAATTTCCATGGTTCCGTTTCATCGATGTACTTGTTGGTCCGCGCCACTAACTTCCAGATTTCGGCTAAAGCGTCAGCAAAGTGCATCTGATCCATGAGGTCGTGGTAGTTGGCGATAACCGTCTTAGCCGTTGCTTCGAGGTCACCATCAAATTCGGTAACGCCGGCCTTGAATGCAGGCAGCTTACCGTCTTCGTACTTGTTAATCATGGCGACGGTCCGGTTCAACAGGTTCCCCAGGTCGTTGGCCAGGTCATAGTTCAACCGGTCCACGAAGTCTTCTGGGGTAAAGGTCCCGTCATTACCGTAAGGCATGGCCCGCATCAGGTAGTAACGCAAGGCATCGAGGCCGTAGCGTTCCACCAGCGTTTCGGGATAAATCACGTTCCCTTTAGACTTGGACATCTTGCCGTCCTTCATGAGTAACCAGCCGTGCGCAAACAACTCGTCGGGGGCTTCGATCCCTAACGCATGCAACACGATTGGCCAGTAAATAGAGTGGAACCGAACGATTTCCTTGCCGACCATTTGAACGTTGGCTGGCCAGAATTTCTTAAAGAGGCCTTCGTCGTCGCTGGCGTAGCCCAATGCCGTGATATAGTTCAACAGGGCATCGATCCACACGTAGACCACGTGCTTGGGGTTACTCTTGACGGGCACACCCCAAGTAAAGGTAGTCCGCGAGACAGCGAGGTCTTCCAGACCAGGCTTAATGAAGTTATTGATCATTTCCGTCATCCGTGATTCTGGTTGGATGAAGTGCGGATGGCTGTGGTAAAAGTCCAGTAGCCAGTCCGCATACTTGCTCATCTTGAAGAAGTAGGATTGTTCCTTAACGAGGGAGACCTCGTGACCGGATGGTGCCTTCCCACCGATAACCTTACCGTTATCGTCGTGGTAGACCTCGGCCAGTTGTGTCTCGGTAAAGTACTCTTCGTCATCTTCGGAGTACCACCCCTCGTATTCACCGAGGTAAATGTCGCCCTGCTTCAAGAGACGTTCGAAGACTTCCTGAACGGCGGCCACGTGTTCCTTATCCGTCGTCCGGATGAACTTATCGTTGGAAATTTCCAACGTCTTCCAGAGTTGCTTGATCCCGTCAGCCATGCCGTCCACGTATTCCTGTGGTGATTGTCCTTTAGACTTGGCCTTGTCTTCAATCTTCAGGCCATGTTCGTCGGTTCCCGTCAGGAAGAAAACGTCGTAACCGTTGCTACGCTTGTAGCGCGCAACCGTGTCACAAGCGATCGTGGTGTAAGAGTTACCGATATGTAACCGCCCTGATGGGTAGTAGATCGGCGTCGTAATGTAAAATGTTGGTTTATCTGCCATAAATAAAAATGCCTTCCCTCACTCTAAATTAGTCCGTAATTTTGGGGTTAAATTTTAGTGTAAATTCTAATTAAGTATAGCATAAACCCCGGTTCAGCCATAGCGCTTACCGGGGTTTTTAAGGTCTAAATTTAACTGAAGGTCAATCGCTTTTAGTGTCCGTTTCTAAGCCACCTAGAATAGGTCCAGCTGTTGTGGGGCCAGATTATCCCAATGCAGGCCTAGAATCTCCTGCAGCCGCTGGGCATTCGGAGCCGCATCCTTGCCGGAGTTGTTGTTGAAGATCACACAGACGTTCTGCGCCTGCGTCGCCACTCGCTTCACCAGTGTGGCAATCTCCTGAAGTTCTTCCTCACTGTACCGATAGAGGGTTCGGGTCTTGCGTCAGTTGGCACCCTGATTGAACCAGCCCTCTTTGTTACGGCCATGCAAGCGAACCACCGCCAACTCGGGCGTGGTCACCGCCGTTACCAACGGAATCCCATTGTTCAAGTTATGCGGTTCGTCGGTGATGACGTTGGTCAGTCGCAATGATTGTAAGTAGTCGGTGACATCCTTAGTCATCCCCGGTGTCTCAAACCAGCTGGGACTACGGAACTCCACCGCCACCGGCAACTGTTCCATTTGGACCCGCACGTCACGGAGGTACTGAATGTTAGCCGTCGTCCGATTAAAGTACGGCGGAAATTGAAAGAGCACCGTTTGGAGTTGTTGATGGGCCACCAGTGGCGTCACCGCTTGCTTAAAGTCATCAAACGCCGTGACCCGTTCGGCCGTGGTAGCCGGTGTGGCCCGCTGGTCATGTTGGGTCATGATCTGATTGGCCTTCAAGATGTACTGAAAGCCCTCCGGAACTGCGGCTTGCCAGTTGACCACAGTCGATTCTCGAGGAATCCCGTAGAACGGCGTATCCAACTCAACCAAGGGAAAGTTTCCAGCGTACTCACTGAGCGTTACGGGACGATCCTCCCCACCAATCAGCGCGGGATGCTCCTTCCACGTCGTTAACCCAATCGAAATCATCTCGTCACCTCTTACTTAAAACGTTCAAATTGCTTGATCAGCTCAGCTTCCGGGGTCGTCAATCGCCCACTCAGTTGACTGATTAGCCGCTTACCGGCTAGGCGATCATTATACCGAATCCCGGTCACGCTGAGATCAATCAGGGCAAACAACACGGCTACCAGTGCAGCCTGTCGGCGCGCAAAAGTTACCGTGAGCAGGGTCACCAGTTGCCCACCAAAGACCAGCTGAATAATACTGTAAATCAGCAAGGTGTCCGGAATCAACTGTAGAAAGTTTAGCCAGCGGAGACGCCTCACGAGTCGCCTCAGTTGGATGATAACTTCTTGATGGCTCATAATTTCACCCTCTAGACCTTGAGCTCACTGAAGAACTCAGTTGCATCGGCTTGGACCATATCATAGTCAAAACCGAGATTTAATTATTCCTGATTGACCACCACGACATTGGCCTGGCTGTTGCGATAATCCAGTAGCCCCGCAAACGGATAAACCCGCATGGAAGTCCCCACGATCACCACCAGATCTGCCTGTTGCATGGCGCCCACTGCCAGCTGAACGTTCAACTGGTTGAGGCCCTCATCGTAGAGCACGACGTCCGGCCGTAACCAACCGCCATCGGCCTCGTGATAAGGTGACTTCAGGTAATCGTGCCAATCCACGTGTTCTCCACAGATTTGGCAGTAGACGTTGTACAGATTGCCATGAAATTCTACCAGGTGCTTCGTGTCCGCCACCCGGTAAAGATTATCGATGTTTTGCGTGATAACCGTCGCGCGATCCTGCTGGGTCAGCGCGGCTTGTTTAGTATGAATGACATTGGGTTGCGCATCTGGATAGTACAGGTTCTGTTTGACGTAATCATAAAAAACTTCTGGTTCCTGAACTAAACAGGTGTGACTCAGATAATATTCCGCATTGCGATGCCCGGTATACAACCCATTCTTGGATCGGTAGTCCGGGATTCCCGACGGTGTCGAGACCCCTGCTCCGGTTAAGAACACAATGTGCTGAGCGTGATCAAAGGCTGCTTGTAAGCGCGCTTCCATCCCCATCATCCTTTCTTAAACGACTAACGTAAAATATAAGGCATCTTCAATTCCTTGAAGAGATCTTCTACTGTCATGCTGTAAATTCGCGTAAAGTAATCTGGTGTGTCTTCCTTCGGTGCTGGCGAAGGTAACACAAAGGCATTCTGCTCGTCAGACCGGTTAAAGCCGACGTAGCCTCGCCGTTGGGTAGTCTTCTCGTGCATATCCGAGTGATAGAGTTCGAAGATTTGCTTGACGGATAGGCCCAGTTGCCGTTTGGAGAGCACACTGGTCAGCGTGGTAAATTCGGTATTGTGTAGGGCTGGTAAATGCCAGGCTTCGAGTTGTTCGTCGAAGGCCTTGAATAGCTTAACCACGTTGCGCCGGAAGGTAAATGGCGAGTCAACTGGCTTAGCCATAATCACGGCATACAGACTCTTGGCAGCTTTCAGACTAATCGGATAGTCCTTAGCAAATTGGGTCATAACGGCATCATCATCTGGTCCGAAGAAGACCAACGCATCTAACAACGTCAGCGCCCGCAACGTCATCTCGTCATCAAGTGGCGTTGGTTCTGGCTTGATCGTGGCCTGAACCCCTTTCAGGTAGAGGTCCTTAATCTCAGGGGTAATTAACCCATGCTTCTGTTGTTCTTTAACGACGACCACATGACTCACAATATCGTAGAGTTCGGTGCCCATAATCATCAGCTGTTCATCTAGCTTGGGTTGTCCTGTTGTCAGTGAGAAGAAGACTTGAGGAAAACCGGACAAGATCATTAACAAATGAACGAGTTCGTGGGACGCCGTGTAGTTCGGTGCTGTCAGATCGGCCACTTGAATGGCAATATCCTTGCCCATTTGCATCTGTTGGGCCTGATCGTGACGCACGTAACCCGACTGCAGGCTACCGATGAACTGAACCTCAACCTTCCCTGGGTACAGGGCATTGACTTGATCCAAGAGGCTTTGAACGGCCTCGTTTAACTTCACATTTTCTGCTTTCATAATGTGTATTTGTCACCTATTTTCTTAGATTTTCTTGTCGAACGGCGGTTAGGGCCGCCTGGGCTTGCGCCATTGTTGGCTGTGTAATAGCTTGCAGCTGTGCGACCACTGCGGGTAGCTCGGCCGGAGTGGCCCCCACCGAGAGGGCGAGAGACTTCAACTGCAGGTGCATGTGGCCGCGTTGAATACCCTCGGTCACTAATGCCCGGAGCGCCGCGACGTTCTGGGCTAAGCCCACCGCCGCCACGATGCCCATGAGTTCGGACGCCGTGGGTTGCCCTGCCAGCTGCTGATTGATGACGACTAGCGGGAAGACCCGCGTCGCCCCACCCACGACACCCAGTGCCAAGGGAACCGTCAGCTCCCCGTGAAGTTCGGTGCCCTGTTCACCTAGCCACCAACGACTTAAACCGCGGTACTGACCACTCTGACTCGCAAAGGCGTGCGCGCCACTTTCGACGGCGCGCCAATCGTTTCCCGTGGCAATCACCACGGCATCGATACCATTCATAATCCCTTTATTATGAGTCACGGCCCGGTAAGGATCGATCTGTGCATAGTCACTAGCCTCACAGATTTTCTCGGCAACCGTGGCGCCATCGACCGTTTTAGTGGCTAATTGGGTCACCGGGACGGCCACTCTCGCCGTAACGAGACTGTGCGTGGCGTAGTTACTCAGGATACTCATTAAGACGTCAACTTTCAAGTGAGCCTTGATGTAGTTGGCTACGGTCTCACAGAGCGTGTTAACCAGGTTGGCCCCCATGGCTTCCCCAACGTCGATAAAAACGTCGAGAGACACCCAGTGTGGTGGCAAACGGCGAACCCGAATGCTTCGTGCCCCGCCACCGTGTTTCGTCACCAGCGACGGATGAGCGGCATTGGCCACGTCCAAAATGGTTTGACTATTGGCATTCAGCCAGGCCTCCAGCCCCGTGCTGTCGGCAACATGATTGAAGACAATCTGTCCCATCACTTCGCGCCGGTCCACCGTGGTCACGATGCCCTCGCGGCTGTTCAAGAGGCGACCACCATTGCTGGCAGCGGCGATCACCGAAGGTTCCTCCGTCACCATGGGGACGACAACCTCGCGGCCATCGACCCTGAGGTTGACGGCCACGCCTTCTGGCAAGCCGTAGGTCATTAGATAATTTTCAATCAACTGGTCGTCACCGCTCTGACGGCGCGCCGCAATCGTGGCCAGCTGGGCCACCGTCAGATGAGCCAGTTGGGCCAGACGATCACGTCGGGCTCCATAAGGTAACCGATAAAATGGCAGTTGTGTCATCCACTGACCTCCTATCGTTGACTAAGGTACTCGGAAATAATCCCTTCGCGCACACCGCTTTCGGAGAAGACGACGCGATCGGAATCTAACATTTGTAAGAGCGTCACCAGCGGAAGCATCCCCCCGATAATGATATCTGCCCGGTCCGGTTCCAAACCAGAGATCCGTTTTCGATCGACGAGGGAGCCGCGTAACAACCGTTCAAAGGTTTTTAAGACCTGATCGGTCGTGAGCCGGTAGCCGTGAATGTTCTCCACGTGCAGAATCTTCTGCTGTTGCCGATTCATTCTCGCCAACGTCCGGTTGGCCCCGCCTAACAAGACGAGTGGTAGATGTTTGGCGTCATTTAGCCACCAGATATCTCGCAGTCGTTCCCGCAGGAAGACTTGCGCGGAGAAGAGGTCCACCGCCGTCACCCGATCATCCAACCGAAATTGTTCGGACAGATTGACCGCGCCGAAGGGCACACTGATCAGATTGGCATCGCGGCCGTCCTTCACGTGAACCAATTCGCAGCTGGCGCCACCGGTGTCTAGCAACAGGCAATCCTTGACCTTGAGCCGGTTAACCGCACCTAAATAGTCATAGTAGGCCTCCTGATCACCAGACAACACTTCGAGTTGAATGTCTGTCGCTTCGGCCACGCGATCGAGAAAATCCTTACGATTACGGGCCTGGCGCACGGCAGCCGTGGCAATTCCCCGCACGATCAGATTGGGCAATTGTTCATAGTAGGGCCGAAATGACCGAAGCGCCCGGATCGTCCGATCCATGGCGTTGGGTTGTAGAATTTTTTCGGGGCCCATGCCTTCTGAGAGCCGGCTATCAGCTTTGACGCGGTTTACCTCGCGGTAAGTGCCGTCCTCGTGAAGTTCATTTACCGCCATGCGAACTGAATTCGATCCCAAATCAACAATGGCTAAATTTTGCATGGTCGTTCCTCCGTTTCAGTCTAACCGAAGTAATCAATCCCAATGGCATGCCGAACTTCGTGTAAGGTCTGTGCGGCCACCTGATTAGCGCGTTCGCTCCCCTGCTTCAAGATGTCGTAAACCGCATCTTCGTTAGCCGCGAAATGTTCCCGCCGTTCACGGATAGGCTTCAATTCGGCTTGGAGAACTTCGTTTAAGTAGCGCTTGATTTTCACATCACCGAGGCCACCATGTTGGTACTGGGCCTTCAGATCGGCGACGTGTTCCTTGTCCTGGGCGAAGATGTCCAGGTAGGTGAAGACCGTGTTGCCCTCGATATGACCTGGGTCTTCAATGTGAATGTGTTCTGGATCGGTATACATCGACATGACTTTTTTCTGAATGTCATCGGCGCTGTCACCTAAGTAGATGGCGTTATCTAAGGACTTGCTCATCTTGGCATTGCCATCTAGGCCGGGAATCCGCCCCTGACCCTTTGGTGGGAAGTAGCCTTCTGGTTCAACCAGAATGTCTTCACCGTAAACGTTGTTGAAGCTCCGTACGATCTCACGGGTTTGTTCCAGCATGGGTTCTTGATCCTCACCAACGGGCACGGTGTCGGCCTTGAAGGCGGTGATATCGGCCGCTTGGCTCACTGGATAGATAAAGAATCCGGCAGGCACGCTTTCGCCAAAGGCCTTCTGTTTGATTTCATTCTTAACGGTTGGGTTCCGGTTCAAACGAGAAACCGTGACCAAGTTCAGGTAGGCCATGGTCAATTCGTTTAAGGCTGGGATCTGTGATTGCACCAAGATGGTGGACTTGGTTGGGTCAATGCCGACAGCCAAATAGTCCAACGCCACTTGTAAGAGACTGTGACGAATCTTCTCTGGGTCACGCGCGTTGTCAGTCAACGCCTGCATGTCCGCAATCATGATGTAGGTCTCATAGTCACCGGTGTTCTGCAGGGCAACTCGATTACGCAATGACCCCACGTAATGTCCAATATGTAATTTACCAGTTGGTCGGTCACCAGTTAAAATAACGTGTTTTTTATCCATTAATGTTCTCCCTTTCTGAAAAAGCGCCCCATTGGAGTCGGACTCCAATAGGACGCTTACTGCGCGGTACCACCTAACTTGTGGTCACTATTGACCACCACTTTCGTCGTTAACGGGGACCCCGCGATAATTAATTATCGGTTAAATGACTAAATCCCGATCCAATTCGCCCGTAAAACCGTTTCAGCACTAGCGGTTTTTCTCTGCGATGGGGCTACTCCTATCGTGATTTCTATTCCTTTATTTTAGTGGTTTTCCATGGGAAAGTAAACCGTTGTGCCCTCACAAAGATTTTGATATTAGCAGTTGGCGTCCACGCCCGTCGTTCCTAGACTTCACCCACTCGCTTTAATTGACATTCCCCCTCAAAATGACTAAACTTGTAAAGCAATTTAGCCTAGTCAAAGGAGGCGGTCATTTTGACCACCAGCGAGGAAGCACAAGAACAGCGGCGAGTCGATCACGTTGCGGGCCGCATTGGCGCCCGCATCGAGAAGACCGAAGCCGACTATACGGCTGCTCACCAAGAGCTCCGCAATGTGCTGAAGAATTACAGTGAAAACACGTCGGTTAACTGGTTTGAAGTCGATGACCGAATCGAAACCAGTGCCGAACTGCAGCAACAACGGGCCCTGGTCTCCCGACTAACCGAAAACCAGAACATCATTCAAGACCAATTAGATACCTTTAAAGAACTCCAGCGGTCGCCTTACTTTGGCCGCATTGATATTCAAGACCCCGACGAAGCCACGCCGGAATCACTGTACATTGGCACCGCTTCATTCGTCGATGACGACCAGAACTTTCTGGTCTATGATTGGCGGGCCCCCATCTCTAGTATTTACTACAACGGGGTTCTCGGTCAGGTGGCCTATGACACCCCTGCCGGTGAACAACACACCGATCTGCTGAAAAAACGGCAATTTCTGATTCAAAACGGCCACATCGAGAACATGTTCGACACCAACGAAACCGTTGGCGACGAGATGCTCCAACACGCCCTGGGTGAACAAAACGATGCCACCATGCAGAACATCGTCGCCACCATTCAACGCGAACAAAATGACATTATTCGCGACACCACCAGTGATCTCTTGGTGGTCCAGGGGGTGGCCGGTTCCGGTAAAACCTCTGCCATCTTGCAACGGATTGCCTTTCTGCTCTATCACAGTCGACGGGACCTTGAGGCCGATCAAATCGTACTCTTCTCTCCGAACCGCCTGTTCAGTCACTACATCAGTGACGTCCTTCCTAGCCTAGGGGAACGCAACATGCGTCAGGTCACCCTGGCCGAGTTTCTCACCCAACGCTTCCAAGGACTGACGGTTCAAACGCAATTTGGCCGCTACGAGGATGACCAGACTCAACCGATTAACCGTCACCTGCGGGCATTTCAAGAGAGTGCGGCCATGATGACCGCGATTCATGACTACTGTTTGAAGAGTTCGCCGGCAACCCTGCGCTTCACTGACATTCGCTTTGATGGACGGGTCTTCTTCAGTAAGGAAGAAATCCGCGACATCTATGACCGTCTGCCGGATGCCGCCGCGCCAGCCGACCGATTTCTCCGCACTAAGAATGCCTTGGAAAAGCGATTGAAACACCGCATCGCCACGGAAGCTCAGTCCGACTGGGTCCGCGACGAAATCGATCAGCTCAGTGATGAAGACTACCACAACCTGTTAGGCGCCAAGCATCTCGGCCAATTCGAACAGCTGGACGATGAGATTGACTTTATCGCCAGAGAAATTGTTCGCCGGCGCCTACGTCAAGTGGATGATGCCATTTATAACGGTTACTTCCTAGACGTTTACAGCCAGTACACGGATTTTCTCAGTCACTGTCCGTTACCTAAAAATGTGACGGCTGAAGAATGGCAGGCCGTCATTACCACCTACCAACACGATATTGAATTTCACCGGCTGGCGTTGACGGACGCGGCGCCACTCCTTTATCTCCGTGATCTGCTGATTGGCGGCGGGGCAAACCACCGGATGCAACACCTGTTCGTCGATGAGATGCAGGACTATTCAATGGCACAACTCATCTATTTGCAACACGCCTTCCCACGGGCCAAATTAACCCTGCTAGGCGACAGTGAACAGGCGCTCTTCAAGGCCGTCGAGTCGCCCGAAAGCATCTTAAAGAAGTTGGATGCCGCTTTGAATGTCAAACGGTCACGCTTAATCACGCTCCGTCGTTCTTACCGGTCGACGTATCCGATCACGACATTTGCCAAGGCACTCCTCCCCGATGGCGATCAGATCGAGGCCTTCAACCGGCCCGGAGATCTGCCGCGGGTCGTCATTCGCTACGACGAAGCAGCGGCCTTCAAAGCCTTATCGCATGAAGTCACAGCCGAGTTGGCAACCAATGGCACCGTGGCTATTCTAACCAAGAGTGCCGGTGAAGCTCGCCATGTCTACCAGGAACTCCACCGCGAATTCGACCTGACCCTACTGACGGACAACGACCTCTCGTTGCCTAAGGGATTGGTCGTCCTGCCCGTCTACCTGGCTAAAGGGCTCGAATTCGACAGCGTCATTGCCTACAACGTTTCCGCCGAGAACTATCCGGATGAACAAATGGCTGGGACCCTCTACACGATTGCGACTCGGGCCATGCATCACCTGACCCTGCTCAGCATCGGTGCGGTCTCGCCACTGATTGCCTCGGGAAAAATTCCGCAGGCAGATTTGACGATTGAACATGAATTTCAAAGTTAACTTGAGTTATGAGGAAGACGACGATTGTTGCCTTCCTCTTTTTTAACGCCAAATTTATATTGCCGAAACGTGTCCCAGAAGGCAGGTGGCTCCGTTTAAGTCTGATAACCACCTTCTGGGACACTCTGCCATTGACCCCCAAAACTAAAAAGCGCACACTACCCTTAGGGGAGATGACATCTCATGCACTCTTTTTCAAAATGGCGACCTTGGATCGCCATTATCACGGCTTGTATCACCATCGGTGGACCACTAGCGGTGATCATTAATGGATTCATTTTAATGGCCCAAAATGATCCTCTTCATCCAGATGTTTTGGTTCTCTTCGGTGTCCTCGTTTGGGGCCTCGTTGGCCTAATTGGCGTTATTGCTTATGGAGTTCACTGCTATCGCGTGGGGTGGCGCGGACTTACTCGCCTGCAACGCATCCTGTTCTCAATCTATGGGGTCATCTTCATCATCGGTTTCTGTGTCTGGTTGGGATTTCTGGGCATCATTCCTTATCAATGGGTCGACTGGATTATCTACGGTCGAACCGGTTATTAGTGAAATTTAAAAGGAGATTGACCTTTGTTGGTCAACCTCCTATTTTTCGTTAATACAGACCCTTGGGCGCCTTCGTCGTTCTAAATGACGCATGCCGCCCGTAGTCGTGATACCCCTTCGAGAAGTGCAGGTGCTTAGCGGTAACGCGAATCTTATAAGTCATACGTTGTCCCGCGAAAGCTACCGTGCTACCCTTAGGTGAATATTGAATACCCGTTAACCGATAGACATGATGGCCGAGTGTCTGATACTTCAGGTTCTTTAGACCATAGCCTGGTAACCGGTAGTATTTATGCGACGCATTGTCATACCCAAACAGGTTCCCCGAACTCCGATGCTTGGTGTAAGTGATATACGCCTTGTTATCCCCTTTGCCATTGTGGAACCAGGTCCGTCGTAAAACTTTCGGCGTTCCCTGATGCCACGTGTTCGCTTGTGCGGTCGCGTAGTCGGTCATCCCCATGCCGAATGCCACGATAGCCAGTCCAATCATAAAGCGCGATGTTTTCAAGTGCTGTTCCTCCCCTAAACCGTTCTGCTCATGTACTCTTTCAATTTACACGGGCGACCCCTAAAAAGCAAGAACTCTTTTAATCACAAAGAGTGTGACAAAAGGCAGTTAGTCAATGCGTATTAACATCGATAGGTGAATATTCCTGGTCTTGGATTGTTTGTCTATCGGAGATAAGCGGAGTTGACTGCTTTTGTCGCACGTTTCGGCCATAGATAATCGGACCGCAAAAAGTGCCTAAGACTTTTGCCTCAGACACCCCTTCTAATTAATATTTGAAAACTGTCGTCAAACGATTCAAAACATTAGACTCAAATTCCACTAGTACTACCATAACTGACAGCTGGAGTTTCCCCTTACCAACATGAGCAAGAAAAACTCCCTGGCAGCCGGAGGCGGCTTCCTTGAATTTTCGAACTTATTCTACCAGCTCACACAGCCTGTTCCGGGGCCCCTTGTGGCGTTCGTTTCAGAGCCTGCTTCAACAGGAGTGGTGCCACAACCGTGGCCAAGACGATGACCAGAATCATCACGGAGTAATTGGCATTTCCGAGCAATCCAGCTTGATGTCCAATCTGGGCAGTAATTAACCCCATTTCACCCCGAGCAATCATTCCGGTGCCAATGACCGAACTGCTAGACCAAGAGAAGTGGCAGAGCCGCGCACCGAGACCACAGCCAACGAGCTTGGTGAGGCAAGCCAACACGGTAAGGCCCAGGATAATCCCGACTTTCTCGCCAACATGATCCAATGTCATGTTCAACCCAACACTCACGAAGAAAACTGGAATGAAGATGGCGTTCCCCAACGGTTCAACATGGTCGGCCAAGACCGCCCGATAAGGGGTGTGGGCCACGGCAATGCCGGCAAAGAAGGCCCCAATGGCCCCGCTCAAGCCGACCAAGTTCGCTAACCAAGCCATACCTAAACAGATCACCATTGACATAATGGTTACACTGGATGCCATGACCAGCCGTTCACTCAGGTGCATCAGATATGGCGCCACCCATTTGACCAGGGCGTAGGTGCCTCCGAAAAAGGCCACCTGTTCCAATAAGACAATGGCCAAGGCTGGTTGCGACCCTGCGGCTTCAATTCCTTGACTGGCCAACAGGCTAATCATCAGGGACAGCAACACCACGCCCATGATGTCATCGGCGACGGCGGCCCCCAGAATCGTAGCCCCCTCCCGCGTGGTCAGCGCGTGGTATTCCTTGAGTACGGCCACGGAAATTGAAACTGAAGTGGCGGAAAAAATCACGCCAATAAAGAGTGACTCCAGGCCGGTGAAACCCCACCACCATGAGGCAAGGCCCATCACCGTAATCGGCAGGATCACCCCAAGTGTCGCCACGATAATTGCCGGACGCAGGTACTTCATCAGGAGCTGGAGATTACTCTCGAGGCCTCCCAGAAACATCAGAATGACAACCCCAATGTCGGAAAACAAATTAACCAGACTATTCAATTGCACCCAGTCGAGTAGCGCCGGGCCAATGATGATACCGATCAAAAGCTCCCCAATTACAGCCGGTACCCCTAAGCGGTTGGCAAAGTTTCCCGCCAACGTGGTTAACACCAAAATCAAACACAACGTTCCCAAAAAAGCCATGCCAATCCCTCTCTCTAAATTCTAATTTAAGTTCCATGATACGCCACTTCCCAGAGAGACAAAAGACACAACTTCACATTCATTGGTCGTCAAATCAATATAGCCGAAAACCATTCACCCCATTGACGTCCCCTGAAAATGGCTACACTAAAATCATAGCCGTTCGAGTAAACGGCTGATTCAGGGGAAGGGTGGCGACAGCGATGCCGAAAATTTTACAACCCACGTTCGGTGGGGTTTTGAAGATCGGAATGCTTGATTTCTTCGTGTTCCTATTTGGAGCGGTGACCTTAATTTTGAATCTATCAGATGAGACCAATCATCTCATCTGGGGTATCATATTCGTCGTATTCGCGCTATCCAGTCTGTTCACCGTGCTGGGCCTCTGGCGCGGTAAACTTTACCATGATTTTGAAATCTTTTCGGTATTGATTTTGCAGGTTGTGTTTACTGGCTTGCTGTTAAACTTTTTACTTTAGGCACCACGACTGAGGACCGGTTCTAGTGACCGGTTCTCCTTTTATTTACCTTGTGGGACGATTTGTGACCCACAGAACCGGATTTTAGCCCCAATAGGTAATGTTTTTACCTATTTTCAAATGGCCGAGTGTCCCCATTTGACGGCATTTCAGTTTGGGCTTATCATATAAGTATAGGTTGTTACGTGTGCGTAACTTTTAAGTTATGGACAACCATCCTGAACTAATTTGAGAAGGAAATCGAGAGTTAATTCGGGCTCACTGCCAAATTTTTTATGGAAAAGGAAAGTGGATACATTGTCAAAACTCTTACGGCCTACGCTTAGCGATATTCTCAAGGTGGGCATGGTTGATTTCTACGCATTCTTGCTTGTTGCGGTTGCTCTTTTAATGGGGTTACCCGACGGAACCAACCGGCTACTATGGAGTATTCTTCTGGCAATCTTCATTATTTCTGATGCCTTTACCCTCACTGGCTTTGCACGTGAGCGGCTCTATCGTGAATTCGAAGGTATCTCAGCTTTATTCTTACAGCTGGCATTCACGGGCATCATCATCAACGTCTTACTCTAATAAACGTTACAAAAGGCGTACGGGCTTTCGATCCGTACGCCTTTTACATTGCCAAAATTTAAAGAGCTAATGCCAGAATCGCACCACCCACGACCACCCCAGTTAACAGAAAGATCAGGTCGACGCGTAGACTAGTGTCCACCTTTTCTAAAGCGGTGGTTGCATAGATCGACAAGACAAAGAGTCCTAAACCCAAGCCAATCGACAGATAGAACTTTAAGTCTGTACCGCGAATAATGACGCCGTAGCCCCATAATCGAATAGCCAAAACGAGAATCGCTGCCGCTATCGCGGTCATAATCGAATAGACAAAGTGTCGCTGTGCATCCATGGTCTTCCCACCCTTTCCTCAGGTCCCTGCAGGTCGTACCTCTTGCGTCGCAATGAGTGTATCACGGGGGCCACAAATTGGCGGGTCTTGGCAACCTCAACCGGTTGGTTCGGACTTTAAACGAAACTACCTGGTGGGTCTGGTTTAAATTGGCCGCCTCCAGCTCAGATCCGCCTTTCCATACATATTGCATTATCAACTAGATTAGCTAAGTGCTAGAATTACATCTTTGCCTTTCCAAGATAACATCAATGGATTAATACACCTAAAATTCAAAACAAAAACGTCAGCGTTTGAATAAGCACACTGACGCTTTACGTTATCAAAATTTAAAATTTTCACGTTTTAATTAAAGTACCCCAAGTCGGAAGCCAACGTTGGGTAGGCCACGATGGTCTGGCTAATATCTGCCGAACTCATCTGGTTCTTAATCACGAAGTCAAGGTAGTTAATGACCTGCTCCGCCTCGGTGCTCAAGGCAGCAGCCCCGACAATGTTGAGGGACGTCCGGTCAACCACGACCTTAATCCGGGCATGCGGGTCCTGAATCCGCTGGTAGCTGTACCAATGCGTCAGGTCCAAGTCCTTGACCTGATAACGATCAGATTGGGTCGCCGCCATTTCTGGACTGACCCCCAATTGCGCCAACTGTGTCTTCCCATAAACAACGGATGGGATGACTGGATACACAATCGCTGGCGCATCACAGGTAGTCAGTGTCTGTGCTAGGTAGCGGCCCTCGAATCCAGCGACCGGCGTCAACTTCGGTTGTGGCCGGTCAACGACATCGCCCAAGGCAAAGACGTGTGGATTGGTCGACTGGAGCTGACCATTCACCGTGATTCCATGAGCAGTGGTAGCCACATCAATCCGTTCCAAATGAAGGTCATCAATGACAGGACGCCGACCAGCCGTCGCCAGCACCATCCCCGTCGTCCAGCTCTCACCAGTCGCCGTGGTGACCTGGTACTGATCATCGGCTGGGGCCACTGCCGTAATGTCGGTGTCCAACTGCACATCAATGCCATCCGCTACCAAACGATCCATCAAATCGTGAACGAGGTCCGCGTCAAAGGCCCGTAACGGGCGATCGCTATGATGAATCAGGTGAACGTGACTACCGGCCGCATTGGCAATAGCTGCCATTTCTACCCCAACAAAGCCGGCCCCCATCAGGGTAATGTCGGCTGGTAAGGCATCGAGGTCGAGAAATTCATTACTGGTATTCAACCATTCGGAGCCCTTAATCGCTGGAATCCGTGGTTCTTGCCCGGTCGCGACAATCCAGTTGGCTGCATTCAGTTGATCTTCGCCAACCGTCAGCGTGCCGTCCGCATTAAAGCTGGCCGTCCCGTGAAAGGTCGCAATTCCTGCCGACTTAAGACCACTGTGAGTGCCACCCGGAATCTTCTCCGTGTAAGCCCGCTTAGCGGCCATCAGAGCCGTCCAGTCTATCTGGGGAACACCACTCAGGCCATGACCTTGTAAGGCCTCACTATGGGCCTGCGTTTCAACCGCGGCCATAAGAATCTTTTTGGGGTCACATCCCCGGTTGGGACACGTGCCTCCCCAGAGATCCTTTTCCACCACCGCGACGTTCATGCCCTTGGCATGTAACCCATAGGCTGCGGCTAGTCCGCCAGGACCACCACCAATGACGACGATATCGAATTCTTGCATCCGCAAAAACCTTCCCTTCCTGTAACTAACGGTTTAAGTTTAGCACGACGCGTTATGATTCCGTAGAATTTTGACTGCTGATGCTCCCATTTCGACCGTCCACGACTAGCTGCCAACTGGTATATAGAAGAATTCCAATTCCGGTAATCAGGTAAACCCAGCCCGCCGTGAGGTGTTGGAAACAGAAGCCGTAGACGAGTGTTCCCAGTGGTACAGCCAGTTGAAGTAGCGTCGAAAAGGTCGAGCCTACCCGACCGAGTAGTTCGGTCGGGACAGTCATCTGAAGGTACACCGACAGCGGCGTATTGATAAAAGCCAAAACAGTTCCAATAGTAAAGCCCCAGACCAAAAGACCTATTAGGAGTTGCTGCCCATTTAAGGTGCTAAGGAAGACAATGCCAAGAAGGCCGATTCCAGCTCCCAACGCCAGACACAAGCGTAGAATGACTAACAGCACCCGTTTAAAGGATGGTAAGACACTTAGCAGAAGATTCCCTACCAACAATCCGGCGGCAAAGCTACTCATAATCAGACTCAGACGAGCGTTACCCATATGGCGTTCCTGAACCACGGCATATGGCAGACCCACGTCTACGGCACTAAATAAAAAGTTCAAGACGACACCCATGACGACCAAGGCCCGCAAGGCGAGATGATCCTTGATATAGACCAACCCAAGCCGGAACTTCCGCCACTGATTGGTCGTGGCCTCTGGAGTCTCTTCGACCTTCACAGCGACGGGGTAGAAATGCATACTGGCAGAAATCAACCATACCAGAATCTCCGCCCCAATCAGAATCCGAACGGTGCCTTCAAACCCCAACCAGGCATACAGTGCAGCTGCTAATACTGGCGAAATCAGTTGAATCGCCGCCGTCGCCGCCTGTTCAATGGTCGCCAGGGTCTTCACATGTTTGTCGTTAACCAACTCGTGAATTGACGCCGTATAAGTGGTATTTGTCACCTTGTCGCAACAGGCTTGCACGATGAGTAGGCCGATCGCCAAAACCATCGGGAACCGCACGTAAGGCACCAAAAAGGCATACACGACTAAAGCTAAAATCCCCACACCTTTGCTCGTCAGTATCAACTTTTTATGATGGTAGGTATCCACTAGATTTCCCACAGGAACTACCAATAGGAGACCGATTAACGGATAAATAATGGCACCCAGACCAAAGCTAATGGCCGAGTGCGTCCGGTGCAACAGCATCAGCCCCAAGGAAAAGCTGAAAGTGTTCCCGCTCAGGGTGCTAAGAATATCACTACTGGCCGCCCGAAAGATTTGAATGACAGATTGACGATTGGTAATTTCCATGGGGGTCCCCTCTTTCTAATCTGTTAATTAGTATACCGCAAAATGAGCTTTTGATTAGAAAATAATGTGAAATCTATCAGTTTTCTCTGGCAACGATTCTCCCTTATTCGTGATAAAATATATTGCAGGAATTATTTTAAGGGGGAACATGATGACTTTTTATACTTACGGTTATCTCACGACCCATCACAATACTTGGCAGTATGCCCGAATTGCCCTATTAATTGCGCTCCTCATCATCTTTATTGGCCTCTTCGTTCACTACCTACGAAACCAATGGAACGTGAAATATAAGGATTTGAGTATTATCACTGGAACTTTATTATTGCTGGTGCTGGGCTTTCAAATCAACAGTCTGCTCTCGCTTCGATCTGCAAGCCAACAAACCGGCCAGATCACAGCAACCGTTCAACAGGTGGCAACCACCCTTAAGGTCAAGCCATCTCGTCTGAGTATTAACGCCACCTCAACCGGAGACAACCTCCTGGTCAAGGCGCCAGATGGGTATTATCGACTGAACTATAACAGTGACGGCTCGGCCTTTGTCCTGGAGAAGATTACGTTGAAACAACCCAAGATTACGTTGGTAAAGGAGTAACCCATGTTTGTTTATTCGGATGTCTTTATAAAATTAGTTGTTGGTTTCATCTTTATGACGCTATTGATTAACTTCTCTGGCAAAGGGAACCTGGCTCCCACCTCGGCTATCGACCAGGTTCAAAACTACGTCCTTGGGGGAATCGTCGGTGGGGTTATCTACAACTCCGCAGTCACCCTGCTTCAATTTATTATTGTCCTGCTGATCTGGTCTCTGCTGATCCTAGTCACCCGTTACCTCAAGATTCACGTGCAGGCCGTCGGCAAGTTCATCGATGGTGGCCCCATCACGGTGATTCGCGATGGCCAACTACTGGTGCACAACTGCCTAAAGGCCAACCTCTCGGCTAAGGAAATTGACTTCAAACTTCGAACCGCTGGTGTCTACCAGATCGACGAGGTCAAACGGGCCATTGTCGAACAGAATGGTAGCCTGACTATTCTGCGTCAAGGTGACGGGTCGATTCGCTATCCCATCATCGTGGATGGACAGATTGATCAAGACGTGTTGGAACTCATGAATCACGACGAGAACTGGCTACTAGAGCAACTCAAACAACACGGCGTGGCCAACGTCCGCGACGTCTACATGGCGAAATACGAAAATCATCAATTTGAGATTACGCGGTATGATGGCCACTAACAACTAAAAAAGAGGAGTTGACGACCAATCGTCAACTCCTCTTCTTTAGATGCGTCTCGGTCTAACGTTCGCGACGACGCAGTACCCAGCTCAGGCCAATTGCCCCAATCAAGGTCCCACCTAACCAGATGAGTTCCGTTTGATTGGCATCACTGCCCAAAATGGCCAAGACAGCGTCAGGCCACAACATAGACGTTGGCAACAGATGCATCTCCCCAACTCCTTTCATGACAACCAGCCCCACACTAACACTCGACTCCCCATGATCGAGTAGGTCGTTCGCAAAATCTGCGAATCGTGGGATTAGCTGGCATGAGTTTTCGTTCCTGTCCCTAGTCAATTAGTCCTTAATCAACGACCATTGCCGATCGCTTTCAATCAGCAATCCTTATGCTAGCAGGTCTCACCGTGAAACCCAAGTCAAATTTAGGCGACTATTCAAAAAAGGAAGCCTCGTCTTCAGACGGTGCTTCCTTTCGTGTCGTGTCATTAATGAACAACAGCGGTTGCCCTCGCTCCTACTGAACCGCCACCGCGAAATGCTTGTAGTTATAACTCCGTTTAAACTTCTTAGCACTAACCCAGTACTTGCCCTGGTTCGGGTCTGAGACGTGGTAGTATCCCGATTTATAGCCATCTAATACCATCACGTGACTATTATCGATACCCGTTTCCCAGAAATAGTGATCATACTGCGCCTTGGCAAAGTGTAGGGTAACGTAAACCACCACCGGATTGTGTTGCCGAATCTGGCTCCGCAACGCCGCAACACTGGCACCACTAATATTTTTAACTGAGGTGTACTTGTTCCCCCATTTAGCTAATGGTTTCGGGAAAATGGATTGAAATACCCCGGGTGTCACCTTGTAGGGGCTACCAGCAAATCCATTGTTTGGATTGTTATTTTTACTTCGTGGCAAGTGTTTCATGAAGGCCACTAAACCGGTCGACTTTTTAACGCCCTTGTAATGGAAACCTTCCAATAAACTCGCGGATTCACATCCCATCCAAGCCTTAACGGCATTTTGGTTGACGTAAGGCGCATTCAAGTTCACCTTGCTGGGCGTCTTCAAATCCTGATGAAGCACCCATCCCGCATGGCGTTTGTTAGGCACATTTCTAGTCTCAGTGACGTAGTCGTACCGATAACGTTTACCATTAGCCTTCTGAACCCAGGCCGTTTTACTAGCAATCCAGGCAGTCTTGCCATAATTCTTTAGATAATGTGTGGGGCTCATAGTCAACGCCCCCCGACTGTCCGTTTTAAAACTGTAAAGGTTGCCCTTAGTGTTCCCGGTCACGCGACCAAACTTGGTGACCTTGGCCTGCGACACGAGGGTCATGTTCCCCGTTTCAGCTTTGGCTGGAACCGACAGACTGGTTAGTCCCAGCGTCAAAACAGCTGTGGCCAAAAGCTTAGTGATCATTCTCATCTTTTATTGCTCCCCTGGTCCTTGATTTTCGGTCAACGTGTCAATTGACACATCAGGCCTCGTTTAATGCGCTAAGTTATTTCCCATATAGATTGAGTATACCGCTGTCTTTCCTGATTTGACAGAGTCTTCAGTTAGCCATGGAAAAAGGTCCCTCACTGCAACCAAGTTGCGATGAGGGACCTCAACGATGCTGTAAGCCGCTTATTGGATTTGAACCAACGACCTCTTCCTTACCATGGAAACGCTCTACCTTCTGAGCTAAAGCGGCATATTTAACGATTCGGTGATGTCAATGGCATCACTTATTACCCTTCCATTATCCCTGTTTTCCGGATTTTTGACAATAAAAAAAAGAACCCTCACAGGGTTCTTTCGTTCGCGTGGCAACGTCCTATCCTCGCAGGGGGCGATCCCCCAACTACTATCAGCGTGCTGAAGCTTAACTTCCGTGTTCGGCATG
>NZ_RHOD01000014.1 GCF_003946095.1 Levilactobacillus lindianensis | reverse complement strand
GATGATGGCTTGAATAGCTCATCGATTGTTGTTACTTTTTTATAAAAGCGAATTGACTTCGCAAATATTGTTTGGGTTTGATATAAATATCAAACCGCCCTACACATATTTGGTTTGTCGAAACAATGTTCAGTTTTCAAAGGTCTACCTGGTTGCTCGTCTAAACAAGCAACTCATAAAGCATATCATTCAATCGAATTGCTGTCAACAACTAAATTCAAAGTTTTAAATTGGTCTAGTTGGTTTTTCGTAACAGCAACGTATACAACTATACCAACCAGCACCCAAATCGTCAACCGAAAATTGACAATTAAATCATCTTTTTTCAAAGGCGAACTGCACAAGAAAAGCGTCTGGAATTGCGCCGCAAAAACCGCACAATTTCAGACGCTAATTCAATTGTCGTCCGTTGTTATTTTGAGTGCCGCCGCAAGAGTGGCGCAACACCAAGAACAAATCCAGCCGCAACGATAAAATCAACAATGGCACACAGGAAGAACAGGAACTTAAATGACGTGAACTGACCAATCACGACACCCCCGAGAACCGGACCCAATGCCTTCCCTACCGACGAGAACGAATTGACTAGCCCCTGATACTTTCCCTCATTTCCCACGGTGTAGGCATTAATTAACGCCGGGACTCCTGGGACATAGACAGCTTCCCCAACCGTTAAAAGCGTCATCGCCGTGAATAACACGATGATTCCAGAAGTTGTTGTCATTAACAGAAAAGAAAAGGCAATGGCTAGTAACCCCAAAAGAATCTGCCACGGAATAATCCGTACATGGCTGGCCTTAGTCATCAAGGCCTGAACAATAATCAAAAGAATACCATTGTAGACCCAGAGATAACTGTAAAGTTTAATGCCTAATCCTTCATCCTGGATGTAGACCGAGACGTTACTCATCCACTGTGCGTAAGTAATCCACATAAAGACCAACGTTAAGAGGACAATCACAAGACTCGCAACAGGGAGTTTCTTTCTATTAGTTGTCGTTTGCTGTGTGCTTGGCGTAATTGTCTCATCCGTGCCACTAACCTCAAACTCAGCCGCTTTCCAACGCCAAAGAGCAAAAGCGCCAAGGTAGCAGACAATCAGCAAGGTGAAGATCGGCCGCAGACTATGATGGAAGAGAACCCCGATACTAGCAGTCCCAACAACCAACCCTACGTTAATGAATATATATAGTAGATTAAAGAGTTTACTATCATTATGACTAAGCTGTGCCGTAATTGCCGTAATCAGGGTCAACATACCCCCAGTCAGAAGTCCAAAGATAATTAGAACAATTGGATAAGCGATAATGCCATTCCAGATAAACCCGAAGCCAGCATCAATCACCAGCGCTGCGAGCATGCCTAACCCAACCGTTTTTGCCGAGTAGCGATCCGAGAGGACCCCACCTAGGTACCCCCCCAAGACATTACACCCGGAGTAAGCGGCCAAGATCAGGCCACTCTGAACCAAGTTTAAATGGAGGTTTCCGTGAAGATAGATGGTTGTTAACGGCCACATCACACTGTACGCCGTGTTCACCAAGAACCCCAGCACCAGCAACGGCCACATTCTACGAATCGTTTTTAACATATGTCGTTTCCCGCCCTTCAATACTAATTCCATTCTATCATCACCTGTCACTGACTGAAACACCCGAATTAATCATTCCCGCCTGTCGTTTACCTGATCTCTCCGTGGTTTTCTTACAAAAGTTCTAATAATTCAAGCTATACATAAATTGTTCCAGACCAATTTGCTAATTCGGCTTACAAAAGCCGTCAAAGTCACGTTTGCCATGCTAGCACCCCCGAAAGATTTATACATTTTTCTAAATAAAATTAACTTTTTTAGCGATTTCCCTTGCTTATTTGGCCGAAATAAATTAGATTTAAGTTAGATTTGGATTTGATTTACCGAATCAATACTTATTAGGAGGCCACATATATGAGCAATAATCATACAAACAGTTCCACGCAACCCGACTTAAACGATCAAATGCAGGTTCGGCGGGACAAAATGAACAAGCTCAGTGAACAAGGCATCGCGCCATTTGGACACCGGTTTGACAGGACCGATACTAGCAAGACACTTAACGAAAAGTACGGTCAAAGCACTAAAGAAGAGTTGGCCGAAGATAAGCATGATGTGACTCTTGCTGGGCGGGTAACCGCTAAGCGTGGTAGTGGGAAGGCCGGATTCGTCGATATTCTCGACCGTTTCGGTACTATCCAAGGCTACGCACGGCAAGATGAACTCGGTGAATCTGCCTACGACTTATATACTTCTTTGGACTTAGGTGACTTTATTGGTATTCATGGTTACGTCATTAAGACTGATACCGATGAATTAACGGTTCGAATTACACACCTCGAATTCTTATCAAAGGCGTTACGTCCGTTACCTGACAAGTTCCACGGTTTAACGAACCAAGAATCTATCTACCGTAAGAGATACTTGGACTTAATCGCTAACCGCGATAGCTTTAACCGCTTTATGCAGGTTACCCAGATCAAGCGCGCCGTGCGTGAATACCTGGATAACCAAGGCTACATTGAAGTCGACACGCCTGTTTTACAGACGCAAGCCGGTGGTGCGGAAGCACGGCCATTCATCACTTCTTCTAACGCCCTCGACATTCCTTTATATCTCCGGATTGCCACGGAACTTTACCTGAAGCGGTTAATTGTCGGTGGATTCGAAAAGGTTTACGAATTAGGCAAGGACTTCCGGAATGAAGGGATTGACACCCGTCATAACCCTGAATTCAACATGATTGAAGTTTATACCGCGTATACGGACTATAACGACGTCATGGACTTAACGGAAAACATTTTCCGTTACACTGCCCGGAAGCTTCACGGCGACGGCCACATCACTTACCAAGGCACCCCTATTGACCTGGAATCTCCATACAAGCGAATTCACATGGTTGATGCTGTTAAGGAAGTTACTGGTATCGACTTCTGGAAGAAGATGTCCGTCGAAGATGCTCGTAAGTTAGCTGACGAAAATGATGTTGAATACGAAGACTACTGGACCGTTGGTCACTTCATCAACGCCTTCTTCGAAGACAAGGTTCAAGACACCTTGATTGACCCAACCTTCATTTACGGTCACCCAGTTGAAATCTCACCATTAGCCAAGAAGAACCCTGATGACGGCCGGTTCACTGACCGTTTCGAGTTATACATTAATGGTAACGAATATGGGAACGCCTTTACCGAATTAAACGACCCTGTCGACCAACGTCAACGTTTCGAAGCACAAGATGCCGAACGTGACGCCGGTAACGAAGAAGCCCATGGTATTGACGAAGATTACCTGGAAGCCATGGAATATGGTATGCCACCTACTGGTGGACTTGGAATCGGGATTGACCGGATGACCATGCTGTTAACGGATGCACCTTCAATCCGAGACGTCATGTTATTCCCAACGATGCGTCCTAACGAGTAATCTTTGAAAAGAGGCAATTGCATGAAAGCATTCCAACTGATTGCGTTACTACAAGAACATGATTTGTATCAAAGTAATTCGCTAAAATCAGACGACGTTTCCTTTGAATCATTAGCTTATGATTCTCGCAACGTCAGTGAGAATGGTCTCTTCATCTGCAAAGGCAAGAACTTTTCAGTTGATTACCTAAAGCAAGCCATTGCTAATGGGGCCACTAGTTATCTCGCTGAAACTGATTATAGTGACGTGGTTTCCGTTCCGGGGATTATCGTCAACGACGTGCGTAAAGCCATGTCTTTAGCCGCCCAACTATTCTTCGGCTTTCCCCAAAACGATTTATTTCTGATTGGGTACACGGGAACCAAGGGTAAAACCACTTCCACCTACTTCACTCACAACATCCTTGAACATGCTCACCCCGGTGAGGTTGCCATGTTCTCAACTATCGACCGGATTGTCGGCCAGGGTGCGAAGAACCAATTCAAAGCTCACCTGACCACCGCAGAATCCTTCGATCTATTCAAGGAGATGCGAGAAGCCGTGGATAACGGCGCGAAGTACCTGGTAATGGAAGTTGCCTCTCAAGCATACCTGCTTGACCGGGTTTACGGCTTACAGTTTGACGTTGGTATCTTCCTAGATATCACACCAGACCACATCGGCATTAATGAACATCCAAACTTTGCGAACTATCTGTTCTGCAAACAACAACTATTGCTGAATTCCCGTAACGTGGTGATTAATGCGGATACTGATCACTTCGATGAAGTGCTCGCTGCCGCTCAAGTCTCCACCGCACCCGACCACATCTTCACCTATGGGATGAATTCAGACTCAGCCAGCGTTTCGATCACTGATAACCAAGCTAGCTTGACGGCAAGTACCTTCAACTTAGTCGTTAACAGTGATAACCCAATGCTTGCCAGTCTCGCACAAACCTACAACGTCTCCGTTCCTGGTGACTTTAACCAAAGTAATGCTTCCGCAGCCATCCTGGCCACCGCAATTGCGGGTGCCTCCGCTGAGGATATGCAATACGGTTTGGCTAACACCAAGGTTCCTGGCCGGATGCAATTCACCCGGACTAAGAATCACGGAACCATTTACGTGGACTATGCCCACGATTGGGGCAGTATGAATGCGTTACTGGGCTTCCTGAGTACCCAATTCCCTGATCAACGCGTCATTGCCGTTCTGGGCAGTACCGGTGATAAGGGTGAAGACCGGCGAGAAGGTTTCGCCCGCGCCTTAAACGATTTCGCTGATGTTGCTTACTTGACGGCCGATGATCCAGGTCACGAAGACCCAATCAAGATTGCCGAGGAAATCGACAGTCACATCGACCATTCAAAAGTTGACACAACGATCGTTCCAAAGCGTGAAGACGCTATTCGCCAGGCCATTACCGGAGCATCCAATACGGATCTCGTGGTTCTAGCTGGTAAAGGTGAAGACAAGTATCAAAAGGTTAATGGTGTCGATACACCTTATCCTTCCGATCCAGTCGTTGCCGCTAACGTCTTAGAATCGTTAGCTGACGAAGCTTAACACTTTCAAGGATAACGAATCATATTTAAACGTAAACAGCACGACAGATGATTTTAATCACCTGTCGTGCTGTTTTTTTGCTATTCTGTCTAAACGGGATACCCATCCAGTTTTATTAACGCTGTCGAAACGGCCTGCAATATCCCTTACCCCAGACCAGCACCAAATGCTCGGAACTCAATGGCTCCGTTCCGACCAAAGAAAAAGCCGTCAGCCCGCTCACGCGGACCAACGACTTTCTTTAATAACTAATTAGTTAGCTTCAGCTTCAGTAGCTGCGGCTTCCTTGTTAGCCTTGTCAATTTCCTTTTGGTCTAAGTCAAACTTAGGCGAAACGAAACCGTACATAGTCCAACCAAAGAAGGTAACTAATGAACCTAAGACCATGGCTTCGGCACCAGAAGCGTACATTGCGTACAGTGAGTAGAATGCAGCAACGACAGCTAAGGCGTTCGTAACCTTGAAGGTCATGTTATGCTTGCTGATTCCGGCACTCAATTGAATGGTCTTGGAAGCACCCATGGAAAGAATGTAAGGAACCAAGTTAGTAATAACGGCCAAGTTAACCAGCACGTTGAATTGCTTGTTCAAGTCAGGACTGATAGTCATGAATGACAACAGAATTTGAACAACCAATAAGATAGTCATACCGGCAATTGGAGCACCGTTCTTCGTAACCTTGGAGAAGATTGCTGGGAAGTAACCTTCATCGGCAGATGACTTGAACACTTGGGCGATGGTAAATTGCCAACCCAATAATGAACCAAGACATGCAAGAACCATGACACCTTCAACAACTTTACCAGCCCAGCCACCGAACATGGTTGAGAAGGTTAAACCGAATGGGGCGTTAGAAGTCAGCAATGCTGAGTTCTTAACGATCCCGGCCATAACGTTAGTGGAGAGGATGTAAATAATCCCGGCACCAATCGTCCCAGCCATAACGGCGATAGGCACGTTCTTTTGTGGATTTTCAACGGCATCCATGTTGGCAACCGCAGATTCAAGTCCTAAGAAAGCCCATAACGTAATTGGAATTGATGAAGCAATCCCATCGAAGAAACCAATGTGATTTGGATTCCATGAAGAAGCGTACATTGATGGTGAGAACCAGAACCAGCCTAATACGGCCAAGATAACAACTGGGAGAATAACACCCCAGACAGTTACGGAACCAATCCGACCAGTCAACTTGGAACCACCGAAGTTAAGCAACGTGGTTACGATAACAGTACCGATAACCCAGAAGGTAACTTCGATTGGCTTCAAGGTGATGTCTAAGAACACCGTCAAGTAACCAACAGCGGAAACCGCGATGGCAACGTTGGCGATAACCAGTGACAACCCGTAGGTAAAGTTACTCATGAAACTACCGTCTTTACCATATGAGTATTCGGCGTATCCACCCATACCACCGGACTTTTTACTAAACATACCGTTTCTGGCGAAAACCCAAGCCAGACAGAGGGCCCCACCTAAAGTTACAACCCAAGACAGAACGGACATTGTCCCGACTTGTGCTAACTTAGATGGCAACATAATAATCCCGGAACCAAGCATGTTGACAACAGTAATGATGGTTAACTGCACAACACCCATTTTCGTGCTATTTTCTGCCATTTTTCTAACCTCAATTGAATAAAATTTTGAAACGAACAATTGCTAGAATGCCGGCCCAAAAAGAGCCGACATTCATTAGTATAAAACTAGAATCTCTTAAAGTCTAGGTTATTTTGCGGCATCCTTGTCGTAAACGTAGCCGTAAGCCTTAACGCGGCCGTCTTCTTGAGGTTCCATGTAGACACCTTGGATTTCAGGGTCAAATCCAGGGAAGTTGTTGATACCTTCTTGGAGAATCGTGAAGTAAGTTGCAGCTTCTTGATTCCAAACTTCACCTGGGGCAACACATAAGATACCAGGAGGGTATGGAAGTGCACCTTCAAGGGCAGTTTCACCAACAATCTTGTCCAGTGGAACTAACTTAGCGTTGTTAGCAACTAACGCCTTGTCAGCATCGTATGGGGTCATGCTTGGCTTTGGCCAAGTCTTTTCCCGGAACAATGCACGTTGATATGCCTTAGCATTCGACTTCTTGTAGAAGTTGTGAATTTCTTGGCAAAGTTGACGGATCGTGTAACCACGGTACCGGTCAATGTTTTCAGCGTAAATCTTAGGTAAGACATCACTAAGTGGTGCGTCTTCCTTAATCAACTTTTCAAGTTGAAGAATGAAGTTAACCAAGTTGTCCATCTTAGCCTTAGTTTCAGCAGGGGTCAACAAGAACAGAATCGAGTTCAAGTCAGACTTTTCTGGGATAATCCCATGTTCACGCAAGTAGCTGGAAATCAGCGTTGCAGGAACACCGAAGTCTTCATATTCACCCGTTTCCATGTTGATACCTGGAGTCTTCAACATGAACTTCAGAGGGTCAACGAAGTACTGGTTGTCAGCATAGCCGGCAAATGAGTGCCACTTTTCACCCTTACCGAAGCGCCAGTAGTCGATGTCGTTAGCAATCGTATCAGTGTCAACGTCTTCCCACTTCTTACCATGAACAGTGGTAGGAATGAATGGCGTAAACATCGTGGATTCCTTAAGCATCCGCTTACGAGCTTCGATACCCAACTTAACCGTGTCGATCCACATCTTGGCACCGGCAGGGCCTTCCATCATCTTGGCGTTAACGTCAAGTGTGGAGTAGATTGGGTAGAATGGTGAAGTAGAGGTGTACTTCATGTAGGCGTTGTTAAACCGTTTGTGGTCAATGTAACGCTTCTGACCCTTGATGTGCTTATCTTTCTTGTGAATCTGAGAAGCTTGTGATAAACCACCCATTTGCTTGTGGACGGATTGGGTAACGAAGATACCTGGATCTTCTGGCCCTAAGTCGTCAATAAGTAATGGTGAGCTATCCTTCATCATAGGAATGAATTGTTCGTATCCAACCCATGCAGAGTCAAAGAGGATGTAGTCACAGAGGCGACCGATCCGCTTGATAACTTGACGTGCGTTGTAGATACTACCATCGTAAGTCCCTAATTCAATGATAGCTAATCGGAATGGACGCTTTTCTTTAGCTTTTTCTGGATCCACCTTAGCAGCTTGTGCACGGATGTAATCTTCATCGAAAGCCGCGTCATCAATACCACCGATGAAACCGAATGGGTTCCGTTCAGTTTCGAGGTAAACTGGTAAACCACCAGCTTGTACCAAGGCAGCGTTGTAGTTAGACTTGTGGTTGTTCCGGTCGAACAATACCAGGTCGCCTGGCTTAACAGCCGCGATATCAACGATTGCGTTAGAAGTCGTCGTACCATTCATAACGAAGTAAGTCTTGTCAGCGTTGAAGACACGTGCGGCATGCTTTTCACCATCAAGGGCAGCACCACCGTGGGTCAACAAGTCACCAACTTCGACGTCAGAACTACTTACGTCAGAACGGAACAAGTTTTCTCCGTAGAAGTTGTACAGTGCACGACCAGCTGGGTGACGTAAGAAGAATTGTCCACCATGGTGTCCTGGCGTATCAAAGTTCAGGTTACCTTCTTCAACGTAATGTACCATTTCCTTGAAGAATGGAGGAATCATTTTGTCTTCATACGTAGCAGCAGCGGTTTCAATTTCACTGTCGTAGATGTTCCGGTAACTCTCGTCATTGTTGTCCAAGAAATGGAAGACCATTTCACGAACACTTGCATCAAGAGCTGCGGAGTCAGCAGTTAACATAAATACAGGAATATCGAACTTCGTTGCATTAATTAATTTAACGCTGGCGATGTCTTCGTCAGAATCAGTGACGACGGCAGCAGCAATATCGGTGAAGTCAGTCTTACCTACGAGATCAACGATCTCACGGTCAGTACTGAAGAATTTAAGAGCTCCTTCAGAGCTAGCTATTTTCAAAGGCTCAGCCATTTTCGATAATTTCCTTTCTATTTCCGAATGAGTTTACTTTTTGCTTGAATCGTAAACGTAACCGTAAGCAACGGTCTTGCCGTCTTCTTGCTTGAAGTAAACACCTTGAATTTCTGGTGCGAAACCAGGGAACTTGTTAATACCTTCTTCAAGAATTGAGAAGTAGGTTTGAGCAACCTTGGTCCACTTTTCACCTGGGGCAACACAGAAGATACCAGGAGGATATGGTAAAGCACCTTCAAGGGCAGTTTCCCCTTCGATATCACTCAACTTAACTAACTTAGCATTGTTGTGTAACAATTCAACGTTAGCGTCGTATGGAGTCATAGCTTGTTCTGGGAAGTAGTCAGCTAAGAACATCTTCTTTTGGTATTCCTTAGCGTTGTTACCCTTGTAGAAGTTGTGTAATTCTTGGCAAAGTTGCTTGATAGTGTAGCCGGCGTAACGGTCTTTGTTACGTGCGTACAGACGAGGCAATACCTTAGATAATGGGGCATCGGCCTTGATCAAGCTTTCGAAGTTAACAATTTGGGTTACCAAGTTGTTCATCTTAGCTGGAGTTTCGGCAGGAGTCATCAAGAATAAGATAGAGTTCAAGTCATTCTTTTCTGGGATGATCCCGTGTTCACGTAAGTAGTTAGCTAAGATAACGGCTGGAACACCGAAGTCTTCGTATTCACCGGTTTCAACGTTGATACCAGGAGTCGTTAACAAGAACTTGTTAGGGTCAACGAAGTATTGGTTATCTTCGTAGCCGTCAAATCCATGCCACTTAGCTCCCTTTTCAAAGCGCCAGTAGTCGATGTCGTTAACGATCTTTTCAGTGTCAGCATCTTCCCAGTTCTTACCATTAACAACTGGTGGGACGAATGGACGAATCATGGTTGCGTTCTTTAACAGACTCTTACGAGCGTTAACAGAAGTTACCAATGCATCATGCCATAACTTCTTCCCAGCTTCCCCTTCTTGCATCTGAGCGTTAATGTCCAGAGTAGCGAATAATGGGTAGAATGGTGAAGTAGAAGCATATTGGTTGTAAGCGTTGTTGAACCGTTTGTGGTCGATGTAACGCTTCTGACCCTTAATGTGCTTATCCTTCTTGTGGATTTGTGATGCTTGTGAGAACCCAGCTTGTTGTTTGTGGGTTGATTGAGTTACCAAGATACCTGGATCTTCTGGTCCAAGGTCTAACAGTAATGGAGAACTGTTCTTCATCATAGGAATGAATTGTTCGTATCCAACCCAAGCAGAGTCGAATAAGATGTAGTCACAAAGGTGACCGATCTTTTCAACAACTTGCTTTGCGTTGTAGATAGTCCCATCGTAAGTCCCTAATTGAATAACAGCTAAACGGAATGGGCGCTTTTGCTTGGCCTTTTCTGGGTCAACCTTAGCAGCTTGCTTCCGGATGTAGTCTTCATCAAAGTCGCGGGCATAAATCCCACCGATGAATCCGTAAGGGTCACGGGAAGTTTCTAAGTAAACTGGACGGCCACCATCTTTAACGAGGGCAGCGTTGTAAATGGACTTGTGGTTGTTCCGGTCGAACAGAACCAAGTCACCGGGAGCAACAGCAGCACCAACAGCGATGTTGTTAGAAGTTGAAGTCCCGTTCATTACGAAGTATGTCTTGTCAGCGTTGAAGACTTGTGCAGCATGCTTTTCAGCATCCATAGCTGGACCTTCGTGAATTAACAAGTCACCTAAGTCAACATCGGCGTTACAGATGTCGGCACGGAAGACGTTTTCACCGAAGAAGTTATAGAATTCGCGACCAGCTGGGTGCTTAGCAAAGTATTGCCCACCTTGGTGTCCTGGACAGTCGAACTGGATGTTACCCCGTTCAACATATGACTTAAGGGCTTTGAAGAATGGTGGTAATACACTATCTTCGTACTTTGCGGCAGCCGATTCAATTTCACGATCAACCAATTTACCATCTGACTTACTGTTTAAGTCAACAATGTGGTAAATCTTTGCCATCAAATCGCCCTGGATCTTTGAACTGTCTTTACTGAGAACAAATACGGGCACACCAAACTTTGTTTCATCAACCGCATTGATAGGATCAAGTTCATCATCCATCACAACGACAGCTGCGGAATCAACGAAATCAGTGTTGTTAGCATCGACGATTTCACGAGTAGTGGTGAAATACTGCCGAGCTTCCTCAGTAGACGCAATCTTTAAATTATCCATGAGAGCCTCCTTATAAAATTTACAATTTTTACCACGATCCCCGGATGAGGGAATCGAAGTAAGACTTACACTCTTATTTTTACTACATTTTGAAAGCGCTGACAAGGGGGTCTTTCATTTCAAACCACCCTTTATGCCTCATTAGAAGATGATGGGAATTCTCTTTTTATCAATAAATATACTCATCCATTGGATTGATTACCCGCTCAATAAAGCAGACCAATCCGGCTCAAAACCGCGCGATAACGCCTTCCTTGGCAGGAGAAACTTTTCACGAGCACAACTAATAATATTCAAGTCAAATGTATATTCCAGTCTAAAAATCGTCAAAACATCCGATCACTTTTCATTCAAAAATAATTTTTACTTTTTTTTACTAACCCCACCAAAATTCACTTTATGTGGTCACCTTAGACCATTAAATGATCGCCCCATAGCCTAGAACATATCTGTTTTCAATAGTTTATAGTCTCTTTTGACTTTGTTTTCGCAAACTGTTTTCATTGGCTTAAAAGAAAGCTCTTTTATAGGGCAACCGGTTGCTTTATTAAGCGGTTTCATTTTCATTCATGCTTTTTTAATTTTTTATGCATAAAAGCCAAAAAGGACCACCCTAAATCGGGTGATCCTGGGACACTTTAGATATGTTTAACACTGGACCGTTTGACCAGTCCAATTGGAAGATTCAATGTTTCACGTGGAGTTTGTGGCTTTTGATTCAGCTCTTCCAGCTTATCAAAGGCTGCACGACCAATGTCCGACGCTGGAATCAGTACCGATGACAACTGCGGATGCGTATAGTTATCCAATTCGGAGTTTCCAACCCCCAGTAACGACTGTGTATCTGGGACGCGTTGCCCCTTAGAGGCTAATCCGCGCATCATCCCAATCGCAATCTCATCTGCAGCGGTAAAAACCGCCGTGTAGTCTTGTAGATTTGTCGTCTTAGCAAAACGATAGCTCTCACTGAGCGACGGCACAATGTGGAAGATATCCTGTTCCTCAAGCTGAAGGTGATACTCCGCGAGTCCCTCACGAAACCCGGCAATGATCTCTGTGTTCGCATGGTTCTCTTGGGGAACGACCACCGCCATCTTACGGTGCCCATTAGCCAGCAGGTACTCCGCGGATAGGACTCCCACCTCATGTAGGTCAACCCATACGTCGGAATCACTAACCGCTGCATGGCTATTGACGATGACGTAGGGCACTTTGAAGGCCGCCGACAGCTCTCTGAGGATCTTGGCTGGCACCACGGGTTCACAGAGAATGAGACCATCAACTGGCTCTCTAAATAACCCCTTGAGGTCCCGCAAATTGTCCTCGTAGGTATCACCCACTTCGTAAAGGGAAACGACAACCTCAGTCCCCGCCGATTCCCGGATGCCCGCAATGACATCTTGATAGAAAAATTGATTAAACGCTGTCATAACAACACCGAGCCGATAAATTTTCTTGGCATATCGCGGCACCACTGGGCGTTTTTCGATATGATAACCAAGTTCATCGCGTAGCTGGAAAACTCGTGAACAGGTTTCCTGACTGAATCGCTCACCCTTACCATTAAGAATCAGTGACACGGTTGTTGGTGAGATTCCCGCTGCCTTGGCAATGTCAGTGATTGTGACCTTCTTGACCATAAAAAGCACACCTCGCCAAATAGTTATTATAAGTTAATCATAAACTATTCTATCGCCAGGTAAAAGTTTTTTGTGATTTTACCTGCAAATTCAAGAACGGTCAATCGTGCCTAACGCTTACGCCGACGACGGCGTCGCTGTTTCCGACTATATTTAATTTGATTAATGGGTTTGGTCCGTTTCATCTGTCGATCCGCCGTAAATAACTCCCGACTAACAGCGGGGTGGGCCCGCAAATAGCTCTGAGTAAAGTGATCAACGGCCGCGTGGTCCTGCGTATCGACTCCGGCCTGTTGCATGGCCTCGGTTAATCCTTCGTAGAACTTTTCCAACTCAGGATTGTACATCGTCACCAACGCTTCATGTTGTTTGAGTACCCAATCCTGCAATTCGGTAGCGTGTGTCAGTTGATTAGTTTGCGCGAGATAGGTAAAAAGCGTCGTCAGGGCAAACGGAACCAACTGGAAGAGTCCGGCAACCCGATCGCGCTCATCTAGCAGATGTGTGAATGGTCCAAACATGATGCCGCTCAACGTGCCGACAGTCCAATCCTTTGGTGCCAACTTTCTCCCAGTAATCATGAGTTCAGCGGTGGTGTGGATGATCGTGACGAAGTGTCGTTGATCGGCGACCGTTAAATTCATAACTTCCGGTTGGGTAAACATCGCTTGAACCCACTGCTTTACCTGCTGGACAACCTCATCGTAGTCCGCCTCTTCCTGTTCAGCCTTCGCATGCTTAGCCACTAATGCAGGCCGAGCCTGCTTCAGTGCCGCAACCAATGGCTTCACCTGTTGACCCAGCGCCTCGAAGTAAGCCGTCAACACAGGGACAACCGCCACGTAGTACACGTGGGGCTCATCAACTAAACTTGGGAGTGCGGCCAATGTTCCGGTAACTTGCCGGGGTGTCCAGGACCCTTGATTGAGATCCACCGTTTTACGGGCGGCCAATACATCCGTCAGAATCTTCTTGGCATACTTTTGTTGGTTGGTCGACAGCTTCTTGAACTGCGTGGTTGCGAGAAAGTCCGCCACCGTCAGAGTGTCAACCGCTTCATCTGTCTGTTCCATTACAACTAATCCCCTATCTTGTAGACTCCTTCTCATTATAAGAAAAGTCTTTAAGAAAATGCAAATCCTCACCCTATTCCAGCCGTCCACCAAGACAAAAACAGCAAAGTCGGTTATATTTAAGTTTCGGAAACTCATCGGAAAAGGAGAATTCAGATACATGGCAGAAGAAGTTGTCATCGTCAGCGCCGTTCGGACGCCCATCGGTAAATTTGGCCGGAACTTTCGGTCAGTCTCTGCCGTTACATTGGGAACCATCGCCGCTAAGGCCGCTATCAAGCGTAGCAGTCTCGAACCCCACATGATTCAACAAACTATTTTTGGGACCGTTCTACAGGCCGGCCAGGGGCAAAACGTGGCCCGTCAAATTGAATTGAATGCGGGCATGCCCGTCAGCAGTACCGCCATGACGGTCAATCAGGTCTGTGGCTCTAGTCTCAAAGCCATTCGTCTGGGACAAGGTGCCATCCTCATGGGTGACGCGGATGCCGTTCTAGTCGGGGGAACCGAAAGCATGAGTCGGGCCCCTTACCTCAGTCACCATGCCCGTTGGGGACGCAAATTTGGTGACCTGACGCTCACGGACAGCCTTTCCAAAGATGGCTTAACCGACGCCTTTAGCCAAGATCCCATGGGAATTACGGCCGAAAACGTCGCTGAGAAATTCCATGTGAGCCGGGCCGATCAAGATGCCTTCGCACTACGTTCCCAACAAAACGCCACATTAGCCCAGGCCGCTCATCGGTTTGATGCGGAGATTGTTCCCGTCCCCGTGGCCGGCAAAACAATTACTCAAGATGAAGCCGTCCGGACGACGACCTCCCTCGACCAGCTTGCGGCCTTGAAACCGGCCTTTAAAACTAACGGCACGGTCACTGCCGGAAATGCCGCTGGCCTCAACGACGGTGCCGCAGCCATGGTCTTGATGCGCAAGTCCGCAGCCGTGGCCGCTGGCATTCCCTACCTCGCCACGTTACGCGGCTATCAGGAGAGTGGCATCGACCCACAAATCATGGGTTACGCGCCAGTCACTGCCATTCGTAAAGTTCTTCAAGATCACCAATTAACAGTTGCTGACATCGATCGGTTCGAAATAAACGAAGCCTTTGCCGCCCAATCAGTCGCCATTACGCGGGATCTTCAGATTCCCGCTGACCGGTTGAACGTCAACGGTGGGAGCATTGCCCTGGGACATCCTCTAGGAGCCTCCGGGACCCGTATCGTGGTTACCCTACTGCACGAACTCCTGAGGACCCAGACTCACCGTGGTCTTGCCGCAATGTGTATCGGCGGTGGCATGGGGATGACCTTGCTAGTCGAACGCTAACCGAAGAAGTCTGATATAATGCGGTTAATAAATTGAAATGAGTGAGGTGCCCCATGCTGACAGCAGATTTTGACGTCAAAATGAAATTATTAATTTTAGCAAGCCTGGGCCTAATCATCCTCTGTGGCACGTTAGTCACGGTAGCCCGCCGGCATACGGCCTACCGGCGTCACTTACCCGGGGTAATCGGTGCGATGGTGGTTCTAGCCTTCGTTCTAGTCTCACTGCTTATGATTCACAATTAACCTTAATTTAACGACAACAGGTCCCAGCAACACGCCGCCAATTCCGGTGCACGTTGCTAGGACCTGCTTTTTATTAGCCTTGAATTTCTTTTTCCGGTACCGCAACTAGGGTTCCTGTGTCCAAGAGATACAGGTACTGTGCGGTCACAGGTTTGCCCGTCATTTGGTGCAATGCCGTGGCATAAAGATTAACTTGGCCACCATACCGCTCCACTAATTTAGCCGTACTCCGGTCGACTGCCCGTGGATTAACGTGGTCTGTCTTGTAATCAAAGATTGTGAGACCTTCATCCGTTTCCAAATAACCATCCACGATCCCGTGAATGAGGACCTGTGAGTTGGTCTCCCGGAAATCCTGGAATAGGCTCTTGGCTGGAATCAAGAGTGAGAACGGAACCTCTCGATGCAATTGATCGGGATGCGCCAAGACGGCCTGACCCACCGACGTCTCAAAGAATCCTAGGACGCGGTCGGCCTCAATTTTTTCCGCCACTTCGGGCGTCAGGATCTTCGTCGTTACCAGCCGATCAATCACTGTTTGAACGGTCGCTACTGTTGGCGTGCTCGTTACTGGTAGTTGTTGTAGAACTAGGTGAGTTGCCGTCCCGATCTCAGTCGGTAACGGTGCCCGCACCGTTTGCAGAAAATCTGGGCGATCAAAGTCATGACTGACGAACCGCCGGCCGTGGCCGGTAGGTTCGCCCGGCTGATACTCCCCAATCGACGCATTGTCGGGGTCTTCAAAGAGCCGTTTAGCTTCCGAGACGGACTGGTAAGCCGTGGTCAGCGTAGCCGCTTGATGTGGGTATTTGAAATCCATGACACCCCGAATGGCCGTCTGTTCCAAGGGAGTCCCAGCCTGCGCATCTGCCTTGGCCTGGGTTTCTTCCAACCAATCTGCGGCTTCTTCACCAACCGCTGTCACCGGTCCAAGGTCTTGGGCTGTCGCAAAACTAACCTGGAAGTTGGTTTGATCATCAACCAATTTCGGGCTAGTGGCTTCGCCATCGCGCCAGTCGGAATTAAACCGTGGTGCTCTGACCAGACACATCCCCACCCAATCCAGGTAATTTGCCAGGGTATGCTTTTCTCGCAAAGTAGCATTAAGCACCAAGTCCGGACTCTGATAGTCCTGGCGCCAAGCTTGCAGGGCTTCATCCTTGTTCTTATGAGATCCAACCAGATAAACGCGCGATTCAGCTCTAGTTAAGGCCACGTAGAGTTTCCGCATTTCTTCCGCGAGACTGGCCCGAGAAATTGCTTGGGCAACGACCAACTTCTGGAGGCTGGCCGCCCGAATTCGCGTCTTGGGATCCAAATAATCGATCCCGATTCCATTCTTACCGCTCATCACGGAGGTTCCCTGTTGGTCTTTAACGTTAAACTGGTGCGAGGCATCCATGATAAAGACCACTGGAAATTCCAGCCCCTTACTCCCATGGATCGTCATCACTGACACGGCATCTTCTGCTGTCTGAACCGGCGCACCGGCCAGATCGTCGTCACGTTCCTGGAGACGTTCCACGAACCGGACGAACTGGAAAAGTCCCTTGAAGCTACTCTGCTCATAACTCTGAGCCCGTTCGTACAACGCATGGAGATTGGCCTGCCGTTGCTTACCGGCCGGCATCCCCCCGACATAGTCTAAGAAGCCCGTGTCCTGGTAAATTCGCCAAATGAGCGTGACTAACTGGTTCTGTCGGGCGATGTCTCGGAACTTATCGAGCTGTTCTAAGAAGTGACCCACCTTCTGATAAACCCGTTGCTGCATATCGCTAGCGGGGCCACCGATAGCCATCTGTTGTTGGAAATGGCGAACCGCTTGATAGTAATCCCCGGTCCGCTGATTAATCCGCAACAACGCCAGTTCGTTTTCGTCGAGACCCACGATGGGTGACCGTAGCACAGCGGCGAGTGGAATATCTTGGTAAGGATTGTCGATTACCTGTAGGAGCGCCATCATGATCTGAATTTCAGTCGTCTTGAAGTAATTCTGCGCATCATTGACCACGACCGGAATCCCCAATCGACGGAGTTCATCCGTGATAATCAGGTTATTACTCCGAGTGGGTGTCAGTAGCGTAATGTCCCCATAGGTCATGGGCCGAATACACTTTTTATCACGATCATAGATCGGCGTTTCGTCAGCGATGAGGGCTTGGATCTTCTTCCCAGTCATCAAGACTTCTCCTTGATGTTTATCGTCCACCTGGAAGGTCTCGTCCATCGCCTCGCCATCTTGGTCGTCCGACTCAGTACCCCCGGTCAGATAAACCAATAACTCAGCGGTACTGGTGACTTCTTCCGGATAGTAGGTAGCTCCAAAGGCCAACTCAGCATCCCCGGTATAAGCCACTTCCCCCAGTTCGCGATTCATCAGTTGTTTAAAAATTAAGTTCGTAAAATTATCAACATTTGCCATCGAGCGGAAGTTCTCGGCTAGGGTAATTAATTCCCCCGCCTGCGGATCCTGACCGTAGTGGTCGGCTTTACCCATGAAGAGCGTTGGGTCGGCCTGTCGGAAGCGATAGATCGATTGCTTCACGTCCCCTACCATGAAGAGATTCCCATGAGGTGCTGGATCGGCAATCGCCGTTAAAATAGCTTCCTGTAGCCCATTAGTATCTTGGTATTCATCAACCATAATCTCGGCGTACTGCTGGCGAAGTCGCTCCGCCACCTGCTTGGACTGTTCCGTTTTGCTAGCCAAGATTTGTAAGGCAGCATGTTCGATATCCGCAAACTCTAAGACGTGCCGGCGTTCCTTTTCGACCCGGTAGGCTTCACGATACGCCCTTACGACGCGTGATAATTCCGTGATCAGTTCTCCGGAACGTTGCATGACCGCAACCAGTTGATCCTCTGGTTGGGCGAAGTACTTGTCGCAAATTTTCTTGAGTTCATCCTTAGCCGGTTCATAGTAGGCGGTCCTGAGATCGTTATAGGTTGGGTAATCCTCACTCTTTTTTGAAATGCTAGGAATCCTTCCCCAACTAAAGTCCTGGATTGCCGCCCGTAAATCATTCCAGCTCCCATGGGTCACTAATCCTTCCACTTGAGCCAACGACTTCAAGGCTTTGGACATATGATCGGCCTGTTTCTTCAACTCATGCTGTGTTGCAAATGCCTGGGCACTGGTCAAGTCCGCCTTAACTTGGTTTAATTTGCTCGTTAACAGTGGTTGAACCTGCTCTTGATAGAACGTCGTATCCGTTAACTTCGATGCGTCCAATTGATAGGCCACCGGTAGCTGCTTCAACCAAGCAACGGGATCGGGCGTGGCATTGGCGAAGGTATAGGTCCGTTGAACCAATTCGGCCAACCCATCATCGCTCCGGTCATTAGAGAAGTTTTCAGTTAACCGGGCAAATCGACCCGACTCGTCATCGGCATAAAGTTCTTCTCGCAAGTCGGCCCAAACGTCATCTCGAAGTAAACCGACTTCCGTCTTATCCGTAAGTTGGCGAAAGACGGGGTCCATATCAATAACGTAATAGTAGTGTTGCAAAAGGTGTAAACAAAAGGCATCTAGCGTGGTGATATCAGCCACTGGCAGTTGATTTAACTGGCGTAAATAGAACTGTTGTTGCTGTTCGTCCTTCGCTTCTGTCAATTCCTTACGCAACGCCTTTTGAATTCGATCCCGCATCTCGGCTGCTGCGGCATTGGTAAAGGTCACGATGAGGAACTCATCAATTCCAGTACCTTCTTTCAGTCGTTCGATCACGCGTTCTACTAGAACACGGGTCTTCCCGGAACCGGCCGAAGCCGATACTAAAAGGTTATTCCCATGTTGATGAATCGCCTGATCTTGACTCGGGGTAAATGAAAAGCCATTACTCATGATGGTCCTCCTTTCTAGTTGCCGCTGCCTGCTCGTCTTGAATCAATTTAAAGACCTCATCACGTTTGAGTGATGCCAAATCATGATAGTTATTCATGGGGAGCAAGGGGTCAAACTGCATAAT
This sequence comes from Levilactobacillus lindianensis, assembly GCF_003946095.1. GTDB lineage: Bacteria > Bacillota > Bacilli > Lactobacillales > Lactobacillaceae > Levilactobacillus > Levilactobacillus lindianensis. Next base: position 55,548 of record NZ_RHOD01000014.1, on the reverse strand, counting down.
AGCCTTGTACGGCGTGTACTGCATAGCCGTTTTATTCTGGCTCTTTTCTCTGACCGGAGCCAGATCCGTTTTCCCGGATAGGATCCCATTGGCCGCGCGCTTAATTAGCGTTTCCGTATGAGCTAATAGTAAATCCAATTCAGCCTGAGTGACTAACACGCCACTCCTCGAATAAAAGCCCCCAGCCTTTTTCTGGGCAATACTCTTAAAGAGTTGTGAGCTAACGCTGTAACCTTCCTGACTAAATAACACATCAATGTTCTTCAGCAGATCGGGATCGTTTAACAGCAAGCCTTGATATCTCTCGGCTTTCAACAAGGCCCCCATTGGATCAGTTGATTTTAAATCAGCCGGCTTCAAGATTGGATTTTGCAGGTGAAGATAGACAGCCCCCGCCAATTCGGCGACCTGAGCATCCTCATCCTCTAGATATTCCGATAAGTTTTGCTGAACGGCATCCAGATACGTCAGCATTTGCATAGATTGGCCGTAAAAGGCCTCCTGGAAGCTAAATTCATGGTCCGAACTCTTGTAGTCCACGATACCCAGGTAAGTCTTTCCCGCCGCTTGGAGGCCATCCAACCGGTCAATTCGCCCACGAACAGTCACCTGGCGTCCATTGTCCAGATCAAAGGACAACCCCGTCCGTTCATTCTTGGTTCCAAATTGAACCTCCGTCTTCCAGGGCCGTAACTGAGTTCGCTTACTCTGTTCCCAGAGCGTCTCGGCCATCTTCTGCATGGTCTTCTCAAGCTGTTGTTGGATGTACGTCATTCGATGAGAGCTCTGCAGAATGGCAAACTGGGGGTTCACGTCGGTATCCAAGACGTTGGCCATGACTTCCGTTGCTAACTCATGGAGTTGTTGTTGATCCATCTTGGCCAGATCCAAATGCTGGTCATGAATTTTGCGAATCAACCCATCCATCGTGGCATGGAAGAACTCCCCGGTGCTAGCCGGCGACAACTCAAAGACATCCCGTTCCTGCAGCTTCAAGCCATATTTCAGGAAGTAGGCGTACGGATTGGCATAGTATTCTTCCAGCTTCGAGATCGAGGTACTGATATGAGTGCCGTAGAGGTCGGTCACAATCTCTGGTTTTAAAGCCTTCGGGACATTGCGGTAATTCAGACTGCCCAATAATTTCACGGTCAAATCGCCATACGTCGGATCGTCCTTCAACAGGCGGTAAACCGTGATCCAGGCCGGCGACAGTGGTTGTTGCCGTTCCTGACTATCATGACTTGCCTGAACTAGGTGACGGAGCGTGGTGCGCCGAGTGCCTACAAAGGACCCGATCCCCGTTTGTTCAGCCTGGGGTGCTGCGGCTGCAATAATCGGTTTCAAATTAAAATGTTGTTGAATCCGGGCCACATAAGGTGAGACCTGCAACGTGTTGTCGTCATCACTGGTAACCGGATAACTGAAGATCACCTGTTCACTAGCACTCATGAAGGCCAGATAATTTAGATAAGGTTCTCCAGCAAGCTGCGTGGCCGCATCGTCTCTGAGGTAATGGGTCTCATCCGTTGCCTGCAATTGCGTACTCAAATCTTGACGATCATTATCCGCTAACAACGTGGTTGGCACCTGATCATCTGGCATGTTATCGGCGGTCGCGCCCATCAGGAAGGTTACCTTCCGATTGTTGGCCTGAACCAGCCCACTTTCGGAAATGGACACCTGATCCAAGGTCGACGGAATCTGGCTGTACTTGGCCCCGGCAAAACCGGACTGTAAGATCGCCTGGAAAGTTGTCTGGTTAAACGACATACTTCCTAAGATATCGTGGCATTCGTCCAGCATCTGACAGAAGGTTGACCAGGTCTGCTCGGGTTGCCCCGCACGCATCAGATCACCCTCATCGATCGCCTGATCACGCCACGTCATTAAGCGATCTGCCACGCCCGCATGATCCAAAAATTGGTAGAGAATCGCGGCGGCATCCGTATAGGTCTCGGCCTTTTTAAGCCGCTGAAAGAGCGGTGGCAAGGTGTTGCTGACAAAATGGCGAATTAAGTTAATCTGGCGAGTAATGCGTTCATCTTGTGTTGTCTGGACCTGGTCAGCGACAGAAGCGAACCGGGTATAAACCCAATCCTTCTTCTGCGTCCAGCGATGCTGACCCTCATAGCCATTTTTCAAAACCAGATTCTCCGTTAGGGCCAACGCCTGTCGATAGGTCTGTAGATCAATTGGCTGGCCTTCTGAATTTTTAGGTAAGAGGAGCTCCGATTTCAGGACCCGAAAGACATCGGCATACCGATAATTACGGCGATCGACATCAAAGAGCGCATTGATTAACTCCACAAAGGGATGATCGGCCATTTGAACATCGGCATCATCAAAGTAGGGAATCTCTTGGGACTTGAAAATGGGATCGATCACCGTTTGGTAGGCCTCGAGGTGCCGCGCCACAACCAAGAAATCCTGGTAACGATAGTCCCCAGTTGCCACCATTTGACGAATCTTAATGGCAACCTGAGCTACCTCCACGTAACGATTGGCCGCTTGTACAATTTGAATATTCGCCGGTGTTTTAACGGGTTTCGTCGGGGTAGTCATGAGTGAATTGGAGGCCTGCCAGTAAGCATCCAGCGCCTGTAGGTCGGCTGAGACTCGGGGCTGTTGCGTGAATTGGTCGGGTTCCAACCGCACCTGAGCGGCCGCGGCCACTTGGGCCAATTGAAAGTATAGCCGCCCTGATTGATAGAACAGGTTGGTGGCGTCTGGCTTCTGATTGCGGTAAGGCCGATCGAGATTTAAGGCCACGGTTACACTAGCGGCGTGTTCAATTAAAACTGCCACCAATCGGCGTTCCTGAGCACTCAACTGGGAGAAACCTTCCAGGTAGAAATGGGCCTGGCTGAGGTCGACCTTATTGGCAAGAAAGTCCGCCAACTGATTAAGCAGATCGGTATTTTCGACATACTTCCCCAGCATCTGTTGTTCAAAGGCCTCATAAATAATCATAAGGTCGTGAAGTTTGGCCTGGAGATCGGCATTAACCGTATCCATCTGTTCCACGGCCGTCATCAGATCAACTGCGGTTACCTGTCCCACCTTGAGTTCGGCCAGCTGAGCCGTCAGTTGGCTGACAAAGCCCGGACGATCAACCTCCCCACGAAAGATGGTCAACTCATCCGCATGACTTTGAATAATTTGATAGATCAGCATATTGAGTCCCGCTTTGGAGATCCGCGGTAATTGATAGACCGGTTCATTCTTCATAAAGAACCAAGCCAACCGGGTAAACGAAAAGACCTGGACCTGAGACTGGGCGAACAGTCCCTGATCCGGTGCCAAACGAGCCTTTAGAGCCGATAAAACATCGACTTCCGTTTCAAATTTAATATGGTTGGGAACCAAATAATAGTCCCGATCTTGGGGATGATCCGTCACCTGCTGAGCTAAAGCACTCACCATGGGCGTTCGGTGATCCTGCCCCGCGCTTCCCAAGACGAATTGTAAACTCATATGCCAACCTCCTATGTGATTTTTACTTGATTATAGTCTAGCACACCTTACACCAAAAGCGAACAGACGTTTGGTTAAAGTGCCAGCTAATGCCGATCTTTTTTGCTTGATCCGTCTCCATTTCGCCAAAACCGTGCTACACTAGGACTTAAATATTAAAAAATGGTGAGAAAGCGAGTTGAGTCTTCTATGCAAAAAAGCGAACAAGTTGAAATCCTACAGCATTTAATTCAAATTAACTCCGTCAATGGGAATGAGGCGGCCGTGGCCGACTATATCCAAAAACTCTTCACCACCCATGGCATTCAATCCCATCAGGTCCCTTACGCTGAGGGTCGTCACAACCTCGTTGCCGAAATCGGCAATACCGACAGCGATCGCGTTCTGGTCCTATCCGGTCACCTCGATACGGTCGCCACGGGTGACCTGAGTGACTGGAAATTCGATCCTTTCGCTGCCCACATCGAGAATAACCGCCTCTACGGCCGGGGGAGTGCCGACATGAAGAGTGGCCTCGCTGCGATGGTCATCACCTTCCTAACCCTGGCGGATGCCCAGACACCCCTCAACGGTCGCCTACGTTTCATTGGCACTGTGGGTGAAGAAAATGGCGCCATGGGATCACGGATGCTGACCGAACAAGGCTTGGCGGATGATATCAGTGCCATGGTTATTGGTGAACCGACCGGCGGCAATATTGTCTATGCGCACAACGGCTCACTCAACTACCATGTTTACTCAAAGGGGGTGGGGGCTCACAGCTCCATGCCAGAAAAAGGAGTGAATGCCGTCACCAACTTGGCAAAGTTCATTACCGCCGAGGCGACCGCCTTCGACGACGCCCCAGTCAGCCCCGAACTGGGGCCGCTGGTCCACAGTGTCACCGTCTTCAACGGTGGCGATCAGGTGAATAGCATTCCTTCTAAGGCCGAACTTCAAGGGAACATCCGACCAATTCCCGAATTTAATAATGCGGCTGTGATCGCCCGGTTGAATGCCGTCGTTGATCAATTAAACCAGGAGCCACAGGAGCAGTTGACCCTCCACGTGGATTACAGTTTCAAACCAATCATCTCCGAACAAACGTCACCCTTGGTCCAACTAACTAAGAAAATTGCGGATGTTGAATTCGGTCATCCGATCAACCTGCAGGTCATCCACGGCGCCACGGATGCCTCTGAATTCACGAAATCTAGCAATGAATTCCCCGTCATCGTTTACGGGGCTGGCGACTGGCGTGATGCTCACGCCTTGAATGAATCCGTCGATCTGGACCAATTCGTTCACGTACAACACGTTTACCAACAACTGGCAGAACAATTTCTCGCATAACAGGCCTGTCCATTAAAAATATAGCTAGCTAAAGGGGTCGAGACAATGTCTCGACCCCTTTTCACGTCCCAATTATTTGCCGGCCGTCCGATAGTCATGCGCCCCGAAATACTGTAGCCCGGGTAACGCTTGATAATTCAACAACTGACTCACTGTCACCAGCTTATATCCCTTGGCTTTAAGCCGCCTGATAATCGTTGGGACCGCCGCCACCGATTGTGAGTGAATATCATGCATCAGCACGATAGACCCACCCCTAGTGGCCTTCATTACAGAGTTAATATCCTTTTGCTTGTTCAGATAAGCCCAATCACGTGAATCAACCGACCAGCGGACGATCGGCTGTTCGATAGCGCGACCCTCAGCAGCCGTGATGTTCCCATAGGGTGGCCGAACGTACTGTGGCAGCGTCCCCGTAGCCTTGTAAATCGCCTGGTTAGTCCGCATAATCTGACTCTTAGTCTTAGCTGTTCCAATCGCATTGAAATCGGGATGATTCCAGGAATGGTTACCCAATTCATTCCCCCCGGCCAGCACTGCTCGTGAAATCTTGGGGTAGCGACTGACACTCTGACCAACCTCAAAGAAGGTCGCATGGGCCTTGTACTTCTTCAGCGTTTTTAAGAGACGTGGCGTGAGCGTCTTATCAGGCCCATCATCGAAGGTCAAGGCGACCAACTTAGAGGTTTTAACCGTCTTCGTCCGTTGGGCCTTTGGCAGGTAACGATTACGAATCTTACCCTTCAACTCTTTGTAAGGTACCGTCACTGTCTTCAACTTAAACGAGTTCTTCCGTAAACTAACCCGCAACCCCTTAGTGGTTAGTTTGCCCTTCTTATTCATATGGTAGGGTAGGCCAACCTTGTAGACGGCCTTAACGCGACTACTCTTGGCCTTCGTCTGCTTAAGAATCTGTTGCCGCGTCGCCTGCCGAATAGCTGCAAGCCGATGGGCCTTGTTATTAGTGAGCTTACCGTAAGAGACGGATTTGGTGGTCGCCGCTTGACCAGCAACCGGTACCCCGACCAACCCAAAGGTTAATAAGGTTACCAATACCCCACTCATCATCAACTTTCCTTGTTTCATCATAACCCCTCCTCAAGGGTAATCCCCTAAACTTACCTCCATTTTACCAGCCTTGGCTGTCGATCAGGACCCACACGTCTTACAAAATTGGCAATAAAAAAGTAGACTAACCGAAGTTAACCTACTTGCTCGCAGCATCCTCTGGTGGATTGACCGCTTGATGATTCTCTTTTAACACTTCGTTGGTATAGTACTCCAAATCGGCGAGAACCGTTTCGCCGTTCGTCTGCTGGGCCGCCATATTTTCGGCAACTGCCCAGCGAGCTAAAGCATCCGTAATCGGCACAATGTCCTGAATAACCGTCATTTCGGAATCAGCCGCATGCTGCTCTTGAATGGTGCGAAAACTTTCGATATCCGTAATCAGTCGCAGGACCTTTCCTGTTTCCTTTTCAACCGATTGAAAGATCACAAAGTGGGCCTGTTGGTTCGCTTCGTCCATCCGTTCACGAATTGCTTGAAGTTGTTGATCGTCTATTTTAATTGCCAATGCCTTCACCCCACTGCCCTTATTCTAACAAACTATGCGCGTGAGCAAACCCTTTTCCCTGAAAAAAACTAACTTTGTGTCGTATTTAGCAAATTGCAATCGACTGATAATCATACCCGCCGTTGATCAGGATATCTGTTGCCACGGCCGCGACGCTTTCTCTGGCAACCTGACCCACGGGAACCGGATGGCCCTCCGGAATAATCTGAGCATCCTCTTCGGGCCGATCAACCATGACTACCGGCCGCAAGATCGTATAAGGAAACTCTGCCTCATCCACCAACTTGGCTGCATAACGCTGTTGGTTCAGATACTCATCTGTCGCCGAAATCCCGGGGTAAGTCAGCTCATCTTGAACCTCGTGATCCACGCCAGCGGTGCTCAACATGACGAAACGCGGATAGGTTAGCCGTTGATGATACTGAGCATCGAATAACGCTTCAAATGCCAGATCAACGTCCATCCCCGTTAATGCCGAGAAGACAACTGGTTGACCCTGCAACGGCGCTTGGTAAGTGGCCTCTTTTCGCAGATCTCCCGTGTACTCCGTCACTCGGTTTGCCACACTGGCCACTAAATGTTCCTGTGGTGTGTGCAGGAGACGAACCGCACCCGCATTGGCAGCCAATAGCCGCTCAGCCACGCTTTGGCCCACGGCCGTCGCCCCAACAATTAAGAAAGTTGTCATCAATTCTCGCTCCTTTTTACTTGCCTCCCAGTGTACCAGAAAGCTTCACTAAGAGATAACGACCTTACCGATTTTTCATAAATTTTCAAGATTTACTGGCGCTAAGGACCGGTTATTTTCCTTACAGAACGCCATTTCTGTTTATCCAAAAGGCATTCACCATTAATCCGAACATTATTTTTATAAAATAATTGTTAATTCGTGATTGCTTCCAAAAGTGAAAAATGTTAAGCTCTTTAAGGAGTGTTTACCGATAAATACACGAACGTTCGTTGCTAATGTTCGTCTTTTAACCAAAAACTGCTAAGGAGTGCTGATTCATGCAAAAGATTGCCAACTATTTTCACTTTGATGACTTAAACACCAACTTTAGAACTGAAATTCTAGCCGGACTCACCACTTTCGTTTCAATGGCCTACATTCTTTTCGTTAATCCCCAAGTTCTTGGGGCCTCCGGCATTAGCCAAGGTGCCGTATTCACGGCGACTGCCTTTGCTTCCGCCTTCGGGTGTTTCGTCATGGGAATCATGGCCAACTACCCCATCGCCATTTCAGCCAGCCTAGGGATCAACGCCTTCTTCGCCTATTCCGTCGTTATTGGGATGAAGGTGCCCTGGGAAACGGCATTGGCTGGGGTCTTCGTGGCCTCACTACTCTTCATGGTTTTGACCGCATTCAAACTCCGTGAAATGGTGGTTGACGCCATTCCTCGAGACCTTAAGATGGCCATCAGTGCCGGAATTGGCCTATTTATTGCCTTCATCGGGCTGAGTCAAGGTGGCCTCGTTGCCCCCGACAAGTCTACTGTTGTGGCTCTCGGTTCCTTACAAGTCGGTAGCACTTGGCTAACCATCTTTGGCCTTTTAATTACCTTAATTTTAATGAGTGCCAAGGTTCCCGGGGCCATCTTCATCGGGATGGTAGCCAACTCTATTCTGGGTCTGCTCACCGGCCTGATTCCATTACCCAGCCACCTGATTGCGCCAATTCCAAGCATCCACTCCACCTTTTTAGTGGGTTTAACTCATATTGGAAGCATCAACTCGCTCCAACTCGTCGTGGTTGTCTTGACCTTCTTGTTGGTAACGTTCTTTGATACCACCGGAACCTTAGTCGGCTTGGCCGAACAAGCCGGTTTAGTTAAGGATAACAAGTTACCGCGGATTGGTAAGGCCTTGATGGCCGACTCCAGCACGATGGTCGTGGGTTCCTTACTGGGAACCTCTCCCATGGGGGCCTTCGTTGAATCATCCGCCGGAATTGCCGTGGGTGGTCGAACCGGTTTTACAGCGATCGTCACCGGAATTCTCTTCATCTTCGGGGCCTTCTTCTCCCCATTACTGGCCGTGGTGACTAACCAAGTCACAGCACCAGCCTTGATCATCGTCGGCGTTCTCATGGCCCAATCCTTAAAGGGCATTCACTGGGAAAAGTTTGAAGTCGCCGCACCAGCCTTTCTGATTGTCTTGGGAATGCCCCTGACTTACAGTATCTCCGATGGGATTGCCTTGGGCTTCATCACTTACCCACTGACCATGATCGCCGCTAAGCGTGGCAAGGAAGTGGGTCCCATGATGTACGGACTTGCCGTGGTCTTCGTCGCCTTCCTCTGGATTTTAAATGCCGCTTAACTCGTACTTAAAAAGGGAGAGTGAACAGTCGTTGAAGACTGCTCACCCTCCCTTTTTCTATGGCTAATCCCCTTAAAATAAGCGGATCGTCACTTAATTTCCTGGGTTATAGTTGAATGCTATTCCCGCCGATAACGCCGCCAGCCCTGGATTACCAGCCCGCTAGCCAAACTCAAGCCACCAATTATGGTCAAAATCCAGCCGACTGCAAGTCCCGGTGTCTGGTAGGTCAGTTCGATATGGTGTTCACCAGCCTTTAGGGGGGCACCGACGAAGCCATCGTTAATAACCTCCGTCTTGACTGTCTTCCCATCGACTCGTAGCCGCCACCCGGTCGAGTAAGGAATCGAGGTGGTCAGCCAGCTTGCCTGCGTGTTCTCAACCGTCCCGGTAACGCGGTTATCTCGCACCGTTGCGGCCCGCATCCCATGATATTGCACCGCATGAATCTGACGATCATAGGCTTTTCCATAAGGCATAGCGATCAATTTAACTTTTTTAAAATCGATCTGCCGGGTCGCACTGAACGTGACATCAATGGTCTCCCGCCGTTGCTTTGAATAACCGAGATTCAAGAGAACATTGTGCTTAGGCTCATAATCCGACAGGTTGTCAATGCCAAATTGAGAGAAGCTGTTGCGGCCATTCCGCGTCTTGGCTGTGACCCAATAATCCCCCAGGTCGGGGGTTCGAACGGTCTCCCGCCACGAATCCAGCTTCGTTAAGGCGGAAAGGGGGGTATTCCCCAAGATGCTGGAATTTTCTTGTTGTTTCAGTTGTTGGCGCGTCGACTGGCGCGTGGCACTGATGCCATCAAAGGCCAGATACAGTTCCGTTCCCTGCGCCTTCTTTGGCCGCTGGATCGTCAATGTATACTGAATCGGCTGCCCCTGAACGTCACTCGTCACCTGATGCAGTCCCGTCGCGTTCGCCTGAGCATTCCGCAAGACAATCCGCTGGTTGGCCTTGAGTACCCGCGCAAGTGCCGCCTGATTCTGTTTAATCTGAACGATCGGTCCATAGGTTTGCTCGTCACGCTGGCTCATGAGACCGTTCTGGTCCAGCGTCAATTTCGGAGACTTTAACGTTTGACCAAAGGTGGCAAGTTGTTTGTCGTTGAGGGCCTTCTTCTGCCCCACCTCGGCCTGTTTCAACCGATATTGAATGACCTTGTTGGGACTGTCTAGCACGGGAATCGTGTTAGCCGTCACCGTGTAAGCCAAGTTACGAGCCGGCGACTGATAGGTGGCCTTGGCCGTCTTGGCAGACGTATCCGGCACCACCGCGGCCTGCGTTAGACTGCGCTCCCGATCAACGGCAGACAAGTACCGCCATTGGCGTTGTGACAGAACATGTGACTGCGTATAGACTAATGGAAAATTCAACGTGGTTGTTAGACGCCGCGTCCCCGTACCATTTGAGAGTCCATAAACTGATTCTTCTGGATAGATCCGTTTCTCGGCATGATAACCATAAGGTAAGGCTGCCCCATTTTGAATCTGATCATCTCTAGCGAAAAGGGTTTTCACCCCCAGTATCTGATTCAATGTCGTCCGCCCGTCTAATTGTCCCAGGGGCGAATTCATTGCATACTCAGCATTCTTGACGTCTTGACTAAACTGACCAAGGTGCCCATTTTGGACGGAGAAGTAGGACATCACGCCATTTAAATTGTGCGCCATGGTCATGTTGTTTCCCACTGTCCGTTGTAAGTTAAAGTTAGGTGCCGTGTTCACCCGACTAAATGGCGTTTGACTGAGCCCCTCTTGGGCCCCATCAAAGTACGCCGTGATATAGCGCGTGGCATCCTGATTTCGTAGCTGTTGCGTGGCCTGTACCCCCGCATCTGGATCATAGTATCCCCAGGCATTACTGATCAGATTCAACCCAACCAACGTCCCAATTAGACCCACGACCCAACGACGCGACCATTGACGGCCCCCCACAACTACCACGACCAGGGCCAAGAACAGCCCATAGGTAATCAGGTTTCGCCGAGGATTACTGAAGATAAAACCATTACTAGCGTAGACCACCAGAATCAGCCCCGCAGCCAAGCCCGCCAGAAAACGCCGATCACCCTTGGTCAGGCTAAACAAGTGATCACCCAGAACCATCGTCGCTAAGTTAATGGGAACCGCCGCTAGAAGGAGCCAACGATTCGACGGGGTCGACAAGACGTTAAAGAAGGCCGCCACTGCTGGAATCGCCAAACCAATCACAATGAGTCCCAGAGTTAATGCCAGATAACGGTACTGACGCCAGTGACGCAACGTGTACCCACACCCTAGAAAGGTCAGCCCACTCATCCCTAGAATTGCCCAGTAATTGAGGACGTTCCCGGTAGTCAAGACAGCATTTCCCAGCGTCAGGTAATAGCTCGCTGGATAGACCAGCAGGCCGTTAGCAAAGGTCGATAGTGTTCGCGTTGACTGAAGCATCATGACACCAGCCGGTACTAACAGCACCCCCGCCAATAGGAGGCCCGTGACCGCGGCAACGACCAATTGCCAGCACAACGTGCGAAATTTAACGGCTAAGCGTCCCTGAGCGCGTAAGCTAAAGTACCGGATGACGGCATAGCAGAGACTACCCAACCCTAATATGTAAGCAAAGTAGAAGTTACTTAAAACGGCGAGTCCCGTGAAGAGGCCCAGCCACCGCCAGCCTTTGCCGGCAAAGACCCGTTCGATTCCCAGTAACAAGAGCGGGAACCAAAGCATCGGCAAAATAAAGAAGGGATGGTGTACGCCAATCATCAGCGAATACCCTGTGAAGGTATACGTCAGCGTCCCCAGCAAGCGACTGCCTGGCGTCACCGTGTAACACCGGCTAAAGGCTAGAAAGGCCAGTCCGGCGGCGTACAGACGCAGAATAACCATTAACCCGTATCCGCCCTCCATCAGATGCAGTGGGAGCAAGGCTAACACGTAGGCAAAAGGATCGCCCAAGACATAGTAAGCGAGTGTCGTTAATTTATCGGCTCCTAAGCCGAAGGTCCAGGACCACCCAGCTACCCCTCCTAACCCTTGGCGATAGAGGATCTGATGAAACGTGCGCATCAATGGATAGTGTTGATTGACGCCATCCATGTTCCAAATCAACGTCCGGTTGGCCAGCGCCAACACCCCAAAGCTCGCCGCCGCAATCACGGCAAAGGCGATTGTATACAGTAGCCATAGTGGCCAACGATGTCGCGCAATCTTCATCTTGTCTTCTCCTCCAATACTCCCGGTACCTTGCCGTTACGAACTACCGCCCGCTCCGGCGCCCCAGCTTTTAGCGGGTAGTCTAATTCATTTTAACCCACCCATTTTAAAAATTGATTTTACCAAATCCGGATTAAAATCTGCTGGGGAATAGCCAGGTTCAACTCCACAATTTTATTCTCCCAACAAATACGTCCGAGAACCCAAAGAGGCGAGGACCTGCGTCCCCGCCTCTCACACATACTACCTATTGCTGCTGTGGGTTTGCCCTGCCAACCGACCGGTTCAACCGGCCTCAATCCGGCGGCTAGACACCGCGACTTTCAGCGACCTCATCATACCACCCATCCCCCGTCAATCACTACCGAAGTGGCTTATAAGATTGGCGATAGCAAGCGAGATGCCGTTTGCTTGAATTTCAGGTAGGCCGACTGTTGGTCGAACATCTCTGGCGTAATTAACTCGCTGTGGCGGATATCCGTTTCATAGATCGCCGTCAGTTGCTGGGCAATCTGTTCATCATAAATAAAAGCATTGATCTCAAAGTTCAATTTGAAGCTCCGGTAATCCATGTTAGCGGACCCCACGGAGGAAATCTTCCCGTCAATGACCATGGTCTTGGCGTGAATGAACCCATTATGGTAGTAGTAAATCTTGACGCCGTCATCCGCCAGCTGCCGCGCGTAGTACTGCGTAGCCCGGTAAACGAAAGCATGGTCCGGCTTATCTGGAATCATAATCCGCACATCAATCCCGGCCATGGCTGCAATCCGCAGGGAGTCCAAGACACTATCATCAGGAATCAAGTACGGTGTCTGAATCCACAGACTCTTTTCTGCCGTCTGAATCAGCCGCATGTAGCCCATCTTAATCTGTTGTAAGTCGGAGTCAGGTCCACTAGACACGATCTGCAGGCTCGTGGTCCCTTTGACCTTCGTTAAAGGGAAGTAATGCGAATCAATCCGATCATCAGCGAACGGATGGTCCCGGTCGGTGGCATTCCAATCCAACATGAATCGTGCCTGAAGAGAGAACACACCGGAACCCACAATCCGCAGATGCGTATCGCGCCAGTTACCAAATTTCTTCTTGCGGCCGAGGTATTGGTCGCCGATGTTAAACCCACCGACGTAGCCCACCTTGCCATCAATCGTCACAATCTTTCGGTGATCCCGGAAATTCAGCCGGAAGTCAATCACGGCTGAACGAACGCCCAGGAAGGGTTCCACGTGTCCGCCGACCGCCATCAGAGGTTTGAAGAATCGTTTCCAAGTTCCCATGGAACCCCATGGATCATAGATCACACGAACCTCGACCCCTTCGGCAGCTTTTTTAACCAAAAGGTCCAGGATGTCATTTCCGATCTGATCGTTGTAAAAGGTGTAAAATTCGATATGAATGCTAGATTGGGCGCCTTCGATATCCTCCATCATGGTATGGAAGAGGTCGTGCCCATCGGTGAAAATGCGTACTCGATTCTTACGGGCCAAGAAGGCCTGGTCAGTCTCCATAAACATATTCACCATATTAATGACCGAATGGCTAATCTTATCGGCGGGCATGATTTCCGTCCCCAACTGATCACGTTGCTGGTCTAACCGTTCGTTTAGCTGAACGGCTACCTGCCGTTGCAATCGAAACATTCGATTCTTCGGTAGTTTCCGCCCGATGAAGGCGTAAGCGATAAACCCAACTACCGGCAGTAAAACTAACACTAACATCCAGGCCCAAGTTGCTGCGATGTCGCGTTTCTCCCGGAAGACCGTCACGAAGGCTAACGCCGTGTTTAAGATGACGATAATATCTAGGATCAGCACAAAATTCACGTTCACCAGTAACCCTCCTCGTTAAACATTTTCTTTTTTCATCATACGCCAATCCGTGTAAATGTCTTTAGTTTTCTTTAACTTTTACCGACTTACCCCGAAAAAAATTTAGGAGGTCATGCACCATGTCCAAACTCTTTACCCTACTTGGCGGTCTACACGGCACGGGAACTTTCCGCGCGATTCGCTGGATCTTCCGCGACAATCCCACGGTTGGTCTGATATTACTGGCCGGACTAGTTCTCTACCTCATTTACCGCTATATGAATCGTCGTTAACGGCGCGCGAGACAACAGCCCGCTACCCTTTGACGCACGCTTCGGCCACAGAAGTTTGGCGATACAAAGAAGAGTCTGGGATTTTCCCCAGACCCTTCTTTAATTCCGGCTAAAAAGCTGCTGCGGGATCGCCAAGTTGGCTACTCCCGTTATTATAGTTAATCTTGATGCCAGCCTGAATGTTAAAGATGTAGACATTGTAAGAGATGCCTTGATCTTCGACGGATTTGGCCTGCATGTGCACCCCACGCGCCACCAGTTCATTTCCCCGAAAGACGGGCTGCACCTGGTAACGGATATGATTACTAGGATGAGCTTTCAGGTAGCTCGCCACTGGATTCTCGTAGGCCGTCATCCCCGGATCATTCAAAGACCGGGTCCCGGTCATCAGATTCTTCAAGTTGTTATTCTGACCGGTCAGCTGATACCCAATCAAATGGCTCCGATTGTAGAGATAGCCCCGTTTACCATTAACTGTGTAGGGTTTATTTCGCCATCCAGTTGGATTGACGTACAAGGGCTCCCGCTTAGCCGTAGGCATCGTTGACTTACTTAGCATGGCATTAGCCGTCGTTACCCGGTTAGCGGTGTCTAGCGCCCCGTATTTGGCCCAGGCGCCCTGTTTGAGGGACAGATCGGCCTTCGTAAAGGTTGGTTGATTGTGGTTAACCGCCACGATCTGTGTCCCCGTATACTTCAGCTCTGCTAACTTCTTGGTCGCCACGGACTGCTTAGGCGCCTGGGTTCCCCCATTTTGACTGGACTGACTGCTCGACTCTCCCGTAATCTGAGTGACCACCTCGCTGGCGGTCTGGGTGAGCTTCTTGGCCGTTGGGTTCCCTTGTGAACTCAGACCCCCGATGGCCCCAATGATAATTAATAGGATCGCCGCCACAATTGAGGTCCGTCCTCGCCGGCGCCCCCTGTGATAATGTCGCTTGCTCATTTCTAAATCCCCTCTCTCAATGCCGTTCAAACTCTCTGTCACATTTTACCAGAAAAACATACGTTCGTCTGCTCTTTTCAGAAATAACTGTCAACCCAATTTATTCTGATTGCCCGCCGCTATTCCCATAACCTTAACGTTTTTTTAACGGCCCACAGCTCATTTTCCCGCAGCGGTCATGCTATACTATGGGTGGATAAAGCGGCGCCATTTGTACGTTACCGTGAAAACTGTTATCATTTTTAGATGAGGTGATTGGATAATGAAGAAGTCCCGGATGTTCGCTGCTACCCTAGGTCTATTGGCGATCTTAACCATTGGCCTGGCGGGTTGCAGCAGTAAGAGTAGTGACTCAGGCAACACCCAACAAGCAAGCTTTAAAAACAAAACAACTAAGAAGGCAGACGTCAAGTCTACCTTAACCCAGTCGAAACAACTCTGGTATGTGACCGGTTCGGTCAACGCCAAGAGTAATTCTGGCTTAGAAGCCTATAAGTTTAACAAGAACGGTAAGGTTACCGTTTACAACGTCAACAAGTTCTACAAGACTTTCAGCGCGGCTAAGAAGGCCGATGCCCTCAACAAGGAAGGGACGCTGGCTACAACGTTTAAGACCAAGGGCAACAAGACTGTAATCTCTTTTAAAGGGAAGTTGTCGGATATTCCGATGACGCAAAAGTTTACGGTTAAGAAGACCCTGACCGGCAAGAACAAGGCAACGCACTTGAAGGTTGCTGGCTACCACATCGCACGTGACGTCGATGAAGACGTGACGAAGGCCGTGTTGGTTAAGGTTGCTGAGTAAGTCAATGAAGCGTTAAGCCCGGGATATTTCCGGGCTTTTTTCGTGACAACGATTGAAGGAGGTTCCCGTTAAGATGCAAAAACTATTGGCCTGGATCGGTGGCGTTCTGATTACGGGGAGCATCCTCGCCTATGAATACTACCGTCATCTGGGGATCATCCCTATGCTGGAGACAGTTGTCCTAGGAATCGCGGCCGTTCTCAGTATTTTACACCTTCTGAGTTACTGGCACCGACGTTAGTGATGTTTCACGTGGAACAGGTTGGCTGACAGGCACGCGCCTTTGGGTTATGATGGGTCAAAGGAGTGTGATTGCTGATGTTAAAGCATAGACTGATCACGGATGTCGCCGAACCACTAGCCGCTCACCACGATGATATGAAAACCCTCGTGACTGAGAATCCTTGGCTGATTCCTGCGACCCTGTTCATGGAAGTTCTGCCCGCCACGGTAATTATTCACGGTTATTGGAAGAATCGTCAACTCAAGAAGCAACTCCAAATTGAACGAGAACATACGAAACAGCTCCAGCTGGAACAACTTAACCAGCTACGTCCTGGCCACCACGCCGACGGCCGACCTCGGCCATTAGCCCATCACCGGCCATTCCATCACGACGTCTAAACCTAAAAATTAATTTCAAAACGGTCAACATCTCTGGATAAAACCAGATGGTGTTGACCGTTTTTTATTGCCGCCTTGACTAAAGGCCCTTTTCAATTAACTGCCAGATAGCGTTAAACCGTTGCGCATAGTCCGGCTCATTCCACGTTTCTTTAAAACTCGGCACCGTGAAGACAGCGAAAGCGGACATGATCGCCTCGGCCTTTAAATTGGTGGGGTCAGTACACCCTAAAATCGTGTTGATTTGCGCATAGGCGCCTTGCAGGAGTTCACGCAAGACCAATGGCCGTTCATCAATATATTTGGTATTTAGGGCAAACATCCGCGGGTCTTGCTGGTAGATCTTCTTCTTAAGGGTCACGAACTGCCACAGCCACTCCCTTAACGCCACCTTAGGGTCTGCGATATTCTGAGCGACATCAATTCGATTAAGGACCTCATCGGTAAACCACTTCGTCAAGACAGCTGTCCAAAGCTCGTCCTTATTTTTAAAATGCTTATAGAGTGCCGGATGGGTAATGTCTAATTTTTCTGCAAGCGTAGCGAGCGTCACCCTCTCGTGACGCTTTAACAGCTCCTCGGCCGTTTTAATAATGGTGTCATTGGTTACACGAGCCATCCTGTCACCTTCTTACTCTTTTCCTTTTAGTGTAGCACATGACACACCGCACAGAAAAAGCGATAACCACCACTTGGGCAGCCATCGCTTCATTTATTATTGTAAGGAATCCCAGGCAGGCAGAACCTCTGGCGTTGTCGCCAACAGGGCTTGTTGGTCAGCGGTCAGGAAGCGTTTGTGCACGACTACCTCGTAGACGAAATCATCCATCCACTCGTCGGTCATGACAAAGTACCCTTTGTCGCCATTCTTCTCGCCCCAGCTGTTTTCAACTTTCCAGCGGGTTGCTTCATCGTTGACTAGGTCAACCCCGGTCAGCGTCATCGCGTGCGTCACCTCGGCCTCATGGGTTGCGAGGCGATCGGCCTTGCTCAGACTCAGGTCCACTCCGAAGAGTTCCGCCGTCCGGTAGAGCTGGCTATCCAGAAAGCCCCGTTCCCGACTCATCTGTTGCAGGACATCATTCCCAAACCACACAGCTTCTCCGGCTTGGAGTTGGGCACTAGCGGCCCGCTTCAGAACATCCATTGGCTCGTTAAGGAAGGTAATGTTTTTGCCGCCAACCACGTTGTCCTGGCTAGGCAGGCTGTAGAAATGATCAAATGGCTTGTCAGGTGAGTTGGACAGCACCACGTAGTCATCTAAATCGACGTCGAAGTACTGGTCGAAGAAGTCCTTAGGCGTGAGACCCGGAACCCGGTGGTAGCCCTGCTTGTCATCTTTATACTCTAAATCAAAGGTGGTCGGTGGTTCACCGAAGGCATAGGCCGCCATCCGGTACACTTCTTTCAAAGCTGCCTGCCGTGCGGCCGCGATGTCGGCTTCGCTGGCATCATCAGCGACTAACTGGCGCAGGTGTAAGGCGTCTTTGCGGAGCTTCAAGTTTAAGGCTGCCGCGAAAGCCGCCGTATTGTTGGCACTGAAGGATTCCGGCATGACACTGGTTGGCACCACCCCGTATTTTTGAACCAGTGCCGCACCCATGGCCCATTGACCACCGTCATCGTCTGGACGGCTGAGGTAGTAAGCCACCTCACGATCGTCGAGGGGGCGGTCAGCCGTCTTCAAAATATTGGCGTAGAACATGTTGGCCCGTTCCACTTTGTCCCAGAAAAAGAGATAACTCTGAGATAACTCGAAGTCTTTCACGTTGTACTGTGCCGCGAATTGGTGCCGAATCGTGTTCAACACAGAGAAGAGCCAGCAACGACCAGAGTGTTTCTGGTTGGCGACTTTCCCGGTATCAAGTTCAACGGAAAAGGTCCGGTTTAACCGAGTGACTGCCTGCGGATCCTCGGCGGCCGCTAAAACCCCATTTTTAATGACGGCGCGCCCAATGACATCGTGGGCGGGTTGGGCCTGTAAATCAGCGTGTAAGGCCGCAATCTCGGTCGCCGTTAAAGGATAATTCGTTTGCGTTTCTGGCATAAAATAACTCCTCTCTCCTGCTTCATGAGAAATCTCATTAAAATCTCATAATAAAACATGAACTCATTCTACCGCTTTCCGGTATCAGACGCAACGGGGAGTTACCCGCCTTTTTCACACGCTACGATCAGCGGGAAACGCAAAAGAAAAGAGACCCGGACAGTTGTCCCAGTCTCCATACCACAACTTAATCTTGATCCGTGACCGTTTCATTATCCACGGCTTGTAAGGCCAATTGCCGAACAGCCGCGACCAGATCGTCATGCTGGTCCCCGGGGAACTGCGCCATTAGATCATCCGCCACCGTCTGACGCAAGCGTAAAATTTCGGGGTAAATTCGCTCCCCCTTTTTAGTCAACGACAACTCATAAATCCGTTTGTCAGCCTTAGACTGCCGCTTACGGACATAGCCCAAGCTTACCAGTTGGTTGATTGCCCGCGTCACGTTACTGGGATTCAGGTAAGTCATGCTGATCAGCTTGTCCTGCGTCAGGCGGGGTTGCTCGTACAATCTCAAAATATAATAATACAGACTGGCATTCAGGCGATATGGCTGTAAACACCGGTCTAATGCAATTCTCGTATAGCGATTGGCAATCGACAGCCACTTAATAATATCCGAATCATTTTCCGTGGTAGCCATCGCCACCACCTCCCTCTCTCCAATTACGTGCGCAAGCATATTCTAAATGTCCTTAAAAGTCAAGCTGCTGAATGAGGCGTCATCCCCGTCGATTTCGTCTGAAAATTATGATGAAGCCGTGGCCAAACGAGGCGATCAGCCAGGCCAATCAAAACGCCGTTGAAAATTAACGTAAACAGCGTTCCCCAGTTCACGGCGTACAATTGATGGGTATTCAGCCAACTCACCAGAATAATCGCTACGGGTGGCGTAAAGCTCAACAGCTGCGCCTTCACCACATTCCCATGGCAATACAGAAATCGAAGAATATTGGTGGTGTCATCGTTGGGATGCATCACCAAGTTGGCCCGTTGATAAAGCGAAATAGCCGTACAGAAGATACAGATCCCAGTGAGAGCCAGTAGCAGGCGAACCCCCGCATTCAATCGCATGATGCCCAGCCGATCGAAGAGCCCAACGAAGAGATCCACGAACGAACTAAAGAAAAGAATGAACCCAATCTCGCCAAACAACCGACGGGGGTCCCAACGACGAATCAGAAATTGATTGACAACCGCCGCTAAACTACTAATAATGGCGATCCATAGACCGACGCTGCCACCGAGCCAGTGACTCAAGTTAACCTCAGACGCCGTCCAAGGACTAGTCCCCATATTTGAGGCTACCGAGAGGCCGTTGCCAAAAGCATTGACCACTAGTCCCAGAATCAGCGCCAACCAACGTTGTTGCATTGAATTTTTAATGACGACACATCTCCAAATTTCAAAGCTTATACGCGATTAGTTTAGCCCCACCATTGGCTTGACGTAAAGTGGTAAAACAAAAAAGGCGCTCGGAATTTTCCGAACGTCAACGTTTTACATTTAGTAAGCTAGTGAATTCACATTAGCCCGCTTCGTCTTGCTGGAAGCCCAGACAGGCACCTTGACCACACCTAAAACCTTATCCTTGTTCACAAATCCCCAGTAACGAGAATCGTTGGAAACACTCCGGTGATCCCCTAAGACAAAGTACTTGCCCTTAGGTACCACCGTGGTCCCACTGCCCCAGTGATAGGTCTTCTGCAGGCTAGCCAGCGTCCAATTTCCAGTGCCGGCAGTCCGTTCGCTATCGCTAATAAAGGACTGCTTAATCTTCTTGTTATTGACGTAAATGTACCCGTTCTTGCTGGCAACCTTGTCACCGGGTAAGCCAATCACCCGCTTAACATAGTTGGTCTTGACCTTGGCCGATGGGTCTTCACCATGAGCATCGAAAACGATGACACTCAGGTGCTTCACCTTGGATTGCTTCAAAGCAAAGACCTTCTCGTTGTTGTTTAAGTTAGGCTCCATCGAAGGCCCATCCACTCTGACACGGGTAAACACAAATGCTTTCAGTGCTCCAGCAATGGCTAACCCAATGATGATGGGGATGAGCCAACTGGCAACTTCCTTAAAGACTTTCATACTGGCACTCCTTATTTTCAACTAAATTATATTTGTTATTATCATACACCACCCCGGGGCTTTGTCCCATCTCCCGGTTTAGCGGTCGCTTCTAATCTTACCATTTACCCAGAAAAAATACCCCTGCTTTCCGCGAATTTAATCCATTTGATAAGGAATTGCCAACTGACCGTAAGAACCGCCTTGCAAATTCCCGAAATTCCGTCAATAATGAAGCATACGTGTCAACTTACATACTAACCACGACTATATGAAAGGGCTGACTTATTTGAATCCTACTCTTACTCGACGCCGACAGCTCTGGCTGACCCTCCTTTTGGGGACGGTCAGTGCAACTGGTCCATTGGCGATCGACCTCTATCTGCCGGCCCTGCCCCAGATGCGTACCCAATTCGCCACCAGTGCCTCGCTCATGCAACTCAGCATCACGGCTTGCCTGATTGGCCTAGCACTAGGCCAACTGATTGCTGGCCCCTTATCGGACCAATATGGGCGACGTCGGCCACTCATTGCGGGCTTTATTATCTTCGGCCTGGTCTCGCTGGCTATGGCCTTTATTCAGTCGATTACGTTACTTATTATTCTCCGCTTCATTCAAGGATTAGCCGGGGCAACCGGCCAGGTCATGGCTAGAGCCGTGGCCCGCGACCTCTTCTCGGGGAAACGGCTGACCCGCTTCTATGCCCTGCTCAATACGGTGAATGGGGTGTTCCCCATCATCGCCCCAATTATCGGGGGCTTTATGATTCACTACGTTGACTGGCAAGCCATCTTCATGTTACTGGCCGGAATTGGATGGGTTATTGCGTTGGCTGTCGCCCTAGGACTCAAGGAATCTCTGCCAGTTGACCAGCGTCAAACTGGTGGCTTCCACGCCTCACTGACGTCGATGGCCCAACTCGTGGTCAAACCCGCCTTCTGGCCGTTGATTCTCGCGACCGGACTGGTCTACGGGGCCCTCTTCAGTTACATCTCGGCTTCGACGTTCGTCTTTCAAACCGGCTTCGGCATGGCACCACAGATGTTTAGCCTGCTGTATGCCTTTAACGGCCTGGGGATCGTCGTCGGCAGTAACCTGCCAGGACAGCTGGCCAAACGCTTCACCAACCGCCAACAGGTAACGCTCTTCCTATCACTGGCCTCAGCATTCAGTGCCCTGCTGGTAGGAACGTTGCTGTTCCCAGCCAACGTCTGGGTCGTCAGCATCTTCATCCTGATTTTAGTCGTCCTCATCGGGGCACTCCTGACCCTCACGGTAACCCTCATCATGGACCGCGCCACCAGCAATGCCGGTGGGGCTTCGGCTGTGATTGGCCTGGCACAGAACGCCTGTGGGGGTCTTGCATCCCCATTGGTCGGCCTGACCGGTCAATCCTATGCGGCCATGGCTATCATGCTCTTCGTTTGTTCCGAAGGAGCCTTGGGTCTGGTCACCTACCAGGAAAAACATACCCCGGAAGTTTAATGATTCTATGAAATGGCTCCCTGAACGATCACCGCTTGGTGGTCGTTTTTTATTTGGCATTATAGTCAAATTTGAATATAATTCAGTCTCAAATTTCAGCTGACTACTGCCATAGTCTCTATTTGTGATCCACATAACAATCTCTGGCATCTGGATTAATTGGCATGCTAAGGTTAGTTGTGTAAGCGCTTTTTTAGCCATTATTAACCGACAACGATTAAGATTGAGGGGCTATTTATGAAAATACAAATGAAGCTTCGGTCATTTCTCTTAAGTCTTACTCTTATTCTTGGCATCTTCAGTTTGCTTTTGGTGGTCATACCTCCACGAGCAAAGGCCGCCACGGACCCCGACTATGCCGGACGTATGTCTCGTATCAACGCCAGTGGCACACCCGTTTCCTGGACCCTAACGGATGGGACGCTGACGCTAAATAGCGGGTTTCTAGGCGACTATGACAACAGTTCTGTCGCCAATGAGACGAGTGGACAGCTTATTAAAAATCTAAAAAACTCGACCATGACTGGTGGAACGTCATTGCCAGTTGACGAAGACGGTCATCCAGAAACAAATCTGGTTGGCACTGACTTCACTGATATGATTGATGCCATTACCAAGATCAAGTTGGCTGGTCCCATTCATTTAGGATTTAAAGGAACTAGCGATGGCAACTACGCTAGCTATCTCTTTGCCGGACTCCCCAACGTCAAGACTTATAGTGGCTTAGACAATCTTGACCTCTCTACTGTAAACGATAATACCGGACTTCAGTATATGTTTGCCAACAATCCCAGTCTAGTCACCTTTACGGCCCCGGAATTTAACGTCACGGTGGATCATAGCATCACGCAAATGTTTTCCGGAGACACCTCACTAAAGTACGTTGATCTCTCCCAAATGAACACCCAAAACATCACGACTTGTACAGGTCTCTTTCAGGGAGATACAGCCCTAGAAACGGCCAATCTAGCTAATCTTGTAACGCCCTCTATTCAAAAACCTACGCAAATGACAACCGCCTCAATGTTTAGCGGTAACAGTAAATTACGTAACCTCACATTGAGCCCACAAACTCACTTTGCAGCTTCTGTCATGGTTTCACCTAAACTAATTCCCGATTTTCTCCCTCAAGCCGACTTCACCGGCACCTGGCAAGCCGTAGGTTCCGGCAAGGTCGACTTTATTAACAACGACCCGACCCAAGGCTATCTCAACTATGATCCCCAAGGAGAAAAAGATATTTCTAACGATGACCTCCTGAGTCGTTATACCGGAAGCGGGACTGGCATCACAACCAATATCACTTACGTCTGGCAACCTGTTACCCCAACCATCGCGCCCGTCTCACCAGGCCCATCGGCACCAGAGACTGAGCCGGACCAGGGCGTTGATCTGGCACCCTATTATGTGATCGCCACACACAAGATTGGCCTGTATCGAACCCGTAATTTCACGGCCGCTTCCCGGTTACATTGGTTCGCGAAGAAACCACAGATGAAGCGCCCGACCTTTACCATTATTGGAACCGCAACTTCCGTCAATGGCAATCCCCGGTATCAGGTCCGAGACACCAACCGCGGGTCCAGTACCTACGGAAAAATCGGCTATATCACCGCCAAACCAGCGTTTGTTAGTCCTAAATTTATTCAAAAAGCGCCGGATCACATTACCGTGATCTCTATCAAAGGGATCAATGGTTACAACAACGCCCAGCTTGCTAAGAAGCAGATTCACTATACCCAAGGGACCGTCTTAACAGTTAAACAGGTCGTCACAACGGGGCACGTCACCCGCTTCCGTTTGGCAAATGGTCACTACATCACCGCGAACCGCCGGCTGGTCACGACTAGTAAAGTTAAGCTGCCAACAAAGGTCAAAAACAAGGCAACCATCAATCGCTACACCAATGCCAATCTAACTACGCGTAACCACCACTACTCGCGCAAGGCTCCTCACGTGTTCAAGATTCTCGGTTGGGACTACTCCCACGGCTCGAGTACCAAGGTTAGCGGCACGTTACGTTACCGCGTTGCTGGCGGATACATTACCAGTAATCCCAAACTAGTTACCACGCTTAAATAACCAAAATCAGGCTAACCGCTTCGCTTAACGGTTAGCCTGAATTTTTTATTTTTCCTGGCCCCACTGGGTCAGCTGAGTCACCATATTCTTTAAAATTTTAATTCCCAGTTGATAATCCGGCTCAGAACCTAACATTCGAAAGGCTAGTGTCCAGGCGTCATGGTAGGCGCTCACGGTTAACTGGAAATGCGGCATCGTTTTGTAGGCGCCGGCAAAGTAAATCTGTGTGACCGCAATCTCGCCAAAGTTGAGTCGGGTCTGATCCACGTGCCCAAAGTTGGCAAACGAGACCGCCCCCGGCTGACGACGTTTCGCAGCCAGCCGCCGGATCATTTCCGGTGAGAACGCGCGGCTCAACCGTTTAACTTCCATCAGTGGCGACAGATAAGCCCGCGACTGGCGCAGGTCACTAATCGTCTGCTGGGTTCGTTGCGCCACCGTTGCCAAGGTATCCCCGTCACTCACAGTTAATGGAATCGGCATCTCACCAGTCAGATTAGCTACCTGAACCACGTTAGCGGCCGCCACTGGCCCCTGAAGGCGAAGGTCCACCTGGTAGGGGATGACGAGCTTACGTTCTCCCGTAAGGGCAAACAGAGCCAAGGCATACGCCGATAACAGCACCGCATTCATCGTGACACCTTGTTGCCGAGCTCGTTGTCGCAGGCGTTTACTGGTGGTTCGCGGAATCAGCGCTTCACCACGGTGATGGTGAACATCCCCCGCGAGTTCCGGAATCGCCTTCTGACTGGCCAAGGCCAGATCGGCAAGGCGGCCACGATCCGGCCGTCGCAAATGCGTCAGAATTCGACGGCTACTGCGTTCATTCACATATTCTGATAAGTCCGCGCCATCATAAGCAGCCGCCAGCAGGTACAGGTAGTGTTTAAAGCCCTCCCCATCCGTCAACAAACGACTCATGATCAGCCGTAGCTGATCGTAGTCCCCGTGATGGATAACCTGAATCTTCAATTGGGGGCCATGCAACACGTCCAGCCGACCGCGCCCCGGATCATGACTCGCCGTAAATTCTTCAATCACTTGGTCACTAGCCAAGCCATCCACTTCAAACCGATTTTTTCGTAAATTATACCGTCCCAGGACTTGGGGAACGACCGTCTGAGTTGCCACAACAGCAGCCTGCAACCGATCCACATCAACTGGCTGCACCAGACTCAACGTACATTCCAGTAACGGATAAGTCTGGGCCACGTCAAAAGTAGGCAGTAGGTCCATTGGTTCACCACGATAATTCAAACGATCACCCCTCCATCCTTAATTATGCTAAGTATAGCAAATCGGCTCCGCCACCCCTACAAGTTCGTCTAGATATTGCGAAAAATTAATAATCCTGTAACGTGGCGGTCTGTTACACTGGAGGCATAACTTAAATTCAGATGAGGTGACCGATTCTATGGCTGATTCAAGGAAACCCGTATCCTGTAACGCAACGCTCATTATGACCACCCACCGGGTCTTTCAACCCGATTTAAACGAGCACCAGTCCGTCTTTGGTGGCAAAATTCTGTCACTGGTTGACGATAGTGCTTCAGTGGCCGCTGTTCGCCTAACACACAAGACCGTTGTGACGGCCACATTTGACCACGTCAGCTTTCTCCGGCCTTTCCATCTCGATGACTCTATGATTCTGACGGCCTATGTCACCGGAACCGGAACCCGGTCCCTTGAGGTGTTCGTCAAAATCGTCGGGGAGAACCTGACCACTGGCGAGCGCTTCGTTGGCTTCACCTGCTTTATTACCTACGTCATTGACGACAAGCGCGTCACCACGCCTTTACCTGAAATAACGCCGGTAACCGCCGAACAACGCTACATCTGTTCTGGTTACAACCATCGTCACGATCAACGGGCCGTCCGGCGGCAGGAACAACGTGAGCTCAACAGTCACGTCACCACCGACTCCCCGTGGACCGAATAATGTTTCATGTGAAACAACTGGTCTTAAAAAATCGGCTGGCTTAATGCCAACCGATTTTTAAGTTAAATGAACCGATTATCGCGTGACTACAGATAGCTAACAATTGGCCACCCACCAGCATTAACCAGCTAATATCGGTCATCGTTACTGTATCTCTCTTTACTCGTCTTCATGGCGGTCATCAGTCTTAACCGCATGACCGTACTTCACCAGTTCATAATTTTGTGACGTATTATCATTGCCAGCTGGCTGAATCGTTGCGGTATATTGGAAATCCTGAACATGATCGTAATCATAGTCGGTCAATCCAAAGGTATACTCAACCGTAAAGACCACTTCGCTGGTCCCATTCGGCCCTGGTTTGACAGATGACACACTCGTATCCATGTCAATCGTATCGAGATCATCATTATCGTAATAGCCCTTGGCCATCTTTTTCAAGTCTGTGTAATGAGCATTGCTTTCCCCATTCACAAAGAAGTCCGACATGGCATCACCATCATCATCAGTAGCGTCGCTCATATCACCATTTCGAGCAAGGTTTCCAGCCGCTTCAAATAAGTTGGAAATGAAATCATCCGCATCATCTTCACTCATCATGTCCTTAAAATCTAAATCGACCGAGCTTTGATCATCGTTCTTATGTAACTTGACGGTTGAGGTTGTAGCTTTCCCGGCACTAGATGTGTAGGCCGCATAGACACTCATATCCGACGTCCACGGTTCGTTTTTAATCTGATAAGTCCCCGAGCTGTCCGCCGTCCCAATCTTCCTGCCATTCAGGTAAATCGAAGAGTCTGGAACCGTATCTAATTCCACCGAGATCGTTGTCAACTGCAAATCGTAAGTTTGGCTCCCCGTAATGTGATAGTCACTACTGTTCGTCAGATTATGACCACCAATCTTCCCTTTGGCTTGCAAGTGATATTCTCCTGGAACCATTGCGGGCAGCTTCTTCGTAAACTCATCGCTCGTGGCCGTCGCGATCTTTTTATTATCTAACGTTATAACATTACCCGTATGATTCGTGGTAACGGTTGGATAAACGGGGCTCACACTAATCTGATAATTCGGGAAGAATAGCAGGTGATGGCCCTTCTTTTCGTAAACAAAGTTGCCATCCGTGCTACGGCCACTCGTCGTTAAATCTGCCTTCAATTTGCTTAAGGCTCGCGCATGGTCGCTATAGTACCGGTTAATCGGTAATAATTTTGCCTTGCTTAATGTCAGATCTGAACTGGCACTACTGAAGTCCGCCGTCAGATGTTTGCCACTCTTGATATCATCAATTGTCCGGTTCAAGGTTGCAGCGCGTGAATAATGCTGGCTACCCCAAACGAAGAAGCCGATCAGCGCAGCGGCCGCAACACCCGCACTCCACCAAATTCGCTTTTTATTCTTAGACCACGGCTGTCGCGGTGCACGACCGGGTCGTTGTTGCGGCGCTACCTGTTGAGACTGAGGTTGCTGTGGCTGGACACCCCGTTGATCCGGTCGTGATTGTCCTGGGTCACTCTGATCCAGCTGGAGATTGTACCCACAGTTTTCGCAAAACATATCAGTGGCCGAGACTGGTTGCCCACAGTTAGGACAGAAATTTGTCGTGGCACCGCCAGGTTGGTTATTAGCTGGTGCGGCATAGTTAGTCAAATGCATCATGAAATCCTCCAATACTAATGTTGAGTATCAACAATTAAAGCTTCGCCATACAGACAAAGTTGACTGGGTTGCATCGGTTCCGGCTGAATGGAAACCCGCGTCACACCCGCATATCCTTTGGCCAGTAACAAGCAGTAAACGTGTTTCATGAGGTCTTCCCAAGCTGCCTTGGTACCGGCTCGCGGCGTAACCGCACTTTCCGCGAAGATTAACCCTGCCGACCGGTAGCCAGCCGGGATATCACGATCTGCTGTAATCTTGAAATTCTTAGTTTGCGCCACCTCATCCGGTGTCAACGCCAAATCAACCAGCGGAAATGTCTGATCAGCTGCATGGGGAATCAGTGTGTATTCGTCGGCCGAAGATAGCGTCGTGCCGCACTTTAAACAGAAGTTAGCATCCACCGCATTGGGGTTCCCACATTTGGAACAGATACGATAATACGTTTGCTTCATTAGAAAACCTTCCTTCCCTTAATCATCGAAGTCGACTTCTTCAAATTTCCCCTTAGAGGTGTCATATTCGGCCAAAATATCATGGACATCATCATAACGATAAGTGCTGTCATGGTCGCCGGAATCGGCGTCGTACAGCTTGATCTCAGTCACATGCGCCTGTGGTGTCGATTCTTTGTAAGTGTAGTCGTCCGTATCCAGATCACCATTTTCACTCAGTTCATCCAGTGCGGCTTGGGCTTCGAGCGATAAGTCAGCGTAACTGTCACTAGAAGCCGAGTCGTTATCACTAGTCGTATTATCCTCAACCTTACCGCCAGTCGCGTCAGTTACCGTTGACTCATCTTCATTCTCATTTACCACGTCATGACCATCCTTCGTCGCTTGAACAATCAAGTCAATATGTTTATTGACCGTATTACCCGCCACTAAATCGGTTGTTGCACTTTTGTGAACACGGCCGCCTGACAATTTAAACGTATATTGGCCAGGGAACAACGGACCCGCTTTATAAGAATAGTGATCATTCTTAGTGGTTACCAGCGCCTTCCCATTGGCTAACAACGTTGCATTGGCCACATTACTCGTCAAGACTGGATGCATGGTCGTCACTTGTAACTTATAAACTGGAAAAACCAAGAAGTTATGGCCAGCTTTTTCCAACTTAAAGGTGTGATCCCGAGTCTCGCCTGACTTTTGCAGATCCGCCTTCATAGCCTTCACATACTTGGGATGCTTCCGCGCGTAATTAAAGAAGGGCTGCACCGTGTCGCCATCAATTTTTAAGTTTGGATTGTCACTAACCATCTTTTTGGCGAAATCGTTGCTCTGATTATCCGTAATATAATCCGTAATCGTCGCAATCTGCTTCTCCTTACCAGCTTGTTTATTATAGAAAGATCCAGCCAGTACAATGACCACAATTGCAGCAACAGCTAAAATACACCAGATCCCACGACTGAGCCATTTAGGGTTCTTTTTCCTCGGTGTGGCGGACTGACCATTTTTACGGTGCCGTCTTCCTCGACGCGTCTCGGTGGGCGGCGTAACCGGGGTCGTCCGCAAATCAAAACCGCAATTCTCACAGAAAGTACTCTCGGGCGCCACCGGTTGATGACAGTTCGGACAAGTCTTCAATAGAGTTCACTCCTCAGAGTGGGGTATTAGGACCTAGAAATGGCCATAGCTCACAACCCGTGATCCTTCCACACTAGCTCGACCAAACAGACTAATCAACGTTAGATTATATGTGCTATAAAAAGGCAAATAGTCAAACAGTTGCTACCCAATACCCTACTAATTTATTAAGTTTTTGCTACGTTTATTATTATACGCTAATCCCTATTTAGTGGAAGGACCGTTTAGTCAATTAGCCTATCGGCACACGATTAATCATCTGCTATGTATGAAAACTCAATTAAAAGCCCTCGCAGATTGAAGTCTGCAAGGGTTCTCTTATTGTTGTCGTTGCCACCACTCATCAGCCAGGATGCCGTACTGGTAGAGATCCAGCCACTGACCATCTTGAAAAACAGCCTCTCGATTGATGCCTTCGCGGACAAAGCCCACCGCAGCATAGGCGTGAATCGCTGGTAAATTATTGGCGTTGACGTTTAATGTTACCTTATGGAGACCCAACTCGTTAAACGCAAATGACAGAATGGTATCCAACGTATCGGTTCCAAAGCCTTGACCACGATCGCTGGCGACTGGCAAGGCAATCCCCAGGTCGGCTCGCCGATTTTTGAATTGAACATCGTCAAGGATGACCCAGCCCAACAAGCCATCGTCGGCGTTCGCCCGTACCATGAAAAAGAACTTATCATCGCGGTCGGGTTCAGCCGCCAACTCAGCGTACTCTGCGGCCGTCCATGGGTGAAAGGCATCCGCAGACAGATTTCGCAGTAATCCCGGCTCCCATTGCGTATCTTGCAGCCACTCCGCATCCCCATCACGCATTTCCGTTAAATGAACCAATTGTCCTTGTACCACATCTTTCATCCGACAGGCCTCCCATTTCTTTGCTCTAACTCTACCATAGACCACCATTGCGAACCATATTAATTGGCAGTCCACTTAAAAACCGCTATACTGATCGCATTGCAATGAATAAGGGAGGAAACTATCTATGAAAATCACCATTATTGGCGCCACCGGAATGGCTGGTAGTGCCTTGGTCACTGAAGCTTTGCGGCGCGGCCACCAGGTCACAGCCTTGGCACGTTCCGAGGAAAAATTAGCTAAGTTACCAATTGACAACCCCGCTTTAACCACCCGCGTTCAGGACGCCTTTACCTTAACCCCCGCGGATCTTCAAGCAACAGACGTCGTGATCGATGCCTTTGCCACTGCACCTAGTCTTGCCTTCCAACACGTCGATTTAGCGGCACAGCTGGTTGCACAGCTCCGTGAAACGACCAGTCCTCGCCTAGTCTTCATCCTAGGCGCCGGTAGCCTCAAAACCGGGGATGACCACCATCTGTTCGTTGATGATATCGCCAAGGATCCGAACGCTACAAGCTTCATCCGTATCCCTCAAAGTCAATTGAAGGAACTTAACTTCTTGCGCGATGTCGATAACGTTAACTGGGTAGGGATTTTACCCGCAGCTAACTTCCACCCTGGAGATGCCGTGCCAGCCTTACTGGGTACGGATAACTTACTCTTCAATGCGAAGCAAGAATCCGGGACTTCGACCGGGACCATGGCTGTGACCATTCTCGATGAAATCGAGCAACCACAACATCATCAAACTCGTTTCACTGTTGCCGATAAATAATCAAACGATCTCGAGTTTCGGGCTTTTGTCCGGAACTCTTTTTTGGTATGCTTACCGGGTGCTAAAATCTGAAATTTAACTTTAAGAAAGTTGCGATGCCATCTTGAAAACACAATTGAACCGACGAGAGTTGCTCTTCATTGGCATGATGCTCTTCGGACTGTTCTTCGGTGCCGGCAACCTGATTTTTCCAATCTTCTTGGGACAACAGGCCGGTTCCCACGTCGGCTGGGCAGCCGTGGGCCTGCTACTCGCCGGAATTGGAATTCCCCTGCTGGGAGTCACTGGGATCGGACTCACTCACAGCGAAGGCGTCTTTGATCTCGCAACGAAGGTCAATCGCCCGTTTGCCTACCTGTTTACGATCCTGCTCTACCTGACCGTGGGACCATTCTTCGCCCTCCCTCGGCTGGCCACGACATCGTTTCAAATCGGCCTCGTGCCCTTTATCGCCCCGCACCATCAGCCACTCGCCTTAGGCCTCTTCTCAGTCGCCTTCTTTGCCCTTGCTTGGTGGCTAGCCCGCCGACCCGGCAAACTGATGACCTACGTGGGCAAATGGCTCACACCGTTATTTCTTGTTCTCCTAGGTGCACTGATGCTCGCAGCCTTCCTGAAACCCATGGGCGGTCTGGCGGGCATTCCGGTCCGCGGGCGTTACGTTCATGCTCCCATTCTAAGTGGGTTCATGGAAGGCTACAACACCATGGACGCCTTAGCATCACTAGCGTTTGGTATCGTGGTGATCGATAGCATTCGCGACCTAGGCGTCACCGAACCCGGTCAAATTGCCAAGGACGTGATCAAAGCTGGAACCATCAGCATTGCCCTCATGGGCGTCATCTACACCTTACTAGCCCTCATGGGTACCATGAGCCTGGGACACTTTCCACTGGCCGCCAACGGGGGAATCACCCTGGCTCAGATTGCCAACTACTATTTTGGTACTTGGGGAACCGGTCTACTGGCATTGATTGTGATTATCGCATGTTTGAAGACCGCCATTGGCCTCATTTCGGCCTTCGGTGATGCGGGCCACGCGCTCTTCCCCCGCATCCCCTATGCCGTACTCATTGGCATCGCCAGTGTACTCCCTTGTCTTTTTGCCAATGTGGGACTCACCAAGCTGATTGCCGCTTCGACACCGATCCTGCTCTTCCTATATCCCTTGGCCATCGTCCTAATCCTGTTAGCGGTCTTATCCCCACTGATTGGGACATCTCGTTGGCTCTTCGGCACTGCGATGCTCTTCACCCTTATTCCAGCTATCTTCGCCGGACTCACAGCGCTACCAACGGCCATCCAAACTAGCGCTTGGTGTCGACCATTATTGACACTTAATGGCTACCTCCCCTTAGCCAGCCAAGGCTTCGGCTGGGTTTTCCCTGCATTAATTGGCGCCGTGATCGGCTGGATTTGCGGTCGCTATGTCCAAAAATAAACGTTAGCCATCACTGGTGATGCCCATCAATTTCCGCTTGATGAGCGTCACCTTTTTTAGTCCGATCGGTCGTTTTACAATTCGAGTAATTTAGACCCCCACTGGCGGGCATTTTCTGGTATCATAAAGCCAAGATATAATTAAATTCTCATATTCTCATTTAATTCAAACGAGGTGAACCTAATGACTACCACACGTTACCCTTTGAACGTTGCAAAGATTTTCGTGCCAATTATCACAGTCGTTCTGTTGCTACTGATGTTTACCGTCAGTGACCGAATAATCGTTGCCTTCTTATGCTTTAGTTCCCTGATCACGACGATGATGCACTTCAACGTGTTCGAGGATACTAGCGACACGCATCCGTTGAATCGGATTGATTTGGTCCTTCAAGTCGTTTTTCTACTCGCATCTTTCTTCCGGGCCTTCGTTTTAGGCTCGGCCGATTACCACTAATGGTCTTAGCCCGGTTGTCAGTTGGACAACCGGGCTTTTTTTAATCCCAAATCTAGCGGATCAAGGTTTCGTTTGATCGCTCATCAGGGCCAGAAGCACCATCACACCCCCCAAGACCAACGAGATGCTCCCCAGAACCAGATCACGATTCGGTCGAAGAAAGAGGATTAGCCCCGCTAGGAAAAACAGCCCCGCATTCAACAAATAGGCTTGCTTGCGGCTCATACCCACACCTCCCCAAGATTTTTCACCCTTCAGCCGTAATCGCGGTGGTAATCGCGCATTCGTGGTAAACTTTATAAAAACCACGAAGGGGTTCTCCTATCCATGAGAAAATACATCATTCTTGATCTTGACGATACGCTCCTCGACTTCACACGCGGCGAAATCGAAGGGGTCACCACCTTACTCACTGAACAGGGTGTCACCGATATCGCTCACGGGCTACAGATCTATCAAGCCATCAATACAACCGTCTGGCAACAGATCGAACAGGGGGCCCCGCGGGAGCCCTTACTGAATACCCGCTTTGCCAAGGCCTTCGGTGCCCTTGGAATTCAGGTCGATGGTGTGGCACTTGAGCGTCGTTATCACGCTATGCTCGACCATAATTTCTACGTTCTCCCGGGCGCCCGAGACTTTCTGAATACTCTTCAAAACCGGCAGTTCACCTTAATCGCCGGGACCAACGGAACCAAAACCATCCAGCTCAATCGGCTCGAGGGCTCCGGTATCGCTGGCTACTTCGATCGCTTCTTCATCTCACAAGACCTCGGGGTCGATAAACCCGATCCGGCCTTCTTTGCGGCTATCTTTGCCACCTACCCAGACATGACCTCGGACAATACCATCATGATCGGTGATCATCTTGCCTCAGATATTCAGGGTGCCCTGAACAGCCACTTGGATAGCATCTGGTACAATCCGCACCACGACGCCAATCCCGCTGGTATCTTACCAACCTACGAAGTGGCCTCTTATACGGCGGCCGAGCATCTTTTATGGAACAATTAGCCCCACTTTACCTCGCCCAAGTACGCCTCGAGGTCCTGCGCCTTGGCGGCTTGTAAAACATCCCAATCCTGCTTGGTGATAAGAACGATCGAATCCGCCTCATGCCCATCTGTTGGCGTCACGACCACCGTTTCTCGGCCATCGCGGACCTCAGCTAAAATCTCCATCAAAGCCCGTTGGGCCGCTGTTGGTGAATAACGCTTCATGCTTGCTCCCCCTCTAATTATCCGGCTAACTCTGCCAAAATTCCGGCCAAAACAATTGCCAACAATAACTGGCTCAATAACAGGTACTGGGTCTGTCGGCGCCACCACAGTTGCTGGTCCCCTGAAAGCTGACGGCGTCGCTGAATCCGTAAAGCCACGACACCTGATAACAGATCCACTAATAGCAACAACCAAACCACCCGCTGGTTCGTCCAAGCCGGTTGGCTGACCGCAATCGCAGCATAAGCCAACCCGAGGTAGAGAAAACTATGGCACATGATCTGATGGCGACTCAACCGCCATCCATTGGCCGATTGGACGCGTTTTAACAGTCGGCGATGCCACCACAGACTCACTAAGGCCAACCCAATACCCAGACCTAACAGAATCGTTTGCACGTTCAAGACTCCCTTATCCCGAGGCCGGCAATTTCCAGCGACCGTATTCGGCGTTCCGCTTGTCTCATCTCATCTTCAAGATTAACAAGACCACGTATTGTTGCTGCAAAGAATATGTAAAGATTACGTGTTCTAATTATTAACTATCGAATAACTACGCAACCATCACTATGTTGGTAGGCCAACTGTCCCTAGTAATTATTTATCTTTTAAAAATTAATTATTAATAATTAAAAAGAGGTGTTCCCCGGTGATCAACACCGTGAGGACACCTCTTTAATTTTTCTACTTCACTTTCGCAATCTTGCCCTGTTCAACGTAAACACTCAGGATAGCGATATCGGCAGGGTTAACCCCACTGATTCGGCTGGCCTGGGCCAACGTCTCAGGTTGAATCTTTTTGAGTTTCTGGTGCGCTTCCGTTGCCAAGCCATCGATAGCATCGTAATCGATGTTTTCGGGAATTGCCTTGGCTTCCATCCGCTTCAATTTCGCCACGTTGGCCTCGGCCTTCTTGATATAGCCGGCATACTTCAACGAGATCTCAATCTCTTCGACAATGTGACGATCCAGGGGTTGTTCTGGCGCCGGAATGAAGTCGAGCAAGGTCTGGTAGTCCACGTATGGCCGACGCAAGAATGCTGCCGCCAACACACCGTCTTGCAACGGCTTGTCACCGTGAGATTCAACGAAGGCATTGATGGCCTCGTTAGGCTTGATCCGGATACTATTTAACCGATCTAGTTCAGCACGAATTGCCGCCTTCTTAGCCAAGAAGGCTTCATAACGGTCATCGCTGATCAGGCCCAACTCGTGGCCCTTGGCGGTCAGCCGCAGATCCGCGTTATCGTGCCGTAAGATCAACCGGTATTCGGCCCGGCTGGTCAACAACCGGTAAGGTTCCTTGGTTCCCTTGGTAACCAAATCGTCTACCATAACCCCAATGTAGGCATCCGAACGCTTCAACGTAAAACCAGGCTTGCCTAAGGCCCGTAAACCGGCGTTGATTCCCGCCAGCAGACCTTGACCCGCTGCTTCTTCGTATCCTGACGTTCCGTTGGTTTGCCCTGCCGTGAAGAGGTTCTTCAGTGGCTTGGTTTCTAACGTTGGCCGTAATTGGTAAGGCGAAACCACATCGTATTCGATGGCATAGCCCGGACGCATCATTTGAGCATCTTCAAGACCTTGGATGGAGTGCAAAATCTTCTGTTGCACTTCTTCTGGCATCGACGTTGAAAGTCCCTGAACGTACCATTCATCAGTCTTGCGGCCTTCTGGCTCCAAGAAGAGTTGGTGGCGTGGCTTGTCGGCAAAACGAACGATCTTGTCTTCGATCGATGGGCAGTAACGTGGGCCCACCCCTTCGATGACCCCGGTAAACATCGGCGCGCGGTCAAGGTTTTCCCGGATAATCTTGTGGGTCGTTTCATTCGTGTAGGTTAACCAGCAAGAAAGCTGGTTTTTCAAGGCCAGGTAGTCGCTATCGGGGGTCGTAAAGCTAAAGTGGTTCGGCTCTGCATCCCCAGGCTGTTCCTCGGTCTCATCATAGTGGATGGTGTTCCCGTCCACTCGTGGTGGGGTCCCGGTCTTAAACCGCTCGAGGTCAAACCCATACTTTGGCAGGTTGGCCGTCAGCTTGTTGGCTGGTTGAGAATTATTAGGGCCAGATGAGTACATCAATTCCCCAATAATAATCTTCCCGCGAGCAGCGGTCCCAGCAGCAATCACCACGGCCTTAGCGGCGTAGCGGGCCCCAGTGTTCGTGATAACCCCTTTGCAGGCGCCATCTTCAACGATGAGATCATCAACGATTCCCTGACGCAACGTCAGGTTGGGTTCGCGTTCGATCGTATGCTTCATTTCCGCGTGGTAGGCGTGCTTATCGGCCTGGGCACGAAGGGCCCGGACAGCCGGTCCCTTACCCGTGTTTAACATCCGCATCTGCACGTAGGTCTTGTCGATGTTGCGGCCCATTTCGCCACCCAAGGCGTCGATTTCGCGAACAACGATCCCCTTTGCGGGACCCCCAACCGATGGATTACATGGCATAAATGCCACCATGTCCAGGTTGATCGTCATGAGGAGTGTCTTGTTTCCCATCCGGGCGGCGGCTAAGGCCGCTTCGCTACCGGCATGACCGGCACCCACGACGATGACGTCGTAGTCCTGGCCGGGATATTCTTTTACTTCAGTCATGGTTTCTTTCCCTCCATGTCGGGTCACGGAACTGCCCGCGGCCAAACGGTTTATGCGTTATTTTCCTAAACAGAATTGACTAAATAATTGATCGAGTAACTCGTCTTGGTAGCTATCCCCGGTAATTTCACCCAGCAGATCCCAGGCCCGCGTCATGTCGATTTGGACCAGGTCCACGGGCATCCCCGCGGCAATGCCACTCTGGACGTCATCCAAGGCATCACTCGTCTGGTGTAACAACCCAATGTGTCGGGCATTGGTGACCATAACCGAGTGCGAGCTTGACTCGATCCCTTCGTCGAAGAAGAGGTGTGCGATCGTCGTTTCCAGTTTATCTAAACCGGCTCGTTGCAAGATTGAGGTCTCAATGATGGGACTCCCATTGGCCGCCTGTTTGACGGCGTCCAAGTCGAGCTTCTGCGGCAAATCGGTCTTGTTTAAAATCAGAATCCGCTGCGTGTCGGCCGTGGCCTTCAGTAACGCTTCATCCTCGGCGGTCAGTGGTTCGCTAGCATTTAACACCAGCATCACCAAATCAGCGGTATTAATCGCCTTGCGTGACCGTTCCACCCCAATCTTCTCAACCTTATCGGTGGTGTCGCGAATCCCCGCGGTATCAATCAGTTTCAACGGGACACCCTTAACATTAACGTATTCCTCGATCACGTCACGCGTGGTCCCGGCAACATCGGTCACGATGGCCTTGTCTTCGTGCAACAAGTGGTTCAACAGGCTACTCTTGCCAACGTTTGGCCGCCCCACAATTGCGGTAGCCAGGCCTTCCCGGAGAACCTTCCCTTGTTTGGCCGTCGCCAAAAGGGTCTTCACTTGCTGCTGAACTTCTTTAGACTTTTCCAATAACATCTTGGTCGTCACGGCCTCAACATCATCGTATTCCGGATAGTCAATGTTCACTTCCACTTGGGCCAGAGCATCCAAAATATCCTGACGCAGGTGGCGAATCAGGTGGGAGAGATCCCCATCCAATTGGTTTAAGGCAACCTTCATGGACTTGTCGGTCTTGGCTCTGATCAGATCCATTACGGATTCCGCTTGAGTCAAATCAATTCGACCGTTTAAGAAGGCCCGCTTAGTATACTCACCGGGCTCGGCCAGGCGTGCGCCATAGCTCAGGCACAACTGAAGGATCCGGTTGGTCGCCACGATCCCGCCGTGACAGTTGATTTCAATAATATCTTCCTTGGTGTAGGTCTTCGGGGCCCGCATCACGGTCGCCATAACCTCATCGACCTCTTCACCGTTCTCAGGATCGACGATGTGGCCATAATGAATGGTATGGCTGGCGGCCTTGCGCAGGTTGGCCCCCTTAAAGAGCTTGCCGGCGACATCAAAGACCTCTTCGCCGCTCAGTCGAATGATGGCAATTCCACCTTCACCAGGTGGGGTCGAAATTGCTGCAATCGTATCAAATTCTGTGGTTGTGACTGCCATGAGCCATCCTCCTTTTAAGTCTGTCAGTTGGTTCTTACCCCTGTTTACGCGGTCTAACGCCCCGGGCGTATCATTTTACGCCATAAAAAAAAGCACCCACTCCACGCCACCTAACTGTGCGTGGATAAAGTACTTTCACTACTTTATCGTAAACTTGATAAGAATGATTGTCTTCACTATAAGGGGTAAAGACGCTTTTGTCAAACGAAACTTAGTCCGGTTCAATCACCACGGCCCGGTGGGGTTCTCTCCCTGCCGAGTAGGTGGTGACGTAGCGATTCTTCGCTAAAACTGCGTGGATCTGCTTGCGTTCAAAAGCCGGCATCGGGTCCAAATAGATCGGCTTTCCGGTCGCCACAACCTCACGCGCCGTGCTCTCGGCCAACCGGTTCAACGTGGCTGCTCGCCGTTCACGATAACCGGCAACATCCAATTCAACCATGACGTGAGCGGCCCCATGATGGTTCAAGAATAGCTGCGCCAAACTCTGCAACGCGTTGATGGTCCGACCATGTTTTCCGATCAGCAACCCCTCTTTCTCCGTGGTAAAGGCTAACTTAACCTGCCGCCGTGCGGTCGACGCCACATCCAACGTGGCATCAATCCCCAGTTGATCGACAATCGTTGCCAGATAGTCCTGAACGTCCTCAATGGCCGCCTCGCGACGTTCTCGTCGTTCCTCTGGCGTTGTTTCCGGTTGCGTCGGTTGAGCGGGCTCAGCCGCCTTAGGGGTGTCAGCCACGACCGCTACCGGCTTAGTTGCAGGCATCAGCGGCTGAACTGGCACAACCGCCTGTTTTTTAGGCGCCATTTTAGGCGTTTCACTAGGTTCAACGGGCTTTAAAGCCACGTCTACCATTGCGTCTCTCTGGCCGATTCCCAGCCAACCCTTACGTGGCGTCGTGACCACTCGGGTTGTCACTTGGTCCAACCGACAATTCAGGGCGGTCAATCCTGCCTGAATCGCCGCCTCTTCCGTTTTCCCCGTAAAGATTGTCATGTCGTCCATTCCTCCAATATGCTTTCAGTCATTTTTCAGTATACCATAGAACTTTCCGCGTCAACTTATCAGCCGTCACACGGTGCCCAGATAGAAAAAACCGCCCCACCATTGCGGGACGGCCTAAAATGCATTTATTTAGCTTGATTTACTTGCGGCGACTCTGTTTAGCGCGACGCACGGCCTTCTTCATAGCACGCTCGTGATTGGCTTTTTCTTTGGCCTTTTCATCACGTTCGGCTTGAATCTTCCATGGGTTTTGTAACAACAGCGTTTGACCGACTTGGAATACATAGGACACGGTCCAGTACAATGACAGTGACGAGGCCACGTTTAAGGCGGTAAAGAAGACCACCACGGGCATCCCGATAATCATCATCGTATTCATGGAACTCGTCTCCGGTGCCGACTTGGTGGTTAACCACGAACTCAGGAACGTGGCAAATGCCGCCAACAGTGGCAGAATGAAGTACGGGTCCTTGTGGCCCAATTGTAACCACAAGAAGGTTCCGGACCGCAGAACGGCTGTCCGCCAAATAGCTTGGTACAAGGCCCAAATGATGGGGAGTTGTACCACCGCTGGTAGACATCCCATTAAGGGATTAATGCCGGCTTCCGAATACAGCTTTTGCTGTTCCGTCTGCATCTTCTGCATCGTTGCTCGATCTCGTGACGAGTATTTCTTCTGTAAAGCCTTTAATTGGGGTTGAATCTCCTGGGTCTTCCGCATGCTGCGCGTTTGGAAAACCATCAGAGGTAGTAAAATAATCCGGATGATAATGGTAAAGATGATAATACCAACACCATAATTTCCACCGAAGAAATGCGCCAACCAGATGATTGCACGCGAGAAGTTCAGGACGATTAACCCGTCCCAGATCCCGGTACTTTGGTTCGTGATTGGCTTATTGCTACAAGCGGAAAGGATTAAAGTCAAACCCACAATGCCAAGCATCAGTAGGGTACGTTTGTACTTTTTCACGTTTTTCACGTTTATTCCTCACTATAGTTGGAATCCAGCAGTTTTGCCAGCTTCAGGACATGGATCAGGCTGCTCTTCGCATCGGGCATCGAGATGCCATCGGCACGCGGACGCGCGATAACTAGGAAATCCACATCCTGCTTGAGGTGTGGCTTCAGCTCGAGTAAACTCTGCCGAATCCGCCGTTTCACCCAATTACGATGAACGGCGTTTCCAATCTTCTTCCCGACCGAAATCCCAACCCGAAAATGCGGTTGATCCGGCTTCTCCATTGAATACACCACAAATTGCCGGTTAGCGACTGAATTTCTGGTTTCAAAGACCTGCTGAAATTCCGCTTCTTTCTTAATGCGGTAAGATTTTCGCATGGTGCATCTCCAAAATTCTCATATATGAACAGGCCGCGAGGGATTGGGGTCCCAGTCTCCTCGCAGATAAAATAAAAAGACCACTGACAGTCAGCGGCCTATGCAGACAATACTTTACGTCCCTTTTGACGACGACGTGCTAATACTTGACGGCCATTGCTAGTGCTCATGCGCTTGCGGAAGCCGTGTACACGTGAACGGTGACGTTTCTTTGGTTGGTAAGTGCGCTTCATCGTGACACCTCCTTGAAATTTTTGAATTTTTTTCATCTGGGTAATTCCAGACAAATACTAAATGCATTTCCTGAACATATTAGCATAAATTTCGAACGAATGAAACCGTTAGTTGAAAATATCCAGAAAAAGTTGTCCCCGGATAAATTTGTTTCATGCACTTTGACTGTGGATAACTTGTAGATTCAGAAAAAGTTATGCCGGGCTTTCCCACCAGGTTATCCACCAATCCACAGCCTGTTTATTTTTAAAAAAGCATTCCTGTTATTTCTGTGGATAACTTGTGAAACACTTATTCTTAAGCCATCTGGAGTCCACATCCATCTGTGGACAACTTAAAATAGCATTTATTATCCACAAGTTTCACCCTATCTGTGGATAACTTTATTAA
Organism: Levilactobacillus lindianensis; assembly: GCF_003946095.1. GTDB lineage: Bacteria > Bacillota > Bacilli > Lactobacillales > Lactobacillaceae > Levilactobacillus > Levilactobacillus lindianensis. The sequence goes on along the minus strand of NZ_RHOD01000014.1, from coordinate 14,502 downwards.
CTCCCTGTGAAACAATTATGCACAGCGTCCAATACCCTGTGGAAAACTTTTTTTCTTCATGCTACACTGGACTTACGTTTTCGTTTGGGCACCGTCCGTCCAAACCCACGATTACCATAATCTTAAATTTAGGGGGGCTACATCAGTGCCAGATATGTTAACTTTGTGGGCTGATATTACAAAATTACTCAAGCAAAACCTTGATCCGGCAACGTATGCGACCTGGATCGAAGCAGCTAAGCCAATTTCCCTCGTCGGTAACAAACTAACGTTGGAACTTCTCTCACCCCTACACCGTGACTACTGGACTCGGCGCCATCTCGATCAACAAGTCATCGAATACGCCTACCAGGTCACACATGAAGATATTCAACCTATTCTCGTCACCAAGAGTGAACTTCAACCAGAGGTCTCCCGCAGTAAAACGGGGAATGGCGTGGTCACGGAGGAAACCGGTATTGCCGATGCTCCCGACGCAACGCCCACTTTTATGAAGGAAAATGCGTTGAACCCACGCTATACATTCGATACCTTCGTGATTGGAAAAGGGAACCAGATGGCCCACGCAGCGGCCTTAGTCGTTTCTGAGGAACCGGGTGTCATGTACAATCCACTCTTCTTCTATGGGGGTGTCGGTCTGGGTAAGACCCACTTGATGCACGCCATTGGGAACAAGATGTTGGAGGATCACCCGGATACTAAGGTGAAGTACGTCACCAGTGAAGCCTTCACCAATGACTTCATTAATTCAATTCGCACGCGGACACAGGAACAATTTCGCCAAGAGTATCGTGACGTCGACCTCTTAATGGTTGACGATATCCAGTTCTTTGCCAATAAGGATTCGACCCAGGAAGAATTCTTCCATACTTTTAACTCCTTATATGACGACGGCCACCAGATCGTTTTGACTTCCGACCGATTACCTAATGAGATTCCGAAGCTCCAAGACCGCTTAGTCTCTCGGTTCGCCTGGGGGTTGTCCGTCGATATCACACCGCCCGACTTGGAAACGCGGATCGCCATTCTCCGTAATAAAGTCGATGCCGATCAGATCGATGCCCCGGATGATACGCTCAGCTATATCGCCGGTCAGATCGACTCCAACGTCCGAGAATTAGAGGGCGCGCTGTCCCGCGTTCAGGCCTATCATAACCTGACGCATAAGCCGATCACGACTGATCTGGCTGCCGAGGCTTTGAAGAGTCTCAACCTGGCAAATGCCAACGATGCTATTACCATTCCGGTCATTCAAGACCGGGTAGCCAGTTACTTCCACATTTCAATGAAGGATTTAAAGGGGAAGAAACGTAAGAAATCCATCGTGACGCCGCGCCAGATTGCCATGTACCTCTCGCGTGAACTAACGGATGCCTCGTTACCACGGATTGGGAATGAATTTGGCGGTAAGGACCACACCACGGTCATTCACGCCTACGATAAGATCGGAGACGCACTAAAGACGGATCCTGAACTGCAAAAAGATATTGACGATTTAAAAGAAGAATTACGGCGCTAGTCCTTGGCCGTCTCCGGGGACCTCTGAGTAGGGGTGTCCGAGGCGGTTTTTTGGGCCCAACTGCGGTATGATTAAAAAAGAACACCACAACGTGTGTGGACAAAAAAGAATAACTCCTCGAGTTTTCCACAAGTTATCCACAGGTGGAAAAGTGCCTACTACTCATAGTTTCCCAAAGTTATCCACATTACCCACCGCGCTACTACTTCTTCTATCTTTTTTCTTTTAATTAAGTAAATTACGCATCAAGTAAAGGAGTGTCATCACTAATGAAATTTACGATTAACCGGGCAGCCTTCATAAAAGAACTGAATAACGTTTCCCGTGCTATTTCTTCCAAAACGACGATTCCCATTTTGACGGGACTCAAGATCGTTGCCAGTGACGCTGGGTTACTTTTAACTGGATCAAATGCTGATATCTCGATTGAAACCCTGATTAGAGCGGACGATCCTGATATTGGCTTAACCATTGACGAACCAGGAGCCATTGTTCTGACGGCTCGCTTCTTCAGTGAAATCGTCAAGCGGTTACCAGAACAAACGATGACGCTCACGGTTAAAGAGGGTTTTCAAACTGAAATCACCTCTGGTTCTGCGGCCTTCAACATCAATGGGCAGGACGCGAACAACTATCCACACTTACCAGAAATCGACGCAGCTGATTCCGTTGTGCTTTCCGGTGCCGTTTTCAAGGAATTGATTGGCCAAACGGTTATTGCCGTGTCTAATCAAGAAAGCCGGCCGATCTTAACCGGGGTGCACTTCGTCTTGGCCAATAACCAATTCTTAGCTGTGGCCACGGATAGTCATCGGCTGTCACAACGGCAGATCGAATTGCCAGAAACTACCGACGCGGCGTTCGATGTGATCATTCCGGGGAAGAGTTTGACCGAATTGTCCCGGATGATCGGTGATGATGACAGTAACGTCAAGATGCAGTTCTCCGAAAACCAAGTTCTCTTCTTATTAGGTGACACGTCGTTCTATTCGCGTTTACTGGAAGGCAATTACCCCGATACGTCGCGGTTGATTCCTAAGGAAGCCTCCACAACGGTCGAATTCGAAGCGCCAGAATTATTGGCGGCCGTCGAACGGGCTTCGCTGTTATCTCACGAATCACGGAACAACGTGGTTAAGCTGACCTTGACGCCAGCCGAAAACCACGTCACGATCTTCAGTAACTCGCCGGATGTCGGGAATGTTGAAGAAGCCTTGGATCCCAAGGAATTAACGGGGGAAGATCTCGAGATTTCCTTTAACCCCGACTACATGAAGGATGCCCTCAGATCGTTTGGTCAAACCACGATCCGCGTGGCCTTTACCTCCGCATTGCGGCCATTTACCTTGGTGCCAACCGAAGATACCAGCAACTTTATTCAACTGATTACGCCGGTTCGAACGTTCTAAAGTTAAGTACCACAAAGTGTTGTCCCTTGGGGCAACACTTTTTTTGCAATCTGGTCACTGGTCTGGTTATGAAAACGGGGGAAAATGACGGGCAATTTAGGCCATTTTGTAGAAAATGCGTGCGCAAATAACCGGACTTAGAACGCAGATCACCGTTGTGGGTCGTCTAAACGGCTAAAAAACAAATAATTCGCTAAAAGACCGCTATTTTCGAATCTGAGCAAATTTACCGTCTTTTTACCAAAAATATCAAAAACACCCCAGATAGCCTCAGAACGCAAAAATCAAGGTGATCGTCTGTACTTTTCCCTAAAAAGCGGTATAATATAAGAGAAGAATATTAAGGGGTGAAATTGTGAAAAAAGACGTTTTCATTGACACGCCCTACATTACTTTAGGCCAGTTACTCAAAGAAGAATCCGTCATCAGCACTGGTGGCCAAGCCAAATGGTATTTACGGGAAAATACGGTAAATATCAATGACGAACCGGATAACCGGCGGGGCCGCAAGCTGTATCCTGGCGATACAGTGGCAGTACCTGAGGCAGGATTATTTTTTATACGCTCAAAGCAGGGTGAATAATGTATTTGCAAGAGTTGCAGCTGCAGCATTTTCGGAATTATCCCGAGGCCGATATTCGGCTGGGTCGGGGGATTAACGTCCTCCTCGGCGAAAATGCACAGGGCAAGACCAATCTATTAGAGGCCATCTACGTGCTTGCGTTAACGCGCAGTCACCGGACAGCTAACGATCATGACTTGGTGAACTGGCAGGCCAAAACGGCCAAAGTCAGTGGCCGCGTCGTGAAGTCGGCGGGAACGGTGCCACTGGAGTTAACGTTCTCACGCCAGGGCAAACGTGCTAAAGTCAATCACCTTGAGCAGGCTCGGTTATCGCAATATGTGGGCCAGCTCAATGTGATTTTGTTTGCCCCGGAAGATCTCGCGATTGTCAAAGGCGCCCCGAGTATTCGGCGGCGCTTTATGGACATGGAGTTTGGCCAGATGAATCCGCGTTATTTGTATAATTTAAGTCAATATCGGACGCTGTTGAAGCAGCGAAATCGCTATCTGAAGGATCTGCAACATAAACAGAAGCGTGATCTGCTGTTCCTATCGGTGCTTTCAGATCAATTGGCGCTATACGGGGCGGAAATCATCGCTCAGCGGCTGCGGATGTTACATAAGCTGGAGCACTGGGCGCAAGTCATTCACGCCGAGATCTCTCAGCAACGCGAGACGCTAACGTTTCACTATGCGACCCAGGTGCCTGATGAGGCGTTGACCGACGCCAAGAGCATCCAGGCCGCGTTGAGTGCGCTATATGAAAAGCAACGGGACAAGGAGCTTTACCAGGGAACGACGCTGGTGGGGCCCCATCGTGACGACCTGCATTTCCGGGTCAACGATAAGAATGTTCAGACATTCGGATCCCAGGGGCAACAACGGACGACCGCACTGAGTGTGAAGTTGGCCGAAATTGACCTCATGAAGGAGGAGACCGGGGAGTATCCGGTCTTGCTTCTAGATGATGTCCTTTCAGAACTGGATGATGCCCGGCAGACGCATCTGCTGACGGCCATCCAAGATAAGGTACAGACGTTTATCACGACCACCAGTCTGAGCGGGATTACCCGCCAGTTGATTAAGGACCCGACCATTTTTCACGTGGCCGATGGGACCGTGGTGGCGGATGAATCGCCCACTAGTGACGATTCGGCAACAAAGGAGGATTAAGCAGTGGCTGAAAAAGAACACGAAACCAAGGCGGAACGGGCAAGAGAATATGATGCCAGCCAAATCCAAGTTCTTGAGGGCTTGGAAGCGGTACGTAAACGTCCCGGAATGTATATTGGATCAACGAGTGCCCAAGGTCTCCATCACCTCGTGTGGGAAATCGTGGACAACGGGATTGACGAAGCCTTAGCAGGCTTTGCTGACGAAATTCACGTGACGGTTAACAAAGATAACAGTGTGACTGTCACCGATAATGGTCGGGGAATCCCGGTTGACATCCAAAAGAAGACGGGGAAGCCCGCCTTAGAAACGGTCTTTACGATCCTGCATGCCGGTGGTAAATTCGGCGGTGGCGGATACAAGGTTTCCGGTGGTCTCCACGGGGTGGGGGCTTCCGTTGTAAACGCGCTGTCCACCGAACTGGATGCCCAGGTTATCCGTGAAGGCAAGCGTTATTCCATCACCTTTGATCGGGGTCACGTGGTGAAACCAATGACTGTGGTTGAAGAGGGCCTGCCTAAGGAAAAACACGGGACCATCGTGCACTTCCTGCCGGATCCAGATATCTTCAGAGAAACGACCACCTTTGACATTAAGACGCTGACCACTCGGATTCGCGAACTGGCCTTCTTGAACAAAGGTCTCCGGATTACGATTCGTGACGAACGGCCAGAGAAGCCAACCGAAGACGATTTCCATTATGAAGGTGGGATTCGCCACTACGTTGACTATTTAAACGAAAACAAAACGACTCTTTTTGAACCGCCAATCTATGTGGAAGGTGCCGAAAACGGGATTACGGTGGAAGTTGCCCTGCAATACACGGATGACTACCACAATAACCTGTTGACGTTTACCAACAATATTCACACCTATGAAGGTGGGACCCACGAAGAAGGGTTCAAACGGGCCTTAACACGAGTGGTCAACGACTACGCGCGGACCAACAAGTTGATGAAGGACAACGAACCGAACTTAACCGGGGATGATGTTCGTGAAGGGTTGACGGCCGTGGTTTCCGTCAAGCACCCGGATCCTCAATTTGAAGGCCAAACGAAGACTAAATTGGGGAACTCCGATGCCCGAACGGCCGTGGATCACACGTTTGCCGACCACTTCATGCGGTTCTTAATGGAACATCCCGATATCGCCCGCAAAGTGGTGGATAAGGGGACGTTAGCTTCCAAGGCACGGGTTGCCGCTAAGCGAGCTCGTGAAGTTACCCGAAAGAAGAGTGGGCTGGAGATCAGCAACCTTCCCGGGAAACTGGCCGACAACACGTCTAAAGATCCTGCGATTTCCGAATTGTTTATCGTCGAAGGGGATTCCGCCGGTGGGTCTGCTAAGCAGGGGCGTTCGCGGTTGACGCAGGCGATCTTACCCATTCGGGGGAAGATTTTGAACGTGGAAAAGGCCTCAATGGACCGGATTCTAGCGAACGAAGAAATTCGCTCCCTGTTTACCGCCATGGGGACTGGATTTGGTGACGACTTTGACGTTGCCAAGGCCAACTACCACAAATTAATTTTGATGACCGATGCCGATGTCGACGGGGCCCATATTCGGACGCTGTTGCTGACACTGGTTTACCGCTATATGCGGCCATTGTTGGATGCCGGGTACGTCTATATCGCTTGCCCACCACTCTATCGCGTGCGGCAAGGGAAGATGCAACGCTACCTGGATTCCGATGATGAATTACAAGAATTATTAGGCCAATTACCACCCGCACCGAAGCCGCAGATTCAACGGTACAAAGGGTTGGGTGAAATGGATGCCGAACAACTCTGGGAAACGACCATGAACCCCGAAAACCGGCGGCTCTTACGGGTCGATGCCAAAGATGCCATCAACGCTGACCAAGTGTTCAGCATGTTGATGGGAGACAAGGTGGCGCCTCGACGCGAATTTATCGAGGACAATGCGACCTTCGCCGAGTTGGATGTTTAGTGAAGAACGGAGGGTAAAGATTTGGCTGATCAAGACTATATAGGTCGGGTTACCGACGTTGATCTCTCACAAACCATGCGAACATCCTTCTTGGATTACGCGATGAGTGTGATTGTCCAACGGGCCTTACCTGACGTGCGGGACGGCTTAAAGCCGGTTCACCGTCGGATTCTGTATGATATGCATGAGTTGGGGATTACACCCGACAAGCCATTCCGGAAATCTGCCCGGATGGTCGGGGACGTCTTGGGGAAGTACCATCCCCATGGTGACTCCGCCGTGTACGAATCCATGGTACGAATGGCACAAGACTTCTCATACCGCTACATGTTAGTAGATGGTCATGGGAACTTCGGGTCCGTCGATGGTGACGGGGCCGCTGCCATGCGGTATACCGAAGCGCGATTGAGTAAGATCGCGATGGAAATGTTGCGCGACATTAATAAAGATACGATTGATTTTCAAGATAACTATGATGGTTCCGAAAGAGAACCCGTGGTGCTCCCATCACGCTTTCCTAACCTGTTGGTTAACGGGGCTTCCGGGATCGCCGTGGGGATGGCCACAAACATTCCGCCACATAATCTGACGGAAGTGATCAGTGCCTTACACATCTTGATGAAGAACCCTGATGCCAGTCTGGCTGAGTTGATGGAGGCCTTACCTGGCCCTGACTTCCCAACCGGTGGGATCGTGATGGGCAAGGCAGCCATTCGCCGGGCTTACGAGACCGGGAAGGGCACCATTACCTTGCGTGCCAAGGTCGATATCGAAGAAGAGAAGAACGGGAAGCAACGCATTGTGGCCACGGAGATTCCATACATGGTCAACAAGGCCAAGCTAATCGAACGGATTGCCGAATTGGCCCGTGACAAGCGGATCGAAGGGATCACCGACGTCAACGATGAAACCGACCGAACCGGGATGCGGATCGTCATCGACGTCCGGCGTGACGCCAGTGCCGAGGTTATTTTAAATAATCTCTACAAGATGACGTTGATGCAGACGTCATTTGGGATCAACATGTTGGCAATCGTTAAGGGTGCCCCTAAGGTCTTAGGCCTAAAGGCTATCCTGCAGTATTACTTGGACTTCCAGCTCGAAGTTATTCAACGGCGGACTGCCTTTGAATTGCGGAAGGCCGAAGCCAGAGCCCACATCCTGGAAGGGCTGCGGATCGCTCTGGATCACATCGATGCCATCATCACCATCATTCGACAGTCTCAGACCGCCGAAGTGGCGAAGAATGAATTGATGACGCGTTACAGCCTCTCCAACAAACAATCGCAAGCCATTTTGGATATGCGGTTGGTTCGGTTGACCGGACTGGAACGTGAGAAGGTCGAAAAGGAATACAACGACGTCATGGCCAACATCAAGGACTACAAGGAAATCTTGGCGTCCCGTGAACGCCAACAGAGTATCATTTATGATGAATTGTTGGAAATTCAAAACAAGTTTGGGGACGATCGGCGGACCGAATTAATGGTCGGCGAAGTTCTCAGCTTGGAAGATGAAGACCTGATTGCCGAAGAAGATGTGATCATTTCGCTCACACATAATGGTTACATCAAGCGACTGCCAACGTCTGAATTCAAGGCGCAGAACCGTGGGGGTAAAGGGGTTCAAGGCATGGGCGTGCACGATGATGATTTCATCGAACACCTCGTGGCCACCTCGACCCATGACATGTTGTTGTTCTTCACTAACACCGGGAAAGTTTACCGGATGAAGGGGTACGAGATTCCTGAATATGGTCGGACGGCCAAGGGAATTCCCGTTATTAACCTGTTGGGGATCAATAACAATGAACACGTTCAGGCGGTCATTAACGTTTCGAGTGCCGGGAAGAGTGAGGAACGCGACTTGTTCTTCACCACGGTGCAGGGGACGGTTAAGCGCACGCCAGTCGACGAGTTTGCCAACATTCGGAGCAATGGTCTGAAGGCCATTAACCTGAAGGAAAATGACGAGCTGATCGACGTGTCAATCATTGATGACACGGCCAACATTATTATCGGAACCCATCTTGGGTACGCCGTTAGTTTTGCGGCTAAGGACGTTCGGTCGATGGGCCGATCGGCGACCGGGGTTCGGGGCATTCGTCTCCGCGACCAAGATTACGTCATCGGTGCCAGCGTGTTGAAGCCTGACAGCCACGTGTTTGTCATTTCCGAAAAGGGTTATGGGAAACAAACGGCCGCCGAAGAGTACCCAATCAAGGGTCGAGGCGGTAAGGGAATTAAGACCGTTAACGTGACCGCCAAGAACGGGCCGCTAGCGGGATTGACGACCGTTGATGGTGATGAAGATATCATGTTAATCACCGACAAAGGGGTCATGATTCGCTTTAGCGTCGCGGATGTTTCCGAGACTGGTCGGGCGACCTTAGGGGTTCACCTGATTCGTTTGGGTGATGACTCTGAGGTTGCGACGATGGCCAAGGTTGCTAAGGAAGACGAGGACTCTGAGGATACGGATGCACCTGCCGGAGACCCCGACAAGCCAGCCGATACGCCAACGACACCAGATTCCACCGCACCAACGAACCATTCTGAAGACTAATGAATAGACGAGAGGCTCACTGTCAACTTGGCAGTGAGCCTCTTTTTTGTCTAATTTTTGAGTCGATCGCGGAGTTGCTGCTGCTTCTCAGTGTCGATGCTGGCGAAGTTAAACCGGAAAGAGCGTTTGTCGGTGCCGTAGATGGGGCCGGGTTTGACCAGGATCTTCTGATTCAGGAGCTGGTTAAAGATATCGGGATCATCTTGCGTGACCCACAGGTAGAAACCGCCTTTGGGGGTCGTGAACCGCCAGTCGGGTCGATACTTCCGGAAGATGGCGGTGACCTGATCACGGCGATGGGATAACTGGGTGGTCAGCTTAGAAATTTCAGGTTCAAATGAGGCATTGTTGAGGGCTAAATTAGCCATGACCTGGGCCAACATACTTGGGACGATGTCGAGTTTCTTTTGGACCTGTAGGAGACGTTGCCCGATGGCTTGGGGCGCCACGATCCAGCCGATCCGGGTGCTCGACCCTAAGAGTTTGGAGAGGGAGCTCAAGTAGATGACATTTTCCGGAGCCAGAGATTTGAAGGTCGGTACCTCATCTTGCTTGGCGACGAGCCAGCCAAAGACATCATCCTCGACGATGGGAATCTGGTAACTTTGGCATAACTTTAGAATGCGCTGGCGCTGTTCCAGGGTCAGGATGCTCCCAGTTGGGTTTTGGAAGGTAGGATTCATAATGAGGAGTTTAATTCGGTGCCTTAAGATGGCGTTTTCGAGGGCCTCGAGATCCAAGCCGTCTGGCGTTAGGGGCACGGGATAGGTGTGAATCCCCGTGGCCTGGAAGATGGCGCTCGAGTTGAAGTAGGATGGTCGGGCAAAGGCCACGGCATCCCCCACCTGCAGGAGACTTCTGAGCACCAATAGGAGGGATTGCTGAGCCCCACCAGCGATGATCAGGGTCTGGTTAGCCAAATGAAATTGCTTCTTATCGGTGTGAATTTGCCCGATCGTATGAATCAGGGGCTGATAGCCGGCATCCTGTTCCTGCTTTTGCGCCAGGAGAAAACCGTGCCAATCCATCTGTAAGGCTCCCAGCTCGGGGATGAGACCCATGGGGAGCTCGTTGGCGGCACCGTCGATTAGGGTGCCGTGGTCTAAGGCCCTGGCCTGCAAGAGCCGCTGTTGATAGGCTTGGTCGCCGCGAGATTCCGTATTTTCCAAGAAGAGATTCCAGTTGACCTTGTCGGCTTGACTGGCGATCTGCGGCAAGGTAGAGACGTAGGTTCCACTCCCCGTCTTTTTAATGAGGAGGCCGTTAGCCGTCAGCTCCAGGAAGGCCCGGGTGACCGTGGACCGGTCGACCTTTAGGAGTTGGGCCAGTTCTCGTTCGGCCGGGAGTCGTTGTCCCGGCAGGAGTTTATCCTCTTCAATGAGGCGTTTGATAAGTTGGGTAATGGCGCGGTACTTGGGCTTGATGGGTGGTAGATCCGCGTACCAGTTAATCATGGGTAATCCCTCCAATTGGTTTCCTCCAGTATAATAATTGGCTGGGTTAAAAACAAGCCAATTGGATGTTGTGATCTGGTCGTGGAGGGGCAATACTAGAGAGTGTTGGAGGGAGCGCTCATGGAAAATGTTTTAACCATTGCTGGTTCGGATAGCTTGGCAGGCGGCGGTATCGAGGCCGATCTCAAGACGTTCGAGGAGCTAAATGTGTTTGGTCTTAGCGCGCTGACGAGCGTGGCCAGCATCACCCCCGAAGGAGTGAATCTAAGCCAAATTCCACCGACCGTCATCGGTCAGCAGTTGGATTCCATTTTGAGTCAACTGCCGGTTCATTTTGCCAAAACAGGGCTCTTGGGTAGTCAGGCGGCATTGACGATGGTCTGCGACAAGTTACAAGCCACTAAGCTCAAGTTGGTGGTCGATCCCGTCCTGGTCTTCAAGGAGGGCGAGACGCAGCTACACACGACTTACATAGACGCAATGACCCATAAATTATTGCCTCTTGGTTACGTAACAACGCCAAACTTGGATGAAGCGCGCCAGCTGAGTGGCCTCGCTGACATCACTAATCGCGATCAGATGCGTGAAGCCGCCTTGCGGATTCAAGCCTTTGGTTGCCCTAATGTGGTGATCAAAGGGGGGAGCCGCCTCGCGGGTGACGTGGCACTGGATTATCTCCGGGCCGTGGATCAGGATTACTGGTTTACGGGACCGAAGATTGACCGTCAGACCACGGATGGTGCCGGTTGTACTTTTTCGGCGGCAATTACTGCCGAATTGGCAAACGGACAATCATTACCCGCCGCGGTAGCCGCAGCTAAGACGTTCGTTCGGTTAGGCATTACCCATGGTGTGGCGATCAGTGCGACGCTCGGGAGCGTTTGGCAAGGGGCAAGCCGACAGGAGGAAACAAAATGAAAAAGGCAAAGGATCCAATTAAACAGATGACGTTAACCGCGGTGCTGACGGCGATGACGGTGGCTATGTCGTTATTGGTCATCATCCCGGTTCCAGCAACCAAAGGCTTTGTGACGCTTTGTGAAGTGGGGATTTATGCTACGGCGATTCTCTTTGGGAACCCCATGGGAGCTGTTGTTGGGGGAACCAGTGGCTTTCTGATTGACCTGTTATCCGGTCATCCCGAGTGGTGCCTGTTCTCACTGGTGATCCATGGGGCGCAAGGCGCCGCCGTGGGTTTCCTCACCCCCGAGCACAAAACAATTAAAACAACTATTTTTCCTTTATTAGTTGGAAGCGTTATTATGATAGTTGGATACTACTTTGCGACCGCCCTACTTTTCGGTTGGGCAGCCGGATTGGCCTCGATTTTTGGTAACATCGTTCAAGTCGGGTTTGGGATGGTCGTAACGCTTTCCATCGTGGAAAGTCTTGTGAAATTCAAACCTAATTTAGTTTAAGGAGTGACATTTGATGGCAGTAGATACGAGTAAAATTGAAGCTGACCTGAACGTCATTGTTTCTGACGTTTTGGATGCAGCTCACTTACGTAAAGGTGATTTGTTTGTTCTAGGATGCTCAACCAGCGAAGTCGTTGGTGGGCACATTGGTAAGGATTCCAACCCTGCAGTGGGGATGGCAATTATCAAGACCTTAGTCGCCAAGTTACGCCCACTGGGCATTCACTTGGCGGTACAAGGGTGTGAACATATTAACCGGAGCTTGGTGGTTGAACGCGAAGTTGCGGAAAAGAATCACTTTGAGATTGTGACGGTAGTGCCAGCCTTACACGCCGGCGGGGCCGCTTCAATCGCTGCCTTCAAGCAGTTCAAGGATCCCGTTGAAGTTGAACACGTTGTGGCCCAAGCAGGTCTCGATATTGGGGACACGGCCATTGGCCAACACGTCAAGTTCGTTCAGGTTCCGGTACGGCCTTCATTGAAGGAATTGGGTGGCGCTCACGTCACGGCCTTACGTTCTCGTCCAAAGTACGTTGGGGGTCCACGAGCAAACTACGATCCAATTAAATAATTAAATTAGAAGAACGGCGCGAGTCGTTCTTTTTTTGTGGATTCGGCTGGCAGACCCGTTCAGAGAGCCATAATGTCCGCTGATGGAAGGCTAACGGGAATTTCGATTGGTGAGTAGCTGAGAAGTTAATAACGCTGAGAGTGGCCGTGAGGCCGGCTCAATACATTAGAAAAAAGTTGGGGAATTTAAAATAATGGCGCCTAAGATCCGGAATTAACCTTGTAACGTAAACAACACCCATCGGTCGGCCCCGATTTGCTTAACATTTTTGTTTATGCTATACTACTAGCTTGTGAGTATCTGGCTTACGCTAGTGTCTCTCCTTGCTTCCGCATTGTAGCGGGGGCCTGAAGTCCATAAGGAGGTGTAATGATTCATGGAAACTACTAAATACGAAATTACCTACATCATTCGTCCAGATCTTGACGATGGCGCAAAGACCGCTTTGGTTGAACGCTTTGACAAGGTTGTCACGGACAACGGTGCAGAAGTGATCAGTTCAAAAGACTGGTCCAAGCGTCGTTTTGCTTACGAAATCGGTGGCTTTAACGAAGGTATTTACCACATTATCACGTTAAATGCTTCTGACGACGAAGCCTTAAACGAATTCGACCGTTTAGCTAAGATCAATGGCAGTATCTTACGTCATATGATCGTTAAGCGCGAAGATTAATTTAACTACAGACTTTTAAATTTGAGAGGAGTTATTCAGCAATGATCAACCGAGTAGTACTTACTGGCCGACTGACACGGGATGTTGAGTTACGTTATACCCAAGGCGGTGCTGCTGTTGCCACATTTACTTTGGCCGTTGATCGGCGGTTCACCAACCAGCAAGGTGAGCGGGAAGCTGATTTCGTTAGTTGTGTCATTTGGCGCAAATCCGCGGAAAATTTTGCGAACTATATGCACAAGGGGTCTCTTTGTGGCATTGAAGGCCGCATCCAAACCCGGAACTACGAAAACCAGCAGGGTCAACGAGTTTACGTGACTGAAGTTGTCGTCGAGAACTTTTCGTTCTTGGAACCACGTTCGAGCAATCGTAACGCGAACGCCAATGGTGGAAATGGAAACTATGGTGCACCCGTGAATAATGCTCCTCAGAATCAGAATCAAAATGCCAATCCATTTACGAGTGGGAACCCAACTTCGAGTGCCCCAGCTCAAAATCAGAATCCAAAACCGACAACGCCAAATCAGAACGCCGGCAGCAATGCTAGCGACCCATTTGCGAATACCGGGGATTCAATTGACATTTCCGATGATGATTTACCGTTCTAAACACTAAAAAACGAGGAGGGAATTTCTCATGGCAGGACAACGTCGTGGCGGCCGTCGCCGTCGTAAGGTTGACTTTATTGCAGCCAACCACATCGAATACATTGATTACAAAGATACTGACTTATTACGTCGGTTTATCTCCGAACGGGGTAAGATCTTACCTCGCCGGGTTACTGGCACTAGTGCCAAGAACCAACGGAAGTTAACTATCGCTATCAAGCGTTCACGGATCATGGGCTTAATGCCATTTATCGGTGAAGAATAGTTTTTAAAAGCCATCCCTGCGGGGGTGGCTTTTTTACGCCTAAAAATTGGACTATCACATGCGAGGGAAGATTGTTACAATTGAGCCACAGTCGTGTCCGCAACAGGAAAGGATGAATGCTTATGCAATCTCGTTTGATTCCCAGTCTCTCATTTACCAGTGCTAAGGAGGCTCTTGCGTATTATCAAGAGGTCTTTGGTGCGCAAGATGTTTATCGGTTCAGTCGACGAATTGTCAAATCAAGTGCAACGTTTTCCCATAGAACACTTCAGATGGAGTTTTCCAGCCTAAGACCTTGCGTGGACGATTATTCAACTCTTTAACAAAGTTGCT
>NZ_RHOD01000013.1 GCF_003946095.1 Levilactobacillus lindianensis | reverse complement strand
TACCAAAAAGCTGGTCGGGAGAAATCCGAAGATTCCTCTCAACCAGCTTTCATTTTGGAGACTTATGTCACAGCCTCGAACTAGTTTAATTGAAATTCAGCGTCGCAGGATCAGCCGGACCACTAGATTAGTCAATAGCGAGATCGTCAGCGCATACCCTAGGATTAGCACCAACCAGATGGCTAGGGCCGTAATGGCACGCAGGTACCCCGTGGCCGCGTTTGCCATGGTCAGGAGGACCGTAACGGCGGTCACCGCCATGATGAAGCTGATCACGCCAATCTTAGAGTTGGCGAAGTCGGCATTACTGAGGTCGAAGCCACCGATACTGATATTGAGAGACAGGACGATCATCAGGAGCCAGCGCCACCAGTTGGCACCAACGGGTTGACCGAAGCCCGACCAATCGAGGTTAAAGGGATCGGCCATGAGCGTTAGGAGTCCATGGCACACGCCCGGGAGCAGTAGTGCCGTGAGGCCAAACAAGGCCAGGGCACAACCGAAGATGGGGGCGATCCCGATAAAGAGGTTGCCCATCGTTTGGTACCAGTTCCGGCGATTCCAGGTGTGGTTCACGTAGCCCAGTGTCATGTCGGAATCTCCGGTCACGCCTGGTTGATCGGGATGTGGCCGTTTTAAGAGGCGGAAGGCCACGATGCGGTGGCCAAAGAAGATCGCCGTCAGTAGGTGACTTAATTCATGGAGAAAAATCCCAATGAATCCCAAATAGAGTTGACTGATCATGCCGAAACCGCCGGCTAGATGCTGCTTGGTATTGCGATTCAGGTAGGTGAGAATCGTGATTAAGAAGAAGGGGATGGCCACGAGGTCGAGGCCGGAAATCCCCAGGTTCTTGAAGATGAGTGGGAGGTCAGTTACCATCGGCTATTCCAGCAGGTCGGTGAAGGTGCCGTGCACCAGCCCGGCCAGGTCAGTAGCATCGAGTTCCACGGATCGGCCGATTTGCCCGGATGAGACCAGAATCTGGCCCTGTTCCTGGGCGGTATTGTCGAGGTAGATGGGAAACTGATTCTTTTCCCAAATCCCAACGGGGGTGTTGGCCCCGTGTTCGTATCCGGTGGTCTTGACCAGGTCCTTTAGCGGCACCATATTAACTTTTTTATTACCGGAGGCCTTGGCGAGCTTCTTTTCGTCGAGGTGTTCGTCGATGGGGAGAACGCCCACGACGGGGCCGGTGACGTTGCCACTGAGCACCAATGTCTTGTAGATGTGGTGTTCATCGATGTCGGCGTGGTCCACGTCCATCTGGGCGACGTCGCCTTGGATGTGGGTGGCAAATTCAACTTGTTTATAGGCAATTTTATTTTTATCGAGAATCTGTTCGACGAGCGTCTTGTGGAGACGTTTACCCTTTTTCTTCTTTGACATGTGGGTCACCTTTCATGGTTAAAATAGTCTAGGTTCCTTCTAGTTGCCGCCATCCGCATTTTGCCGTATGATGGCCGCGGTTACTGGTAACTTCCGAGTGAACCCGTTGTCATAGAATATACACTAGCGTAAATGGCGCCAAGTTTCAATTAGAAACACTGGTAGAAACCGCTTTTGTGCCAGCGATCGGGGGACAATGATAAGTATTTTTATAAATTGGATCGCACTTTACCTTAAACTGGATCGGTTGTTTTTTGCTAAAAAGCAGACAGCACTTGAAAAACCTGGTATACTCGATACCTGTAGAAGTCTAGTTGAAGAGTTATGAGGAGATATCATGGCAGATTTAGTCTATCGACGCGTGATGCGGGACTTAAAACAACGAATCCATCAAAATGAATTCCCCAATAAGCGGTTGCCAGACGAACGGAGCCTGAGCGAATCTTATGGGGTTAGCCGTAGTTCGGTTAAACGGGCGCTCAGTGTGCTCGCTACCCAGGGCATCATCTTCAAGAAGCGTGGTGCGGGGACCTTCATTAATCCATTATATATGAAAAACCAATCGATTTTTCAATATGAAGGGTCAAATTTGGGGATTACCGACAGTATGAAGGCTGCCGGATCGACGCCTGGAATCCGGCTTCTGAAGTTTGACGTGGTACCGGCCAGCAAGGAAATCCAACAGGACTTGTTCCTGGCGGAGGGTGATTTTGTTTACGAGATTAAGCGGTTACGGTTATTTAACGATCAGCCGTTTATGATTGAAACGGGGTATATTCCCATTAAGATTGCGCCGAACCTGTCACAAAAGACGGTGGCGGATTCCATCTTTAATTATTTGGAAGGCCAAGGAAAAGTGGTTACCAAGTCCTTCATGTCGATTCAGGCGCAGCCGTCGACGGTAGAAGACCAGGAATTGCTGAACCTGAAGCCGGTGGAACCCGTAGGCATCATGGAAGGAATTTTCTTCTTGGATGACGGGACGCCGTTCGAAGTTTCCAACATGCGGTTGCACTACAAATATTTGAATTACAACACGTTCGTTTCATTGGACGAAGAATAAGTCTTTCAAGACGACTACCCAGCGGTGGCCGTCTTTTTTATATCCAATTGGTCTAGCCAATGTCACCAATGATGGTAGACAAGCTTTGAAATTGGTCTAGTTTTTATTTACCGAATAATAAGAAAATATTTATATAAAAAGTGTCGTGATCGCGGCTTGATCCAATCGGGTGAGGGGTCGTTATCCGCGTGGTTAGGGGGATTGAGCTGCCTAGAAATTGATACGATCCAATTTGCGTAAAGGTTGACTTTTCCATAAAAGAAGCTATGATGGAGTTGTAAAAAAGCCTCCGGGTAAACATTACCGAGGGTAGTTTTACAACTATCTATCAACTAGATTATGCAGTTACGATTTCAAAGAAGGAGTGTTAATTACATGGCAGCAGATGCAAAATTCGACTCCAAGTCTTACTTGGAAGGCGTTGACAAGTACTTCCGTGCAGCGAACTACCTGTCCGTTGGTCAGTTATTCCTGCGTGACAATCCATTATTGAAGCGTGACTTAACATCTGACGACGTTAAGATCAAGCCTATTGGTCACTGGGGGACGATTGTTTCTCAAAACTTTATTTATGCTCATTTAAACCGAGCTATCTTAAAGTATGATTTGAACATGTTCTATATCGAAGGTTCAGGTCACGGTGGTCAAGTTATGGTTTCGAACTCATATCTTGATGGTAGCTACAGTGAAATCTACCCTAACATCTCTCAAGATGAAGAGGGTATGAAGCGCTTGTTCAAACAATTCTCCTTCCCAGGTGGGGTTGCTTCTCACGCTGCACCTGAAACCCCAGGTTCTATCCACGAAGGTGGGGAACTTGGTTACAGCTTGTCACACGGGACTGGTGCTATCTTAGATAATCCAGACGTGATCGCCGCTGTAGAAATTGGTGATGGGGAATCTGAAACTGGTCCATTGGCCGCTTCATGGTTCTCTGACAAATTTATCAACCCAATCAAAGATGGTGCTGTATTACCAATCATCAACATGAACGGGTTCAAGATTTCTAACCCAACTATCCTGTCACGGATGTCCGACGAAGACTTAACGAAGTACTTCGAAGGTATGGGCTGGGATCCTCACTTTGTTGAAATTGAAGCCGGTGACACTGACTTCATGCGGGTTCACAAGGACATGGCTAAGGTCATGGACGAATCCATTGAAAAGATCAAGGCTATTCAAAAGAATGCCCGTGAAAACAACGATGACTCCTTACCTAACTGGCCAATGATCATCTTCCGTTCCCCTAAGGGCTGGACTGGTCCTAAGGAAGACTTAGATGGCAACCCAATCGAAGGCTCATTCCGTGCTCACCAAGTGCCAATTCCTGTTGCCGCTGGCGACATGGAACACAAGGACATGTTGATCAACTGGATGAAGTCTTACAAGCCAGAAGAACTCTTCAATGAAGACGGTTCTGTTAAGCAAGAAGTCCGCGACATGGCTCCTAAGGGCGATCAACGGATGGCCATGAACCCTATCACTAATGGTGGGATCAAGCCAGAACCATTGAAGTTACCTGACTACAAGAAGTACGCCGTGGATACGACTGAACACGGGAAGACGATTGCGCAAGACATGTTGGTTTGGTCACAATACCTGGCTGATACCATGAAGTTGAACCCAACGAACTTCCGTGCCTTTGGTCCTGACGAATCCAAGTCTAACCGGCTTTACGCTATGCTGGACTATGGTAAGCGTCAATGGATGGAAGGTATCCACGAACCAAATGATGAAAACATGGCTCACGAGGGCCGGGTCATTGACTCACAACTCTCCGAACACCAAGCTGAAGGTTGGTTGGAAGGTTATGTTCTGACTGGTCGTCATGGTTTCTTCGCCACTTACGAATCCTTCGGCCGTGTCGTTGACTCCATGTTGACGCAACACATGAAGTGGTTACGTAAGGCAACGGAACAAGACTGGCGTCATGATTACCCATCCTTGAACTTCGTTGATACGTCAACTGTCTTCCAGCAAGACCACAACGGGTACACCCACCAAGATCCAGGTATGCTGACTCATTTAGCTGAAAAGAAGCCTGAATTCATCCGTGAATACCTGCCAGCCGATGCTAACACCTTGTTAGCCGTTGGTGACGTGGCCTTCCGGAGTCGTCAAAAGATCAACTTGATCGTCACGTCCAAGCACCCACGTCCACAATGGTTCTCCATTGATGAAGCCACTAACCTGGTTCACAATGGTTTGGGCTACATTGACTGGGCTTCGACTGACCAAGGTCAAGAACCTGATGTCGTCTTCGCCGCAGCTGGTACTGAACCAACTTGGGAATCATTAGCCGCAATTTCATTATTGCATGACGAATTCCCAGAAATGAAGATTCGCTTCATCAACGTTGTTGACCTGTTGAAGTTGCGTTCTCCTAAGATTGACCCTCGTGGGATTTCCGATGAAGAGTTCGATCGTCTGTTCACGACCGACAAGCCAGTTGTCTTTGCCTTCCATGGCTTTGAAGGATTGGTTAAGGACATCTTCTTCGACCGTCACAACCACAACTTACACGTTCATGGTTACCGTGAAAACGGGGATATCACGACGCCATTTGACATGCGTGTCCTGAACCACATGGACCGTTACCACTTAGCTAAGGAAGCCGTTGACGACATTCCTAGCTACGCCGTAAAGGGTGCTTACTTTGCACAACGTATGGACGACATGGTTGCTAAGCACACGGCTTACATCCGTGAAGTCGGGACTGACTTGCCAGAAGTTAACGCTTGGCAATGGAAGCCTCTCAAGTAAAACTTGATTAAAAAGGTCATCATCAATTACGATTGATGGGACCGAGAGCCTGCATTCTTTGTTGAATGTGGGCTCTTTTTTTGTTTAACAATGGCTGCGTTAAATTGACCGCCTGCGGCTGTCAGGGATTCCGCCTGCTGTGGGGACGCTTCAGCCCTGTGGGCTTCTCGCTCGATTTGAAGCCGCGAAGAACGTGCGTCTTCAAAGTCGCCCGTGATGTAAGGCCGAGAAAGCCACTCGGTCTAACATCACCGTCACGGCCGGCTCCATCCCTGACCTCCTCCAGCTAGGGTGGATGGTTCAATAGCTACAGAATGATTATATCGGCCACCAAACAGAAGCGGTGTCTCGAACTGACCACCAGTATTTGATGTTAAGAAATTGAAATTCATTTTTTCTGCCTACTAGTAGAGCACCTGCTATACTGAGAAAAAAGTGAGGTGAGTGGCATGTGAGTAGAGATTAAGCCGTTAGCAACGGCAGAAGTGTTAGACTTCTGGGAACTGGCTTATAGTAATCCGCAGGCTGAATGGACGAAGTGGAATGGGCCGTATTTTCGAGATGAATTGCCGAGTCGATCAGTCTTTATCGAGAAGATTGCTGCGGAGAAGTTCATTGGTCACCCGGAACGTCAGGTGATTTGGGTGGATGGCCAGATGATGGGAATGGTTTCCTACAACTTTGAGGATGGGACCTTACAGCGCTGGCTGGATGTCGGCATTGTTATCTATCGCGCAGATGAGTGGCATCGGGGGATTGGACGGCAAGCCCTGACTCAGTGGCTGGACTGGCTGTGGACGCAGACGGACCTGCCACACATTGGTCTGACAACCTGGTCGGGGAATGAGCGCATGTGTCGGTTAGCCACTCGGCTGGGTCTTAAGGAAGAGGCGCGGGTGCGCCAGGTACGGTATTGGCAGGACCAGTACTGGGATTCCGTGAAGTATGGGTGTCTGCGTGAAGAATGGCTGACGCGACAGAAGGTGTGATCGGTCGATTTTTCTTGGTAAAATTAGATTATCCGAAAAATTGTTGGAATCTCGACCCTTTTCATCTCTGTCGATTAACCAGAACAAGTTGAAATGAGACGTTGGAAGCCGTGACCCACTTGGGGGCCACGGCTTCTTTTTACCCTATGATTGATTGTGCGGGTGTGGTATAACTAAACCATTAAAGGAAAACGATGGGGGACGAGGAGATGCGTTGGGGACGCGCGATTGTATTAGTAGTTTTAGTAGGGGCTTTGTTAGTGGGACTTGGGTATCGTAGCGGTCAGTTTCCACAGTTGTCGGCAGCCGTCGATCATGCTCGCGCAGAGATGCCCTTTCAACAACGAAAGCGAGTGACCACGAAGGCTTCTTCGCTCGACGTACCCAAGACCGATACGCCGGTCGTGGATATCGTCCAGGGAATGGATTTGTCGAAAACCTACTATTACAAATTCAGTGATGACATGCCGGCCGGGGGAAAGCAAGCGTTTGCCGATGCCGTTAGCATTTATAATCAGACGGGGACCGTTCACCTGGTTCCCAACTCTGGTTGGTCCGGAGCAGGGCACAATCGGATTACCTTTGCCATCTATCATAAGAAGAGGAAGCGGCATGCTGAAATGGTGGAGCTAGGTCACGGGGGACCCAAGATCATTCAGACCACCGATTTTCTCGGCACGAAGACCGTCAATCACGCAGAGGCCAGCCTCAACGGCGACTACGATGCGGCTTTCAACGACGATGTTGCGGTCCACGAACTAGGGCACGCGTTGGGGTTAGCGCACAGCAAGTCCAAGCATTCGGTGATGTATCCCCTGACTCACGGACAAACGAAGCTGGCGTCGAGTGACGTGAAGAGTTTGAAACTTATCTATAATCAACAGTAATGGCCAAAGCACGCGAGACGATCGTGAAAAATGATCGTCTTGCGTGCTCTTTTTAGTTATTTGGCAAGCCTGCGGTGACTCAGGAACCAAGCCGGGATAGCAGTTGCGGCGATGAAACCCACCGACCACAGAAAGGCGGTCTGGTAGGCTGCGGTCAGGCCAACCTTAGGTAATTCGTGCTGAATGATGGTGGCGAGGACCGCGGTTCCCATGGCCCCACCAATGTTTTGAAGCATCCGGGTGGCCGTGGTGGCCTCAGCGACTAAGGTTTGCGGCACCCCGGTGTAGCTGTCGGCCATGACCGGAATTGTCAGCCCACCTTGGCCGATCCCGCGGACGAAGAGGGTCACCAGAACCAGCCAGGTGCTGGTCTTAGCGGTAAAGAAGACGAAGGGTAAGGTTCCCACGATTGCAATGGCAATGGCAGCCAAGACGACCCAGCGAGCGCCGATACTGTCGGTGAGTTTACCAATCTGGCCCCGCACGACGAGTAACCCAATTCCTTGCGCGATCAGGTAGGTCCCAGACCAGACGACACTTAGTCCCCGACTGTTCTGAAGATAGAGTGGCAGAAGGAACATGGCCCCATTAACTGCGATACCTGAAAGCATCAGAATGATGGCAGAGGCGTCGAAGGTTGGCGACTTGAAGAGCTTGAGACTGACTAAGGCCTTTTGCGGCAGGAAAGTGGCGTAGAGAATGTAGCCGATCAGGAAGGCCAACGCCAGTAACAGGGGCGTGAGAACCTTCAAAGATGTGAAGCTATCACCGGTACTGAAACGTGTGATCCCGATGATAGCGGAGGTGAAGAGGCCGGCTAATAGGCCGAGACTGGGGATGTCGAGATGCTTGCCACGGCGGACGGCCGGGAAACTCGGCATCTTCCAAGCTAAGAGAAACAGAGAGATTAGAACCAAAGGAATATTAATCAAGAAGATCCAGTGCCAGTTCAGCGTTTGAATCAAATAGCCCCCAACCGTGGGACCTAAGATAGGAATCAGAACGGCAGGCATGCCCACAATTGCCATGAGCTTACCGAGACTGTTGCCCCCGGCAACCTGAACGATGAGGGTGGTAATCAAGGGGACGATGAACCCGGCCGCGGCACCTTGAATGATGCGGCCGATAATTAGCAGTGGCAACGTAGTGGCCCAGCTGGAGACGATGGACCCCAGAAGAAAAACCACCAAGGCCCACAGGTAGAGGTGCTTACCATTGAACCAGTTGCTGGCCCAACCAGCGACCGGGACGGCGATGCCCATGGCGAGAACGTAGCTCGTGGTGATCCACTGAATGGCGTTGACGGAAACGTTTAACGACTTCATAATGGTGTCTAGAGCAACGTTGGTCATGGTGGTATCGAGAAGTGGAGCAATGGCCCCAACGACCAGGAATAGCGCGACTTGAATGATTCTTTTAGTTGAAGTTTGTGAATTCATGATGGTCACCTACATTTCAAATTAGATACGGCCGTATCTTATATTTAAAGATGGTACACGCCTTTTAACCAAAAAACAAGGGAGAGCAAGTCGATTATGGCGGAAAAGAAGAAACGACGTCGTGGCGCCGAACTTGAAGCGGCGATTTTAACGGCGGCTTGGGATCAATTACAGGCTAAGGGATATCGTGACCTAACCATTGAGGGCGTAGCGGCCGCAGCCGCGACGACTAAGACGGTCCTGTACCGGCGTTGGCCGGATAAGGCCCGACTGGTGATTGCTGCGCTGAGTAAGTTTGGTGAGATGCCCAGCTACCAGGGAGTGGATACCGGGAGCCTTCGTGGCGATCTGCTCGATCTCTTCGGTCAGATGGCGGCCGTGCTGGCAAAGCTGCGAACGGGAACGTTACGGGGGATCTTAGCCGATCGGCTGGATAAACTGGATTTGGGGCAACTCATGGGTAAAGCCAATACCAGCCATACGGTGAAGGAACTCATCCAACCGATGCTGGACCGGGCCGCGGCTAGAGGTGAAATCGCCAGTGCCGATTTGCCGGAACGAGTAGTGACGCTTCCGGGAGTGTTGCTGATTAATGAAGTGATTGGTCAACGGCAATTGACCGTTGACGCTCAAGTTGCCATGATTGATGAGATTCTGCTACCGGTATTTCGGTCGGGGACAGTTAAATAGAATAAAACAACCGTGATCCTATCGAGAATTGACTCGAAGGATCACGGTTGTTTTTGTTAGGCTTCCGCCATTAAATTAACGAGTTCAGATTTTCGTTCTGAGCGAATCAGAGTTTGATACTTGTCGTCATCTTCGAGAATGTTAAGCAGGTCGCTAAGTGCTTTCAAATGTTGTTTTTCTCGCTTAGGTGCCAGGCAAATGATGGTCGTGATGGTTTTGTCAGCCATTTTGACCGGGTGTTGTAGCTCTAAGAGTGACATCCCCAGTTTGTGAATCTTGCTGGAGGGGGCGGAGTGAGCAAGTAGAACCCCGCCTTTGACGATCATAAAGGGACCGTTCTTTTCTAGTTTACGAATAATTTCGGTAACGTAACTCTTGTCGACGTAGCCACCACTCAGGAGCGGGAGAAAAGATCGTTGAATCGCTTGTTTCCAAGTTAAGACCCGCGAGGTGACATGGATAT
The DNA here is from genome assembly GCF_003946095.1 of Levilactobacillus lindianensis. GTDB lineage: Bacteria > Bacillota > Bacilli > Lactobacillales > Lactobacillaceae > Levilactobacillus > Levilactobacillus lindianensis. The sequence goes on along the minus strand of NZ_RHOD01000013.1, from coordinate 69,798 downwards.
GATCCGGCGTTAGAAGTTCTTGAATGGGTGGCCGTCGAGTACTGTCTGCGGGATCTTGGGGGTCGTTTGCGGCAGTGTCGCCACTAAAGTAGGCCTGTAACTTACGTGAAAGTGCTCGGGGATTTGGAATCATGACATCGTTAGAAATAATATCCATGATATCATTCGTCATTTTGGTGGCGTCCAGGGTGCCCAAGAGCCCGACCTTATGAAGGGCCTTGTCGATCTGGGCGAAGTCGTTATCCGTAGGAATACTTTGAACCGTGAGCTTGGGGGTATCTTGCGTGGTTTCTAAGCCAATTGTTGAAATGATAAGTTTGGCATGGACCAGTGGTTCGAGCCGATTGAATTCTCTTAGACTCAAGGGGTGAGAGAATCTAATCTGACTATACTTGCGCTTCAAGGTTTGCTGTAGAAAGTAGGACGTCCCCACGCCGCTGGAACAAATGAGAAAGACATCGACGTTGGGGTTAAAGGTGGCGGTGTTACTAAGATAGTTGGTTTGACCGCCAAAGTAGGTTGTTAAGAGGGCTAACTCATCGCGCGATAAGGTCTTGTGCATATAGTCTTCGAACGGCTGAACGGCGTAGCTGGTTAAAGTCAGGAGCTCGTGGTAATCCCGCTTGATATCGTCTAGGTTAGCTGCGCGATAAGGAATTCCGGCCATGACTCGCTGGTAGGTTGTAATCAGGTGAGCTTTCAGGCCATTTCTGAGGTTAGGCGTGCTCACCTCGGCACCAGAGATGCTATTGAAGCGTGTGATAATTTCATTAACTAAGATGTCGGCAGGGAAATTCTCCGTGAATGCCCAGTGAGCCACGCTCTTGGTTTGCGCACTATAAATGATATCGCGGAAGAAGGTGACTTCGTCGATTGAGACGGGGATCTCGTAGTGTGCCATGAGGTTAGTGATCCAGTCGTTGACGACCTTGTCGCCGGGCGTCACGTGATCTGGGGAACTAGTCAGGGTCAATGTGGGATTGAGCTGAATTCGCTTCAAACACCACGATAGAAAGGTGGCAAGTAACTCGAGAGAGTTGTCACTGAAGATCACTCTGCTTGCGCGTTGTAGGGTAATGAGTTCTCCAATCAGGTAACGGTAATGAGCCCCATGCATCTCGTTAATAATCAATGGATTATTATGCAAGCCAACTTGTTCACAGACCCATAACCGCTTTTCTCTTTCATTACCGACCAACCGCTTACCATTTTTAGCATTGATAATTTCAAATTGTTCGGGTAAATGTTCGCGGATACCCTGAAAATCATTGATTACGGTGTTTTTTGAAACCCGAAAATATTTTGCAAGTTTTGTCAGCGAAACGTGGTCCTTGTTTTGAATGAGAAACCAAATAATGAGGTCGCGTCGTGAGTATTTATTCGAATAGGCAATGGGGTAATCGTCTTCCTCAAGGTTGTCGTAATGCCGAAGAGCTTCCTTGGTCTCTGGTGGCAAGAAGTACTGACTTTGCGCGAGTTTGGCGATGCGATCAAGTTGCATTTCATCGAGTTGCTTGTTAAAACTCGTAATCCAGTAGAAGGCACTTCTTCTGGAGATCTTGAACTCCATTTCAATGTCTTTGATATTAATGTAGTCGTGTTCAATGAAATATGTCGCAAGTAAATTGATTCTTTTTTTATGACTAATAACGATCAACAGTTGTACCTCCTTAATGTAAACGATACCAATAGCATACCATTCTGTGAAGATTAGAAAAGAGTGAGCCTGTCCAATTTTTGCACTTTTCAGGTGAATCAACTTGCCTTTTTGCATTTCCGTGTAAGCGCTATCATTGTTCTTGTAGAAAGGAACGAGGTGAACAGGGATGAACAATGTCGCTAATTTTGTTGACGTCGTTACGGCGTTTGATATCGAGGCTGATTCTAAAGCAGAAGCCATTAAAGCCGTAATTACTAAACTAGACGCAGCTGGTAAGTTATTGGATAGAGAAAAGTTTCAAGCCGATGTCTTTGCTCGGGAAGCGGAATTACCTACTTATATTGGTTTTGGATTTGGGCTACCACATTCTCAGAGTGATTACGTTAAGGACGCTACAATCGGAATTGGAAAACTAACCCACCCAGTGGAGTGGAATGATGGAAAGAAAGCCGATTTTATTTTTCTGATTGCCGTACCTTATGGTGGAAAAGAAAATACGCATCTTAAAATCTTAGCAAATCTTTCACGGTTACTGATGCATGATGACTTCCGAGACAAACTCCGGAGCACATCTGAAACAGAAGTTCGGGATTTGCTAATGGCTAGTCAAAACCCTCACAGGAGTGAATAACATGGCTGAAAATGCAAGCAAGAAAAAGCAGAGTTGGTGGGCACCAGCGCAAAAGCACTTGATGACCGCGACCGGGTACATGATTCCCTTCGTTGTTGCTGGTGGTATTATCTTCGCCCTTGCCGTAATGCTGAGTGGGAAACCATCAGTTCCGACCACAGGGAACCTTGGAAAATTAGCTTCAATTGGTTCCGCCGGGTTGGCATTGTTTATCCCCGCTCTAGGTGGTTACATCGCCTTCAGTATGGCAGACCGTCCTGGTTTAGCACCTGGTTTCATTACCGCATACTTAGCGACCCAGATTCATGCCGGGTTTATCGGTGGGATTATCGGAGGTATCATGGCCGGATTCGCCGTTAAGTACTTAAAGAAAATCAAAGTTCCTAATAACTATCGGACATTAACGACTATCTTCCTTTACCCATTAGGAGGAACGCTAATCGCCAGTGGGATCATGGTCTTCCTGATTGGGGCGCCAATCGCTAACTTCATGACGTTCCTGACGCACTTCCTGAATAGTTTGAGTGGCGCCGCCAAAGCGCCACTTGGAGCGGTTCTGGGTGCCATGGTCGGGGTCGATATGGGTGGCCCAATTAACAAGGTTGCCTATACCTTCGCCCAAACCCAAGTGGATACCTTACCATTCCTGATGGGTGGTGTTGGTGCCGCCGGTGCAACGCCGCCAATTGGCTTAGGGATTGCCACGTTAATCTTCAAGAAGAAGTTTAGTCCTGAAGATCGTGATGCCGGGATTGCCGCTTTATTGATGGGAACCATGGGAATTACCGAAGGTGCTATTCCATTCGCTACGGCGGATCCACTGCGGGTTATTCCAGCTAACACGATTGGTGCCGCAGTCGCTTGTTTATCAGGATTCATGTTTGGGTGTTTGAACCATGCACCTTGGGGCGGACTTATCGTCTTACCAGTGGTGGATAACCGCTGGGGATACATTGCCGCCGTTGCCCTTGGTTCAGCGGTAGTCGCATTGATTGTCGGATTTGCTAAGAAACCGTACGTTGCGGAAACGCCGGCGGAAGAAAAGGCAGAAGCTGACGATGACGACATTGATTTCGATATTCAACAATTCTAATTTACAGGAGATGGCATTATGAAAATTGTTGGTGTGACATCTTGTCCTAGTGGGGTTGCCCACACGTATATGGCAGCCGAAGCGTTACAAAAGGCTGGCAAGGAAAAAGATATTGAAGTTCACATTGAAACCCAAGGCACCAGCGGGGTGGATGACGAGTTAACCAGCGGTCAAATTTCCGCAGCTGACTTCGTGGTTCTCTCCACCGATACCAGTATCCGGGGAACTGAACGTTTCAAGGGAAAGAAAGTGGTTCAGTTAACGACGACTCAGATCATTGAAAAAGCCGACGCATTGATGAACAAGCTATCAAAGATGGCTTAGACAGAAAAGCAAATTTATTGGAGGCAAACATATTATGAGTGAAAAGGTTTCGATCAAGCAATCAATCAGTACTATGTTGAAGTTACAAGATCAAGGACGTTACGCAACGTTGCTGGGTATCGGCCCAATGTCACCAAACTTATTGCGTGCTAGTTTCGAATTAGCCAAAGACGATGACTTCCCATTGATGTTCATCGCTAGCCGTAACCAAGTTGATAAAGATGACCTCGGTGGGGGCTATGTCAATGGCTGGGATCAAACCCGGTTCAGCGCCGACATCAAGAAGGTTGCCGATGCTGTTGGTTTCAATGGTCTTTACTACTTATGCCGTGACCACGGTGGTCCATGGCAGCGTGATAAGGAACGGAACAGCCACTTGAAGTTTGACGAAGCCATGAAGCTCGCCAAGGAATCCTACTTAGCTGATATTGAAGCCGGATTTGACTTACTGATGATTGACCCGACCAAGGACCCATTCCAAATCGGGAAAGTTGTTAACTTAGACAACGTTATCGACTGGACCGTTGAGTTGATTGAATACTGTGAAACTGAACGTAAGAAGCGTAATTTACCAGAAATCGGTTACGAAGTTGGGACTGAAGAAACCAACGGTGGGTTAACCACGACTGCTAAGTACGAAAACTTTATCCAACGTTTGAAGGGTGAACTCGACAAGCGTAATTTGCCAATGCCAACCTTGATTGTTGGACAAACGGGGACGTTAACTCGTATCGGTGTCCAAGCCGGTGAATGGAACTTTGAAAATGCCGTTGAATTAGGGACGATGGCTAAGAAGTATGGTGTTGGTTTGAAGGAACACAACGCTGACTACTTGGACGATGTTACCTTGCTCTTGCACCAACCAGCACACATCACGGCTTGCAACGTTGCCCCACAATATGGGACTGCTGAAACCCACGCCTTGATTCACTTAACCGAAGTTGAACAACAACTGGTCAAGCATGGTTTAGTTGAGAACCCATCAAACTTATACAAGGTTCTCTTGGACAAGGCTATCCGCAACGGTCGTTGGACTAAGTGGATGGAAGGCGACGATGATAAGTTGACTGTCGACCAAGCTTTGAACCGTCCTGACTTATACCAAATCATCTTGGACGTTGCTGGTCACTACGTTTACAATGAACCTGAAGTTAAGGCTGAAGTTGCAAAGTTATACGCTAACTTATCCGAAAACAACATTGATGGTCAACGTTACGTGATCGACCGCATCAAGGATCCATTACGTCAATACGTTGAAACCTTGAACTTAACCGGTTTAACCAGTGACATTCGCAAGAACGTTTCCCAAACACAAAAAGCTTAATGTAAAGGAATGATGACTGATGAAGCAAACAAATACAAGTAATCATGGTGTCGGCAAGTTCATTCGCGGGTTAATTATCACCGTCTGCACGCTGTTTATCCTCTACCTCATAATTGGGTTCTTCGGGTTAACCGCGGCACAGAAGACCACCGGGTTCATGTTTAGTTGGATTGGGATGTTCTTCGTCAGTGTCTATATCATCGTTCGTTGTATCTACCCGAGAGCGAGATTTTCAAACCTCTTTCGAGGGAAGCCATAAGCATAACAAAGAAGCCTTCCTTAACGGGAAGACTTCTTGGCATTAATAAACGAATACGGTTTTCTGCTAAAAACAGTATAGGTTATTTCTGCCGTTAATGCAAGCGCTTTCAATTACCGATTATTAGGCTCTTTTAGGTCGCCAATGAAAACGGAGGAAGATCAATGATTAACGCAGAAGATATTTCGACTAAAAAATTTGATGAAACAGACGAACTAGCGGTTAACACCCTGAGAATGCTGAGTGTCGATATGATTCAAAAGGCCACGTCTGGCCACCCAGGCATCTGTTTGGATGCGGCGCCCATGGCTTATGTGCTGTGGAATTACCAAATGAACGTCGATCCTAAGCATCCCGACTGGATTAACCGTGACCGGTTTGTCCTGTCAGCAGGGCATGGGTCGGCCCTGCTTTACAGCCTCTTACACCTGAGTGGGTATGATTTACCAATGAGTGAATTAAAGCAGTTCCGGCAACTCGGATCGAAGACGCCTGGCCACCCAGAGTTTGGGAAGACCGTTGGTGTTGATGCGACGACGGGGCCTTTAGGTCAAGGGATCAGTATGGCCGTCGGGATGGCGATCGCTGAAAAGCATATGGCTGCCGTCTACAACCGTAACTATCGCTTGATTGATCACTACACCTACTCCATCGTTGGTGATGGGGACTTGATGGAAGGGATCAGTCAGGAAGCCATCAACATTGCCGGGAAAGAGAAGCTGGGTAAGCTGATTGTGCTCTATGACTCAAATGACGTGACGTTGGATGGGCCACTGAACAATGAATCCGTGGAAAATGCTGGGCAACGGGTTCAGGCCGCTGGTTGGGACTATCTCTCAGTGTCTAACGGGGAAGACTTAGCCGCCATTAACGAAGCTATCGATCAAGCAAAGAAGACCGACAAGCCAACGTTAATTGAAGTTAAGACGGTGATCGGCTATGGTTCGCCACAGGCCGGCACTAACAAAGTCCACGGGTCTGCATTGGGTGATGAAAACATTGCTGCTACCCGGAAGGCACTACACTATACCGATGCGCCATTTGAAATTGAAAATGCGGTCTACGAACAGTTCCAGAAAAACCTGCAGAGTCGTGGAATTCAAGCCTACAATGACTGGGAAGCAGACTACCGTGACTTCAGTGACAAGGATGCCTTGGCTAAAGACTTCTCTGCTGACCCACGTGAAAAGCTCAATCTAGATCAGGTCACCTCATCTTACAAGGTGGGCGATGAGATTGCGACCCGAGTTGCCAGCTCGGATATTTTGCAACAGATCAGTGACCACAACCTTAATTTCTGGGGCGGGGCAGCTGACTTGTCTTCAAGCAATAAAACACAATTAGCAGATAGCGGACGCTTCTCGCCACTAAACCCACAGAACAAGAATATTTGGTTTGGGGTTCGTGAATTTGGGATGGCCGCTGCACTGAACGGGATTGCCTTGCATGGGGGTAGTCGGGTCTTTGGGAGTACGTTCTTTACCTTCTCCGACTACATGAAGTCGGCTGTGCGCTCGTCAGCGTTACAGAGCTTACCAGTGACCTATGTCTTTACTCACGATTCAATTGCCGTTGGGGAAGATGGGCCAACCCACGAACCCGTGGAACAGCTGGCAGCCTTACGGTCGATGCCCAATGTTAATGTTATTCGGCCAGCCGATGCCAATGAAGTTCTGAGTGCTTGGAAGTTCATTGCTGAAGAAACTCAGGCGCCAAGTGTCCTGGTTCTTTCGCGGCAAAAGTTGCCGGTGCTGAAGGAAACGGTTGATGCTGATGTTTCCAAAGGGGCTTACGTGCTTTCACCGGCTAAGACCAGTAATCCAGATGCCATTCTGATTGCGACTGGGTCTGAAGTGCCATTGGCTTTAGCTGCTAAGGAAGCCTTGACTAAGCGTTCTTACGACATCTCGGTTGTTTCAATGCCAAGTATGGAACTCTTTGATAAGCAGTCTAAGGATTATCGTGAATCCGTCTTGCCAAGTGACATCAAGCGGCGGATCTCCATTGAGGCTGAAAGTACGTTTGGCTGGGGCAAGTATGTTGGCTTAGACGGGACCAGTGTTGGAATCGATACCTTCGGTGCCAGCGGCAATGGTCCGGCCGTTCAGAAGCACTTTGGCTTTACGGTAGATAATATTGTTAAGCACTTTGAAATGTTATGGAATAAGTAAGTTTGTCTCAGCTGGTTTCTAAATCTCTTGGAGGTTTTGAACTAGAAAGGACGGTAGGCATGGACTTAATGAGTACGATTAATCCAAATAATATTTCACTACATCTTGAATGTTCCGATCGCGAGGCAGTTCTGCAGGAAATGACACACTGGTTGTTGCAATCACAAGCCATTACGAATGAAGCAGACTTTCTGGATGATGTTGAATATCGTGAAATGTTGGGAATGACCGGAATTGGCAATGAGGTGGCCGTTCCCCATGGAAGCCAGGCAGTTGCCTATCCTACCGTAGCCATTGCGACTCTCCAAACACCAATTGCTTGGAAGAGTATTGATGACGCCCCCGTTCGATTAGTTCTGTTATTTGCGGAACCTGACGAGCTGGCGTCTGATCAGGGCCACAGCACCCTACTAACTAAGATGATCCAGAAACTCAGCAATGATGAGACTTTGTACGCCGTAAAGCAAGCGACGACGGTCGATGAAATTGTAAATCTTTTGAAGGAATAGGTCGGGGATTAGTTGAACTAGACTGAGCCTTCGCTATAGATAATCAGTAGCGTAAAACAGAGAGACTGTCGTGTTTGTTGCAGGCTCTCTGTTTTACACTACTTTTGATCTGACTTGATCTGACTTGATCTGGCGAGGTTGGCCACCTTAACTTCTGTCCATTGTTATGGACGAAAAACAGGTAGTTCTGTATATTCGATGGGTTTATGATTAAATTACGATGAATTCGCAAACAACATTTCTCATTATAAACCGCCTAGTGGCAAGGGTTTATTGATTAACAGCTAATTAATTTAGCCAGTCGTATAATGCAGAAAAAGGTATAAAGGTTCACTTTCTGCACTCTATAAGAGTGCATTGACTGCACTTGGAACCGCTTCCAGAACAAGTTAAGGTGTAGTTGTCTTTAGAAGCGGAGGTTGATTAGAATGTTAGAAACTTTATTGACGCCCCAGACTGTCCAGGTAAGACAGGCTGGTCACCTAGATTGGAAGGAGGCAATTAAGCAGGCAGCAGCGCCGTTGTTAACTACAGGGAAGGTTGAACAATCGTACGTTGATGCCATGATTAATGTTGTCGAAAAGAACGGTCCATTTATCAATATCGGACCCCACATTGCTTTAGCACATGCTCGTCCCGAGAATGGTGTGAATGAAATGTCGATGGCACTCATGAAAGTTGATCCAGCGATCGACTTGGTTAGTGCCGACCATCCCATTACATTATTCTTCGTTCTGGCTGCTAGTGATAACACCAAACATTTGGAAGCGCTACAAGAATTAGTAATGAAGCTTCAAGATGCGGATAGTTTCGCCAGAATGGAAAAAGCAACAACTGTCGAAGAGTTGGTTAATGAATTCAGAGGAGTGGAAAAATAATGAAAATCGCAGCAGTTTGCCAATCAGGTTTAGGTTCCAGTTTCATGATTCAAATGAACATCGACGCTGTTCTCAAAGCAGAAAACGTCGACACGGATAACATTGAAGTTACCCACTTTGATACTGGTAGCATGAACGTTAATGCCGCTGATTACTTCTTCTTAGGGAACGACTTGGCTGAACAAGCTTCAGACATGCCCAAAGAAAAGGTCTTTGTCTTAAAGAGCATCATCGACAAGGATGAATTACAAGAAAAGCTCAATGTCTTATTAGACAGAGAAGGCATCAAGCACGACTAGTGTTTTTAACGTTAGATTGGAGGAATAGCAATTATGCAAGCAGTTATTAATTTTATTGTTTCTATCGTTAGTACACCTGCCATCCTAGTTGGGTTGATTGCATGTCTAGGGTTGGCACTTCAAAAGAAGCCAGGAACTAAGATTATGGAAGGGACTGTTAAGACCTTCGTTGGGTTCTTGGTCCTGACCGGTGGTGCCGGTATCTTATCAAATTCATTGGCACCATTCGCTTCTATGTTTAAGTTCGCCTTACACGTTCAAGGGGTTGTTCCTTCTAACGAAGCCGTTGTGGCCATTGCGTTACAACAGTATGGGACCACGACCGCTTTGATCATGTTCGTTGGGATGATTGTCAACGTTCTGTTGGCACGTTTCACGAAGTTCAAGTACATCTTCTTAACGGGTCAAGCAATGCTTTATGTTTCTTGTTTAACTGCCGTTATCCTGATTTCTACTGGGATGAAGGCCGGTGCAACCACGATTCTCTTAGGTGGGTTGTTTGAAGGGACTTTGTTAACTGTTACGCCAGCATTGTGTCAACCATTTATGCGTAAGATTACTGGTGGTGACGCCGTTGCCATGGGGCACACGGGTAACATTGGTTATGCAACTGCCGGTTTGATGGGTAAGTGGTTCGGTAACTCCAAGAAGTCTACTGAAGACATCAATGTTCCTAAGGGCTTAAGCTTCTTACGGGACTCAACCGTTTCTATTACATTGGTTATGGCTATTGTTTACTTAGTATTAGCTTTAGTTTCAGGTCCACATTTCGTTGAAACGAAGTTGAGCTCAGGCACTAACTACTTAATTTACGCATTGACTCAAGCCGGGACTTTCGCCGCTGGTTTCTACGTTGTTTTAGCCGGTGTTCGGATGATCTTAGGTGAAATTGTGCCAGCCTTCCAAGGGATCGCAACGAAGTTGGTTCCAAATGCCAAGCCAGCCTTGGATGTTCCTATCATCTTCCCATACGCACCTAACGCTTTGCTGATTGGTTTCTTCGTCAGCTTTATCGTCGGGACTTTGAGTATGTTCGGGATGATCGCTATGGGGTCAACCGTTATTATCCCTGGTGTTGTTGGTCACTTCTTCTGTGGGGGTGCCGCTGGGATTTACGGGAACGCTACCGGTGGACGTCGTGGGGCCATCATTGGTTCTGCCGTTAACAGTTTGTTGATTAGTTGGTTACCATTATTGATTCTGCCTGTTCTGGGTGGTTTGAAGATGGCTGCTTCAACTTTCGCCGATACCGACTACTTGGTACCAGGTATCTTACTTGGTAACTTGGGTCACTACGGTGAAGCTGCTGTTATCGCCGGTATCATCGGCTTTACAATTGTTGTTATTATTTGGTCTTTCTTCCTCAAGAGCAACAAGAAGGCTAAGGCCGAAGGTTAAATCTAGAGAATCATTTTTTAAAATTTTAGTCCAAGGATAAGGAGTAATCGTTAATGACAAAGACAGGCGTAAGCGAAGTCCAAGCGAACTTCACAGAGAAAGACGAATTAGCTGTTAATACTTTAAGAATGTTAAGTGTGGATATGATTGAAAAGGCTAAGTCAGGGCACCCAGGCTTGTGTTTAGATGCTGCTCCAATGGCTTATGTTTTATGGAATTACCACATGACGACTGATCCTAAGCGTCCTAACTGGATCAACCGTGACCGGTTTGTTCTTTCAGCTGGTCATGGGTCAGCCTTACTTTACAGCTTACTTCACATGAGTGGGTATGCGGTTAAGATGGATGACTTAAAGCAATTTCGGCAGATGGGTTCATTAACGCCAGGACATCCTGAATATGGTCACACCCCAGGTGTTGACGCAACGACTGGGCCACTGGGCCAAGGGATCGGAATGGCTGTCGGGATGGCCTTAGCTGAAAAGCATTTAGCAGCTAAGTACAACACGGCAGATTACGACTTAATCGATCACTGGACGTATTCAATCGTTGGTGATGGGGACTTGATGGAAGGTATCAGTCAAGAAGCCATCAACATCGCTGGTAAAGAAAAACTGAACAAGTTAATCGTGCTCTACGATTCAAATGACATTACGTTGGATGGACCGTTGGCTAATGGTTCTGTGGAAACGCAAAGCTACCGCTTCAAGGGTGCTGGCTGGAACTATCTCTTCGTCGAAGACGGGGAAGACTTAGCAGCCATCAACAACGCCATCAACGAAGCTAAGCGTTCAGCACAACCAACGATCATTGAAGTTAAGACCGAAATTGGTCATGGTTCACCAGAAGCCGGGACGAACAAAGTTCACGGTTCCGCTCTAGGTGCCGAAAACGTCAAAAAGACGAAGGAATTCTATCACTGGAGTCAGACCCCATTCTCCGTTTCTGAAGACGCTTATGCCCAGTTCAAGCAGGGTATTGAAGAACGTGGGACGTCCGCTCATCATGACTGGACAGAACTCTACACGAATTACCAACGTAACGAACCTAAGTTGGCTGCTGACTTTACGCCTGAAGTAGGGCCTAAGTTGGATATGAGCCAAGTTAAGTTGAGCGATGAGACGATTGGTAAGGAAGTTGCCACTCGTGTCAGCAACTCAGAATTGATGCAACAAATCTCCAAGTACAATCCGAACTTCTGGGGTGGTGCTGCCGACTTGTTCTCAAGTAACAAGACCCAGTTGAAGAACGAAGGTCGCTTTAACCCTGACGAACCAGCCAACGATAATGTTTGGTTTGGTGTTCGTGAATTCGGTGAAGCCACTGCCTTGAACGGGATGACTTTACATGGTGGTTCTCGTGTATACGGGTCAACCTTCTTCACCTTCTCCGACTACATGAAGGCTGCTATTCGTTTAGCTGCCTTACAAGGACTCCCAGTTACCTTCATCTTCACGCATGATACGATTGCCGTTGGTGAAGATGGCCCAACTCATGAACCAATCGAACAATTGGCTGGTTTACGGGCTATTCCAAATGTGAATGTCATTCGTCCTGCCGATGCTCACGAAATGTTAGGGGCATGGCAAACGATTGCCAACACTACCGACAAGCCAACGGTTCTGGTTCTTTCTCGTCAAGGGTTACCTCTGCTGGAACAAACACGTCCAGAAGACGTTGCTCGTGGGGGCTACGTGGTTTCGCCAGCTAAGAACGAAGACTCAGATGGTATTTTGATGGCCACTGGTTCCGAAGTTCAATTAGCATTGAAGGCCCAAACCGCCTTACGGGAAAAGCAATACGATGTTTCCGTGGTTTCCATTCCAAGTGTCGAACTCTTCGACCAACAGAGTGAAGACTACAAGAACTCTGTCTTGCCACCAAAGGTTGACAAGCGGATCTCGATTGAAATGGACAGTACCTTTGGCTGGGGTAAGTACACCGGCTTAAAGGGTGCCAACATTGGGATCGATACCTTCGGATTGAGTGGTAAGGGTCCAGACATCATTGAACACTTCGGCTTTAATGCGGAAACTATTGTTAAGAAGTACGAAGAATTGTGGAAGAAGTCGGAATAAGCATTTGAGGTGAAGGCAGACATGTCAAAGAGAATTACAGGTATTGCAGCAAGTGATGGGATTGGGATCGCCAAGGCTTATCGCCTGGTTGACCCAGACCTGAGCTTTGAGAAAAAGTCAGTGACGGATGTGGACGCCGAAATCAAGCGTCTGACTCAAGCCATGAGTGACTCGACGGATGACTTGAAGGTTATTCGCGACAAGGCAGCGCAGAACCTCGGCGAGAGTGAAGCCGAAGTTTTCGATGCCCACATGACGATTCTGGCCGATCCTGAAATGACTGGTCAAATTGAACAGCTCATTAAGGATCAAAAGATCAACGCTGAAGAGGCTTTGAAAGAGGTCACGGACCAATTCATTACCATCTTCGAAGGCATGACGGATAACAAGTACATGCAAGAACGGGCAGCCGATGTTAAGGATGTCACGAAGCGTGTCTTGAGTCATTTGCTTGGGAAGGCACTGCCTAACCCAGCATTGATTAACGAACCCGTCATCGTGATCGCTCACGATTTGACACCTTCCGATACCGCCCAGATGGATACCCAGTTCGTTAAAGGTTTCCTGACGGATCTCGGTGGTCGGACGAGTCACTCAGCTATCATGTCACGGACCTTGGAAGTCCCAGCGGTGGTTGGGACTGAAAAGGCCACCCAAGAGGTTCAGGACGGGGATCTCCTCGTGTTGAATGGGTTGGATGGATTTGCTCTGGTCGCTCCCGATAAGGCTGAAGTTCAGCAGTATCAGGAACAGGCTAAGCACTACGCTCAGGAGCGTGCCGAATGGCGGAAATTGAAGGATGCGGCGTCTGTTTCTAAAGATGGCAAGCATTTCGAAGTTGCCGCTAACATCGGAACTCCAGACGACATCAGCGCTGTGGTTGATGCCGGGGCCGAAGCAGTTGGACTGTTCCGGACGGAATTTCTTTACATGAACAGTGATAAGTTACCATCCGAAGATGACCAGTTCGAGGCTTACAAGTCCGTGGCTGAGGCCATGAAGGGTAAACCAGTGGTCATTCGGACGATGGATATTGGTGGGGATAAGCACCTCCCATACTTACCACTTCCTGAAGAAATGAACCCATTCTTGGGTTACCGGGCGATTCGAATTTCGTTGGACCGGCAAGAAATCTTCAGAACGCAGTTACGGGCATTAATCCGGGCTTCCCACTACGGTGAGATTCGGATTATGTTCCCAATGATTGCAACGCTGGATGAATTCCGCGCAGCCAAGAAGGTCTTTTCAGAAGAAAAGGCCAAGTTGGTTGCCGCTGGGGTTCCCGTGGCGGATAAGATCAAGCTGGGGATGATGGTTGAAATTCCAGCCTCTGCAGTCTTTGCGGACCAATTTGCCAAGGAAGTTGACTTCTTTAGTATTGGGACCAATGACCTGATCCAATACACCTTTGCTGCTGACCGGGGGAACGAACACGTTTCCTACCTCTACCAGCCTTACAATCCTGCCTTACTGCGGCTGATTAAGAACGTAATTGAGGCTGCTCACAAGGAAGGTAAGATTGCGGCGATGTGTGGTGAAATGGCCGGTGACAAGATTGCCGTACCGCTGTTGATGGGGATGGGTCTCGACGAATACTCGATGAGTGCTACCTCTGTCCTACGGGTTCGGAGTGAAATGAAGAATATTGACACCACTGATTGGGCTAAGGTTGTTGACGAAGCCGTCACAACCTGCCAGACCAATGAAGAGGTCAAGGCTCTCGTGGAAAAGCACCTTCAGGCTTAATCACGAGTGAAAAAGAATAATTTTCATAAAGCGTATGGTTGCCAAGTGTCTTTGGCGTCATACGTTTTGTGTTTCTTAGTTATTTTTGAACCTTTGATCGCGGCGGAACGTGATTAGGCGTGGTACAATCAATAACAATTGAGTCTTTAACAGGTCGATCAGTTGCGGGGGCCAACGCCTTGGAAATGGACTTAAATCCGATTGGGGTTTCGAAGTTGGGCGAACCCGCCACGAGAATTGAGGGGGGCAGACGATGCTAAGCATTAGTGAAAAAGGTCAAATCAACCTCTTGGTTTCCATTTTGGCCGAGGGTAAAAAATATAAAACGGTGGCTGATCTCGAGGATAAGATGAGCCTCTCCCGGCGCAGTGTATTCTACTGGTTGAAGCAGACCAACGAGGCGCTAAAGGCCCTGGGGTTGGATGATATTCAGCGACTGGCTCAGGGGGGGTACTTCCTGACGCAATCAACGCTGGATGATCTTCAAGAACACAACCAGGCCGACACACGACCCGTCTTAAATGCCGATGAGCGGCGTCAAATGATTATCTGGGCTCTCATCCAGCACAACCCGCATCTTTCACTGGTGAACCTCTCAGAGCACTTAGCGGTCTCCAAGAATACCGTCATTAAGGATTTTCGTGAGCTCACGCCTAATCTTCCCGCGGATACAGAGGTTATCAATACGAGTCACGGAAAGGCCTTGGTGGGAAGCGAAGGCGCCCAGCGGCAATGGGTCTACCAACAGCTGGCTCAGCAGAACCCGTTGATTATTCAGCAGATCCGCCAGTTACCGCATCTCCAAACGGTCACGGAACAATTGGCCCAGTTACAAGTGGAAACTGGCAATTCATACAGTGGCGATGCCGCACAGCTCCTAATCTGGTATCTCACCTGGTTGTTGGCCCGATTGCGGGACCGTGATCGCGAGCTAACCGGTGCCAGCAATTATCCGCTGGATCGGTACAGTCAGTGGTGTGAAGCCCTCTTAGCCCAATATGGTCGGGTTACCTCAGCCGAGGTTGGCAATCTCAGAAAACTCCTGCTGGCCGGTCAGTTACAACAGGTCAATGAGGACGGTCAATTCAGTAAACAACTCCTGACCACCACGAAAAAAGTGGCCCAGCGCTTCAGTTCCGTTTCTGGAATTGATCTCGTTACGGAGGCCTTTCTCGGGGCGTTAGCCACTCACCTGTACTCTACTTATTTTCGAATTAAATATAACGTTCAATACCACAATGCCAATCTGACGGATGTGAAGTTGGAATATAGTTACCTGATGAGTCTGACTAAGTACGCCCTGAAACCCTTTGAAGACTTTCTACAGTCTCCGGTTTCCAGTGATGAGTTGGCCTTGATTGCGGTGTACTTCGGTGGTGAAGTGAAACGCATTTCACCGGATTGGCTCGATTCAGAGAAGCAGCCTGACGTGATCCTCGTCTGTACCAGTGGTATCGGGACGAGTCTGATCCTGTATCAACAGCTCTCGGATCGTTATCCCGGGATCAGCTTCTCACAACCATTTAGTCTGGAAGAATTTCAGAAGATGGATTTGACGCATGGTGGGCCCAAGCTCGTTCTGACGACGGCTAAGATGACGGCAACGACAGACGTACCGGTTTTGTGGGTCCAGGCGATTCCGACTTCTAATGACTTCCAACGGCTGAGCCAGGAATTTCGTCAATTGGGGTTGTTGGATAACTCGCGGGAGACCAAGTTGGTCCATGCAATCTTGGATATCATCACGGATTACGCGCGTGTCGATGACTTCGAGGGCCTCACGGCGAGTCTGCGTGACTACTTCCAACAAGTCCAGCCGGAGACCGCGGTCACGCCTAACGATCGGCCATCTCTGGCCGATCTGCTAACCGAACCACACATTCAGCTTGTCGACGGGGCAATGGACTGGCAGGCCGCGGTGCACACCGCGATGGCACCATTGGAACGTGATGGGTCAGTTCAGACCAAGTATGCGGATCAGATTATCAAGATTACCTTAGAGAATGGGCCGTATATGATGATTAAAGAAGGTGTCATGTTGGCCCACGCGAAGCCCGAGGATGGCGTTAATCGGTTGGGCATGTCGCTACTCATCCTAAAGGAACCGACAATCCTGCAAGTCAATGGCCAATCTAAGCGACTTCAGGTTATCTTTGGTCTAGCTTCGGTGGATCGGGATGCCCACGTCCACGCCTTGAGCCAATTGTTAGCGTTACTCCAAGACGAGGGACTTTACCAGCAGCTGTTAACAGCAAATGAGTACTCAAAAATAAAAACGGTTATTGGGGAGTCCACTAGGCAGCAGGCTTAGCGGACGGCCGTCAAATTCGGACAAGTGATGTCCACCTAGGGGAAACAGTCATTAACGACTGTTCCCTTTTTTTATGACGCGAATAGTCAATGGTCAAAACGCTTTTGGCCAATGTCCAGTGCTCTGGACAATAGTTGAGAAAGCGCTTACCAGAATGGATGATATGATTATTTATGTAGAAAGGAGCATGTCAAATGGTTAAAACCGACATTAATCGTGAGTTAATGAATCTGCTCTACCAGCAAGATTCCTATGTTACGGCAAAGAAACTATCTGAAGAGTTAGAAGTTTCTCCCAAGACGGTCTACCGTGCCATCACCCATATTAACGAGAAAGTCGGTGCTCCCCAGCTGATTACCACAGCCAAGGGGAAGGGCGTTGAAATTAACCGGTCACGTTCGCTGAATGAAAGTGGCCAGTTCGTTCAACATGATCTCGCCAAGCTCTCTGAGGATACGTTGTCACCCAGCAAGCGGCGGAAGCAAGTCATGATTCGCTTACTCTATGTGTCACCACGAGCTATCGATGTTCAGTACTTATACGAACACTTTTATGTAAGCGATTCAGTGATTAGTAACGACGAAAAAATTATTAATCAGTGGCTTGACCGCTACGGGCTTCGGCTACAACGGACCAATCGGAAAGCTTCGATTCAAGGCGATGAGTTAGCAGTTCGGCAAGCTATTTCTGTGCTGACCGACCTGACTGGCATCATCGACTTCGATAATATCTTTAGCCGTTCGGAGGTCGCTTTGAATCAAGTCGACGTCAACTTCGTAATTGACTTGATTCGCGATGCCGAGAAGGACTTGGAAATCGAGATTCCTTATCCATATGACGTGAACCTCTTCTCACATATTTACATTCTAATCAACCGGTACCGTAACGTTGGTCAGAAAGGGTCCCTGCCCGCTAACCAAGTTCCCGGTACCATTACTCAGAACAAAGAATTATTACACTGTGCGGAGGTGTTGAGCCATAGAATTGAACAATATGCTCACGTTAACTTACCCCAAGCGGAAATCTCGTTTATCTACGAGTATCTAGAATCATCACGGATCACGAACCTTAGTGATCGCACAGAGGTTGTTCCCCAGCGGGCCATCCTCATTGCCGATGATTACGTCCGGCAGGTGAGTCGGCTACTGCAAATTGAGATTGACGGAAAAGCAATTTTACCCGACTTGATTAATCACGTTCGGCCGATGTTAAATCGCCTCGAGAATGGCATTCATGCCACGAATGAGTTGCTCGAACAGATTAAGCAAGAGTACCCGAGTATCTTCAATGCGGTTTGTACCGCGTCTCTGAAGATTGAGCAGGATTATGAATTACCGAAGATTCCCGTTGATGAGAGTGCCTTTATTAGTATCTACTTTGCCCGAGCCGTGGAACAGTCCGCGCGGCCGTTGCACATCTTGATTGCTTGTACGACCGGGGTGGGAACTGCCGAGTTGCTGCGGGTCAAGGTTAGCAAGAACTTACCGGAACTCGTGATTGATGATGTGGTGTCGATGCGGCAATACCAAGTCAATCGCGAACAGTATTCGGGCGTTGACTTCATCATCTCAACCGTCCCCATTCGAGACGAACAGGTGATTCCGGTCATCGTAGTGAGTGCGTTATTTAGTACTCGCGACCAGACCGCCATTAGAAAAGTTGTCACGAAACTTTCTGGGGCGACCAAATGAAAGATGGCCAAGAAACACAAGCCGTTTTGGTTAAGCGGCACTTAACCAAACAACAGCTATTCAACCGCGTTTGTCAGGCACTGGGGGACCGAGCCTTGATTACGGAACCCGAAGTTGCCGCTGCGGCATTAGAAGAGAGAGAACGATTAGCGGAAACGTTAATTACTGAGAGCGTGGCGATGCCACATTGTCAAAGTGATGTTGTCAAGCAATCTAAAATTTTGTTGGTTAATTGTAAGCGCTACCCGATCACCTGGGATGCCGCGGGCCATCAAGTTGAAGGACTTGTAATCTTACTGTTGGCAAAGGATGCACCGCAGGATCAATTACTTAGAATCACTGATTTTGTTCGCCAGTTGGCGGACAACGACGTCGCAGATTCCCTGTTTGAAACGGAACCGACGGCGGCAGACAGCATAGAGATTTGAGAGGGAGAGAAGACATGACTGTAGTAGAGGAAGCGTTAGACCCTAAAGCAATTGTCGTCAATAGTTCGGCAAGTAGTAAAGATGAAGTTTTAAAGGAATTGATTCATCAGTTGGCCTTAGCTGGCAAGGTGAGCGACGAGGCAGGTTTCTTGAAGGACGTGTACGTTCGCGAATCCGAAGGTGTGACCGGCATTGGGAATGGCGTCTCGATTCCCCATGGTCGCAGCGTGAGTGTTGCTGAACCCGCCGTCGCCATTGCCACGCTGACGACTCCCGTCGAATGGGAAAGTCTAGATGATGAGAAGATTTCCATCGTCATCTTATTCGCGGTTACCGATTCAACGGAAGGGGCGCAAGACCACCTCAAGATGTTATCTGAATTTGCCAAGAAGCTCGGGGACGACGACGTTCTCGATAGCTTGAAGACTGCACAAAGTGTTAATGAAGTCATTGCTGCGTTTGAATAAATAGGAGGACTTAATCATGAAAATTGTTGGTGTTTGTGCTTGTACCGTTGGAATTGCCCACACTTATATCGCCCAAGAAAAACTAGAAAAGGCCGCTGAAAAGGCAGGTTATGACATTCACTTGGAAACGCAAGGCACTATCGGAACGCAGAATGAATTAACCCCAGAAGACATTGCCGATGCTGACATTGCTATCTTGGCTATCGACGTCAAGATCAAGGGGATGGACCGGTTCGACAAGATTACCAAGATGACGGTGCCAACTGATATCGCCATCAAATCACCAAATAAATTGATGGAAAAGGCTGCCCAGGTTATTAAGCAACGTCAAAACGCTTAAAAAAAGAAGGTATAGATGATGAAAAGCGCATTTAAAAATTTACGGTTGAAGAATCATTTATTGACAGCGATTTCGTACTTAATCCCAGTTGTCTGTGGGGCTGGGTTCATGATTGCTATTGGGATGGCATTTGGTGGAAGCTCATCTGCTGATTTGACGAAGTCCTTCTCATTCTGGGATGCTTTATCAACCATGGGTGGTGCCGGATTAGGTGTCTTACCAATGATCATCTCCACCGGGATTGCATTCTCTATCGCTGACAAACCAGGGATTGCCCCAGGTTTAGTAATTGGTTTAGCCGCACAACAGATTGGTGCCGGTTTTATTGGTGGGTTAATCGGTGGGTTCATGGCCGGTTGGTTAGTTTTAGCCATTTTAAAGTATGTTAAGTTACCGACCTGGGCTAATGGGTTAATGCCCATGCTGATTGTGCCATTCCTGGCCTCGTTCATTGGATGCCTGATTATGATTTACATTATCGGGGGACCTATTGGTTGGCTGACAACGTGGTTGACCCACTACTTAGGGACGTTGAACAACTCATCCAAAGTCTTCTACGGCTTAATGATTGGGGTCTTAGCCAGTGTTGATTATGGTGGCCCGATTAACAAGACGGTCTTTGCCTTTGTTCTGACCATGCAAGCTTCCGGGGTTAATGAACCTATCACGGCGTTAATCCTAGTTAACATGGCAACACCTTTAGGCTTCACGGCCGCATACTTCATTGGTAAGCTGTTCCGTAAGAATATTTACAACAAGGTTGAAGTTGAAACCATCAAGACGGCGTTCCCAATGGGTATCTTCGAAATTGTTGAAGGGGTGCTTCCAATTGTCTTGAACGATATTGTTCGTTGTGTGGTTGCCACTGGTATCGGTGGTGCCGTTGGTGGGGCCATCTCCATGTACTTCAGTGCCAACAGTAAGGTGCCATTCGGTGGCTTGTTAGCCATTCCAACGATGACCAAGCCAATGGGCTTCATTATCGGATTAGTTGCGAACATCTTAGTCACTGGGACTGCATTGGCTCTTTTGAAGAAGCCGGTTCCCGTTGATGAAAAAGAAGAGGAAGAAGATACCAGTAACGAAGCTGAATTGAACATGGATGACATTCAGATTTCATAGGAGGTTAATTGAATTGAACGTAAAGTTTGCACCATCATTGATGACGATGAATTTAAAGAATTTCAATAAAGAGATTAGCTTTTTGAGTGACAAGGTTGATTCCTTCCACGTGGATATTATGGACGGTAAGTTCGTCCCGAACCTGACGTTATCGCCATGGTTTATCGAACAAGTTAAGACCGTTTCTGACACCCCAATTTCCGCGCACTTAATGGTTGAAGATCCAGCATTCTGGGTTGATGAACTAATCAAGGTTAACTGTGAAGTAATCTGCTTCCCAGCCGAACGAGCCAACGGAATTGCCTTTCGGATGATTGATAAGATTCACCGGGCTGGTTTGAAGGCCGGTGTGGTCTTGAATCCTGAAACGCAAATTTCTGAAATTCTGCCTTACATTGCTGATGTTGACAAGGTGACTATCATGACGGTTGACCCTGGCTTTGCCGGACAAAAGTTTGTGGCTTCTGCCTTGGAAAAGATCAAGCAGCTTCGTCAATTGCGTGACGAAAACGGCTATGGCTACGAAATCGAAATGGATGGTTCTTCCAACCGGAAGTCCTTCAAGCGGATTCACGATGCCGATCCTGATATTTACATCATCGGTCGGAGCGGACTCTTCGGTTTGGAAGACAATATCGAAGATTCCTGGAATGAAATGACCAAGAACTTCTACGACGCCACGGGGATTCCCGTTACTGAATAGAAATGGATATGAATTGAGAGAGAATTGAGATCATAAAGAGAGCGGTCAGAATGGGCATTAGCCCAGCTGGCGGCTCTCTTTGTGGTTCTATACGCTAGTAAAAAACCGCCCACGACCGGTCGGTTTTTCATGGTATACTGGTTTTATTGTTCTGGTGGATTCAAGCCGACCGTCAAGAGGGTGACCTGGTAGGACCCATTGGGAGACTGGACCGTGACGGTATCGTTGGCCCGGTGTCCCATGAGGGCCTTACCTAGGGGGGAGATTCGAGTAATTTTACCGGCATCAAGGTCCGCTTCGGCGGTACCAACCAGTTGGTAGGTTTCCAATGCCTCATCGTCTGCGAAACGCAGGGTGACCCATTTACCGAGTTCCACGACGGGGTTGGTGCTCGGCGTGACCACACGGGCATATTGGAGCTGCTTATTTAGAAAACGTAAGCGACTCTCCAAATGCCGCAGATCGCGCTTAGCGGCGGAGTAGTCCGCGTTTTCTGAGAGGTCGCCGTGAGCTCGAGCCTCCGCTAGAGCGGCAATTTTAGTGGGTCGATCCGCTTGGAGTGCGGCAATCTCGTCTTCGATGCGGCGGTAGCCCGCCGCGGTGATGGGATTGAAATCTCGTGAATTTGCCATAATAGAACACCTCATTACTTACATTTAAACCTAGTCTATAACAGTTTTACCGGAAAGGGAAAGGTGGACAGCTATGAAAATTAACGGATCGTACTGGCTACGGCAGGCCGGAGTGGGTCTAGTCATCGTCCTCATTATTGCCCTTCTGGGGCACCTGAACTACGCGCAGTGGCGGCTGATGCCTGGTATCACCGGGGCCGACTGGTACTTTTTAATCAGTTGGTTATGTTTTCCATTTGCCAAGTGGGTAATTCTGGAAGATAACCGCGACGTTAAGGCGCCAACCATTCGTCGCAAGCGTAAACGCCGACGTCGTGCAGCGGATCAGACGGCCTCGGTCTACGAGAAGATGGGGCAGCCGCAACGCGAACCCCGGCTGGCCGCAGCTCCCAAGACCGCGTTGAAGTGGTACTGGCGCGGTTTGATCGATGTTGTGGTCGCCTTTGTGGGCCCCTTAATCTTAGGTGGCTACGTCACGTATTCGTTACGACACAATTAAATTGTGCTGATTTTTGGGGCATTAACGTGCAAATATTGACGTTTTTGCCATTTAACGACTGATAAGCTAAGAACATGGTAAAGTGATAACAGTTGGAAGGGGTCAGTTTTACGGAAACTGATTTTGCGAATCAATCAATTAAAGTATGCGTGATTAACACGACATTAGGGGATATTGATTGGATCGTACCTGAGATTATCTAATCACATGGCGGCTTGGTAGAACGCAATCATCGTCAGATGCTTAGGATGGCTAGTAGCAAGACTTTCAGCAGTGACTGAAGAGTAAGTGTATAGCAGTATCTGACGACTTAATTAGAACTTGGGGGAGTGCTAATTTAGCCAGCACCAAATTAAATAATCCATGCGGATTGGGAGCTATCTGAGGGGATAGTTCCTTTTTTGTGTGAGTAAAACGATTGCAAGTCGTCACGATTCAATATATATTAGTGGGTGATAGATATAGTACCGATTTAGTTGAAAGGGTGTGAGATGATGTTAGCCGTATACCTCTGTGAAGATAATCTGGAACAGTTACAGCACTATAAGGACGTGATTAAGCGCTACATCATGATTAATGACTATGATATGGTGGTTAATCTGGCCACGCCCAGCCCTAAAGAACTTCTGGAAAATCTCCAGGCAAATCCGCCAGAGTATGCCCTGTTCTTCCTCGATATCGAATTTCCGGCAGAGAAGATGAGTGGACTAGAGACAGCCATTGCCATCAGAAAGCTGCTGGGTTTTGCGGAGATTGTCTTCGTCACCACGCATTCTGAAATGGCTTTGCTGACCTTCGAGCGAAAGGTGGAGCCCATGGATTTCGTGGTCAAGGACCTGGGGCGCACTCAGATTGACCAAAAGTTGCGTGAAAACGTCGACTATGGGTATCAACGCTATACCAATTACCTCGGCAATACCGAGAACCTCTTTAGTTATAACATTGGCGGCCGGACTTTCAGCCTGCCGATGGGCGACGTATACTTCGTCGCTACCGCGGAGACGCCCCATAAGGTCATGGTGCACGCGGTCAATCAATTGGTGGAATTTCCTGGTTTTTTGAAAGATATCGCCGATCAGTATCCGGAACTCTATCGAACCGATAAGAGTTTTCTAGTTAATCTTGACAATGTTAGTGGCATTGACTCGGAAACGCGCCGCTTGGTTTTTCCTAATGGGGACGAGACAGACGTGGCTACTCGGCGCTTCCATGAGGTTAAAACGTTAGTACAAAAGCATTTAAAATCCTAAGAGGGTGCAGTGATGGACGCCGTGTTACAGCTATTCGGACGTCAGTTTTGGACGAACTTCGTGCTGGCCATGACCATGCAGTGGTTCCTCACGATTTGGATTGGGCTCATTCGGCCCCAAAATTGGAAATTACCCTTGAAGTGGGTCGGTTGGGCGTTAATCCCAGCCTTTATTGGTGAGCCGTGGAGTCTCCTCATTCCGCCAATCAGTGCCTTGGTCTATTTGATCCGGCATTTGGCGTTGATTTTTGTCAACGCCACGATTGTGATCTTTCTAGTGGTCGTCCTGATCAACGATGTGACGCGGCAGGTGGCCATTGAACTCTGGGGTCGGCGGATTGCCGACAGCGTTTCGGCCATCACGGCGCGGCTATTCTTTCAAATCTTTATCTATAGTCTGATCTCCTTAGCGGTATCTGGGATGCACATTCAACCGGGGAATCTAACCAAGTTGGCATTGAGTCGTAAGGAGCAGTGGACGGTGATGGCGATGTTGGCTAGCCTGACGGTGTTAGCGGAAATGTCGTCGCTGATCATTCACCACCTACAGATCTCGCACGCCATGCTGACCTTTTCTCTGAGTATTGAACTGGTCATGGTTCTACTGATCTCGGCGAGTCTCTTTGGTTTTCTCCAGAGTTTCTTTTCTCGCCAGCGCATGCGGGCGAAGTATCAAGAAACGCTGTTACGAACGCGCTATGATCGCCGGATTTCTGATCAGGTACAGGCTATTCGTCAGTTTAAACAAACGTATCAGAAGCAGATGCTACAACTGGGGGATTATTTGGATGCAAACGACTACGAAGGGTTGGCCACCTATTACGAGACCTTAAACCAGCGCTGGCAGGCCACGAGTCACTTGGCGGGCCTCGAGGCAGATGGTCTCCAGAGATTGGGTGATCCGGCGCTGAAGAGTCTGTTGTTTCAGAAGATCTTAGCCGCCCAGAATCGGGGTCGTAATTTACACCTGGAGATTCCTGAAGCGATTGTCAGTTTGCCGATGGCCAGCATGGATCTGTTACGAATTGTGGGCATTCTATTGGACAATGCCATTGAGGCACCAGCCGTTGGCGATCGATCGGAGATCTACTGCGCGATCTTAGCCTATCCAGACGCCTACGAGATCGCCGTGGCCAACCCGGTCTCAACGCTGACGCCGCCTAAGATTAACCGCTTCATGGGGGCGGGCTATACCACCAAGGGAAATGGTCACGGTCAAGGTCTGAGTACTGTGAAAGAATTGATTGACCGGACCAAGAACGC
This sequence comes from Levilactobacillus lindianensis, assembly GCF_003946095.1. Taxonomy (GTDB): domain Bacteria; phylum Bacillota; class Bacilli; order Lactobacillales; family Lactobacillaceae; genus Levilactobacillus; species Levilactobacillus lindianensis. The sequence goes on along the minus strand of NZ_RHOD01000013.1, from coordinate 44,723 downwards.
GGCGCTACAGGTGGCGATAAAACGCGGCATGCTGTACTTTACCGTGATTTTGACCAAGCCGGGGAGGTGAGCACATGATTACAGTGAGTATCTGGAGCTTTGCGGTGGCTGACTTCACACTGATTTTTTGGTTTGTTTACTTCCAGTATTACTGGTTTCCAGAATTGCGGCAGAAACACTTTCTCACGTACTGCGCGGGGATGGCGATTGGGTTTACCCTCTTAGATATCTTCAACCCCTTCACCGCACGGAGTTCTTTGCTAGGTGCGCTGGCGGTCGTGGTCATGTTAGTCATCGAAGTCGCACTCCTCGCCAAGGACCATCAGTGGCAATACTTGCCGGCCTTTATTGACGTGACGATTATGGCGTATCTCTTGACGGAATTCGTGGATATGGTCGTGCTTAACGGGACTATTTGGCTCACCAGTCTGAACTTTGCGACGAGTTGGTGGGGGACGCTGACGGGAATGACGATCGATGCGGTGCTCTTTACCTTGATTGGAATGGGACTGTGGCTGACGCGAGCGCCGATGGAAAATCTTATCCAGGCTATGGTGGGACGTTCCATGGAATACCTCTTCTTGATCTTTATGACGGGGATTGCGTTAGTCTACATTCTTTTCGAATACTCCCTACAGGAGTTGGCCGATTCTGACCACTATTTGATTTTCTTAACGGGAGTGGCGGGAACCCTGTTGATTGGGCTCTCACTAAGTACCTATATGTTGATGTTGACCCATTTGCAAGAAGAGCACACGCAACTTCAACGCCAACAGCAGGAATTTCGGGAGCAGTATACCAGTGAACTGAACCGTCAAATGGGCGCGATTCGTAAGTTTAGCCATGACTATCAAAATATGTTGTTGGGACTAGGAGGCTACCTTGAAGATCGGGATTATGACGGTTTTCGCCAGCTGTATATCGATATTCGTTCGGGTTGGGAGACCAGTAACGCGGCGGAACTGACGATTGACGATCTCTCCAATATTCCCAGTGCCAGCCTGCGTTTCGATGTCTATCACAACTACTTATTGGCGCAGGAGGCCGGGGTTCAGCTGTTTATCAAGGTTCCGGAACCCTTGACCGCGACGATCACGACGCTCAAATTGATGGGGACGCTGCTAAGTCGGACGCTCCCGCCACTGATTCAAGGGGTGAAACATCTATCGCCAACCGTGGTCACGCTGGATCTGGAAGAATCGCCGCAGCTGGTTCGCTTTCAAATTATCTTTCCAGTACCAGATGATGCGCAAGTGGACGGACAGAGTCACGTCAAGAGTAATCAGGCCGAGTTAGACTTATCTCGTTTGCAGCATGTGCTCCCGACGAGTGCCACGAGCACACTGAAATTAAAGCGACACTGGGGCCAATTAACGGTAGCCTTACCGAAGGGATAACCCAAGGCTTGAATGATTCACAAAGTCAGATAGACTGGTCAACTGGTTTCACAGAAAAACAGTTATCGTTTCATTCCTGAAAACGCTTGCAATTCTAGAGGCGTCTGCTATACTAATGAATGTAATACCAATCAATCCTTCAGAGAAGTCGTAGAATGTGGAAGTTCTGCGGAGTCTCAACTTTGTGAAGTGACCCTTACCGTCATGATGAGAGTTACTTTAATGGCTCGACCGGGTTCCCAACCTGATCGGGTAGAGTTGCTCAATAAAGATTACATATTGAGGTCTAGCAAGCCTGAGAGAACAGCGATTTCCTGACTACAAACGGTGAAAACGTTGCGACTCAAAGCTGCTAACTGGGAGCCGGAGCGTGGTTACTCCGGTTTTTTTGATCTCTTTGAAATCGAATGTTAGCGTGAGATTGGCCGCCTGCGGCTGCCAGGGATTACGCCTGCTGTGGGGACGCTTCAGCCCTCTGGGCTTCTCGCTCGATTTGAAGCCCCGCCAGAGACGCGAGTCTTCAAAGTCGCCCGGTACTGTAAGGCCGAGAAAAACACTCGGTCTAACAGTACCACCACGGCCGGCTCCATCCCTGGCCTCCTCCGGCTAGAGTGGATGAGAAAGTCAAAACTAACCGGGGGTTGCCACGGTATCGTGGCATTCAGACTAACTGGTTGTTAATGGATAAATTGAAAAGTAGTGTCGACGAAAAAATTCGTTGGTACTACTTTTAATTTGGGTGGAAACTCTAAGACTCAGATTCAGATGGCATGATCACCAAGATAATTAGAACGGGGTCTTAACCGGCGAAATCGCTGTGTTTTTAGCAGTTGCATTATGGTTTTTGAAGGGCCAAAATGAACACTAATTATAGTTCGCTGGCATTAGCGGGGGACTAGCTTGTCACTTAGATTGTTAGTGATGACTGAAGAAGGAACGGCGAGTGAATATGGACATTTGGGAAGAACTCTATCAAGCAGCCAAGCCGTACTATCATCCCACGGCGGTGAATAATTTTATCTATACACATAATGTGGTCTGTGCCCTCCAAAGTAAATCCGGGAAAATCTATACCGGATACTGTGTCGAAGCGCTATCTGGGGTCCTGAACCTCTGTGCAGAACGGGTTGCCTTACTTCAAATGTATATGGATAGTGGTGAAACTGAGGTTCAGCGGTTAATTGCCTTTCGGGATACGCCACCTGAAGGCAATGGCGGTATGCCTTGCGGTGCTTGTCGTGAGGCATTCATGCAGTATAATCAGGCCAATAAGAATATGCAAATTATGGTGGATTATGCAAAACGAGAGACTCTAACTCTGGGTGAACTTATGCCTCACTGGTGGGGGACCTCGGTCAAACCAGGCTCAGATTAGACCACAATAAGCGGGCAGCTTGCTAAATAGGCAAACTTCCCGTTTTTAGTTGTTGGTGATTGTGGGGCTAGTCTAGGTACAGCCGGTGTAATCCCTGGTAGCCGCAGGTGGCCAATAACACTAGTCATGAATAGGAAGCACCAGCTAGATAAACCACAAAATGGTCATGCTAGCTGGTGCTATTTAATGATGCTCATCGACGAAGATTGAAGAGTCCCCAGATTAATAAGATGGCTAACAAGCCTGCAAGAATAATCAGGGCTCCTTTTTGCTGCCAGCGCATCCAATCCCCCCTAGTGAATCCAATTGACTAAAGTATAACTGGTTTTAATGGTTAACGGTGACAATCGTCTCTATCGTGAGAATACTGACGATTATGCTGACTTCAGGAAGACTTAGTTGAGGACGTCGAAATCGGCTGGTACGGGGGCCGTCACAGTTGTTAACTGGTCATCGGTAGCGAAGGGTTGGGGGAAACGCAATTGCCAGCAGTGAAGCCGTAGACGGGTTTTAGAAGGGGCTCCGTAAAGGGGATCACCAATCAGTGGATGACCACTGGCGGCCAGGTGCACGCGAAGTTGGTGGGTCCGGCCGGTCTCTAGCCACAATTTGACCAGAGTGGCTCCTGACTGCTCGTCTAAGGCCGCGTAATGGGTGATGGCTCTCTGTGGATGGATGCCATTAACTTGACGCTTACGGCGGTCCTGGGGGTCTCTGCCGATGGGGTCGTCAAATGTCCCTTCACCGGCCAGGTGGCCCGTGACCCAGGCCAAATAGGTGCGTTGAACCCGTTTTTCAGCAATGTTGCGGACCATGATGGGCACCACGGCGGGGGTCTTGGTCATCATCAAGGCACCCGTGGTTTCCTGGTCCAGCCGGCTTAGAATATAAGGGCCGGGCTGCTCGTCTCCTAGGTAGGCTGCAACGTGGTTTAAGGTCGTTCCGCGCTCACCTGGTTGGTTGGGATGGGTCTTACTCCCCCGCGTTTTATTGACGATAAGGAGGTCCGCCGTTTCGTAAATGACGGCCACCGTAGCCGCACTGTCGGGATCAACCTCGGGAAAAGGTTCCTTGAAGTCTTCGGGGACAAAGGTCATTTGAACGATGTCACCGGGTCCGACAAGCTGGTTCATTGACCGGTAACTGCCATTGACGAGTACGCGCTGACTAATCCGCAAATCATGAACCAGGTGGCTTGGGAGTAGCCAGGCGATCAGCTGGTCTCGCAGGGAACGGGCTATTTGAGTTGAGGGCAGGGTGCGCGTATAGGTCCAATGCAAAGGAGGTTACCTCTTTCTTGAGTTGAGTAGTTTAAACGTTGGCGATAGGCGATTTTGTCTATCTAATTACTAACCATCATACCATTTTAGTCTTAGATGTTAGGCAGAGAAAAACCGGCCAGTCCCACTCCGAGTAATGCGGTAGTGGGACTGGTCGGTTAAGTTTAAAAGTTAATTGAATACCATAGAAATACGAGGCTGAGACTCTTGGTGGCATTGAAGAACCAATCTAGCCGCAGGCGGCCAATTTGTTCTAGAACTTAGTCATAGTCTTCGTCAGCGGTGCCGGAGAAGTAAGGCTTGCCGTTGACCTGGTAGCTAGACCAAGTGGCATAGGCGTAGTACGCATCTTCAAATGGGAAGAAGTCCTGATCTGTTTGACGATTCAAATCCTTGATAGTCAAGCGGTATTTACCCTTAGCAAGGCGCTTGTTGGGTAAGCCCTTGATGGCCCGATGAGTGTAGATTTTCGTCGTTCTGCCCGTGGTTGTCACCTTATAAGCCTTAGCCGAGTGGGTTGGCTTCCAAACATCGAGACCGGAGACAGTAGCTACGGCGCCATCGGGGGCAAATTGCTTCATTGCTGAAGCATTATAGTATTGAACGTAGTGGTCCATCGTCAAATAAAAGGCAGCTTGTGACGTAAATGTCGTGCTATTTAGGATGCCTTTGAATCCCTTACCGGCCTGATACAGCGTGGGCTCAGCTCCTAGTTTGACGATCTTAAAGTTCGCCTTCTTGAGGGGAATGGAAACGTTACGTTTATAGGTCAGATTCTTGATGCGACCATAGTGATTGGAAACGTTGGTAAAGCCAGCATTGACAATCCAATTACCGTTTTTATCCTTTTTGTTATAGCCCATACCAAGGATTCCCACGATGGTGCCCTTCTTACTCTGAACGCGTTTGAAGGTCTTCCCCGACTTCTTCTGCGCGCCTATGTAGAGGTTCTTTTTGAGCTGGACGTAACGGATAAATGAGTGGTTTATATCTAAATATGGGGACTTGGTAGCCGCATGGGCTGTCGTCAGACCGCCAGTTAGGCCGATCAGACCGATAGTCAGGGCCAGAGACCCCTTAAGTAAGTTGTTCATGATTAACTCCTCCTGTCATCACGAGAGATGACTTTCCCTAAAAATAATGAAACGGGCCCGCTCCAATTCAGGCCGTAGATAGTGTTCTACAGGGACCTATTATAGCCCTATTCACTGGGAATGTTCAGGGGGTATTCAAGTTAGCTGGTCACAAAAAAATCCCCCACCACAAGGGTGAGGGACCAGTTGTTTATTTGAGTTTAGTTGGCTTAACGATTAAGACGTCGCAGATGGCAGAACGGCTAACGTAGTTGGTTACGGAACCAACCATTAAACGTTCAACGGCGGTCAATCCAGTTGACCCAATGACAATCAATTCGGAACCGTGGTCCGCTGGGAATTCTCGGGCGATAACCGGCTTAGGGTTACCGAAACGAACGTGGATACTGACGTCAGTCACACCGGCGTTGATGGCTTGTTGTTTCAAGCTATCAAGCCGTTCCTGAACGTCCTCAGAAAGCTTGTAAATGACGTCACCACTCACAGCACCACCATAAGTGTCGCTGAATTGGTTAACTTCAAGGACATTTAAGATATCAAGATGGGTTTGGTTGCGCTTAGCGACTTCAATTGCCTTTTCTAAGACTGGTTGGGTTGCTTTGGAGCCGTCAACGGGAACCAGAATGTTCTTGTATTGTTGTAACATATGGAATGCCACCCCTTCACGAGTCATGTTAAAACTTTACCTATACTATATCATTAATTTCGCAGAGTGTAAGTAATTAATTCTTAGAAACCCGTATGAAAAGGGCTGAAAACGCGGGAACTAGGGGGTACCTCTAGGTTGAAAAATTTATAACAAAAGTTGCGGAAGGTCCCCTTGGGCTCATTTCATTTTAACCAAGGCTTGGGTGACTGATGTGAGTGGCTTGGGAACGGTTGCGTGACTTGGGGGACCCTGAAGAAAAAATGAGGGTTTACCCAGAAAACAAGTGGGGGGCTTTCCATGAATCTCAGACAAAACAAAAACCGCCGAATCTCTCGGGATTCGACGGTAATCATCAGGATTCATGAACCGAAACACTAGATTTACTTAAGGCTTGATGAGGTCAAGGATAAGTTCGTCCAGAAGTTCTGGTTAGCAGCACCCATGTCAAAGCCCTTAACCCGCTTGTTGACAGGTGACCAGTTGTAACTGAAGTTATCAGGTACAACGGCGGCTTGTTCGTTCATGTAGTTCTGCCATTGCTTGAAGATCTTGGTCCGGTAAGTATCGTTCCAAGCCTTCTCGTTGTTCATGTCACTCATAAGTTGCGTGTTCTTCTTAGTGACGAAGTGACCCATGTTGTAGGTTGCGTCTTCACCGTAGATTTGCGTAGGCGTTGGTTCAGATGACAAGCTCCATGCGGCGGCGTAAATGTCGACCGTGTTTTGCTTTGGCTTTTGGATGGTGGAGTAGAAGCTGTTCATTTCCATCGTCTTACCAGTTGCCAACTTAGCGTTCAAACCAACCTTACGCCATTGTTGCAGGTAGTCTTGGTATTCAGCGGCTTGGGCTGAAGTCCCAGTCATCGTCCCAAAGTTAATGGTTAATGGCTTGCCCTTAGGATCGGAACGCCACTTGCTACCGTTACGCTTCTTGTAACCGGCCTTATCCAGTAATTGGTTAGCCTTCTTGATGTTCAGAGGGTAACCTTTGGCTGAAGAGTCCCAGTACTTCTTGAAGATTGGTGGAATCAATGTGTTCCCACGCCAAGTGATCCCATTACCGAACTTCTTGTTAACGGCATCGAGGTTCAAGGCGTACATCATGGCTTGACGTAAGCTCTTGTTGCTCATCTTGCTGTTCTTATCCATCACGTTCTTTTGCGTCTTAGTGTCGTAGTGACCAACGTTGAACCCAAAGTAACCGTAGGAGAGGGCAGCTTGACCAACCATCTTGTAGTTCTTGGCGTTCTTGATCTGCTTGTAGTCAGTCCCACGCATGACACTGTTAGGAACAGTGAAGTCGTACTTGTTGGACTGGATAGCTTTGTCAATGTTGTTGGAAGAAACCACGTTGATGCTGATGTGCTTGATTTGTGGTGCCTTGCCGTAGTAGTACTTGTTAGGTGACCAAGTCGTGGATTCACCTTCAACAACTTTATCCAACTTGTAAGGACCAGTGAAGAGTGGGTCTTTACGAACTTGCTTGGATGAAGCTAATTTGGCGATTGGCACGTTCTTGATGTAGTTGTAAGGTTCTACAGATTGCCAGATGAAGGAGTTACCAGAATACTTCATGGCTGGCGTAACCTTCGATAAGTGGATTACAGCCGTCCGACCAGTTTGGCCGTCAGGGAAGGTGATCCCAGAGATGGTCTTAGCGCTACCAGTGTGGTACTCGGCCATCCCTTTGATGGCGTTGTAGTCAGCGGAGTATTGTTGTGAAGTGGTGTTCTTGTTGGCAATAACTTCGTATGGATATTCGATATCCTTGGCGGTAACCTTGTCACCGTTAGACCACTTAGCGTTCTTGCGTAAGGTGATCGTAACCGTCTTAGCTTTCCGGTCAATCTTCTGGTTAGCTAACCCACCATCAACAATCTTGAAGTTGGCGTCGGTCCGGAATAACCCGTTGATGTTACCGGGAGTATCTCCACCTGGTGAGAAGACATCGGCGTCTTCGGCGTTAGTCGATAAGACGGGGTCAGAAATCCCTTGGAATGGCGAATCGTTAGGTTCTGCGAGCTTTAATGTACTGTTCTTCGTCGCGGACTTATCAGTGGCTTTCGTGTTCTTATATGAAGCGGACATTTTTACGGAAGCGCCACTAGTCCCGGAGTTGGAACTGGATGAACTTTTGCTGGAACATGCTGCAAGGCTGAGTGTTGCAAGAACAGCCACGGCAGACAATGCGAGCTTTTTCTTATCCATACTATGTTTCCCCCTTGTATAAAATCCTCAAGTTATAAGCCAACCGATTCTCCTCAGGATCGGTTGTGGAACCAATGTTACGACTGACGCAGATGAAGGGTGGCACCATCTCCTCAAATGAAATTGGGTGATTAGTCGGCAGCACCTTGGCGTTGCGAAGCATCCGCAGCGCGCCGCAGAACTTGGCCGACATAACTAATCGCTAAACAAAGAATGATGATTTCCAGTGCGGCTGGCAACCAAGTCCACCAGTATTGTGTGATGTTGTTGGGGTCATTGGCGTTAGAAATCATGGTCCCGAGTGAAGGCGTCTGGCTTGGTAGCCCGAAGCCCAGGTAAGACAGCCCGGTTTCAACCCCGATATTTTCGGCGAAGGACAGGGTACAGTCGACGATGATCAGAGAAGAAATGTTAGGCATGATCTCTCTGAAGATAATCTTCCAGTGACTGGTCCCGGAAGTTCGGGAAGCGGCCACGTAATCCTTCTCTGATTCGGCCAAGGTTCTGGACCGAATCAGCCGTGACGTTCCTTCCCAATAGAAGATGGAGAAGATGAACGTTAAGGTCACAGAGTTGTAATGGGGGATGATGGTAACCAGGACGATAATCATCATGGTCATTGGTAACATCATCATGAAGTCATAGACCCGTTGCATTCCCCAGTCGATGTAACCGTTGAAGTAACCGGAGATGAGTCCCCAGCAGATCCCGAAGGTGGAAGAGATGATGGTCAGGCCAATTGCAATCCCAATGGAGTTACGAGATCCGACAATCAGCTGCTTAGCCACGGAACGACCACCGGAGTCGGCACCGAGCCAGAATTCAGGGGTGAACGGCTGGTTGAAGTACGCCATGATGTTGGTTTCCATCATCTTGGGAGTGTCGATAAATAGCGCACCCACCATCACGAAGACAATAAAGCCAACGATGATGAAGAGGGCAGCCATGGCGGGACGATCCGCCTTAAATTCACTCCAGATGATTTTGGCCGTCGATGGCGTGGCTTCCGCCTGAGCCTCCTGTGATAGGCGGGCCAAATCAGCTGCGGAAATATCTGAGTGTTGTTCGAAGTTTTCTGCCATTCTGTTTAGCCTCCTTATTCAATCCGAATTCGTGGGTCGACGATGCTCAAGATGATATCGGAGAGCAGGGTACCCAGTAAGTTTAAAATCCCATAAATGAGGACTAGAGCGGTGATAACCGTGTAGTCCCGGTAGCTGATCGAGTTCACGAACAGCAAGCCCATCCCGGGGTAAGAGAAGACCGTTTCAGTAAAGATTGACCCGTTCAACAGCCCGGTGATGGAGTAGCCGGCAAAGGCGGCAATTGGTAAGAGTGAGTTTCTGAAGATATGGTGTAAGTAAATGTCGCGGTTCGGCACCCCTTTGGACCGCGCCGTTCTGACGTAGTCTGAATGTTTGGCGTCGATAACTTCGGAACGCAGGTACTGAACAATGTTGACGGTACCGAACAGCGCCCCGAGGAGACCAGGTAACAAGATATGGTAGAAACGCGACCCGACGGTATGTAGCCAGCCGGAAGCGTCCGAAGATATTGACCCGGTCGTTGGGAACCACCCTAAAACGTAACCGAAGATCCAAATCCCGATAACCAGGATAACGAAGAACGGAATACAGTAGGTTACGTAGGTGTAGACCCGGATAATGGTATCGGGTAACTTACCTTCGTGACGGCCCGCGAAGACCCCCATTGGGAGGGCAAAGACGTAGGTCAGAATCATGGTGAACAGGGCTAACCAGAGGGTATTCCCGGCCCGGCCTTCAATCAACCGAGTAACGGGTTCTTGGTACTGGTAGCTGTTCCCTAAGTTCCCATGGAACAAGTGCACCACCCAGTTCCAATACTGTTGGTACCAAGGGTCGTACAAGCCATTCATCCGCATTAAATGCTTGATTTGCTGGGGGTCAGCCTTCGGGTTAATCGAACCGGTAAATGGGTCACCGGGCATCGCCTTAGCCAGGAGGAAGACCAACAGACTGAGAATGATGACTTCAGGAATCATAATTAAGAAACGCCGGAGAATCGTTTTCCACATTAGGCCTGCACCTCTCCTTCCTGGGTGGCAAGTTGCTGAGCCAGAGCTTGTGGTAAGGCTACCGCGTGGGTCTTAGAAATCTGAACCAGTGGGTAGGCCTCACCGTCATCGTCATATTACTTGCTTTGTTGTTCCTGGTAGACCTTTTCAACGGCCAGGCGGGAGGCTCGGTGAGCTTCACGTTGGTTGACGTTGGTTTCGGGAATCGCTGCCAGAAGCCGCTTCGTGTAGATATGTAACGGGTGATTGTAGATATCGTCACGGGTTCCAATCTCAACCAATCGGCCCCGGTTCATGATGGCAATGTTGTTACACATGTGCCGCACAACCCCTAAGTCATGGGAGATAAACAGGTAAGAAATACCGAATTCCCGTTGAATCTTCTTCATAAAGTTCAAAACTTGAGCTTGAACGGAGAGGTCCAAAGCGGAGACGGGTTCGTCAGCGATGATGAGCTTCGGGTTGGTAGCCACCGCACGGGCAACCCCAATCCGTTGTCGTTGACCACCGGAGAATTGGTGAGGGTACTTGTATAAGGCATCCGCATCCAGTCCGACGATGTCGAGGAGTTGTAAGACCCGCAACTTCTCGTCATCCTTGCTGAGATGTTCGAAGTTCCGGAGGGGTTCGGCGATGATGTCTTCGATCCGCTTCCGGGGGTTCAGACTCGATAGGGAGTCTTGGAAAATCATTTGAACGTCGCGGTTGTAGTCCAACTTGCGGCGGTTATCAGCCTTGGTGATGTCCTGTCCCTTGTAAAGGATAGACCCGCTGGTGACCTTTTCGAGACCGACAACTGATTTGCCAGTCGTGGACTTGCCGGAACCAGATTCGCCAACTAAGCCGTAGGTTTCACCGGCTTCAATGTTGAAGGTGATCCCATCGACGGCCCGAACGGAATCGGTGATGCGGTTCCAAAATCCGGTGCGGATGGGATAGTGAACTTTGAGATCTTTGATTTCGATTAGGCTCATTCCGTCACGCTCCCCTTCTCATCTGGAAATGTGAAGTCCTTGTAGCAGGTACAACGGACTTCGTGGCCCGGCGCAACTTCGTGCATTGTCGGGTGTTCTTCGTGGGCACTGGCTGGTACCCAAGGGATCCGTGGGGCGAACCGGTCACCCTTGCTAGGCATCTTCTGTAAGGAAGGCACGTTACCCTGAATGACGTAGAGGTCATCGTTTTCGTTGTCTCGTTGCGGCATCGACCGTAAGAGGGAACGGGTGTAAGGGTGTTCCGGTGAATTGAAGATTTGTTCCGCGGTTCCTTGTTCCACGATCTGGCCGGCGTACATAACGGCAACTCGGTCGGCTGTTTCGGCCACAACCCCCAAGTCATGCGTGATGAGGATGATACCGGCGTGGTTCTCACGTTGAATGTCTCTGAGAACATCCAAGATTTGTGCTTGAATCGTCACGTCCAACGCCGTCGTTGGTTCGTCGGCAATGATTAAGTCTGGTTTGCAGGCAATGGCGATGGCAATGATGACCCGTTGCCGCATCCCTCCTGATAATTCGTGGGGATACTGGTGCGCCGTTCGTTCGGGGTTGACGATCCCAACTTGGTTGAGCAGTTCAATCACGCGGTCATGCTTGGCCGTCTTAGATAGGGAAGTATGGTAATCCATGACCTCACTAATTTGGTCCTCAATACGTTTGAGGGGATTCAAGGCTGACAGGGGATCTTGGAAGATCATGCCAATCTTGGCACCTCTGAATTGGTTATAACCATCTTCGTCTAAGCCAAGTAGGTCGGTTCCTTCGAAGTCGACGGAACCAGAAATTTTGGTTTCGGCTGGATCATGAAGGCCCATAATCGTTGTGGCTAAAGTACTCTTACCACACCCTGATTCACCAACGATGGCGAGAATTTCGTCGTGTTGGACTTGGAGGTTAATGTGGGAGATGGCGTCGTAGTAGTGTCCGTTAATCTTGAAAGCCGTGCTGACGTCTTTAATATCTAGAAAGTTTGATGCGGTTTTCACGGAAATCCCTCCCCAATGTTCTAATCTACCTCTCATTATGTAGATTGAGCCCGATGAATAAACGTTCCTGCGTATTCAATCGGCTATCGAACAATAATTGGTTCTGATTATAATTAATCAAATTCTCATTTACAACCCTTATTTTTTAATTTTAATCATGATTTCTTCATAAAAAGCTCATAAACTCTGATGTATCAAGTTTCGCAGACAATAGTTAAAATGATAAAAAATTTAACCTAAAAGGTGGTAGTTGGACAATTTGCTTGTCTAACTACCTATTTAGGGACTCAATCTATACAATTTGTTAGAATAATATGCATGTATATTCTCTATGAGAAAGTTCTCAGGGGGTCGCCGCTTTCTCATCGCCCTGCCGCGGTTTTGTGGTATGATATCTGTATTGGTTACATGCGAATACAGACTTTTTGAAAGCGATGGCTAGACGATGAGATTAGACTTTTCCGTTGCAGTCCATAGCTTGCTCTATCTGGATGAGAATCGGCCCCGGAAGATTGCAAGCCGCGAACTGGCAACGTCACTTCAATTGAATGCGGTGATGATCCGCAACATTCTCTCCGTACTCCATAAGCAGGGGTACATCGAAGGTTCCGTCGGGAAAAACGGCGGGTACCAACTCCTGCGCAATCTTGATGAGATTAACGTTGGGGAACTCTACGACCTGACGATTCCCCCGACTATCAGTTACGCCCGATTCATTACTGGGGATTCCAAGGGGACTCAGACGACCGATGATACGGATATCTCGGCCAACATCTCGCAAACGTTGACAGACCTGTTTACCCTCGCTGATGAGGACTACCGGAAGTTCTATCATCAATTTACGATGACGGATCTGAAGGAAGACCTCCACGGCCACGGTTACTTCCGGCGGTTGGTGAATAAGCAGAAGGACTAGGCATTCTGCTATAATTATTTCGATAAAGCGATTATAATGAAGGGATAAAAGGGATGGTGACTACGGCCACCATTAATGGCCATACTTTCAACGCCAGGGGTGAACCCTGACGCGGCTGACGTCAGACTTCGGTCTGGCGTTTTTTTTATAAAAGAGTGCGATCAAAGGCGGTTAGCCGATGAGCATTAACGTCGATAAGCTGATAATCCTGGTTTTGGATTACCAGCTTATCGGGGTTAAGCGGAGTCGGCTGCCTTTGATCGCACGTTTCGACCGTCTAAACCAAAAAAACAAAACCGCCAAACCAGAAGTCCGCAACCACAAAGCGAGAGGTCCGCTCCCAACAAACCACACCAAGCTCCAATAAGGTTGCGTGTCGGCGTTCCCTCACACCACGTTCCGAGATGTTTTTCCACCCCAATATCAACCCATTTATAGCAAAATTCTTCCATAGAATACGTGTAAATTGTAATCGTTTTCAGAGCGTGCTATCATTTAGCGTAGCCGGGCCTCACCCGGTGGCTGTGTAATTTGAAAGGGGTCTTAGGTCTATGTACTGGTATGCCATGAAGTCTCACGATATTCGCCGGAACCTGGCAACGGAACAATACTTAATGAATAACAAAAAATTCGATGAACCATTGGTCCTATTTTATTACGAAGGCCCTTGCATCATCGTCGGCCGGAACCAAAATACGCTGGAAGAAATTAACCAGAAGTACGTTGAGGAACAAGGCATTACCGTCACTCGCCGGTTATCCGGGGGTGGGGCCGTGTACCAAGACCTGGGTAACCTGTGTTTCAGCTTCGTGGTTGACAGCGACAGTGAAGAATTTGGGGACTTTAAGTCCTTCGTTCAACCGATTGTCGATGCTCTTCACGCCATGGGGGCTACGACCGCAGAAGTTTCTGGCCGAAACGATATTCTAGTCGACGGCAAGAAGTTCTCCGGCAATGCGATGTACTCGCACAGTGGGAAGACCTTCTCCCACGGGACCCTGATGCTTGACGTCGACCAAGATGTGATCGCGCACGCCTTAAACGTGCCTGCCGACAAGATGAAGTCCAAGGGGATCAAGTCTGTTCGCTCACGGGTGACGAATCTGAAGCCGTTCTTAGCGTCCCAATACCAGGACCTGACCGTGCCTGAATTCAGAGATACGCTGTTAAAGGAACTCTTCCACGTCGACGACCTCGCTAAGATTGCGGATAAGGAGGTTCAGATTGCGGATAGTGAACAGGCCGCTATCGACAAGATCTTTAATGATTATTACGCTAACTGGGATTGGGTTTACGGGAATTCACCGGAGTTCACGGTCAAGAAACGGCAACACTTCACGGCCGGAACGATCGATGCCCGGTTGATGATCACGGCTAGCAAGATTGAAAAGATCACGTTCTTTGGGGACTTCTTTGGCCCTGGTGACGCCACCGAACTGGCGGATAAGTTGGCCGGTGTTCGATATGACCGCAAGGATGTCGCGGCCGTCTTGAATAGCGTCGATACCCAGCAATACTTCAACGGGATCGATACCGCTGACGTCATTGACTTATTAGTCGATTAACCATCTGATTTGGGAGATCTGCTGATTTTATCTGGCGAATACGTTAGAATAGAATAAATTGACTGAAGGCGTCGTCGGTTTGGTGGCGCCTTTTTCTTATTCTTAACTATATTGAGGAGTTTAATTCTAAAATGAAAGATCGTAACGTAATTGCTTGGGACATCATTTCTCTCTTTGGGTTCTGGGTAATTAACTTTTTAATGACCCGGTCCTTTGTTACGGGCAGTGGCCAGGAAAATTCGATGACGGAATTCTGGCATACATCACTGCTAGCGCTGCTGTTTTACGCGATTCCGATTGTGATGGCGGCATTGAACTGGCGGCTTTCTTTCTACCTGATGGGGCTGATCATGGCGCTCTATACGCTGGCGCCAGTCGGGGTGATCCTGACCATGTGGTACGGGCACGCGGACATTATGGTTCGGTTGGGTATGGCCCTGGCAAGCCTAGCCGTTATCGCAGCCAATGCCTATTGGTTGGTGTTGGCCTTACGATTACGGAAGGCTGAGCGGGAACGAGAAGACCGGCGACGGTTCCAGAAATAATAACGAGGTGTTAAGCTAAAATGAAACGCAACGTAGATGATTTTATGGCGGCTGTTGAAGCCGATAACTTGGAACATTTGGAACAGAAGACGACCCAGGCGAAATTCTTCGCCGACCCAGACGGCGTGATGGCGCCTCTAGCAGCCTTCATGCGGGAAAAGATTCAGGCGGACACACTTGCCCAGGCAACCCTGACGGTGACCGGTACGGACATCTCAGTGCGCTTAGAGCTCAGTGTGATTAACCTGCCACTGCAAGACACCAAGACAATCGGGAAGATTATGACGACCGACGTTGAGGACCCATTGAACGTCTATGCCGTAATTGAGACGCCCGACATCAATGTCTCGGGCTTGCGGATCGATGCCTTGGCTCCGGCCGATACTTACGTCGATCAGGCGGAAACGGCCGACCAGAGTCTCCATGACTGGCTGAAGTTGCAGATTGAAAAGCTCCAAACGGCTGAAGCCAACCGTGAGGAAACTGACGTCAAGAAAAAATAAGGCTTGAAGCGACGGGGAGTCTGTGCTATGATTCTCTGTATGCGATGAGTCGAGAAATCACGCGTTCCTTGCTTGCAAGGGGCGTCCGCGCAAGCGGCTAGGTGAATTTGTCAGCAGGGCACATATGTCACCGTATTGTGACGTGTCTGATTTTGAGGGAATGTGGATTCCGAGATAAATCCATTCGTTTCGACGAATGCTGTGGGAAAAGCGTTCAATTGATCTTTTGACCGGTTGAGCGCTTTTTATTTTGTCTAGATTTTGAAGGTTAATTTACAGACAAATTGATAATGTAAGCGTTTGCTTCTATAATTAAGTCGAGTGTATATCGTTTCCCGTATAAAATTAGGATCTAGTCATTTAGTGAGATAGATAAGCTTTAGGCGGACAACTAAGGGAGATAGAGACTATGAAAAAGCAGCAATGGGTAAGCGGTATTTTAGAAGTTATTGTTGGACTTGTCATAGGGCTAGTCGTGACGGGTCCAGGGTCAATGGGGGCAGTAACTACTGCCAAGGCCGCAGATGATGCCGTGGTTTCTTTCAATTGCTGGGCAGACAAAAGTAATTTCGAATTTGTTATACCGTTTTCGAAGCTTGATCTGCCACTAACCTACGGCGAACTTTTTGACCAGGCGGTCGTTGTAAGTGGGTTCGGTAAAGCGGGAATGTTACAGGAAAATTTTAAAGTAGCCAATTATGTGCCGACCCATATTTGGGAACCTGTACAAGGCGTTCAAATGTTGAAACCATTTATGAACGACACGTCTCCGGCAATAACTGATGCAGATGTTTCAAATATGCTTGTGGATAATCAAGTGTTAAATGTGACACAGTTTGATCGGGATATGAAAGAGACACCAACTTATGATGCCAACGCAACGGCTATTAAAATAGACTATAACCTTCCGATGAGGGAACCAAATATGGCCCTGCAATTGACTTATCAGATGGCGAACGGCTCAAATTTACCAGCTTCGGTTACAGATATTAGCGACAATCCCACAAGTGATACAAAAACCACAGCAACGAAGACGATTAAAGGCTTTGAGGGGGAGGTCTATCAAGATACACCACACTATCTGATCCCTCAAATCTCAGGTTACACGGCGAATGTGAATACCGTAACCTTTACCCAGAAGGGAACGGACGCGACGAAAGCAAAGCCAGTGACGATTACTTATACTAAGAATTCGGTAGCGACGCCGAGTGAACTGAAGCCGGTCAAGACGCTTTTTAAGGTCTACGGCAAGCGTGGCTTCTATCGTTACCAACATGTCAATTTCAAGAAGGCTGAACGCCTGCACCACTATGTTAAGAAACCGCGGACGTATGCCCCAGTCTTTGATGTTGTAGGGACAGCAACCTCTAAGGCTGGAAATCCCCGTTATTTGCTGAGGGATGGGAGTTATATCACGGCTAAGGCGGCTTTTGTGAATAAGCTCTACTGGCAAGGCGAACAAACAACACTCTATGTCACGAGTCCTAGGGGAACGAATTTATACCAGGGGCTGCCGTTAACGAATAAGGTTCGGCACTTGAAGCAGGGTCGTTCAGTCCAGGTAGTGCAAATGGTGAGAAAGGGTCATCTGACGCGCTACCAGCTGGCCGATGGGACTTATATTACCGGAAATAAGCAGTTGGTTTCGCCAACTAAGCCTGAGGCAGTTGCTAAGGTCAAAGCTAAAGCCAATATCAACTTGTACCGTGATGTAAATTTACAACGGCGAATCAAGCGAATCGCCAAGGGCCAGACCGTGGCCGTTAAAGGCTGGGATTATGCCTTTGGTGGGATTACGGGAATGACCAGTCGTAAGCGTTATAAGGTGGCCGGGGGCTACATCACCGCCAGTAAAGCCCTTATTAAAGTTATGAAATAAATCTTTGGCATCCAAGATTAAAACGCTTGGATGCCTTTTTGCATGGGAAAATTAACGTAATTTAAGACAGGCTGCTCGGATTTAGTTGAGTTTGTAAACGCTTTCACATATACTGAGTTTAACAAGATATCACAAATGCTGCGGGTTTGGAGGGGCTTAAGATGAAAAGACTACGAACAATAATCATAGTTGGTTTGGCGCTGGTGCTCGGACTGACGGGAATGGCTGGTGGAGACACCCGGGTGTCTGCGAGTGAGGTGACGGCGACAGACCTGGAATCCACCCACGTGTTGGGATTCTCTTACGATGGTTATGGTCCATATGAAGGCAAACTTTTGAATCAATCTTTGCAGGATGGGTATGACCTAACTGATGAAACCACTTTTGGGAACCTTTTTGACAAATATGCGGATGGGGGCATGCGTCTTGACAGACTCTGGCAGACCATGAGTTTTGTGACGAACAATGTTTGGACACCAGTGCAAGCTAATCGATACCTGGGAGTTCCAGAAGATACGGATTTATCCATGTTCTCAGAACGGACAGTTGGTCAGGCTTTTAGTGCTGAGAAGTTTAAT
The DNA here is from genome assembly GCF_003946095.1 of Levilactobacillus lindianensis. GTDB lineage: Bacteria > Bacillota > Bacilli > Lactobacillales > Lactobacillaceae > Levilactobacillus > Levilactobacillus lindianensis. The sequence continues at coordinate 26,695 of NZ_RHOD01000013.1, read as the reverse complement.
GAACTTGCAATAGAGAAACCTAAAATTAGTGGCACACTGTATTGCGAGATTCCGCATGAGAAGCTCCCCTACATTCCAGCGACGGTGACGTTAAGCCTGACTTATAAGATGGCAGACGGCAGCGCGGTTCCGGAAAAGGCGTTCTCTGATTATCAGAATCCGCGGGTAATCACCGGTTATCCGGGAGAAGTCTATACGGATACGAACCATTTTCTAATTCCACAGATTGCGGGTTACACGGCAAATACCGATAAAGTTGAATTTATTCAGGACCAAACGGCTGAGAGCCAAATGGACAAGGTCCAAGTAGATGAAACTCAAACGGGCGAAACCCAAGTCGAACCAGTAACCATCACCTATACCAAGAATCCAGTGGTTCAGCCAGAGGTGAAAGTGCCGACGTTACTGAAGGTTTATGGCAGACAGAATTTTTACACCTATAAAAGTGTTAATTTCAAAAAGAGCGAGCGGATCCACCATTATCTGAAGAAGCCGCGGACCTATGCACCGGTATTTGATGTGGTTGATCGAGCCGAATCGCGTCATGGTAACCCGCGCTATAAGTTACGTGACGGTAGCTATATTACCGCCAAGAAGGCATATGTAGACAATTTGTATTGGCAGGGTGATCAGCAGCAGCTCTATGTGACGTCCCCAAGAGGAACGAACTTGTATCAGGGACTACCACTTAAAGACAAAGTTCGTCATCTGAAGCAAGGAACGTCGGTCCAGGTGGTGAAGATGATTAAAAAAGGTTATTTGACACGCTACCAGCTGGCGGATGGAACTTATATCACCGGGAATAAGCAACTGGTTTCACCAACTAAGCCTAAAATAGTTGCTAAGGTCAAAACTAAAGCCAATATCAACTTGTATCGGGATGTGAACTTACAACGGCGAATCAAGCGGATCGCCAAGGGCCAAACGGTTACTGTTAAAGGCTGGGACTATTCCTTTGGTGGGATTACGGGGATGATTAGTCATAAGCGGTACAAGGTGGCTGGGGGTTACATCACGGCAAATACGAAACTTATTCAAATTATGAAGTAAAGACTAGAGATCTGGGAGTATTAGTCCCAGATCTCTTTTTCACTTGTGATGAAGTGCCTTAGATTAGCGAGTTTAGCTAAAGCGTCAAAAAAATCGAAGCAATTAATTGAAATAGTAAATTAGTATCTCCATTAAACACAACAGCATATATAAGTAAATGCTGTTGATTGTCTATCCACATTATCCAATGTGTGGCATCAATGGTCATGAATAATATGCTATAGTTACAATACATAAAATCTAATAAATAATATCAATCAAAAGGAGATGAGAATATGAAGTTAAGAAAAGGATTAGCAGTGCTGGCAATTGCAATGGGTGTCGGGATGGCAGGTAACGTGATGGGTGATTCTAGCCGAGACATATTGGCGGAAGCAGCAAGTTTTACCTTAAACCCGGTGGATGAGAAGGCGAAGACACTGCTTCTGGATGAAGGGCAAAACACACTTGAGGTGAAGTACGATGAGGGAACTTCAGCTAAGACTTACGGTGAGGTTTTAACTGAACTCGCAGACAATAAAGATATTGATTATCGAGCAGTATTAAATTATTTTGCGACAGTAAACAATGACCCTTTCTACGGGACTCCTATCGGTCTTTGGATGGAGATAAGATTTTTTAACTGGTTAGAGGAGAAGTATGGAACACTAACAAGTGAGAAAGCATTTTCCCTGTATAAAAATTGGGGTAGTGGCACAGAAAAATTTGCCTATAAGGAGACAGTTCCTCAAAGATATTCATTACCCGCAGAATATCTAGAGAAACAATTGGATGTTCCTTTGAAAGAGGATGGCCGTCTAAACATCATGTTTAAGAATAGTGAACCGGGATTAGGTTTGGAGCTAAATAGCATAGGCGTTGACGGTGCTGTGGAGGGAACTTTTCGTACGGAAAAGGAAGCCATCCATGGCTTAAAGGGTGAGTCAATTGACATGACGCATCCAGCTATTGTCCGAAGAGTTGGCGATTCCATTAAGCATACGCCGGATAAAAAGACTGTAAAGTTTGATGACGAGACATTAGCAAGTCAGCCCGCGGTTGTTAATTACCATCTAGCTAAGTTCGCAAAGATTCAGTATCTCTTTGCGGATGGGGATCAAGTTGCAGCGCCAGAAAAGACGGTTGAAAGTTATGGTGCTCAGAAGGAATCTGTTGAGTCACCTGTCATCGCTGGATTCACAGCAGATCGACCGTCAGTTGAACTGAATTTTAAAGACTACAATTTTGGAGAAAACGATGTTCAAGAAACCGTGTATTATGTCGCCGATAAGACTGGCGGTGGCGGCGGTGACAACAATAACAACGGGAATGGGGATAACAACAACGGAAACGAAACTGCTGTGACGCCATTCAACGTCTACAGTAAACAGAAGTTCTACAGCTACAAGAACGTTGACTACAAGAAGAATGAACGAGTTAAGGGGTACGCTAAGAAGGTTCGGGCCCACGCCCCTGTCTTCACGGTCGTTGCCAAAGCTACTTCTAAGGCTGGGAACCCGCGGTATAAATTAGCTGATGGCACTTACATTTCAGCGAAAAATGAATATGTTGCGAACCTCTACTGGCAAGGCGATAACAAGAAGTTGTACGTTACGCATGCCAATGGGTCGAATGTCTACAAGTCTACTGCGATGAATGCAAAGAATAAGGTTAAACACCTCAAGCAGGGTACGGCCGTTAACGTGAAGCGGATCGTGCGTAAGGACCACATGACGCGTTACGAGTTGGCTGATGGCACTTACGTGACGGGAAACAAGTCGCGAGTTTCGGCAAACAAGCCGACGAACGCTAAGCAAGTTCAAACGAAGACTAAAATCAAATTGTACAAGGATGTTAATTTGACCAAGGCTGTGAAGGTTTACAAGAAAGGCCAGAAGATTAACGTCAAGGGTTGGGATCACTCTCACGAAAAGTTTGATAACATTACGGGTAAGAAACGTTACAAGGTTGCCGGTGGCTACATTACGGCAAGTCGTAACTTGGTTCGGATTGTGAAGTAAGGAAACCTGACAGTGAATTTGAATAAATAGGGCGGCCAGTGGTCGCCTTATTTATTTTTGTAAAGAGGCTAAGATTGCAAACATTGCAAGAAGGGCCACGTGTTCAAAGTTACCGGCTGGGATTACTCCCACGGCTGGAATACCGCAGTTTATGGCACCAAGCGCTATAAGGTAGCCGGTGGGTACATTATTTGGAATTCTAAATTAGTTAAGACTATAAAACAAATTAGAGGTAGAAATCGCCGTTAACTGGCGATTTTTATTTAGCCATTTGGACGCCTACGAGCGGGAAAGTTAGTGGCAGTAGTGTATACTGAGACTAAATGCTTGTGAATTTTTAAACACTGAAACCATCGTGATAAATCAGAAGTTATGAGGATTATTTATTATTTGTGAAGGGGTGGAAAACGTGCGGTTATGGAAAAAGGTTTTATTAGGTGCAGTTATGGTGATTGCGGGATTAGGGCTGGGGATAAGTTATCACAACTTTAAGTCAGCATCAGCTGATGAGGCAGAAGAAAGCAAAACAGCTTCTATTATTTATGTTGTGCCAGGTGAGGCCATCAATAACGGGGATAGTATGGATGCTATCACGTTGACTAACTTATCAGGAATTCCCAGTGAAATTTTCTCTGATGACCCGACATTTAAGGACCTCTATGTCAATAGTCATGAGGGTCTAGCTAGTATGGAGAAAGCGAAGGACAGCATACAGGTCCTTTCTTATTTTTCAAATGGGTTTTGGACGTTAGATGAAACTGTGCCGATGGTTGGGAAAATTATGTTTCCCGACCGGGAACTAACGCCTGAATTTAAGGAAAGTTTCGCCAATGGGCTGGAAAATTATAAGAAAGAACTGGCGGGATACACATTTAGTGTAGATGGATGGCAAAAGTTTTTGCAGCAACCTGCAATTACCAATGATACAGAAGCAGGCATTGATTACTCCTACCCCATTGGGCAGGCGGCGGATTCAACTGCTGATACTAATTTATTTGTCCATAACGATTCTTCTTTGGTCCATGTTACCTATGCTAGTTCGGATGGACAGACTATACTGCCTAAAGATCGTGACCTTACAGGATTTGCAGGTGAGGTTATCACAGACGACCATGTCTTTCCTAAGATTGAAGGCTACACAGCAAACATCAATTCTGTTACATTGGACGGAACTGAAAAGGACTTGAAAGTGTTCTATCAGAAGAATCCAAGTATTTCTTCAAGTTCAGAGACTGGTGATAGCGTAAGAAACTCGTCTTTCAAGGTCTACGGTAAACAGAAGTTCTATCGCTACAAGAACGTGGACTTCAAGAAGAGCGAGCGAATCCAAAAGTATGTCAAGAAGCCACGAATCTACGCACCAGTCTTCAAAGTTGTCGGGACGGCAACTTCGAGGGCAGGTAATCCTCGGTACAAACTGAGCGACGGTACCTACATCACGGCGAAGTCAGCCTATGTAGCTAAGTTATACTGGCAAAAGATGACGACCCAGACTATGTATGTCACGAATCCCAAGGGAGTCAAGACCCACGCCACGACAACCTTCAACGACCAGATTAGTCGTTTGAAGCAAGGCAGCGCAGTCCCTGTAACCAAGTTGGTAAAAGTTGGTAACGTGACCCGGTATGAGTTACCAGACGGTACCTACATCACGGGCAGTAAGTGTTACGTGACGCCCAACAAGCCACGAACGGTCATCAAAGTTCAAGGACGAGACGGACGAAACCGTTACAGTGATGTCAACTTGAATGAACGTCTTCAACACTACAAGAAGGGCCACGTCTTCAAGGTCACTGGCTGGGATTACTCTCATGGCTGGAACAAGACGGTTCATGGCACCAAGCGGTATAAGGTGGCCGGTGGTTACATTACCGGTAATCCTAAGTTAGTTAAAATTGTCAAATAAGCATCAAGCGACGGGCTTCTCAATTCCATGAGAAACCCGTTTTGTGTAATCGCTTTACCGCCGTAAAACGGGTAAACTAAGAGGAAAAGGAGTCGAAAAATTTATGTCAAATTATCCCGTCATTGCCGATCAAACCCTGGCGTTTGATGATATCGAAATGGAACATACCTATCAGAACTGTACCTTCACGCCAGCCAATGCGGCCATCCGCCTGATGGACGTGGAGCTGGATCACTGCACGTTTCAACAGACTAACTTTGACGAAGGTGAGCTCGTTCGGGTGACTTGGCGGCACAGCCAATTAGTCAACACCTCGTGGCGCGAGACCCGTTGGTATGACTGCGATTTACGCAATCTTCAGCTATCGGGGGCGGAGTTGACGGGGAGCTTTTGGCAGCGATCCAGCATTCAAGCGTCGAAGCTGGCCTACGCCAACTTTAGCGAGGCCCAGCTGAATCAGATGAGCTTCTTGGATTGTGATCTATTAGAGAGTGCTTTTCAGGCCGTTCGGAGTAAAAAAGGTGTGGACTTCGCCGGTTCTCGCCTAACCGGAGCCAGTTTTATTGAAACCCGGTTGGCTGGTTTTGACTGGCACGCTGCCGACTTTGCCGGCGTTAGTCTCAACGCTGACCTGGCAAAGGGGTTAAAGATTAATCAATTTCAGGCGGCCCAACTGATTGGTCTGTTAGGGATTGAGGTCGCGGAGTAGAGCGATCACGGCTCACTATGCTATTCTAGAGTGAGTCTTGAAATTATTGCGGAGGAGTCTCGTGTCATGCAAAATGAAATGTTCGCTATTCCTGCCGTCGTTTACCTGGGATGGCTGATCCCCCTGGGATTTGGCCTGATATTTGGGGTTAGTTACGGCATTGAGAAACGTCGTTTGGGTAACGGCATCTGGTTTTCGCTATTTTTTTATTCGTTTTTAACCATGCTAGCCATCTCAATTCTTGGAACCAATAATAAGTGGCTAATCGTCATCAGTATCGTCTTGTTTGTCTTACTCCTGATGTTAATCGGGGTCGTATTTGCCCTTCAGGCCTTCTTGTTGTTGTGGAATGCGTGGATCGTCTGGAAGAGAGAGAGTCATACGATTGCCAACATGTTGACGCTCTTTCTAGGAATTGCGATTCTCTTGGCACCCTTCGTGGTTCGGCTGACGTCGCTTTATCTACCAGTACCCGTGGCGACGGCGATCAACTTGTTTCCATCGATGGTGATCTTCTACGTCCTGTTCTGGTTTTACAACTACCTAACGATGTTGTTCATCTACCAGTTCAATCACCCGCGCTACAAGCAGGATTACCTGATTGTTCTGGGAGCGGGTCTGCTAAATGGGGATGAGGTTTCGCCCCTGTTGGGTCAACGGATTGACCGGGCGATCGCCTTTTACCAGAAGCAACTGGCCAAGACCGGCCGGGCACCCATGATTATCTTCTCTGGTGGTCAAGGCGGCGACGAGACCGTGTCCGAGGGTGTTGCCATGCGGCAATATGCGCTGCGACGCGGCTTACCAGCCGACCACACCATCGCGGAAGACCGGTCAAAGACAACTTATGAAAATATGGTATTTTCTAAAGCCATTATTGATCAACAGGGACCCACGAATCCTCGGGTGACCTTCGTGACCAATGGGTATCACACCTTCAGGGCAGGGATGATTGCTAAGAAGGCTGGGCTCAAGGCCAACGGGATTGGGGCACATACTGCCAAGTTTTTCTTACCCAATGCCATCCTGCGAGAATATATTGCCATTTTCGTGGGTAATAAGCGTTGGCACACGGTGGCTATTGGCCTAATGCTTCTCCTGACCCTAGCGCTTACCTGGGCCGAATATCAGTAGATGAAAAAAGCAGCTGACCAGAAAAAGGTCAGCTGCTTTTCAAATTCCAAGTGAGTTAATCATCGTTACGATGGGTCTGGTAGCTGGCAAAAGCGGCATAGCCGACTGCCACAACTAACAAGGTCCCCACGCCATAAAACAAGATATTCCCCAGTGCCATCATGATTGGATTCCCCCTGAATAGGTTGCTACCTAGTATGATAGCAAATTCGGTATCCAGGATAAATAGTTTGCAGGTAGTTTGTTGATTTGTAATATTTACTAGCCCACTGAGAAATTAATCCAATTATTTGACCAGGTAAACGTGATCTTTGATCAGGTCGATCGGCGTGTAGTGACGGTTCAAGTCACGCGTATCCTTATTCTCTAAGAGCTCAGCGTGATCCCAGAACTCATTGGATCCAGTGGCACCGTGGGGCTCACCCAAGACGACGAAGTCCACGTCCGTATCAGATTGACGGATCGCTTGTAGGAGCTCCCAGTCCAATGGTAAACCATCGGGAGACCAGGACATCACGACAACGCCTACCTGGTCGTGGTAGGTGTTCCAGGCGTCCAGAGCGGAGAGCGGTTCGATTGGCGTCAGGGGATGCCGACCGGTTTCATTTTCCTTGGTCCAAGCCTGATTGTCGGTGGCGTATACCGTCTTGTGTGCGGCTCGCAACCCTTTAGAAATGTAGCCGTTACCCGCCATGACTTCTAGTACCGCACGGTCGCCGACAAATTTCGCCAGGTCACTCACGAACGGAGCGGATGTGTAAGCCCACATGCCGTAGTGATTCTCGAGGTAGTCTCTAAAGGAGCGTAGGTCATGGTCCAAGTCCGGTAGAGCGTCGGTCAGGCTGTTCCAAAGGCGATCGCCCTGAGCATCGTTGGTCGGGTATTGCTCGGCTAGCTTGCGATAAATCTGGTCCTGAATATTATCGGGAAGTTGGAGTAGCGGCAACTGTTGCGGGAGATCACCGGCGGCCAACATCCGGTCGGCCAGGAGAATATTACTGATCAGAATCTTCACGGCTGGGTAATCCCCAAACTGATGATAATAGTCCGTCATTCGGTCAATGTAGGCCGTCTTACGCTGGCTCAAGGGTTGATGCCGAATCTTCTTTTTTAGTTTTTGTAGTTTTTTCGGGTTCACTTGAAAGGTCCTTTCTGAAATAAGTCATGAAATACTTTGACAAAATTTGAACCAATGTCAAAACAAAAGAACCGATCGATTAGCCTCAGCGGCTGATCGGCCGGTTCTTAAATGGTTAGTGGTCGTCGAGATGAAGATCCAACTCTTCTTGTTGGTTGGTTTCCGGTGCGGTGAAGCGGTTTTCCTTACCGTGCAGGTAGCCATCGATAAGTTGATAGATTTCATAACGGTCACGACCGCTCAATAATTCCCGGTTGAAGCTCAGTTGCTTTCCGGAAAGGAAGAGTCGACCGAGGTCGTATTCGTCTCGTTCCGCTTTACCCGTCAGGTAATCCATGGTGACATCGAAGTATTCCGCGAGCTTGCGGACCTCTACGTAGGACGGGGTACGAATCCCGCGTTCCCAGTTACCAATTTGTGACGCAGTGTTTGAATGATCGTCCGTTTCCACGGACTGTTGTTCGTTCAGGGCTGTGGCCAATTGTTCCAAAGTAATGTGTTGGCCGCGTCGTAAGGCCCGAAGTCGTTCAGAAAACATGTTAGTCACCCGTTTCTTCCATTAGTCTATACGACCATTATACCACTTAGCGTTACTTTTAACCTAAACTTGACTATTTCACCAGTGAATCGGTTAGCCGCATAAATTCTGCGACGTCACGCTTGATGAGTTGGACACCAGCCAGCCAGAAATCAGGCTTGGTCAGGTCGACTCCCAGGTGTTTTTGGGCTAACTCTTCGGTCGACATGTTAGCCGTATCCCGCAATAGTGCGATGTATTGGTCTTCAAAGTTGCCTTCTTGTTGGGCCTTGGCGTAGATTCCCAGGCTGAAAAGGTAGCCGAAGACATACGGGAAGTTGTAGAAGGAAGGATCAGCGATGTAGAAATGTAGCTTGCTAGCCCAGAGGTGTGGCGAGTAGGTCGACAGGTCGTGACCGAAGGCTTCCTTCTGGGCATTTAACATCAGTTCGTTTAATTCGGCTGGTGTGACCAACTTCTGTTGCCGCAATTGATAGAAACGAGATTCAAAGAGGAACCGGGCCCGAATATTTAAAAACATGGCCAAAGGGTTATCCATTTTCGCATTGATTAAAGAGATCTTTTCTGCATCAGTAGTCGCAGCCTTGACGTTGGCATCGGCCACGATCAGTTCACCAAAAGTAGAGGCTGTTTCCGCCACGTTCATGGCGTAACCTTGCCGGAAGTAGGGTAGGTCGTTCATGACACTCGAGTGAAAGGCGTGACCGAGTTCATGAGCCAGCGTGGAGACGTCATTGGGCGACCCGGTGAAGGTCATGAAGATTCGAGACTCGTTGGTTTCGGGGGCACTTTCCATCCAACCACCAGGGGCCTTACCCGCGCGGTCTTCCGCCTCGATCCAGTTGTGTTCGAAGGCGTGTTGCGCTAAGGCCGCCATCTTAGGTGAGAATTCGCCGTAGTGTTTGATAATGAAGGCCGCGGCCTCGTCATAGGTGAAGTGGTGAAGTTGGGCACCCGGTAAGTTCAGCGGGGCCTCAACGTCCTGCCACCCGGCGTGTTTTTTACCTAACAGGGCGGCCTTTCTGTCGAGGTAGTCGAGCAGGAATTGCTTGTTGTCATCGACGACCTGCCAGATGGTATTCAGCGTCTCGGCACTCAGCCGGTTATCCTTGAGTGGCTCCTTCAAGAAGTCCGTGGTGCCGTGGGCGGCGTATTCCGTCAAACGGAAACCGGCTAGGTGATTCAGCGTGTCGGCAAAGAGCTGTTCCTTATCCGTCCAGGCTTTTTCCCAGGCTGGTAGGAGATCGGCTCGGTACTGTGGATCGGCGTTCCCGAGAAGGTTGTTGTCAGCTTGCCCGGCGGACAGCGTGACGGGGTTGCCATCGGCGTCGTGGAAAGGCACGTTAACCGTTGCCACCAAGGAGTCGTAATGGGCACTCCAGGCAGAGCGGCCGTCGAGATTCAGGCGACTGATCAGGGCTTCGGTCTTGTCGTCCAGAAGTTCCTTACCGGCATCGCGCATTTCCTTTAGGTTAAAGGCCAATGGTTTCAGTTCGGGAACCGCTAAGATCGCATCGAAATGGTCATCGGGTACTTGAACCAGAACCTTCTTCAGTTTGCCACTGACGTTTTCAACCTCGTTTTCGAGGCCGTCGAGTTTGGCTACCATGGGCGCCACTTCGGGGTTGTTGACGTCGGCGGAACCAATGGCTGTCATGAAGATCCCGGCCTGACCGATGCCAGCTTCAATCTTCTGAAGATGGGTGATCAGCTTGGTAAATTGCTGGTAGTCGGGGGCATCGCTTGCCGCGTCCCACCGGTCCAACAGGTCACCTAGAGTCGCAATGGCGGCCTTAATCTGCGTTAATTTTGTTGCCAGCTGGGCAGAATTAATTCCGCCGGGAAACAGAGAATCCAGATCCCAATTCATCGAATACTTCATCGGCAAGTCCTCCTAAATGATTTGTTTGTGTGACTTTTTAGCCTACGATGGCACGGAGTCACACCCTATGGGGACCGCCCGAAGCCAAAGGGCGGTCTTCGGACTCGTCTCTAAGCCCCACAAGGGGCGTGGGTCTTAGAAACGTCCCATGCTGTAAGGCCGGCAAGTTCGCCGACCTAACACCATCGACACAGGGTGTGACTCCATTCCACCTCCGGCAACGCTACTACAATTAGTCGCATGATTAGGCTGCTTCAGGTAATGTAGTGACTGGTTTTAGCCGGAGGTAACTAGACAGAACCCCGTGTCGGTGGTCTTAGCCGAGGTTTTTTCTCGGCTTAGAGCACGGCCAACTTTGAAACTCATGGTTTTCGAGGTTCAAGGTTGTCCTGAAGACCGTTTCTCAGGCTTCAGGTCTGCCTCATGGGGTGGCGTCTGGTTGCCGCAGGTGGTATGGATAAGATCACACACGTAAGTTGTGCTTATTATAGCAAACATCATAACAATTGCGCTGATCAAAAGAACTTCGTATACTTACTGAAGAAGAGAAATGAGATATTGGGAGGAAACGAAAATGAGTAAGCGAAAAAAGTGGGGACTGATTAGTCTCGGTGTGATTGTGGTGCTGGTAGCCGGGGGACTACTAGGGGCCAGTCTGTATTTCTATAACATGACGGTAGCGAGCGGCAAGAAAAGCTTTGTGGGTACCGAGAAACCACTACGCAAGTCGGATCGCCTGTATGCTCAGAAGAAGTGGTATCGCGACGTCAAGAAAGAACGGTGGACGGAGAATGCGGCGGGCACTCATTTGAAACAGGTCGCCGACTACATTCCCGCGGCCAAGGCGACTAAGAAAACCGTCGTGTTGGTTCATGGTTTTGGATCGAATAAGGAAGCCATGGGAGGCTATGTGGCGCTCTTCCATCAGCTCGGGTACAACACCTTGATTCCCGACACGAGGGGCCAGGGTGAGAGCCAGGGGAAAGTCATTAGCTATGGTTATTACGAGAGTCGCGACTACTTAAAATGGGTCAAGCAGGTTATTGCCAAGCAGGGACCCCAGTCACAAATTGTGTTGTTTGGGGTCTCCATGGGAGGTGCCACGACCATGATGACCAGTGGACTGAAGACACCGACACAGCTCAAGGCCTACATTGAGGACTGTGGCTATACGGATGCGCAGTCCGAGATTAGTTATCAGGCCAAGCAGATGTACAACTTGCCCTACTGGCCGTTAGTCCCATTGACCAGTGCCGTGGCGAAGGCCAAGGCCGGGTTCCATTTTAAGGATGCCAATGCGTTGGCTGCGGTCAAGAAGAACCACAAACCGATGTTGTTTATTCACGGTGGAGCGGATACCTTCGTGCCGACGCGGATGGTTTATCAGGTCTATCGAGCGGACGCTGGGCCTAAGGAGCTCCTGGTGGTCAAGGGCGCCAAACACGCGGCGGCGCTATCCCATAATCCGGAACTCTACGAGAAGACGGTTACGGCTTTCTTAGCCAAATACATGAAGTAAGTTAGAGGAGTCTACTGATTTTGGATGATGTCACACGACAATTTAGACCGGTTACCGATACGATTCTGACACTGGGCGCCACCCTGGTGATGGGCGTTATCGATGCCGATACCTTCCTGAAGCATGGTGAGGTCTTCGTAAGTGCGCAGACTGGAAACCTGATTGTGGGAGTCATCAAACTCATGGAACACGGTTGGCAGGCCGCCTGGACCAATGGGTTTGTTTGGGTCGGTTACTTTCTGGGGTGCTTCATCGCTCAGGGCCTGAGTGAGCGCGTCAGTGCCCGCAATCCGCGGCGTCAGATGCGTTGGCTTCTACTGATTGACGTGTTGGCCTACGCGCTACTCGCTAGTCTGCAGACGACATTGCCGGATAGTTGGCTCATCTTTTTCCTCGGGACAGTAGCTGGGTACGAACTCACAATCTTTCGCCAGGTCGGGGGCATCGCCATTAATAATGGCATCATGACGGGCAACACCAAGGCCTTTGCCACGAGTTTTTATCGAGCCGTCATCAACCGTGATCGTCAGGCGAGAAAACGGGTGGTGCGTGTTGGTTTAGTCCTGGTAACCTTTCTGCTAGGGTGTGCAATCGGGGTTCGGTTAGCCGATCTGGCCGGGTTAGAGGTCTTGTGGGTGGCGAGTGGCTTCAAATTAATTCTGCTCGGTTGGTTATTTTTACCGGTAGCCATGGAAAACCCTTAACTTGAACAGTTGGGTTGTGGGCATAAATAGCGTATAATTAACGGGAAAAGTGACAATCCCCCCGGGATACCCGGGACTGAAAATTAAGGAGCACATTATATTGTTAATAACAGGACTGACTATCGGTCTGTTGTTGATTGGGATTGTGATCGGTTACCTGGTTCGGCGACGGCAACATCGCGCAGAACTACTGGCGGTTCAGGCCCAGGCTAGAACCATCATTGCTCAGGAGACCGAGAAGACGAAGCAGCGTGTCGACCAGCTTACCAAAAAGAGTCGGCAAGCCACACTCGCCTATCAGCAATCCGTCAAGGACGAATTGACCGAACAACAAAGTGATATTCGCGTTAGAGAACAACGGCGGCAACAGCGAGAACGTTTAATGGGACAGGCCACGGTCCGGCTCGACGATCAGACAGAGATGTTAGATGAACGGAGCCAGGCCAACCGTGACCAGCGGCAAGCTATCCATTTACTTCGCGATCAAGCCGAAGAACTAACGACGACGCGCAACCAGACCTTAGCGCAACGTGCGGGGATGGACGATGACGTCGCGAAGCAAACTGTCCTAGATCACACTGAATTGGATTTGAAGCGGGATCGAGACATTGAAATCAAGGCACTCAACGATAACGCCGTGGCCAACGCTGAGAAGTGGGCCAAGGATGTCGTCCTGTCCGCCACCGAGAGTGGTCCTCAGGATTTGCCGAAGGAGCACATGGAACATACCGTCACTGTACCCAACGGCGACATTCGCAGTAAAATTATCGGCCGTGAAGGTCAACACATTCGGTTGTTAGAAACCCTCACGGGGACGGATTTAATCTTCGTGCCGGATGACAACACCACGCTGTTTATCAGCACACACGATCCGATTCGCCGGGAAATTGCTCGGGTGGCACTGACCAACTTGGTTGCCAGTCGTCGCATCTCGGCTAATCAGATTGAGACTCAGGTGGAGAATGCCCAACGCGACGTCAACCATAGCCTTTGGGAAACTGGGGAACAGACCGTTAGCCTGCTACATGTGGGCTGGATGCATCCCGACCTGATGAAGCTGATCGGCCGACTCAAGTACCGGACTAGTTATGGTCAAAACGTGTTGTTGCACTCGATTGAAGTGGCTCAGTTAACTGGTGCCATGGCGGCACGACTGGGGTACAATACCCGACTTGCGCGCCGGGCCGGTCTCCTACATGATTTGGGGAAAGCTATCGACCATGAAGTTGAAGGCACCCACGTGGAAATCGGAACGGAATTTGCCCAGAAGTATGGCGAAGATCCGATTGTGATCAACGCCATCGCGGCGCACCATGGCGACATCGAGAAGACGTCACCGCTATCTGACTTAGTCGCGGCGGCCGATGCTATTTCCGGGGCACGTCCTGGGGCACGGAGTGAATCGGTGGAAGATTACATCAACCGGTTGCGAGCCCTCGAACAGATTGCTAACGAACAGAAGGGTGTCTCGGAAAGCTACGCCATTCAAGCTGGTCGGGAATTGCGGATTATGGTCAAGCCACATGAGCTGGACGATCAAGCTGCGGCTAGTCTGACGCAGGAAGTGGCCAAGCAGATCGAAGATAAGCTCACGTATCCTGGTAAGATTAAGGTGACGACGATTCGCACGCTGACGGCGGTCGAATATGTCGGTGACGAAAAGAAAAAGAAAAAACACAAGAAAAAGAAAAAGGTAGCCAACGCTTAAAACGCTGGCAACACAAAAGTCCCGCGGGTTCCTATTGGAATTCGCGGGACTTTTTTATGTAGGCTAGCGCTTGACGCGCCGTTTAGGTGAAACGTAAACCGATTTATTCTGGCTCATTAACGACTGTAAAATTGTTATTGGCCGTAGCCGGAACGGTTGGGTGTTCTTGGAGGTAGTCAGCAATGATTTCACTCATCGCACCTTGACTCTCCGCAATGATCTTGTCCGCACTGTACATGGCGTAGTGGCCACCACCGACTGCGCGGTATTGGTTCAGTGCAATCCGGAGTTCCTGATCGTCCGTCACAGGTTTACCATGATAGGTCAAGTTTTCGATACGCTGGCCCTCGGGTTTGGCGACGTTGATCTGGTAGTCTACACCCTCGTACATGTCGTAATTATACTGACGACGCTTGGGGTGGACAAAGGCTGGGTTAACGGCAATCTGGTTATCTTCGATCGCAAAATAACGGGCGGAGACTTCTAACGCGCCACGCAGGTCGGCCCCGGTGATCTTTAAGAGGGACAGGCCGTTGGGATAGACGTAGTTGGTCATGATATTTCGCATGGTGATGGGGTTTTCAAAGCCGCGAGCTTCATCACTGAAGAGGGCGGTTGCAGAGATGTCGGCGCCCATCGTGGCCATTTGAACTTTTTGGATAAATTCAATATAGGGGGTCTCGTGCATCCGTGCCGCAAAGGGATCGTCAAAAGTCATGTCGCCTTGGATATGACCCAGTGGTTGGTCTAGCCAGTGGCCGACCTCACTGTTCAGCCCATTGGCGGCGGCTAATACCTTCTGGTCAAGTGGGGCGTGTTTGGTTGGGACCAGTTCACTCTCATGGCTGAGCACGGTCACGGTGCCATCCGCTTGACGGTCGAGATCCAACGTGATCTTCCCGATGGCCTGTCCCCGGAAACCAGGTTGTGTGATTGGCGTATCGAAAACATCGGTGGCAAGCTGCCGGTGTTGGTGACCCGTGACCAAAGCGTCGATGCCTGGAATAGCCTCTAGGATGTGGTAGGCTTCGTTTTCGCCGACGTGAATGTCATTAGGTTTCCCGGTGGTCAGATCGCGCTCAAAGCCCCCGTGATAGCACACAATGACCACATCCGCCTGTTCTCTGATGATTGGGACGTATTTCTTGGCGGCTAGGTAGGCCGACTCAAATTGCAGGCCACTGATGTTGGTGGCTTTTTCCCACTTGTAGACAGCCTGGGTGGTGAGCCCCAGGATGCCGATCTTGATGCCTTCCTTTTCGATAATTTGGTAGGGTTGCCCGTATTCGGGTTCGCCATTGTGATCTAAAATATTGGCGCAAAGGATGGAACGTTTGGCGTCTTTAATAGCGGCCTGTAGGTATTCTTGGCCGTAGTTAAATTCATGGTTGCCGAGAATTCCGCAATCATAGTCGATTTGGTTATAGATGGCCATCAGAGGTGCTGGGTCGCGGTCGGGTTTGACACGGGCGACGTAGTACGCCAGTGGTGATCCCTCGAGAAAGTCCCCGTTTTCCACGGTTACGACCGGTCCCAGTGTCTTCGCCTGCGCTTGCTCACGGGCGATCACCGTGGCGGCACGCGCCAGACCAAAACCCTGGTGACTGCCCTTCTTTACATAGTTCGTCGGAAAGACATACCCGTGGGTATCGCTTGTCGATAAAATTGTCAGCTTCATGAATTCTCACCCTCCATTACGTCTAACAGACCCTGAGCACAACGCCGAATCTATAACGTGTTAAAGAAATTATAAGCTAGTTTGCTAACGGTGTAAATTTATGAGAGCGCATTCGTCCAGATTATGAGTAAATTTCTAACAAAAGCGCGGGGGATTGACTATTATCGGCTGGAATTTTTAGTTGTCTTAGTCTTTGATGCCTCCGGTGGGACGGGGTCACCCCTGGGAATACCAAGGTCGTGCCGCAGAAGACAGGTCATGTGGGGCGGCTAAGCAGAACAAATTGACGTCGATTATTGGCCATACAGGAAACTTCTATGCGAATTTCTATTTTTTACTAGCTTCAGCCGGAGGTCACCACACAGGGTGGCGTCTGGTGGTCGGAGTCGTTAAGAAAAACGACATAAAAAAACAGCGATCGGACCGTAATTGTCCGCATCGCTGCTGAATAAAAACACATGTTACGTTTGGAGTGGGTCGGTATCGCCGTAGCGGTCCGCCCGTTTTTTTACTTTTGGAGGAGTAAAATTGGTAACTTATTCGTTGGTTAATTCGTAAGTTATGCGACTACTATAGCATTCAATTGTGAAGAAAATGTGACGCTGAGCGGCCAATCTATTCTTCTCCTGCAATTTCTTGGGTATAGAGCATCTGATCGGTTGAGACTTGTTGGTAGAGTTCGTCTGCCAGTGCTGTCGGAATTTCTTTGGATGACCGACGTTGGCGGATGTAGGTGTACTCGTACTGGAAGGCCTGAATGAAGAGCTCACTTTGTTCGTCAGCGGCTTGGGTAGATTCAAAGCGCCGGTGACGCGCATTGTAGTAGTAACGAACCGCGTTCACTTCGGCTTGGTTGTCGATAGTCGAAATCTCGGTCAGGAACGTCATGACTTGGGTGTAGATAGTCTTTTCAACTAGCATAAAACTCTCGCGACGTTCGCGTTCGGCTGCGGAGACGTGACCAGGGCGCGAGCGATCGCGACCACGATGGCTATGGCGTTGACCGGCCTGGCGTCGTTCTCGTTGTTTACGTCGATCACCATGGTGGGTAATGAGATGCCAGAGACGGTGTCCCACGAAGCGGAACCAGATGCTGGTGTTGACGAGTGGATTGTGACGACTCATTTGGGATTTCATCAGGAGTAAACGCACGTAACGATTGGCAAAGGGAGCCGGGATGGTGCCAGCGTCGGCAAGCCCTTGGACCGCCGTGACTTCCATCTGTGTGGCTCGATTGAGGAGTAACCGTGTCGCCTTTTTATCTGGCCGCGTGTTGTTCGTTTGGCTATTTAAGACCTGGATTACCGTTTGGGCACTGGCCGGGGTATCCGGATTTTCCTGAGCCAACCGTTCACTGGCGTAGGCCACCAAGGCCTTACGTTCCTGTTCGAGTTGCTCGGCATCGACCGTAGCCGTTTTCTTTGGTAGGAAGAACGGCAAGATGATGGTCGGGACCAGCAGACTTAGGATAATCACGACGGCGGCCACGAAGATCATCGTGTTCCGATAGGGGAAGGCCGCGCCATGGAGCGTTAAGGGAAGGGAGAAGGCCATGGCCAAGGTGATGGTTCCGTGAACCCCGGATAAGGCACCCACAAGGGCATTTGAACGGCGGTCTTTATTTTTCGAGTGGATGAGGGCCCAGTCGAAGCGAATCCAGAGGTAACGTAGGGCGGTCATGACGACGTAAAGGACGACGGCTAAGATGAAGAACGTCAACAGGTCCTTGGTGCGGTCCTGTTGAATATTTACCCAGACTGTGGGAAGTGTCGCGCCTAAGAGAACGAACACGAACCCATTTAAAAGGCTGGTGACGATGCGCCATGAAGACCGCGAGACCAACTGAAGCTGGGTACTGGAGAGGCGTAGTTGATTTGAAGAGAAGCTGTACATCAGCCCGGCAGCAACGACCGCGAGAATTCCGGAGAGTTCGAGGTGTTCGGCAGCGAGGTAGATGAGGAAGGGCACAATGAGGTCGTATGGAACGATGACGCTGGAAGAATCCATCCCACTCTGAACCAGCAGGACCCGGGTCCAAACGGCTAAGCCGCCCAGAATAACCCCAATAAGTAAGCCCCCAAAGAAGACAATGAGGAAGTGTTTAACGCCCATGCCAACGGAGAATTGACCGGTAGTAAAGGCTGTCAACGCGAGGTTGAAGGCGACCAAACCAGAAGCATCGTTGAATAGAGATTCACGTTCCAACATGCCCATGACTCGTTCGGGCACCGCCATATTCGTGGTAATGGAGGAAACCGCCACGGCATCGGTAGGGGTCACGATCGCCGCCAGTGCAAAGGCTAGGGCTAAGGGAATGCCGGCCAACATGCTGTGGGCGAGATAGCCCATGGCAACCACGGTCAAAACGGCGAGGACGATTGCCATGGAGGCGATTGAGCCGACGTTGCGACGGAGATCTTTGGCACTGGCATTCTTCCCATCATAAAACATCAGTGGGCCAATGATCAGGAGCATAAAGGCCTCGGGTTCCAACGCAAAGTGATGGAACATGGGGATTAATGACAATAAGGCACCGGCAAAGATCTGGTAGAACGCCTGATGAATAGCAGAAAAGTAAGGATAGATGGTGTTGGCGACGATCGTCGCCAAGATCAGTAATAGTACGGAGTAAAAGGCTTCCAAAACGAGTTCCTCCCGAAAATAATTGATGCCACCATTTTACGCCATTCTCGGTGGGAACGGGTGCCGATCGCTTGAAAAGCCCAAAATAACCATTTTAATAAAGTTGTGGTGGTGAAAGCTGGCGATTCAGAATTGACATAATGGATATTTTTGCATGTATAATGAATATCCATACATTACATGTAAAAAGACACGCGTGGCGGGATGAACCTTAACGGAACCTAAAAGAACAAAGGATAATTGGTTGAGCTTCAGAACTTTGTGGTGGGACAATGGACGTATTTAGGGGCTTCCATCGGATTTATCACAAGTAAAACGGTGCACGTTGACTTAGTTGTGACGGCTAACCAACACGTTAAAAAATGATGAGGGTTATTTAGAAAGTTTCCAAAAAGGGTTGATTATTCATTCAATTGTGGTAACATATAAGTTGGTTCTACTAGATAGTTCAGTGAAACATTTCGGGGGAACCAAGTTGTCTGTGTTTCTATCGTTACTCAATCCAACGATAAGGAAGTGCTGAGATATGATTAATTTGTACATTGCGCCAAGTAGCGCATCCAGTCGGAAAGCACGCGCATGGCTTAAGGAACATGAGATTGCGTTCAAGGAACGTAACATCAAGTCTAAGCCACTGAATGCTATCGAGGTTAAACAGATTCTTCGGCTCACAGAAAATGGGAGCGAGGATATCATTTCTACCCGATCAAATATTTTCAAGCAATTGAATATTGATTTGGATAGTCTGTCGGTCAGCCAATTAGTTGACTTAGTTGTTAAGTATCCGGACTTAATCAAGCGCCCAATCATCTTTGATGATAAACGACTTGAAGTGGGGTACAACGAAGAGGAAATTCGTCGTTTCTTACCTCGTGAGGTACGGACCGCCGAATTACACCACTTAGAATCACAATTAAGCTCATAGACCTAGTCGATCAGTTCTCGGGGGAGTGCTGGTCGATTTTTTATTGAAAAATTTATAATCGCACGCCAAAAGTCCAGGACACGTTGACATGTCCTGGACTTTTTTTGATCTGTTAGATTCTGGGGTTAGCGATTATAACCGCTAATGATTACCAGTCACGACTAACTAAGCGTGCTGTCGACGACGGTAATTTTGGGCCATATTGTCGTAGCCCAGTTGTTCCAAGGTCTCCACAACCGTTGCCGCAATAGTGCCCGTTGCAACCACGTCAAACCCTGCTAATTGGGCAACGATGAGACTTTCGACGCGGTGAACTACCGTCGGATCGTTGGTCAGTGCAGTGAGTGACCGATGAATCTTTCGTGAGTTGAACGGAATGTGCTTTCCTGCTAAGTTTTCCACGGTGAGACCACCCGGATACATCGTTGCCTGTGATCGTCTTAAAACATCCATCGTCTCTAGCCCTCCTAGGGTTTGCCGAACCCGTTAGTGTGTCTTTATAACGCCCGGTCAAAAATTAGTATAGGTCTATGTTACGATGAATTAGCAGAAATTACAACTAGATATAGGGCGAAAGTGTGAGACTTTGCCACATATAGTATGAATGTGACAGAGCGTGGTGCTCACTTTTTAATGTTACTTGATACCACGGAGCGACTCCTGACTGTGAATTAACTGTGTCAGTAAGGCGTTGGTTGGTGCTGGGACGCCAAGCTTCTTTCCCAGTTGGGCAATGTAGCCATTGAGGAAGTCGATTTCGGTTGGCCGCTTCTTGGCCATATCTTGATGCATGGAGGGGTAGTGGCCACCATTTTTATCAGGATCGAATTGTGCGGCGATGAGGGCGGTGTCCGCAGCCGCGTCAAATTGAATGTGGGCGGCCTTAGCCACGGCAGCAAATTCCGTCAAGACGGCATCGTTCAAGGTACGCCAATTTGGCAATGCCCCGAATCCACCGATATTGCAGTCGAACAGGGTACAGTAGGTGTTCAGCACACTGTTTAACGCCGCCTTCTTCCAAATAGCGGCTAGCACGTTCTCAGCGGGACTGGCGTTGAGGTGGGCGGCATTCAGGGCCGCGATCAGGGCTGCGATCAGGGCTGGTAGGTCGTCGAACTTCTCGGGCACGATGGCTTGTAGCGAGATGCTCCCGGTTCCGGTAACCGTGATGTGACCGGGACCCGTCAGACTAGATGACCAGACCGTGGTTCCGGCCACGACGCGGTCCTTAGGGACGTGGCGTTCGATGGTCTCGACGTTCCCAATCCCGTTGGCCAGGGTCAAGACGATAGGCTGGTTGTCTAAGATGCCACTGAGTTGTTGGAGCATCTGGTCCATTTGCATGGCCTTGGTGAAGAGGATCACCAGGTCGAAACGTTCCGTCACGTCTGCGGGACGCTTGGCAGTCATTTGGGTCACATGGTCTTGGCCATCATCAGTGGTGACGGTCAATCCATGTTCCTGAATGGAGGTCACGTGATCCTGCCAGTTATCGATCAGGGTAACTTGATGTCCGGCAGCTTGCAGCTTGACCCCGAAACGACACCCCATGGCACCCGCGCCGGCAATTGCAATTTTCATACTTGCTCACTCCTTATCACATTAGTTACTTTCAGTGTAGCGGTTTTCCACCGTGGGCGCACGTGAAGGCTTGAATTGAGTTTGACAGGGGCCGAACCGGGAGCGTAAGATAAAACGCAACCATTAATGAGAAAATAATGAGAATATTGAGGAGTGGTGAGATGACCCAGAGCGTGCAAGCACAGGACTTATTTAACCTAAAATCAATCACACAACCGGTCGTGGCCGGCGATCGGATCTTCTTCGTGGAGAATGGCGTCGATCAGGCCAGCAACGGCTATCGATCAGTGGTTCGCGGCGTGAGTGGTGGTGAAGCCTGGACCGCGGGAAGTGTCGGAGAGCAGAATACCCAACCGGCTGTAGCTGGTCAGCACCTTTACTTTGCGGCCAAAGTTGGGCAGGCCAAGCCGCAGCTTTTTACCACGTCACTCAATGGTGGCGAAGCACTGGCGGTGACGGTCTTAATGCCGGAACAGGCCGTCAGCACGGTACTTGCGAGTGGCGATCAACAGACCATCTTTTTCAAAACGACCGAAACTACGGAACAACCGAAATTCTTAAATGCCGAGGACTTTCCGCAAACGCGTCACGTTTCTCGCCTGATTAATAAGGCCGATGGTCATGGCTGGTTGCCACACCAAGTCACCTACCGGGTCTGGCGCTATCGACCAGAGACGGATCAGTTGCGGGAAGTCTTGAGTCAAGGAACCGACTTCGACCTGACCAGTACCAGTGCGGATGGCCGCTGGCTCACGGTGATTCAAGATGTCCAGCCGGACGATGACCGTGACTTCACGCGCCATGCCTACTGCTTAGACACCGCGACTCGTGAATGGACGGACTTAACTAGTGGTCTTAAGGGTCAGGTAGCGGATGCGACAATTTCCGCGGATGGTCGTCGCGCCCTGATCGTGGGTAACGATGGCTCGCATGGCTTACATACCGTGGCTAACGTTTATCTTGCCAATCGTGAGACCGGCGAGTTAGTCAACCAGACGGCGTCGTTGGATGCTGATCCGGTGCCGGAATTTGCGGCCGACTTCACCCAAAATCCGAGTGGTAAATTGGCCCAGTGGCTGGATGGCCAGCGCTTCGTCTTCACCGCCGCCTTTCATGGTCGTAGCCAACTTTACGTGGGGGATGGCGGGCAGGTCCGCTTGCTGAGTGATCAGCCTAGAGAAATTGTCGACTTTGCCGTTATCGATGATGATGCCGTTGTGCTCGCCGTTTCTGCTCAGGATCGACCTAGCCTGCTGGTTCGGCATACGCTGAGTGAGGGCAACGAACACATTCTAGTGAATCCCAATGCCACTTATGAAGATACCCATGAGTACGCTCACCCCCAACACTTTACGTTTGAAGCCACGGATGGCCAAGATCTGGAAGGGTGGTACTTGCCGGCTCAAACGACCGCCAAGAAGACGCCAGTCCTGCTCTACGTCCATGGAGGACCGCATGCCAACTATGGGGAAACGTTCTTCTATGAATTTCAGGTGCACGCTAGTCGCGGGTACGGCGTGGTCTTCTTCAATCCACGGGGCTCAACCAGCTATGGTCAAGCCTACCAGGATGCGGTGATCGGTCATTATGGGGAACACGATTATCGCGATGTGATGAGTGGGTTAGACGTGGCACTTGCGAAATTCTCAGAGTTAGATGCGGATCGTCAGTACATCGCTGGCGGATCATACGGAGGCTTCATGACCACCTGGGCTGTAGGTCATACGGCACGTTTCGCGGCCGCCGTTGCCCAACGGTCTGTGACCAACTGGATTAGCCTATTTGGAACCAGTGATATTGGGTTTTACTTCAATCCGGATGAATTGGCCGGGGATCTCTTCGATGAGGGTGGCGTGAGTGAATATTGGCAACGTTCGCCACTGGCTTATGCCCAGAATGTCACGACCCCGATTCGCTTGTTACACGGCGAGTGGGATATGCGTTGTCCCATCAGCCAGTCTGAGGAATTCTTCACCGCGGTTAAACGCCACGGCGTCGATGCCGATATGATTCGCTACCCGCAGAGCTTCCATGGGGTCTCACGTGATGGGCTACCGAGCCTGCGCGTGCAACGGTTAGATGATATGACGGCGTGGTTCGATGCGCATCCGTCAGTTCAAAAATAAGAGAGTGGGGAAAAGGGCGATTAGTCAATGAGCATTAACGTCGATAGTCGGACAATCCTGGTTTTGGATTGTGTGACTATCGGGGTTAAGCGGAGTTGACTGCCCTTTTCCGCACGTTTCGGCAACATGAGCATAGTGATCAAAAATCAGGCGTTGGTTCCGTTGTTAACGGAAACTAACGCCTGATTGCTTACCGTGATTGATAAAGAGAATAGTTGAGACAAATGCCGTTATCATAGGATCTGCAACCCGTTCTGCCCGTGATACGGGCGCAACTAGCCCGGGCAAAGAGCGTGATGTTCGACTTTGTTCGCAGGAAGCCCGCGGTGTTTCAGGTATGATAATTTTAAGCAAAAGGGGATGAGAGCATGGAGAATATGTTTCGTCAGCAGTTGGTAAAATTGCGACGCCGGCAGAATCTGTCACAGGAACAACTCGCTCATGAACTATTCGTGTCACGACAGTCGATTTCAAAGTGGGAGCAGGGTGAAACATCACCGGATTTGGCTACAGTTGTGAAGCTGGCCAATCTCTTGCAAGTGGATCTGAATGAACTAGTCGGGGGCCAAGTAGCAGAGACTAAAGAACAGTCTTACAAGACAGTGAAAACTTTGCCAGAGGGACAACGACCGATGAATGGCTGGGAATTTCTTTCGCAGAATTGGTGGCTGATTTTTCCCCTACTGGTTGCGCTCAGCTGGGTTGTTGGAATGTTTCAACATTAACTAGCAGCTCGATTAAAATGAATGAATTGAAAAGCGGTCGCCTCACGATTAAGATGGGGTGACCGCTTGATGTGGTTGTAGAGTTGAGGATGACGGATGCAGATATGAAGGGTTGGGCCAGGTTTTAGCTACTATCAGGCAAAACAAAAACCCTCGCTGCGACGTAACAGCGGGGGTTAGAATTCATTTCATTTATGAAGGTTAGACGAGATCTTACTTAACGTTTGCGACCCGTGCGTAACCAACGGCGTGCCACCATGGGGCGTGAACCTTTTCAGTCACAACACCACGGTTTTGGGAATCAATCATCTTACCGCCACCAACGTAAAGGCCGACGTGATAGATGGAATGCTTTGAACCACCGAAGAAGACCAAGTCACCCTTCTTGATGTGCTTGTAGCTAACGTGCTTGTAGTGGTTGTATTGAGCTTGGGCAGTCCGTGGAATAGACTTCTTACCACCCTTTTTGTAAACGTACTTGGTAAAGCCAGAGCAATCAAAGCGGGAAGGACCAACTGAGCCCCAACCGTAAGGCTTACCTAATTGCTTCTTGGCTACCTTATGTAATTTGCTGTAGGAAATCGTCTTTGCGGATGCATTAACCGGTTGGGTTAATGCAAAGCCAGCCAGCACGAATGCGGCCATGGCGATCAGGGATAATGCGATTTTAGCTAACGTCTTCTTCATAAATGTAAACAAACTCCTCTTTTTTAATTAGTATTTTTAGTTTTGAAAACTTGTTCCGTTCGATTCAACAGAACTAATACTATCAGGGAGTTGTTACAGTTATGTCTCAAACGAATATCAATCGCGTTAAAGGTAATGTTAAGCTTTGCAACATTCCCAATTAATCAACCGGATAGGCATGGGGAAAGTGTTGGTGTGAAGCCATTTCAGGGGTCAAAATGATTTGTTGCAAACGCCGTGATCGGCGAGATTGAAAAGTGAGCATTTTGGCCTCTAAATTGAAAATTGATCGGTAATGGGTGTAATTATGGTTGGGTTGCCCCTGTCTTTTCGGGTCAAATGGGAGGCTAACCTCTGCTAACCATTGGAAAATTTCACGGGTACTAAGTACGTCATTTTCAGCGATCGGGGTTCCCCAACGGCGAATGGCCATGTGAATGAAGCGGTCGGTGGGAATGGTTTTAGTTGGTAATTTCTGGCCCGAGACGATGACAGTCTGGGCAGCTTGAATAGTTTCCGAGGTAAAGACATCCCCAGATACCCCTAGATAACGGTTGAGGTTTTTAATGTGGGTGGCGAGTAGCGGGGTATTGGTGAGAATGCCAGCCGGATTGACCTGAGCTTGTAGCGGCCCTCCGGTCGGTTCGATCACGATTGTTTGTCCCGTGGGATCACTTAGGATCCAGTGAAAGGGGTAGACGGCCGTGGCTTGACCCCAGCGACGGTTGAGGAGTGTGACCCGGGGAAGATCGGCAATGACGTCAGCCAGGGTGGTATGTTCACCCAAGACCCAGGTAATGAAATCTTGGGGTCCTAAATTGACTTGTCCGGTAACCGGCTGGTCGGCATAGGTGGCGGCACCGGGTAGATACAGTTCGGCACAGCTCAGGCCGGCTTCGTTGACGCCATCACCGAGGAGGTAGGCGTGCCAGTCACTGGCACGACGACCACCGCCCAGAATAGCGTACTGACTGGTCCGCAAGGGGCCAACCGCGGGCTGCCAGGGATGTTGTCTGGGCAGAAAAACCGGCCGCCACGGGGTAGTCGTTGGAAAATCCATCGTCCGGCCAAAAAAATGATGGGCAGAAGCGGTGGTATAGGTTAAACTAGTACACACGGGGAACGCCTCTTTTCTAAGATGAGAACTACCCTCAGTATAACTTAATTTTCGCCGCTGTGGCTTGTATTCCCGGCGTGAATCTCGTAAGCTAATAGAGAACAGAAATACCCATATAGAGGGGTTTATTTTTGGAAGGGAATTGGGAAACTATGAAATCAACTTGGAACTTAGTGGGGATGACCTTGTGGGTCCTAGTCCTGGTCGCGTTGGTCTGGATGGTCCACGACATGCGGGTTCGCCGTATTCACCTCATCGTGACGGAACATCACAGCTTTTCGTGGCGTAATTTCACCATTTCAACCATTGAGTTAGTGGTGTGGCTGTTGTTCTTTGGTGGGATGAGTTACACGACGTTCTTCCAAAATGTGAACCAGCTGGGCAGTCGGGTTAGCGAAACGACGCGCTATGAACCCCTGGTAATCACTACGGGTACAGGGAGTGGCTCCGCCTATTATGTTGTGGTCCACAACAGTGACGGCAAGAAACCGGTCCAGCAGTACACGTATCTGACCGAGGGTGAAAAATACCAGGTCAACAGTACGGACGCCACGGTAGCGACGGGGAAAAAGGCCATTAATTTGCCCGCCTCGGCCTACCAATGGGATGAGAAAAAGGTCAAGAAGTATGATCAACGACACCAGAAGGCTTGGGTCGGGGTCATCGAGACGACCTACAAGAAGTCCTTTGTCAACGGGATCGGCTTGCACGCCGGTCGCTTGGCCAATCGCTTCACGTTGATTCGGATTCCGGATCATTCGTTTATGTTAAAGGAATAGTGAGTTGTAGCCGAGACGGTTTAGGTCTCGGCTTTTTTTGTGGGTTACTGGTTTTGCTACTTAATGTAGATTGAAAGTCGAATGGCAGGGCTCAGCGCCGCAGGGCTGGTGAAAATGAGACCGGAACGCTGTGGGCGCACGCGCGG
>NZ_RHOD01000012.1 GCF_003946095.1 Levilactobacillus lindianensis | reverse complement strand
GCCGAAGGGCGATCTCCACGCTTAGGTTCGAGCCTCTGCGAGTCTCAAACCTAGCAATTCCCTAAGCGATACAGCCCATCGCTAAGGGAATTCCCACGGCTGGGCTCATTTTCACCAGCCCTACGGCTGATACTGGTTCGGGTCATCAGGTGGTGTGATTCTGATTCATTCGGTTACCTAGTCAATAAGCCAGAATGGCAAACTAAAACAGGTGTCAAACAGTTATCTTTAAGATAATCGTTCAACACCTATTTATATACAGTTATATGGATTCTTGTTGATAAACTTTGAGATTCAGTACGGCTCACGTTCCGTCATGTTCGGAAATATTGCGAGTGGATTGGCTGTTACTTAGCTGATGGCACATGGACGATGTTTGGAATTAAGCCAATCAGGTTACTTTCAAAGACAAGTCTAGCCGGAGGAGGTCAGGGATGGAGCCGGCCGTGGCGGTACTGTTAGACCGAGTGTTTTTCTCGGCCTTACAGGACGGGCGACTTTGAAGATGCGTGATCTTCGCGGCTTCAAATCGAGCGAGAAGCCCAGAGGGCTGAAGCGTCCCCACAGCAGGCGTATTCCCTGGCAGCCGCAGGCGGCCGGTTATTTTCTATCACTCCGATACAATCTGGTAGTCGTTAGGATTTGCCGCCAAGGGGCCGTAGTCGTCCATCTGGCTGTCGCGGTAGTCCCACCACTCATTACTGTAGCCCACGAAGCCAGCCCCGGTCATAGCGTCATTCAGAATACGATAGTGTCGTTCCTGAATGGCCGTGCGTGGGGCATCGCGATGGGCCGCTGCTGTGAAATCATCGAACGGGGTTTGCATTTCGAGTTCGTTGCCGTCTAAATCACAGAGTGTGAGGTCAAAGGTGACCCCCTTCTGATGTGAGAAATTGGGATTGGGTTTCGCGACAAAAGCCGGGTCCGGATAGACTTCAAAGAGGCGTTCCTGGGCCGTTACGGGACGGTAGGCATCCCAGACCTTGAGCCGATAACCCTGTTCACGGAGCTGAGCACTGGCGGCCGCGAGCTTCTTAGCCGTACCGGTACGAGCGATGGCAGTGGTGAAGTCGTAGACAATTTGGCTGGTAAAGTTGTTTGTGGTGGCGTAGCGCAGGTCGACTTGGATGCTGGGATCCAGCGCTTGAATATTGCTAAAACCAGTTTCGAGTTGAGACATGGGGCACCTCCAATAAGAATTAGGCTCAGTATACCGGGTTCATCAACGAAAAGCTTGTGAAAGGGCTTACCGTTTGGACGCAAAAAAAGAAGTCCGATATTTATCGGACTCCCCGTCAAGAAACACGAAAGTCACTCAGCTTTCGCACAGACTAGTTTAACGTAATTTCAAGGCTCACCTGGAGTGATTAGGTGGGGTTAGGGTCGTTGCATTACTAAGTGATTACCGGGCGTGCTCGAGGCGATCCTGAGCGTAAATCCCAATATCGGCGACGTGGACGGTCCCACAGTGGCGCTTGCCGGTAGCGGTCAACAGGCCAATCTTGTTATAAGCCATGGTGACCGTGCTGTCGGCGACGACTGCGACGCCCATGACTTCACCGGTGTCGGCGTTGATACCCGAAGGCACGTCGATAGCAATGGTTTTGGCGTCCGCAGCATTAATGGCATTGATGGCATCAGCGAACTTCCCGTGAATTTCACGGGAGAGGCCAACCCCGAAGATAGCGTCGATGATGACGGTGGCGTTGACCACATGGTTCAGGTCAGTCGTAAATGGAATGTGGTAGTAGTTGGCAATCTTAAGCTGTTGTTGGGTCTGAGGGGTCGCTTTGTCGGGGTCACCCAGTAGGTAAACCTCAACGTCGATGCCGCGAATGTGTAAGAGGCGGGCGACCGCGATGCCGTCACCACCATTGTTACCAACGGCGGCGACGACAACGACACGGCTTAGATCGAAATCATCATTTAAAATGTTATTGAACGTTGCCAAGGCGGCGCGCTCCATGAGAACCAACGCGGGAATACCGATCTCGTTGGTCGTGTGCGCGTCGTAACGTTGGGCTTCGGCAATGGTAATGGCTTTACTCATCATTGATCCCTCCTTAGGTGGGTATGAGAACTTATGAGTGTTGTTCAGTGACCGGACCGGATTGTAGGACCCGACTCGAGAGAAATTGGAGTTGGGTGGTAATGCTGGCGTAGTCAAAGTCGGCATTTGGGGTCACCTGTTGCCACCAATCATGTAAAACGGCAATGGCCTGCGTAACTAGATCCTGACCAGCCGCAGTGAGGGTCAGTCGGCGGTTACGACGGTCCTTGGGGTCAGTTTCCTTTTCAATCAGGGACAATTTAACCAGGTGTTGAACCATGCGGGCCATCAGACCTTCGTCGACTGCCATGGTCCAAGCGGCCTTGCGTTGATTTAACTGGCTGGTTTCGGAAACGAGAACTAACAAATAGAATTCGGTGATATTTACCGGCATGGCATCGGCTTCTAGAATCTGGTTCATCGCCCGCTGAAATTGCCGGTGGAGGATGGCCAAATTCGTGGTAAAGTCTAGTATCGAGTCTTCCATGAGCCACCTCCTCAGTCGTCGTTATGTTGCTTACTCTTAGTTTACACCAGATTGTCAATGGGGATGAGGTCAGCCACTTATCTGGGGTAAAGAAGTGCTAGAATAGCAGTAAACCTAATTTATGGGAGGCATTATACATGTACATTCAAATTCCAACTGATATGGATGAAGTCCAAATGCGTCAGCTACAACTGAAGCAACAAGGGGAGACCTGGAGTGAAGACCAAATTATCCATCAAGCCGTATTGGATACCTTCCAGGCTTACCTGGACCAGATCGAAGATGGCCACTATGACACGGCGACCTGGCAGGGAGAATCCTTGATCGTGACTGACATCAATGGCGATCAAACTGCCACGGTTCAGCCCCAGAGTGCGACATTCATTACGGATTTCCGAAAGGATGCCGATCAGACGGCTACCGATCTGGAGCAAGCGGCCATTAAGGCTGCCGGCGCTCGCTAAGAAAGTGGCCATTTTATAAATTTTGTACTAGAATGAAGATGTTGTGCGCCCTTAGTGTAATGGATAGCACATGAGATTTCGGTCCTCATGATCCGAGTTCGACTCTCGGGGGGCGCAATATGAGGTTAGATGAACTGAATAGAGTTGTTGATGTGACGTGCATCGACTGTACTAAAAAGAAGCTACTTTTACAGTAGCTTCTTTTTAGTACAGTCCTTTAATGTAATCAGTAGCAATTTTTTCATTAGCGGGTGAAACATAATCGGCACCAGTCACGCCAACTTTAGGGTTGATATAATTTGAACCGGCAAATTCTATAATTAATCCGAACAGAAATTAAAAAGCCCAAAGCAATCACTTACAATGGTAGTAGCTAATTCCAACCAATATAGGGAGTGATTACTTTGGGTACATCTACTTTATCACGTTTTCAACGTGGCGCACTAGCAC
>NZ_RHOD01000011.1 GCF_003946095.1 Levilactobacillus lindianensis | reverse complement strand
CATGCCGAACACGGAAGTTAAGCTTCAGCACGCTGATAGTAGTTGGGGGATCGCCCCCTGCGAGGATAGGACGTTGCTACGCGAATTTGGAGGATTAGCTCAGTTGGGAGAGCGTCTGCCTTACAAGCAGAGGGTCACAGGTTCGAGCCCTGTATCCTCCATTTGAGCCGTTAGCTCAGTTGGTAGAGCATCTGACTTTTAATCAGAGGGTCGACAGTTCGAGCCTGTCACGGCTCATTCGTCTTCGGACGATGAGAAATTAGATATTCATGATACTGACTATGCCGACTTAGCTCAGTTGGTAGAGCACCTGTCTTGTAAACAGGGGGTCGGAAGTTCGAATCTTCTAGTCGGCATTAATTTTGCGGAAGTAGTTCAGTGGTAGAACATCACCTTGCCATGGTGGGGGTCGCGGGTTCGAATCCCGTCTTCCGCTTAATACCGTCGAGGTATTAAGTTATTGAAACAGTTTTTGCACCCATAGCGCAATTGGATAGAGTGTCTGACTACGAATCAGAAGGTTGTAGGTTCGACTCCTACTGGGTGCATTTTAACGGGAAGTAGCTCAGCTTGGTAGAGCACCTGGTTTGGGACCAGGGGGTCGCAGGTTCGAATCCTGTCTTCCCGATTAAATAATAAATATTTTATTTAACATTTCGCGGTGTAGCTCAGCTGGCTAGAGCGTTCGGTTCATACCCGAGAGGTCGAGGGTTCGATCCCCCCCGCCGCGATTTGGACTTGGACTGGACCTTTAGCTCAGTTGGTTAGAGCAAACGGCTCATAACCGTTCGGTCGTAGGTTCGAGTCCTACAAGGTCCATCACCAGTTGGATCATTGTATAAGTTTTATGGAGGATTACCCAAGTCTGGCTGAAGGGAACGGTCTTGAAAACCGTCAGGTGGGTCAAACCACGCGAGAGTTCGAATCTCTCATCCTCCTTTATTATTATCGCGGGATGGAGCAGTCTGGTAGCTCGTCGGGCTCATAACCCGAAGGTCGCAGGTTCAAACCCTGCTCCCGCAATTTTTGGTCCGTTGGTCTAGTTGGTTAGGACGCCTCCCTGTCACGGAGGAGATCACGAGTTCGAGTCTCGTACGGACCGTTGTTATACTCGTCAGCAGAGTGTAACAACCGTAATGCTAAATGGCAAATGGCTCGGTAGCTCAGTCGGTAGAGCAATGGATTGAAGCTCCATGTGTCGGCGGTTCGATTCCGTCCCGCGCCATTAAGGTAAAGCTCAATATATGCGGGTGTAGTTTAGTGGTAAAACCACAGCCTTCCAAGCTGTTGTCGCGAGTTCGATTCTCGTCACCCGCTTATATGGGCCTATAGCTCAGCTGGTTTAGAGCGCACGCCTGATAAGCGTGAGGTCGATGGTTCGAGTCCATTTAGGCCCATTATGGAGAAGTACTCAAGTGGCTGAAGAGGTGCCCCTGCTAAGGGTATAGGTCGCGGAAGCGGCGCGAGAGTTCGAATCTCTCCTTCTCCGTTTAGTTATGACCCGTTGGTCAAGTGGTTTAAGACACTGCCCTTTCACGGCAGTAACATGGGTTCGAATCCCGTACGGGTCATTGTTACAACTTAATATTATCGCGGGATGGAGCAGTCTGGTAGCTCGTCGGGCTCATAACCCGAAGGTCGCAGGTTCAAACCCTGCTCCCGCAATCATTGGTTCGTTGGTCTAGTTGGTTAGGACGCCTCCCTGTCACGGAGGAGATCACGAGTTCGAGTCTCGTACGGACCGTCAGAGCAAGTCTTCCTTAGGGGAGGCTTTTTTGATGTCACGAGAGATTGACAAAAAGACACCGTCGTTGACAATGGCTGATATAGTCATTGGTAACGACGGTGTCTTTCTATGCCTAAACTTTGAGGGCTTTTAAAGCTGTAGTCATCGAATAAATCGATCCGATTACCGGGAAGACCTAACTCAAGGCAGTGATTAAGGTGGTTTTTCCACCGGCTGTCACGCCACTAATGACAATGACTTTAGCAGTCATCAGTTAAGACCGCCTAGTTGCTTAGACTTTGCATTAAGAACGAACGCAGCCGTTGATCGTGGGCAAAGAGATATAAGCCTTTGACCCCGCGTTTCATGAGGACGTTCACGGTATTTAAGATGAGTTGCCGTTTGGCTGCCAGAACTTCTTGGGGATCGGTCAGATCATCACGATGCTTAAAGGTTTCCACATCTGTGTTGCGGTCTAGATTGACTATTAGATGGTTGTCAGCATCTAGGCTGACGGTCGGTCCAATGATGAGGCCAACGTAATTCAAATCAAACCCCTGACAGGTATAGATGGATCCGACTTCATCAATAGTCTCGGGCAGTTCTGCCCAAGGGGTGCTGGTGTAATTGTACTGATCCCACGGCAGGTGGAAGCGACCTTCTGTGATGTAGTGTTTACCGCCATCTAACGTGGAGGGATAGCCTGACGTCGCGACAATGCGTGAGAGACCTACCGCCTGATTCTTTTTAACGATGGACTGGCGCATGTCCTCGGCATCGTCAAAGACCCGCAAGTCGTAGTGGTCACCGGCTGTTGTAGGCAATGGCCGAACTCGAGCGTGAGTAAAGTCGTTGATCCAGTGGACCAGCTCGTCACTGGCCTGCATGCGAAATTGATGGGTCAGACGGTAACTCTCATGCGGAAAGGGAGCCAACAGATGCTGTAGACGTGTCTCGGTCCAATAGCTCTTAAACCGGAGTACCTGTGTCTCATCAAAGACCAAGATGATTACCTTGGCATGGGCCAACAGTGACTGCAAATGGTTGTGACCATAAAAGTTATTGTAGTGGTCGGCCTGTGACAGGAGTAGGTGGGCTTCATCAATGATGAGAACGTCTGGGTGAACCTTGCCTTGTTCCGCCCGATTGATGAGTGAGGTGGGTCGCTGAAAGTCTTTCTTAAAGAGGTGCGGGCGGTCGCCAGCAATCTGCCGATAGACCTTTAGAATTTCCGGGTGGTTGACCAGAAAGTAGTTCTCTGTGTGGGCGAAGATACTGTCCGGGTCCGTACGTGATGCCGTCTGTAAGCGATCAAATAGGTGTGACAGAATGACACTTTTCCCGGTTCCCGCATCACCGAAGACAGTAAAAACAGCTGGCTTCGCCCCGTTCAGGTGAGCACCGGTAAAGTCCAAAATTTTCTGAACCAGACCAGCCTGCTCCGTGGTTAAGGGCACCGTGGGGGCGATCTTGGTCACCGCTGCATTAGAGGTTACTTGAGTCAAAAAATGTCGCCGGCTTTCCATAAAAAGATATAAAGCTATTGTAACGCGAATTTACGGTAAAAGAAAAGACCCATCAAAGGGTCTCAGGGTGTGACTGGAGGCTGCTCATCATCAGGGTCATCGGGGGATTCTTCTTCTTCGGATGGCGCGATCCGATAGGTAGCCGCGTGAGAACTCACGGCGCGTTGAGTGAACTGGGCGATGGCGTGGAAACGATAAGAATGTCGCCAGAGGGCATAGGCGAGGCTGTCATCCCAGATGGTGAGCACCACGTACTCGCCAGCGACACGGTCCTTTTGCAAGACCAGGATGGTCTGCATGCTTACAGGTAGTGCCTCACGGACCAAGCGGTCGAGATGGTCCTCAAAGATTTTGGCATCGTCAGGGTCGAAAGTGAAGTAGAGAAAATGGTAGAATCCGTGCCAGTCCGTTTCACCGTGACTGAATAAGACCCGGTAACTCAGTCGGCTGAAGAAGATGGTTGGCTGATCGGAAACGTCGACGAGTTGTAAACTAGTGGGGTCGGTGGTGTCTGCCAACAAGACGAAGGGGCGATCCGGATGTTTAGTAACAAGTTGTTCAAGTAGATAACGACTGCCGAAGGTGACAGCAAGTTGAGTTAACATCGTGTAAGCCTCCTTTAGGGACCTTTAGGCCTATTATAGGTGATCCCAGAGCAAAGCGAAACGTTTACACTTGTCAGTCAACGCGCTAAACTGAAGCTGGGTTACACAATGAGAGGATGATTGGATGAAGTTAACGGTTTTAGGGTGTTACGGAGGGTATCCATACAACGGTGTGGGGACCAGTAGCTATCTCATCACAAGCGGTGATTACCACCTGCTATTGGATTGTGGAAGTGGCGCTTTGATTGCCTTGCAGAAGGTCCTAAGTCCCTTACAGCTCAACGCGGTCCTGCTGACGCACTACCATCACGACCACACGGCCGATGTGGGCGTTCTGCAATACGAGTGGCAACTGGGTACCGATCCGAAGGCAGAACCAATCCTACCAATTTACGGACATACGGCCGATCCCTTGAACTTCGGTGGTCTGACTTGGCCACAAGCCACTGAAGGGCGCGCTTATGATCCCCAGCAGACCTTGAAGCTGGGGCCATTGGACATCGAGTTTCTACCGACACATCATCCAGTGCCGGCCTATGCCCCACGGATTACCGAACGGGCTACTGGGCAAACGTTGGTGTTCACCGCAGATACGGCCTACTTCGACGGTCTAATTGACTGGGCCAAGGATGCGGATGTCTTGCTGGCGGATACTAACTTCTACGCGGATCACCAAGGCCCAGCATGGCATCTCACGTCAACTCAGTCCGGGCATTTAGCTCAGGCGGCTCACGTGAAGCAGCTATTATTGACGCACTTGCCACAGACCGGAGATTGGTCTCAGTTGACGACCGAAGCCCAGCAGGCTGCGGGACAAGACTTCCCGGTGGCGACGGTCGTCGTTGGGAAAACATACGAGATCTAATCGTAAGCATTCGTTAAATATTAATTGCTTAGTTGACAATTGCAGACCAATTGCTTGATACTGGTCATCATCACTATAGCTAATAAACAATCCGATAGGTATTGTTTATTAATTATTTACTCAGATCCTCTTCCAATTTCCCCAGAAACCGGTATAATGTATTTATAAAATCATTCATACCAAGTGAGGGGGAAACGATCATGACAGTCACGCTCTATACAACACCAAGTTGCACGTCCTGCCGTAAGGCACGCCTGTGGTTCGAAAATCATGGGATTGCGTATCGGGAACAGAATATTTTTGCTGAACCTTTGACGGTCGCGGATGTTAAAAATATTTTGCGGCTGACAGAGGATGGGACCGAGGAGATCGTTTCCAAACGGTCACGGGTCTACCAGGAGTTAAACATCGATCTGGATGATCTGCCGTTACGGGAGCTTTATGATCTGATCTGCCAGAACCCAGGGATTCTACGACGGCCGATCATGATCGACGACAAACGCCTTCAGGTTGGTTATAACGAAGAAGAAATTCGGCGGTTTTTACCCCGACAAGTCCGGGAACTAGAACTTCAACGGGCCCAACGGCTGGTAAATGAAACGAATAAGGTTAATTAGTTGCATCTAACCAGATTTGTGAGAAAATAAGTCTTGCAGTCTGGTTTTTTTGTTATCATTACTTTACAAGTAAAATAAAATGGCTAGAATGAGTATCAAGGACGATCCCCAAACCCACGAGAAAGGGGTGTTATTCAATGGAAATGGAACGTATTAACGAAAACACGATCCGCGTCGTCATTGGTAACGATGACCTCAGCAAACGCGGCATTACGGTCTTGGACCTTCTGGGCAACCATAAGCAGATCGAAGGCTTCTTCTACAGCATTCTGGAAGAAGTCGATGTCGACCATCAATTCCAAGATAACGATGCTGTGACCTTCCAAGTTTTACCAAATCGGAACGGTCTCGAGCTCTTTATTAGTAAGAATGTTGATGAAGACAGTGCCACTGACACGAATGTGACCGATGCAAGTGTTGATGGGCAGCACCCCGATCAGGTGTCGGATCAGTTGAAAGCCCACCTCCTAGAAAAGGATAGTCAGAAGGACTTCTTCTCTAATTTTAAGTCTGCCACCGGCAACACGAACGATATCGAGGATTATTTAGATGATGATGGACAACCGACCACGACTCGGGTTGTACGGTTACCAACATTTGAAGATATGATTAGTTTGGCGCGGGTTCTCCACTTGGAGAATGCGGCGTCCAACCTCTATCGTTACAAGAATGCTTACTATTTAGAATTGATTTTCTTCGTCAATGAATCTTCACGTGAATCAATCAAGGATGAACTGGCCGTTGCCTATGAATATGGGGACAGCACTAAGGTTGCACCGGATGTTTTGGCCGAACATGGCCAGCTAATTATGGAACATTCCGCGTTAGAACTGACACGGTATCATTTTTTGAGTGATTAGTCGAATGAAAGACATCAGGACGCCGGTGGTTGAACGACCGCGGCGTCCTTTTTCTATGATTAAGGCTGTACATGGTCTAGGCCCGTGGGTATCGACTTGAAAGGATAAAAATGACCTTAGAACAATTAGAAAGGGTGTTGCTAACCCTGACGGCAGTGATGGCAGTGGTGGTGGTTTTAACCATCGTGATTTATTACTGGTACTCGCGTAAGAATAGCAACAATTACCTGGAAAATGATGAATTCGAGTTACGCTATTTTATTCAAAAACAGGTGGATTATCGGGGGAAAGTGACCGGCTATGAGTGTCTGTTGCGCCAACACAACGCAGATGGATCCTGGACACTGCCTAAGCAATTGGATTCCTTGCCTTTACAGCGCGTGATCTTTTTACTGGAAGATACCTTCAAGGCACTGCCGGAGGATCCCATCACGTTGTCGATTAATTTAGAGTACGATCAAATTGTCAGCCCCGATTTTCACTACTTCGTCCGCTGGGCAATCTCAAAGATTACACCAATGAAGCTGTCCGTGGAGTATACGCCGAATCGCAACAAGCATCGATTGAATCGCCGGCTTTTTCGGCGCCGGATTCGCGAAGCTCGGCGTTATGGCATGACTTTTGGGATCGATAACGTTGGGTCTTCACTGAGTAACCTGAAAACTATTGAGTGGATTTTACCTGAAGTGGATTCCTTGAAATGTTCTATGCGGAGTTTTCGTAAAGAGGATCCCAACGAATGGTTGGACCTCAACTTGCAGTTCTGGAACCGCTTGGCCCAGCGTAATCATATCGAGTTGATTCTCATGGGTATCGAGAATGAACAGGATCAACAGCTAGCCGAACAATTACAGATTCGAACACGCCAAGGTTATCTCTTTGGCCGACCGAGTAATCCGCAGGAAGGAAGTGGGACAGAATGAAGGATAAGTCAGTAGCTCGTCAACAGCTATACACGGACGATTATTTTGAGAAGGGCCACTGGGGCCTAAAGATTTGGCAGACGGTCGTTGTTCTTTTTGGCTGGGTTTGTGTGG
Source organism: Levilactobacillus lindianensis (assembly GCF_003946095.1). Taxonomy (GTDB): domain Bacteria; phylum Bacillota; class Bacilli; order Lactobacillales; family Lactobacillaceae; genus Levilactobacillus; species Levilactobacillus lindianensis. The sequence continues at coordinate 86,038 of NZ_RHOD01000011.1, read as the reverse complement.
CAGTCCCCATCATTTTGACGGTGTTGTCTTTTTGGGCCTCCTACGATCCGCGGGTGATTCACTTATGGTCGTACAACGAAGGCATCTTTGAAATTAAATTTATTGGTATTTTGCTCCTGTTTGCCTTCGTAACGGTCTCCTTATTTGCGGTAGGGATGACCATTATTCAGAACCGGAAACGTGATCGCGTTGTCGAGCAGTGGCCCACCTTTAACCCTATCGACCAACGGAAACGTGAAGATATCCTGGGAGATTTTATGACCCAGCGGTTCGGTGATCAGGAATTTCGGGAGAATGTCCGAGATTATCAGGTGAAGCCGGAACAGAACTTAGATACCGATCAGATTCACCAGTTGTATCAGCAACGTGATCTTAATGACTTGGACAAATAGGAGCGACGGGCATGTTTGATTTCTTTATCGACAGTATTCTAAAAGCCACGCTGGGGAAGACAATCCTCAACGTTCTTTTACTGATCCTTTGCCTATACCCGGTGGTTGGTTCATTCTTTTGGTTCGCCGGTGCTTTGTCCTATCGTTTCTTGAAGACCCATAAGCGAGACGATGATTGGGAAGTGATCCCAGTCGACAAGCAACCGCTGATTACTATCATGATCCCGGCTCACAATGAGGAGGTCATGATTGAAGAAACCATTACCTATCTATTTGACCAGTTAAATTACACGAACTTTGAAGTGTTGGTGATGAATGACGGCTCAACGGATAAGACGGCGGCAATCATTCATCGCCTCCAGGAGACTTATCCGCGGTTGCGAACCGTGGAGATCTTGAAAAACAAAGGGAAGGCCCACGCCTTTAACATCGGCATGTACTTTGCCAAAGGGGAATATATTCTCAGTAACGATGCGGACACCATCCCTGAACCCGATGCTCTCATGAAATACATGAATTTCTTTCGGCGGGAGCGCGACATGAATACGTCGGCTGTCACGGCGAATATGGACGTTCAGAATCGAACGACGCTATTGGGAAAGTCGCAGACTGTGGAATTCACCAGCATTGTCGGCGTGATTAAGCGAAGCCAAACAGCCGTCAACGACTCGATGTATGCCTATAGTGGCGCGAATACGATGTATAAGAAGGATTTCCTGATCGATGTTGGTGGGTTCCGTCAGAACCGGGCGACCGAAGATATCAGTATCGCCTGGGATCACCAGATGATTGGGGCGGTACCGCGCTTTGCGCCTAACATTATCTTTCATATGAATGTTCCTGAAACCATCAAGGATCTCTACCATCAGCGTAAACGCTGGGCTCAAGGGGGGACGGAGGTCTGGCTAACCAACATCTGGAAGTTCCTACGTCACCCGGTTGAACATCGGTATCAGTGGTCGATGTTTCTGGACTCAACGTTGTCGATTATCTGGTCCTTCTTCTTTACGATCACGTCGGCAGGGTTTATTGGGTTGATGTTGTACTTCCTCTTCACGGGAGATTTTGAACGGGTGATGCATGGGATCCTGATTTCTTTTGTCTTCGTGACGTTTGAAATGTTTGCCGGGTTCATGCAACTCCTAGCGGCACTGCTGCTGGACCATCACGGAGCCAAGATGAAATACCTTTTCTTCGCCCCCCTGTACATGTTGTTCTATTGGATGGTCAATCCCGTCACGGTGGTCATGACCTTCGTACCGGCCCTCAAGACAATTCTAGGTTTTGGATCCGGGACCTGGGTCAGCCCCAAGCGTCAATCAATGAAAAAATAAAACGTGCGACCAAAGACGGAGGCAATAGTCCTTGGCTGCACGCTTTAGCTATATAAATTTAAAGATATCAAAGGCCCGGAAATTTCTCCCGGGCCTTTATTGTAGGTTCCAATTTGTTAACGACGTTCAATTGCCAGTAAAAATGGGGGATGGTGAATTTGGTTGATAAAACCATACTGAAGGACTTGGTAAGTCTTCTGCGGCAGAGCCTGGCAGAAGTCAACCACGGCGTTGCGTTCATCCATGCCCCCTGGATGGCCGGAATAAACGACTAAGATAATCCGGCCCCCGCGGCGGAGATGTTGTAACAAGCTTTTCACTGCCGTTAAGGTCGTTGCGGCTTGGGTCACAACGGTTTTGTCGCCACCAGGTAAGTAGCCGAGATTGAAGATGGCTCCGGCAATCTGAGTGGTGTCATCAAGGTAGTCGCCCACATGTTCGTGGCCGGTGGCGTGCAGGTCAACCTGTGCACTGAGGCCAGTCAGGGTGAGTTGCGTTTGGGTAGCGGTCAGTGCGGCAGTCTGGACGTCAAAGCCAATGACGTGGCCGGTGGGGCCAACCTGATTGGCCAGAAATAAGGTGTCGTGCCCGTTACCAACGGTGGCATCAACCACGGTGTCTCCGGGTCCAACACATTCACCCAGCAGGGTATGACTATAAGTTAAGGCATTTGGTAGGTTCATGCTGAAGGGGCTTCCTTTCTAAAGAGCAACCACTGAGTGAGCGTGAGTAACACGAATCCCAATGACCAGCCGGCAGCCACGTCGCTAGGGTAATGAACGCCGACGTAGATGCGAGACAGGCCAATGAGTACAATCCAACAGCTGAAGATGAGACTCAGACTGAGGGCCCACTTGCGGTGCTCGTGGTGTTGCCAAGCAATCATGACGATTAGCGACCCCCAGAGGAGCATGGCCGTGATCGAGTGGCCACTGGGAAAGCTATACGAGCTGGCCGCAACCAGTCGATCGACAGTCGGTCGTGGGCGTTGGACGAGGTGTTTGATGAGACTGTTGCCAAGGCCGGCCCAGACGAGAACATTCCAGCCTAGAAAGAGCGCACCCTTGGCATGCCGGGTAATCACGAGGACCAACACTAAGATTAAGGTGATGGCGGTCACGGGTTGGGGGTCACCAGAGTGGGTGATGGTCACGATAGTCTGGGTAAGCATCGGCGGCAAGGGGTGACGAATCCAGCCAATGATGAGGCGATCGAAGCCATGCACCCAGGTTTGCTGGAGACTCACCCCCAATAACAGGATGCAAAATATAATGGCGGCTCCTAAAGTGGCCCACCAACGGGTCTTAGATACTGGTGCCATAACGACGCCTCCTCAAGGTTTCTTTATAAATTTTAGTATAGCACAGCTACGGCCAGCGGTTGGTCGTCACCAAGCGTATTGGGGTTGCTTTTCCGGGGGTGGTTTGCTAAGATTAAACCAATTTGATTAATCTAAGACTGTGACGAGAAGTAGTAGATGGTTTGGGTATGTAGAAAGCGGATGGTTGCTGAAAATCCGTTACCCGGACAACCGAACTTATCTCCGAGTCCTTTCTGCCGCAAGGTGGGCGTTTGGCGACGTTATCAGCCGGAATGAGCCTCGAAACAGTTGCGAGGAAATGTAGGTGGTACCGCGCTAAAACGCCCTGCAGGAGCCCATTTTGGGCTACTGAGGGCTTTTTTTGTGGGAGAACGACGATTTAGAGAAAGGGAGCGACAATTTTGGCTTACAAACACCAAATTATTGAACGTAAGTGGCAACACTTCTGGCGGGTCAACGAAACTTTCAAGACCTCAGACAATCAGAACAAACCGAAGTACTATGTGATGGATATGTTCCCATATCCTTCAGGGCAAGGACTTCATGTGGGGCATCCCGAGGGATACACCGCAACAGATATCATGGCACGGTTGAAGCGCATGCAGGGCTTCAATGTCCTTCACCCGATGGGATGGGATGCTTTTGGTTTACCCGCCGAACAGTATGCCTTGAAGACGGGGCACAACCCTAAGGACTTCACCGCTCACAACATTAAGAATTTCAAACGTCAGATTCGTTCATTGGGCTTCTCCTATGACTGGAGTCGTGAAATTAACACGACCGACGAATCCTACTACAAGTGGACGCAATGGATCTTCGAACAACTCTACAAGAAGGGCTTAGCCTACGAAGATAAGATCATGGTCAACTGGGCGCCCGACTTCATGGGTGGGACCGTTGTGGCCAACGAAGAAGTTGTCGATGGTAAGACAGAGCGGGGCGGTTATCCCGTTTACCGCGTGCCAATGCGCCAATGGGTGCTACGGATCACCGCTTACGCCGATCGGTTGATCGATGACCTGGATGACCTTGACTGGCCAGACAGCATTAAGGAAATGCAACGGAACTGGATCGGTCGTTCTGAAGGTGCCAGCGTCTTCTTCCCAGTCGATGGGCAAGAAGACACCAAGGTCGAGGTCTACACGACCCGTCCCGACACGTTATTTGGGGCAACCTATATGGTCTTAGCACCAGAACATGCCTTGGTCGACCAGATTACGACGCCGGAACAAGCCGACGCCGTAAAGGCTTACAAGGCAGCTATCGAAAGCAAGTCGGACCTCGAACGGACGGACTTGAATAAGGATAAGACCGGGGTCTTCACCGGTGCTTACGGCATCAACCCACTGAGTGGTAAGAAGTTGCCAATCTGGATTGGCGATTACGTACTGGCATCCTACGGGACTGGGGCCATCATGGCCGTACCAGCCCACGACGAACGGGACAACGACTTCGCTAAGAAGTTTAAGTTGCCAATCGTCCAGGTTATTGCCGGTGACGACGATACCGATGTCCAAGAAGCCGCTTATACCGGGGATGGGGAACATATCAACTCCGATTTCATGAATGGTATGGACAAAGCAACCGCTATCAAGGCAGCCATTGACTGGCTGGAAGAACATGATGCTGGGCACAAGCAAGTTAACTTCCGCTTGCGTGACTGGATCTTCTCCCGTCAACGTTACTGGGGTGAACCAATTCCTGTTATTCACTGGGAAGATGGCGAAACGACTCTGGTTCCCGAAGATGAATTACCGCTGAAGTTGCCAGCTGCTAAGCAACTTGAACCATCTGGTACCGGGGAAAGCCCATTGGCTAATCTCGATGACTGGGTTAACGTGGTGGACAAGAACGGTCGTAAGGGGAAGCGTGAAACGAACACCATGCCACAATGGGCTGGGAGTTCCTGGTACTTCTTACGCTACATCGATCCACACAATGACAAGATGATTGCCGATCCCGAGAAGTTGAAGTACTGGATGCCAGTGGACCTCTACATCGGGGGCTCCGAACATGCCGTGCTACATCTGTTGTACGCTCGGTTCTGGCACAAGTTCCTCTATGACCTAGGCGTCGTGCCTACCAAGGAACCTTTCCAGAAGTTAGTTAACCAGGGGATGATCCTGGGGACTAACCATGAAAAGATGTCTAAGTCTAAGGGGAACGTTATCAATCCCGATGAAATTGTCGAAGAACACGGGGCAGATACCCTGCGGCTTTACGAAATGTTTATGGGGCCTTTGGAAGCGGCTAAGCCTTGGAGTACGGAAGGGATCAACGGTTCACGTCGTTGGCTCGACCGGGTTTGGCGTTTATTGATCGATGACAACAACCATCTGCGTGATCGGGTGACGATGATTAACGATGGCTCGTTGGATAAGATCTACAACCAGACCGTTAAGACGGTGACGGAAGACCTGGAAGGCTTACGGTTCAACGTGGCCATTTCACAATTGATGGTCTTCGTTAACGAGGCCTACAAGGCCGACAGTCTCCCATTGATTTACATGGAAGGCTTCGTTAAGATGATTTCACCAATCGTGCCACATATTGCCGAAGAGTTGTGGTCCCTCATGGGTCATGATGACACCATTACCTACACCAAGTGGCCAACGTACGATGCTAAGCAATTGGTTGAAGACGTGGTCGAAATGGTTGTTCAGGTTAATGGGAAGGTCCGCGCTCACTTGAAGGTGGCTAAAGACGCCGACAAGCAAGGTATTGAAGACGCAGCTCTGGCCGACGAGACAGTCAAGCTCCACACGGATGGCAAGACGATCCGTAAGGTGATTGTCATTCCAGGCAAGTTGATCAACATTGTTGCCAACTAAATTTTAAAAATTGAATCAGATCGAGGGCCTGGGACAGAAGTCTCAGGCCCTCGTTGTGCTCCGAATGTCTATAGTCGAAACGTGTGACAAAGGGCTGACAACGCCCTTTAACCTCGATAGACAAAACAGGCTAAGCTCGGGATTGTTCGCCTATCGCCGTTAAGTCTCATGGACGAACCACCTTTTGTCACGCGTTCTTTTTATGGTTGCCTTATCAACCAATCTTTCACTGGTTCGGGTGTTGTTTAGATATGGTATACTCAGCGAAAATGGGGAGGGAAGACCATGCTGAAGCGATTATGGGGATTGGTTAGGTTGGAATGGCAGGTAACGTGGGCGAAGAAAATGATTTTCGTTTACACGCTAGGTGTTCCGTTGGCCTATTTACTAGTCGCCACCTTCAGTCGCTACGGTCATCCACTTGGAAATTACAGTTTGACCAACCAACTCTTTGGCTACTGGGCCTACATGATTTTGGTAGGTGTGATGAGTGGCTTTCAGTTCAGTCTAATGGGAATCTGGGCGTCGGGGGCCGTGAATGCCGAAGCACTCACGCCACGTGAAACCTATCGCGTGCTCTTAAGCAATCTAGTGCTGCAAACCGTGATTATTCAGATAGAAATCCTCATCTTTGATGGGATACTAGGGATTTTGATGCCGATCTCGGGTAGCCTCCAACATATGATGGTTGTGGCGTGGGGACTGAATTTTCTATTAATCCCAATCATTGCTGGTTTTACGACGATTTTCCTGCTCCTGCCAGTGCGAGGGGCCGTGACGAGTCTGATTGCCACGGCCTACATCGGGGTAGGCTTGCTGGGGGTCAATGCCGAGTTGTTTGGGCAGTCGGCGCTCGCCACAATTGTCATGACGGTTGTTGATCCCTGTGCTTACATGGTGCGCTTTTACCTTTCCTGGTTAAATATTGGGGATCAACGTAGTTCGCTCAATGGCCTGCTACTAGGAAGTGTCGCCCTGGGCTACCTGGCGGTGAGTGTTTTCGTTAGTCGGCATCTGCCGCGAGGGTCGCAGGCAAAAATTGGTTAATAAAAGACCGAATCTACTGATCCGGTCTTTTGTATTAGGATTAAATTGAGGGAACTGCTCACCGACGACGATGACGAACGAAGGTGAAGAAGTGTAAGATGCTTGCTAGTAAAACGTAGAAAATCACGACGAAGGTGGCATAGGTCAACCAGAACTTACCGGTCGCAAAGACGCCAAACCACCAAGCTTGCAAGCCCATGGTAATTAAAGCCATGAGCGCAATCATGAAGAAGAGCTGTATGTAACGTTTCAAGGTATTATCATCCTTTCGTGGGCGGTTGGCGATCTTGGCCCCTAGGCGACGACACTCGGCGAGTTTATTGGCACGTGGCCCATGAGTGCCCCAGGTCCCGGTACCCACGAATTCGCCAACCTTGATGATTCCGGCGCCGGACATGACACGATCGATAGTTACGAAGGTCTGGTCCGTGATACCGGTAAAGAAGTTCTCAGTTGAACTGATGAAGCAGGTCGTCATGCTGAGGTAGTGCTTGTCCTTGTATTTGCCAGGCAGGGTGTCGCCGGCCGAAGTCATGCGGACCAATCGGAAACGCATGCAGTCAAAGAACTGTTTCATGACACCCGATAGGCCACCCCAATACGTGGGTGCACAGATGATCCAAAAGTCACTGGCTGCCATTTTAGCTTCGATCTCATCCAAAGCCGGACAGCGTTTTTCCTTGGTGTCTGGGTAAATATCGTAGTCTCTGAGAAAGACCGTCTCGACCGTCGCCGTACTGGGCAGAGCCGATGTCACTGCGTGAAGATACTGGGCAGTGATGCCATCTGAGAGATGACTTCCTAATAAGGCTAAATAACGCAAATCTATCGCCTCGCTTAAAGATTAAGATTCAATCTGTTTTAGGGGATAATATGTAGGTGCTAGGCCATCCGATCCCTAAAGGACGGTCCTGGACGAATCAACACTCGTCATATTCAGTATACCGCAAGCTTATTTAATTCCAAAAAATAACCCCTCACTGCCCAGGAAGGCTGGTGAGGGGACAAACTTACTGTAAGAGTTCAGTTAAAATTGCGAAGAATCGTTGGCGAACCAGTTCGTCTTCGCCGGCTTTGGAGAATTGATAATCGAGTAAGTGGCGGTCAAATTCGTGGAAGAAAACGTCAGCCATGGTTTGATAATCACTGTCATTGGTTTGGTCAATCCGCTTGAAACTACGCCATGTGGAATAGATCAACTGGGCATCCGAAACCTTTGCCAGTTCTGGGAAGTGTTCCCGAATACTTTTGGTCATCCGTACGACTTGCCGTGCTCTTTCCGGGGACATCTGCATCTTTGAGGTCGCGGTTGCATCAGCTGTTGCCTGCGTCATATTGCCATTCCTCCTTGAATAATCTTGTTTCTTGACTACCTCCAGCATACCACTGTTCGTGATATTCGGTAAATTATCTGCGGTGTGATGGAAGCGGTTTCGTGGAAAAACTTTAAAGAAACCTGATAAATGTAGGTAAAAAGCTATGGTATAATGTTTGTTTGATTAGCTCGACAGTTATCGAGCTCGGAACCGTTGAATTTACAAATTGAAAGTAGGGTGTCAAATGTCGGCAAGGGATAACACGGAGAGTCAAACCGCCAGCGCGCAAGACCAAATGGTCGCGGGATCGGCGTGGATGACCGCGGGAAGTATCTTTTCAAGAATTCTCGGGGCAGTATACATTATTCCGTGGAACATCTGGTTCGGTGCCTTCTATCTTCAAGGTAACGCACTATATGGTAAGGGTTACAACATCTATAGTTTCTTCCTGATTGCGGCGATCGCGGGGGTTCCTTCGGCGATTGCTAAGCAGGTGGCCCACTACAATGCCCTCAATGAGTATGGTGTCAGTGTGCGGCTCTATAAACGAGGGCTAGAAATTGCCATTGCGACCGGGATTGCGATTGCCGCTTTGATGTATTTTGGGGCACCGTTATTTACGGGGGGCGATGAGCATCTGATTCCGGTCCTACATTCCTTATCTTGGGCGATCTTGATTATCCCCACGATGAGTCTGACGCGAGGCTACTTCCAAGGATTCCAACAGATGGCGCCATCCGCAATTTCCCAATTTGTGGAACAGCTGATTCGGGTCATCTACATGCTTCTGACGGCGTTTATCATCATGCGGGTGATGAAGGGCAACTGGGTCACGGCCGTGTCACAGTCGACTTTTGCGGCTGCGGTCGGTGCCTTAGGTGGTCTGCTGATCTTGGGTGTGTACTACTTACGTCGACGGAGTGAATTCCAGGACTTGGTCGCCAATAGTAATAATGAATTGGTCGTCCCAGCTTCGCAGCTGTACCGCGAAATCATTGCGCAGGCCGTCCCATTCGTTGTTTTGGGAGCCGGCATTACGATCTTCCAATTGATTGACCAATATACCTTTGCACCCATCATGCATATGGCGGGGAACTATTCGGCAGAGCACTTGAATGACCTCTTCGCGCTCTTCGGGGTTAACGCAAACAAGTTGATTATGATTACCATTTCACTGGCCTCAGCCTTGGCGGTGACCGTCGTCCCATTGTTATCGGAAGCCTATACGCGAGGCAATAAACGTGAGATCTCGGGTCAATTGACCAATGCCTTTCTGATGTTTGAATTCGTCATGCTACCCAGTGCCTTGGGGATGGCGGCCATCTCACGTCCATTGAACATCATCTTTTATGGACCAACGGAGGAAAAATTAGCGTCGTCTATCCTGGCCTTTTCATCCTACCTGTCAATCCTACTGGGGTTGTACACGGTGGTAGCGGCTCTGATGCAAGGAATCTCACAAAACAAACGTGCGGTCCGCTACTTTGCTGTGGGAACGATAGTGAAATTCGTCGTTCAATGGCCGCTGGTCTATTTCTTAGGCGCTTTCGGCCCCTTGGTGGCTACCGGGATCGGGCTGTTTGTAACCTGTTACCTGATTATCCATTCACTCGATGTGCAATTTGGAATCAACTACGCTCAGATTGCCAAACGAACCAATGGAATTCTGGTGGCGGCCTTGGGAACCTTTGCCTTGGCCCGCACGATCACGTTGGTTGGGGGACTCATGGGGAGCGAAAGCCGTACCGTTAATTTCCTAATTACGATCGTCGCCGCACTTGTCGGTGGTTACTTCTATGTTTACATGGTCTTGAAGAGTCGACTAGCAGATGATATCCTGGGATCACGAGTTGCCGGGCTACGGCGCCGGCTGCACATTCACTAGGAGGCAATACGATGAGGATTGACCAATACCTAACGGATTTCCATCAGGGCACGCGGCGTCAAGTCTTTCGGCTGCTGCGTCAAGGACGGGTCACCGTCAATCAAACGGCGATTGATTCACCACTGACGTCGGTCACGGATCAAGACGACGTGCGAGTTGATGGTCGCCCGGTCACGGGACGGCAACCGAGCTATCTGGTCTTCAATAAGCCAGTCGGCGTCCAGTTAAATTTGGATGCGACGGCTCCCCACAGTTTGGGTGGTTTATTGAATGCTTTGGATCGCGAGCAGGCTTTAAAAGTCTTTTCTGATCTGCCTAAGGAAGCCGCTGGCCTAGTGATCGTCAGTGATGATGACCAATTTCTAAAGGACGTAGCCAGCCAGGATTGGCAGAGTACGTTGCGGATTCAACTGACCGGCTGTGTGGCAGAATTGCCAAGGCTGGATAATGACCTGACGTTCGAGCAAGTGGACCTGATGCCGGACAAGATTCATCAAGTTACGACCGTCTTGGCTCGAACGCGTGATCTTGCGGTTGGCATTCCCACCTTGGCTAGCCTTCAGGGAGCCGATGGACCGGTCAGTCGCGTAGCTTTTGGGCCGCTACGGTTACCGGTTGACCTCTCGGTATCTTCCTATCGCGGCTTGTATCCTGACGAGATTGATGCGCTCACCGGACCATTGGTTGATGAGGATGAGCTACTAAAAAACGATTAGAACTTCTAAAATTTAAATGTTTTAAAAGGTAGGCAACACTTGGAATTTATGCCAGTGGGGCCTACCTTTTTTGGCTAATCTTTAAACACAAATTTTTTGAAAAATAAGATCTCTTTTTACTTGCCTTTGAGTCGACTCCAAGGTTTATCCTGTGATCATTAAGTTTCGAAAGGGAGTTTTTAACAATGATTAAGGATAAAGTCGTTTTAATTACAGGGGCCTCTTCAGGCATCGGGGCCGCAACGGCAAAGTTGTTGGCCAGCAAGGGGGCTAAGCTAGTCTTAGGCGCCCGTCGAGAAGATAGACTCCGAGCCTTGACGCAAGAGATTGCGGCGGCAGGTGGCACGGCAGCCTACCAGACCATTGACGTGACCGACGCAGCTGCCAATCAACGAATCGTGCAATTTGCCAAGGATACCTTTGGGCATCTCGATGTGATCTTTCTAAATGCCGGTCTAATGCCTAATTCACCACTTTCTGAGTTGAAGATGGATGAATGGAATCGTATGGTGGATGTCAATATTAAGGGTGTGCTCAATGGGATTGCTGCCGTCTTACCAACTTTCAAGGCCCAAAAGTCCGGGCACGTCATTACGACCTCTTCCGTTGCCGACCTTAAGGCCTACCCCGGTGGTGCCGTGTATGGGGCAACTAAGTGGGCAGTCCGTGACTTGATGGAGGTTCTGCGAATGGAGTCCGCTCAGGAGAACAGCCATATTCGGACGGCCACGATCTATCCCGCAGCCATTAAGACGGAACTATTGGCAACGACGACCGACACGGCAACTCTCAAGGGGGCTCAGGATTTGTATGATGACTACCAAATCAGTCCCGACCGGGTGGCAAGTGTGATTGCCTTTGCCATCGATCAACCGGCCGACACCAACGTCAGTGAGTTTACGGTAGGCCCAACTGACCAACCATGGTAAACTTGGGGCATGATGAAAATTGAAGAGGTTGCTGAAAAATTTGATATTCCCGCTGACACCCTGCGTTATTGGGAGCGGGAGGGGGGCCATTCCGTCAGTGACGCGTAATGTGGCGGGTTATCGGGATTATGATAAGGAGGATCTCGATTGGATTTCCTTTGTCAAGTGCATGCGAGAGGCCGGCGTTAGTATTGAATATCTGATCGAATAGCTCACGTTGTTTAAACAGGGCGATGTGACGCTTCAGGCGCGTAAGGATCTGTTGCACGAACAGCTGGCAACGATTGTTCAGCGCCTCGATGAGATTCAACACACGTACGATCTCATCAAGGATAAGGCGGACCACTACGAGGCCCACGTTGAGGGATATCACGGTAAATTAGCAAAGTAACGTAAAAAAACAGTGATGATCGCTGATATTCGGCGGTCATCACTGCTTTTTTTATTGCGCTTCGTGTGCTTTCATAAATCGGGGAATGTCGGTAATAATCTGATGGGGTAAAACGACGTATTGGGTCGCAGCTAAGTCTTCAGCAATGGCACTGTGACTGTAAACGGCAGCGAGAACGGCATCGGTGGGGTTACTGAACTGCGCTAGGAAGCCCCCGACCATGCCAGCAAGGGTGTCGCCCATCCCCCCAGTTGCTTGGGCCGGCGTTCCCAGGGGATTCTCATAGACCCCGGTTGGCGTGTAGATCTGCGTGCGATGGGACTTGACCACCACCGTGGCTTTCAGATCAGCCACGGCCGCCTGGTTGTTTGTGACCGTTTGATCGGCGATGGCTAAGCCACTTAACCGTTGCCATTCCATTTGGTGCGGGGTCATCACTAACCGGGCCTCGGGCAAGGTGAGGTGATGGCTGGCAATCAGGGTGATGGCTGAACCATCGATCACGACCGTTTGCTCGGCGTGAATGGCACTAAAAGTCGCATTTAAGGCCATTAGACTGGATTCATCGGTCCCAAGGCCGGGTCCGACCACAACGACGTCAGCGGTGCTTACCAGGTCTCTGAGCTGATGGCCGTTGCTGAGGTCGGCAAACATGGCCTCGGGTAACCGGGCATGCAGACTCGACTGATTGCTGGCATCGGTGACCGTGGTGACGAGGCCGGCACCGGAGTAGACGGCTGCGGCACTGGCCATGATGATCGCGCCACCAAAGTTAGAATTTCCCCCGACAAGAGTGACACGGCCATAGGTGCCTTTATGGCTCTCCGCTGGTCGCTGACGAATAGTGCGGGTTAAAATGCTTTGCGATAACGTTTCCATGTGAAAGCCTCCTGACAGATGTTCTCGCTTTCAGTATAGCATTTTACTAAGGGAAAACGGCTTACAATTGGCGGTGGGTATGCTAGAATTGACGGTAAGTAAAGTTGGACGATGAGGTCCGAATAAATTATAGGGAGGTCCAATCATGGCAATTGATTGGCAACAATTATCTGCAAAGTACCGCGACGCCTACATTGCCGACTTAACCACATTAGTCGGTATTGACAGTGCCCGCGATGATTCTAAAGCGACTGAAGACTATCCGTTAGGCCCCGGCCCAGCTAAGGCGTTAAACGCCTTCTTAGGCTTGGCCCAACGTGATGGCTTTGAGGTTAAGAATCTCGACAACCTCGTCGGGTACGTAGAATACGGTGAAGGTGACGACACCTTGGCGATCTTAGGACATGCTGATGCCATGCCTGCCGGTAAAGGTTGGCACACTGATCCCTTCACGCTGACGGCCAAGGATGGTAATTTGTATGGCCGGGGAACCTCTGATGATAAGGGCCCTTCATTAGCTGCTTATTATGGGTTGAAGATGTTAAAGGACGAGGGCATCATGCCTAAGATCAAGATTCGCTTTATCATCGGAACCGATGAAGAGAGCGACTGGACGGGGATGAACCATTACCTCGACCTTGAGCCAGCGCCAACGTTGGGCTTCTCACCTGATGCTGAGTTCCCACTAATCAATGGGGAAAAAGGGAATGTGACCTTCGAGAACCATTTTGAAGGTAGCAATTCTGGTGATTTCACCTTGACTGAATTCGATGCCGGCCTCAGAGAAAATATGGTGCCACGGGATGCCGAGGCAACCGTTGAAACCGCCGACAATGAACAAATGGTCACAGACTTCACGGCCTTCCTCGATGAAGCACCAGTGACCGGGGATGTTAACGTCGATGGTTCCGGGATTCACTTCCATGTGATCGGAAAAGCCGCCCACGGTATGGAACCGAAGAATGGGATCAACGCCGGGACTTACCTCGCGACCTTCTTAACCAGCTATGCTTTTGGTGGGGACGCTGCGGACTTCCTGAGCCTGTTGGCTAACGAACTTCATGACGATTCACGTGCTAATAAGTTAGGCCTCGCCTTCACGGATAAAGTGATGGGTGACCTGACCATGAACGTGGGGATCATGCAGTTTACTGCCGGCAAGGGTGGTTTAATCAACACCAACTTCCGTTACCCAACCGGGACCGGTGCCGCTCAGATCTTAGCGGGCTTACAACAAGCCACGGCAACCATGAACGTGACTGTTGAACAAGGTAAAGAAATGGTGCCGCACTATGTGGACCCAGAAGATCCCATTGTGAAGACCTTGATGAACGTTTATCGCGAGCAGACCGGTGACAACGACGCGCAACCAGAAGTCGTTGGTGGGGGAACTTATGGCCGGTTGATGAAGCGTGGGGTGGCCTTTGGGGCCCTCTTCCCCGGCACGCAAGACACGATGCACCAGGCCGATGAATTTCAACCAGAAGCTGATTTGTTGAAGGCGATGGCCATTTACGGCCAAGCCATCTACGAATTAACGAAGTAGGATGTCCAGCGGCCCACAAAGGAGTGGTACAGATGACCAAACGTTATGAGCGAATTCTCGTGGGGGTCGACGGTTCTCGTCAATCCAAGCGCACGGTGGAGAAAGCCATCGCAGTTGCAAAACGAAATGATGCTGAATTAATCATCGTCACCATTATGAGTGGGGGCGACTATGTTGGCATTGGCCAGAATACCCAAGTCGGTTTTGGGTACGTTGACCAAGAAGTCATGGACGAAGCGCGTCAGCAGTGGGAACAAACAGTTGATGCGTATCGGCAAAAGGCCCAGAACGCCGGGGTCAAGCAGGTTGTGACGTCGGTCTTTTACGGCCACGCCAAGGTTGACCTAGCTAAGACATTGCCTCAGGAATACCAAGCTGATCTAATCATGCTTGGGGCAACCGGGGCCAATGTGGTGGAACGCATGTTGATGGGTTCCACGGCAAGTTACGTGGTGGCTAACGCCAGCTGTGACGTCCTGATTGTCCGGACTGATATGCAGAACCACGCGAAAGCCAAATAAAAGAAATAAAAAGGAGGCTCAGGATCATTATGATCCTGAGCCTCCTTAGGTTAGTTGCAAATGACTTGATTATAAGCGGTGAATGTCGAGGACGCTTCCCGTCTTGGCATCGGCAATAAACTGATACTGAACGAGTTGGTCATCCTCGTAGCGGGTAATTCCGCCATAATAAACTTGGGTTTTCACAGCAAATTTTTGGAACGGGACGGCGTGCTTTTCAATCCAACTTCCTTCGATTGGTGATTCGTGACGGAACTGCGCCTTGACCTGTTCTAGAATCATATCGGGATTCAAGCGAAAGCCGCCACCAAAGACGCGTGTGATGAAGATGCCCATTAACCCGCCGATGACCCCGGTGAGACTGAGTTGATACAATTGTCCATTCTTAGCAGTCATCTTACCGCCTCCTTAGCAGTTATTGCTGAGCAATATCATCTGTTTATCTGCCCCTAGTATAGCAATCTTCGCAGGGAAGTTCCCGTAAAAAGGCAAAAATAGTGAAAAATGTTGTGGGCGTGCTATAATGGTGCTTGTGAAAATTTTTAAACTTAAATAAAGGGGTGCTTATTCATGGAACAATTACCTAAAATGTCAGCTGCAGAACTGAAAGACGTCGTTAAAGACGGCAAGACGATGCTATTCTTCTCCGCTACTTGGTGCCCAGATTGTGCTTTCATCAAACCAGCGATGCCTGCCATTGAAGCTGAATATCCCGATTTTAAGTTTATCGCGGTCGACAGAGATGAGAACATCGATTTGGCTGCTGAACTGAATGTCTTTGGTATTCCGAGCTTCATCGCTTATGCCAATGGAGAGGAAATCGGTCGCTTGGTTAACAAGGATCGGAAGACACAGACTGAAGTAGAAAACTTTATTAATTCGTTAGCGACCAACGCTGACTAAACCGTTGGAAAGGATCCCGACATGTTAATTGCTAGTTACAATCCCCGCGAGTTAGGGGATACTTTAATTGTTATTGTTGCTCAGGATACACCGCAACAGGCCCACACCGTGCGTGATGGTGTTGCCAGAATCTATGATCCAGAAACTGAACAAACTCTGGGCTATAACTTCTTGGCCGTCTCCAAGATCTTACCTGATATTTCAGGTAACGGTCAGATTCACCTGACCGAGAATGATGTGGCCGCGTTAAACAACGCCCTGGAGTCTGCCGGTTTTGCCGGGGAACTAGTGGCTGATACCGACCCTAAGTTCGTAGTTGGCTACGTCAAGACGGCGACCCCGCACCCCGATTCCGATCACTTGTTAGTGACCGAAACGGTAGTAGACGATGATCAAACGTTAAAAATTGTGAGTGGATCGCCTAACATGCAGGCGGATATTAAGGTTGTCGTCGCCAAAGTTGGTGCGATGATGCCTAATGGATTAATTATTTGGCCCGGCGCTTTACGCGGTGTCGAGAGTAATGGCATGATCTGTTCTGGCCGCGAGTTGAAGCTGGCCAATGCGCCGCAACGCCCGGGTGCCTTGATTTTACCGGACGATTATGTGGTCGGTGAGCCGTTTGATTTTGAACGGGGACAATCGATCTTTAAAGCTTAAGAAACTTTACGAAAGCGAGTCAGCCCTTGTCGGTGGCCCGCTTTTTTGTGTACAATAGGGGAGATTGGCTTTTAGGCAAAGTGACACTGCAAGTTAGGGTGTCTAATCAGCGATGGCTACGCGCCGTTGTTGGCCGAAAAGTCACGATTTGTAATGACTAGGAATCTTCGGTTTAACCAATCGAAGTTTAAAGCGGGAATGAGTACGGTAGCCGGCGATTCGACGGCGTCTCCTCCCATGACAAAGAATTTCGGCAAGTGGCAGGCTTGTCAAGGAGGAAGAAACATGGAGCACTATGATGGACCAGCGTTTTTTCGCAAATTTGCGGTAAAACCCTCCCCAGAAGAATTAGCAGATACAACGGACGATCGGGCGCAGCGACTAGTGAAGCAACGGCAGGAACGCAATGAACGCCTGAAGTTGCGCCAGCAGCAGGAACAAGAACGTGTAGAGCGTCAACGTGAGGCTAGAAGCCAACGAGAAACCACGCGACGGCCCCAACCTGAAGTGTCACCGGAGCCGCAAGCAAAGTCGGTGACGGACGACCCGGTAGTGGGGAGTGCTAACCAGAGCTATCGGCCGTTTCAGGTCACTCAAGTTCCCAAACAGCTTCATTGGTCACGGCCCACACGACGGTCGCGGCAACGGTATCAACAATTAATTGCAGGACTCAAAAAGGACGACAGCAGCTTTTTCTTGTTTGGAGAAGCGCGTGATTTGTCAGATACAATGTCGACGTCTGAGGTCATGACAAGTGGCAGTGTGGCCCCAGCGGAATCAGAAGTGAGTGCTTCAGAAGCGTCATCTACGGTCACACCGAGTCAGCCGGAAGCCCAGAAAGTCGCTGAAACAGCTAGTGATGCGGCGCCAGTTTTGGTTTCAAAACATGAAGCTCAAGTTGAGGTCTTCTATCCAACCGAGGCAGCAACGGCACAGGACGCTACCACGACTGCGACCGATGAGGTGTCTGAGGACAAGGGCACAGAGTATTTGCCGGTAGGCACGGTCAAGGCGTCTCATGTTGAAATGGCCGCCCGGACTGAAGTTTCCCATCCCGATACTGAAGACGATCAGGAACCAGCAACGCCTGAGACAAACAACAATCAGGATAGCGAAAAGTCTCAGCCAGTCGATGAAAAGCCAATGGTTACTGAAACTGATGAGTCAGCAGCTAGTGACGCACCGGTAGCCGCAAGTTCGGCTGCCGAGGTGTCTGCGACGCCGGCGGTTGAAGATTCGACGACCGAGACATCGTCTTCGTCGACTGCGGAACAACCTGCCGAAGTTGCTCAGCTCTTAGATCGGGCTCAAGCCCCTGTAACACCAGCTGAGACAGCCACTACCAAGGCCAAGCCGGCTCGTGGATTGGGCCATTCCCTGGGGGACATCATGCAGGAGGAGGGGAACGACCAGCGCAATCTGGCGCTCTTTGACCGACCAGTCACAACTGATGTGACCAATGAGTCCGGGACACCTGCGCGGGGGTATCACTTCCCGGACATGTCACTCTTACCACAACCTGTCATTCCAGACGAGGAAGCACTAGATGAGTGGATTGAACATCAGGCTGAGGTGTTAGACGCGACGTTGAGTGCTTTTCATGTCGATGCTCACGTCACAGATTGGACAGTTGGACCAACTGTTACCCAGTTCCAGATTAGCTTGGCACTGGGCGTTAAGGTCAATAAGATTACGAATCTAAACGATGATCTTAAGCTGGCCCTGGCCGCTAAAGATATTCGAATCGAAGCCCCAATTCCTGGGAAGACGACGGTCGGTATCGAAATTCCGAACTTGAAGTCGCGGCCAGTCATGTTGTCTGAAGTCTTGAATTCGCCAGCCTTTAAGAACAGTGAGTCCCCGTTGACGGTTGCTCTGGGGGTTGACCTCTTTGGGAAACCACAGGTGACCGATCTGCGAAAGATGCCACATGGTTTGATTGCCGGCGCGACTGGTTCAGGGAAGAGTGTGTTCATTAATTCCTTGCTGTTGTCCATTTTGTATAAGGCAAATCCACAACAGGTTAAGCTGTTGCTGATTGATCCTAAGGCCGTGGAAATGGCACCTTATGATGGGTTGCCACATCTGTTGGCACCCGTGATCTCCGATCCTAAGGCTGCGGCCGCCGCTTTGAAATGGGTGGTCACTGAGATGGATCAGCGTTACGAGAAGCTGACAGCGGCTGGCGTCCGTAACATTGAGCAGTTCAACGATCGCGCCGATGCAAATGATGAACCCGGTCTCAAGATGCCATATATTGTGATTATTATCGATGAGTTAGCCGATCTGATGATGATGGCGGCTAGCGAGGTTCAGGACTACATTGTGCGAATCACACAGAAGGCCAGAGCGGCTGGTATCCACCTATTGGTTGCCACGCAGCGGCCAAGTGTGGATATTGTGACGGGGACGATCAAGAATAACATTCCAACCCGGATTGCCTTTATGGTCTCCAGTCAGATCGACTCACGGACCATTTTGGATACCGCCGGGGCTGAAAATCTGTTGGGACGCGGGGATATGCTGTACCTCGGCAACGGGGCCAGTCAACCGATGCGTCTGCAAGGGGCCTTCGTGGAATCCGAAGTGGATGCCGTCGCCGACTTTGTCCGAACCCAGGGTAAACCACATTATGCGTTCGAGCCGCAGGGCCTCCTAAAACGGGAAACCGCCGAGGAAAACCAGGATGACTTGCTACCGAAGGTGTTAGAATATGTGGCTGCCGAACAAACGGTTTCCACGTCCAAGCTCCAACGCGTCTTCTCAATTGGCTACAATCGTGCGGCCAACCTGATCGATGATTTGGAACGACACCACTATGTCTCACCACAACACGGGTCTAAGCCACGTGAAGTTTATTTAAAACCAGAAGACCTGGGGAAAGATTTACCGGAACCCCATGACCAGAATGCACCATTTTCATCATAGAGTGAATACTCCTCACTAACCATTGACCGCCCGGTTCTTTTATGGGGTGGGGGGATATGCTAAAATGGAATTAGAGTCACTCGAACGGCAGGGAATAGTCCGGTGGCCCAACCGCAGAGAGTAGAAAAGAGGATCATTAATGGATAACGCAACGGTGTATTACTTTGTAGGCATTAAAGGATCAGGGATGAGTGCCCTCGCCTTGATTTTACATGATAAGGGCTTTAACGTTCAGGGGTCAGATATCACGCAGTACACGTTCACGCAACGTGGCTTAGAGAAGGCGGGCATCAAGGTTCTGCCTTTTGACGAAGCAAACATTCACGAAGGATTGACGGTTATTGCCGGCAATTCATTCACCGATGATCATCCAGAAATTAAAAAGGCTCGTGAAATGGGTCTGCCGGTCTACCGGTACCACGAATTTCTCGGCCACCTTATCGAAGGTTACACTAGTATTGGGGTTGCCGGCGCGCATGGGAAGACCAGTACGACGGGACTCTTGTCTCACGTGTTGAGTGGTATCGCCCCAACGTCTTACCTCATTGGGGATGGTTCCGGGAAGGGAACGCCAAACGCACGGTTCTTCGTTTACGAAGCCGATGAATACCGGCGTCACTTCCTGGCCACTAAGCCAGACTATGCCATCATGACCAATATCGACTTTGATCACCCCGACTATTACACGGGGATTGACGATGTTTACAGTGCCTTTGAAACCTGGGCTAACCAAGTTAAGAAGGGGATCTTTGCCTGGGGTGACGATCCAGAGTTACGGAAGTTGAAGACCGACGTTCCGGTCTACTACTACGGGACCAGCGAACGTGATGACTTCAGAGCCGTTAACGTTAAGCGTTCAACGACCGGTTCAACCTTCGACGTGGTTCACGGCGATGAAAACTTAGGGAACTTTGAAATTCATCTGTACGGTGAACATAACGTGCTGAACAGTTTGGCTGTCATTGCGGTCGCCTACTTTGAAAAGGTCGACATGGCCGAAATCAAGCGTGAATTGGCTGATTTTAAGGGTGTTAAACGCCGGTTTGCTGAACGCAAGGTTGCCGACATGACCATCATCGATGACTATGCGCACCATCCATCTGAAATCAAGGCAACTCTGGATGCAGCTCGCCAGAAGTATCCGGATAAGGAAATTATTGCGGTCTTCCAGCCCCACACTTTCAGCCGGGTTATTGCGTTGATGGATGACTTTGCCAAGAGCCTTAATTTGGCGGACAAGGTCTTCCTGACGAATATCTTCAGTTCTGCTCGTGAAAGTAACGGCGCGGTCTCCAGTAAGGACCTTGCGGCAAAGATTGCCAAGGGCGGGGAAATCTTGACGGTGGACAATATGTCGCCATTGTTAGACTTCCACGACGCTGTGGTTGTTTTCATGGGTGCTGGTGACGTTCAAAAGTACGAACGTGCTTATGAAGAATTATTAAGTCATTTATCTCTGAAGAACAACTAAATTTATATCAAACGTACCCGCTAACTGTTTTGGTTGGCGGGTATTTTAGTCGCAAATTCCGAAAACAACCCCTGCTGACAATTTCCCTATAAATTTCCTTATGGGGTCGGCACCCCAATCTGCCGCGGGTCAGGTCGTTTTGATCGTGATCGATAGAACCGTTGGTGGATAGTAATTGCATGTCAGCTATGGTATTAATGGTTGATAAATCGGTGTGGGGACACCGCTATAAAGGGGTTTATATTTATGACAACAGCGAAACATGGTTGGTGGTATGACCAGCTTTTTACGAATTGGAAAAAATTTGAAGTGGGGTACGTGAGTGTGCTCTTACTGCTCCAATTAGCCGTCTATCTGGTTGTGCCCGATAGTATTATTGGCATGATTTCCGGTGTCGGGGGTGTGCTTTGCCTGGTTTACGGGATGAAGGGTCGAAAAATTTCATTTATCTTTGGCCTGATGCAATGCTTAGCGATGACCTATGTTGCTTGGATTAGTCACGCCTACGGATCTTTTGCGATGGATATTATTTATGTCATCTCCCAACCGATTGGCTGGTTCATGTGGGGCCACGATGAGGCGACGCGGGGCTTCAGTCCACAGGTGCGGCGCGGAATTTTCCTGGGAGCCTTCGTGGCTTGGGGGATCGGCTGGGTGGTTCTGGCTGCTTTAAATGGGCAGTTACCTTACTTCGATTCGATTAACTTCGTGGTGAGTTTGATCGCCCAGGTTCTCTATATCTTGAAATTCAAAGAAAATTGGTCGCTGTGGATCGTGGTCAACGTTGCCAACGTGATCTACTGGAGCATCTTGACTGGTCAGCTACTGATGGGGGCGTCGAACGTGGGAAGCCTGGGAGCCAACTTGTCGCAGGTAGCCCTACAGGTGGCTTTACTCTTCAATGCGGTTTACGCTAACCGTGTCTGGGCTCGCGGCGAGGCCGACAACGAAGGAGGCGCAGGTCAGGTTTAAGGCCGAAATGATGGGGTTGTCCTGGCAACAGAATACTTGTAATTCATTATAGATTTGATAAAATGGTCCTTAATCAACCGGAGAAATTGACTATCATGGTGATAGCTAAGCCGGGAATTGACTTGAAAGAAGGAGCGTTTGAATGAACAATTATGAACAGCAGCCCCGTCAGACGATTAACACCGAGGTCGGTCTGAATGGTTTTATGACCAAGATGTTCGGTTGGATGGGTCTCGCCGTACTGGTTTCAGCGGCAACCGCGTTTGCCATGAACATGTACAGCGTATCCATTAGCAACCTGCATGGCGGGAGTCTCTTTATTCCGTTGATCGTTTGGATTATCCTGCCATTCGTGATTAGTGGTCAATCAATGAAACGGCCGACCGTGGCCTTCGTTGGACTCATGGTTTACGCCGTGGTGACTGGTGCCGTAATCTCGATGTATAGCATGATTTACTCGGGTGAAACGATGGCCGCTGCGTTTGTATCCAGTGCCGCTGTCTTTCTCTCGATGGCTGCTATTGGTGCTATGACCAAGCGTGACTTGACTAAAGTTGGGACACAGGCTTCTGCCGCGCTCATTGGGCTAATTGTCGCAATGATTGTGAATCTGTTCTTGAGAAGCCAATTAATCGCCTTCATCTTCTCATTCGTCGCTGTGATTATCTTTGCTGCTTTGACAGCTTGGGATACGCAACGGATGAAGAGAATGTACTTGCAGTACGGTGATCAGGTTTCTGTAAACGGGTTAGCCGTTAACGGGGCTTTGCAACTATACCTCGACTTTGTGAACTTGTTCTTACAATTCTTACAAATCTTTGGGATGTTTGGTGGCAGTCGCGACTAAATAACCCAATCACGAACGAAGTTTCAGGACTCTCCTGGAACTTCGTTTTTTATTATTTCGGATTTCTGGCCTTTTTTGGTAGAATGTAAGCAGAATACTCGAACGACCGGAGCTGGTTGCTCGAAAGGAGCGCATTATGGTGGAGAAACGACTTTTATTAATCGATGGTAACAGCGTTGCGTTTAAGGCGTTTTACGCGTTGTACACGGCGTTAGGTACATTTACCAACAGCGAGGGGCTCCACACGACCGCAATCTACGGGTTTAACACGATGTTAGAGACGATGCTGAAGACGGTGAAACCCACGCACGCTTTGGTGGCTTTTGACGCTGGTAAGACCACGTTTCGCACCAAAATGTATGATGACTACAAGGGTGGCCGGCCCAAGACCGCACCCGAACTCTCCGAACAGTTCCCTTACGTGAAGGAACTCCTAGAACATCGCGGAATTCAAACTTACGAATTACCAAATTTTGAAGCCGATGATATTATCGGGACCTTAGCCAAACAGGCCGGGGAACAAGGCTTCACGACGACCATTGTGACTGGAGATCGTGATTTGACGCAGTTGGCCGATGACCATACGACGGTGGCGATTTCTAAGAAGGGGGTCAGCGATGTTGAACATTACACGCCGGCCTACGTTCAGGAAACGATGGGGGTTACCCCAGCCCAGATTATTGATATCAAAGGACTTCAAGGCGATAATTCTGACAATTACCCCGGAGTAACCGGTGTCGGTCCCAAGCGAGCTGTCGATCTGATCAGCAAATATGGCAGTGTTGAAGGTGTCTACGACCATATCGACGAGATTACAGCTAAGAAACTCAAGGAACACTTGATTGCTGACCATGAGCAGGCGCTGATGTCCAAGACATTAGCCACGATTAAGCGTGATGCCCCCGTGACGAAGAAGGTTACCGATCTTGTCTATGAGGGTGACCATCATGATGAACTGGTTGATTTCTACCGGCGCATGAACTTTAAGAAATTCTTGGCACAAATGGGAGATGGTGGCGAACCGCTAACGGATACCGCGGAACTTAGGCCCGTCACCTTCACCACGTTAACGGTCGACAACTGTGATCAGTTGCCAGACTTTTCGGCTGGCTGTGACTTTTATTTGGAAATGGACGGCGATAATTACCATCTGGCTGATTTCGTTGGTTTCGTCATTGGGACCGACCAACACTGGTGGGTTAGCCGTGACGTCGAACTGTTGGCTCAGGCGCCACTTAAAGGCCTCTTAGAGTCTGCTGACGTTGCCAAACAGGTCTTTGACGCTAAGCGGACGTACGTGGGCTTAAATCGCTTAGGCGTGACCTTAGCAGGTGTAGACGGTGATCTCTTATTATGTTCTTACCTGTTAAATACCTATGATAATAGCAATGATTTGGGTCAAATCGCCCATGAACATGGGGATGAACAGGTTGCCTTAGACGAAGATGTCTATGGCAAGGGCGCCAAGCGGGCCATCCCAACCGATGACCAGGTCTTGTTTAGTCATTTGGCACGCAAGGCTCAGGCGATTGCCGACTTGCGGCCCAAGTTATTAACCGAATTAAAAGAAAACGATCAAGATCAGTTGTACCGGGATATTGAATTACCCATGAGTTTTGTCCTAGCACGCATGGAAGTCGCTGGTATTACGGTGGATGCCAGTGAACTCGAGGCTATGGGTAGCAAGTTTACCGAACAGTTGGCCGAGATTGAACAGACCATTTATAACGAGGCTGGTGAGGAATTCAATATTGGGTCCCCGAAGCAGCTCGGTCATATTCTCTTTGAGAAGATGAATTTGCCTGTCATTAAGAAGACCAAGACGGGATACTCGACCGCCGTGGGTGTGTTGGAAAAATTAGCACCGGACGCCCCAATTGCGGAAAATATCTTGCGTTACCGAAAGATTGCCAAGATTCAGTCGACCTACGTTGAGGGCCTTTTGAAGGTCATTCATCCTAAGGATCAGAAGGTGCATACGCGTTACCTACAGACGCTGACCCAGACTGGTCGGTTGTCCTCGGTTGACCCGAACTTGCAAAATATTCCAGTGAGAACCGAAGAGGGACGGGCCATTCGTAAGGCCTTCGTGCCACGCCATGAAGGCTGGCAGATCTTCTCGTCTGACTATTCACAGATTGAATTGCGGGTGCTGGCTCACATGAGTCATGACGCCAATATGCAGGAGGCCTTCCGGGAAGGCGAGGATATTCATGCGGCAACCGCTCGGCGGATCTTTAGGATGGGACCAGACGAAGAGGTTACGCCCAACATTCGGCGCCAAGCCAAGGCCGTTAACTTCGGGATTGTGTACGGCATCAGTGACTTCGGTTTATCCCAGAATATCGGCATCTCTCGTAAGCAGGCTAAGGCCTTTATTGACACCTACTTCCAGGAGTATCCCGGAGTTAAGGATTACATGGACCGCATGGTGCAACAGGCACATGAGCTGGGTTACGTCGAAACCATTGCCCATCGGCGGCGTTATTTGCCAGACATTAACTCCCGTAACTTCAATCAACGGTCGTTTGCCGAACGGACGGCGATGAACACGCCTATTCAGGGTAGTGCCGCTGACATCATTAAGATTGCCATGATTCGGATGGAAGATGCTATCAAGGATCTCCAGGCGACGATGTTGCTTCAAGTTCATGATGAGTTGATCTTCGAGGCGCCTGCCGAGGAGATCGAAACGTTGTCGAAATTAGTGCCAAGCGTGATGGATTCAGCCATTAAGCTGGAGATTCCGTTGAAGGTTGAGAGCCACTACGGCCCAACCTGGTACGATGCGAAATAGGTCAAAGGAGTGAGCGCATGCCTGAATTACCAGAAGTTGAAACAGTTCGACGGGGTCTAACTCGGTTGGTAGAAGGGGCCACTATCGATCACGTTGAGGTGTTCTACGCCAAAATGGTGCGACCGGATGCTGAAGAGTTTACGGCAGACCTGATCGGCCGTCGAATTGAACGGATCGATCGACGGGGAAAGTATCTCCTCTTTCGTTTCAGTGGTGGGTTGACTTTGGTCTCTCACCTGCGAATGGAGGGCAAGTATGATGTCCAGCCGGAGGGGAGTCCACTGGCCAAACACACCCATGTGGTCTTTCATCTGACGGATCAGCGAGAGCTACGGTACAACGATACGCGGAAGTTTGGCCGGATGCGGTTGGTCCCAACCGGGACAGAGGACCAGGAGATCCCATCATTAGGCAAATTGGGACCAGAACCAACGGAAGAAAGCCTGACATTAGCGTATATGCAGACGATATTTGGCAAGTCCCATAAGGTGGTCAAACCCTTCTTACTGGACCAGTCACGTATTGCGGGTCTAGGGAATATCTATGTCGATGAGGTGCTTTGGCTATCAAAGATCAATCCACTAACACCGGCGGATGATTTGACCGTCGATCAACTTAAGACATTGCGGCAAAACATTATTGATGAAATTGCCCGAGCCATTCAAGGTCACGGGACCACGGTGCACAGTTTCTCCAATGCTTTTGGCGAAACGGGGAACTTCCAGAACAATCTCGACGTATATGGTCATGAGGGGGAACCTTGTGAACGCTGCGGCACCGAGATTGTGAAAATTAAGGTGGCTCAGCGTGGGACACACTACTGTCCGCACTGCCAGCCAGTGCCAGCGGGTGCACTGGAGGACTTGAATCATGACTGAGGTTTGGGGACTCACCGGGGGGATTGCGACCGGTAAGTCAACGGTCAGTCACTGGCTACACCAAGCTGGTTTGACCGTGATCGATGCCGATCTGATTGCCCGTCAGGTGGTTGCACCGGGAACC
Organism: Levilactobacillus lindianensis; assembly: GCF_003946095.1. GTDB lineage: Bacteria > Bacillota > Bacilli > Lactobacillales > Lactobacillaceae > Levilactobacillus > Levilactobacillus lindianensis. The sequence continues at coordinate 59,350 of NZ_RHOD01000011.1, read as the reverse complement.
GCAGGGTTGACCCAGATCGTGGCCACGTTCGGTGAAAGCTATCGTCAATCAGATGGGGCCTTGAATCGAAAAAAGTTGGGTAATCTGGTATTTCACGACACCGCGCAACTCAGTCGCCTTGAAGCCATTACCCAGCCACTGATTCAAACGGAAATCATGCGCCAATTGGCGCGCGCCAAAGCCCGTCATGCTCCGGTGGTGGTCATCGATGCCCCGACATTTTTTGAAGTGGGTTACCTGATTGACTTGGTTGATCACGTCTTGGTCGTGGCCACTGACGCCACGACTCAGCAACAACGTCTTCAGAGACGAGATGGGTTGACCGCTGAGGGTGCGTTGGCCCGAATGGCGCAACAATGGCCGATCACGCGCAAGGTAGCGGTGGCCGACGTGGTCATCGATAACGGGGGAACGATTGCTCAAACGCGGCAACAAGTGGTAAAATGGCTTGACACGAATAAATTTGGACGAAGTAATCAAATAAAATGAGGTGACCAGGTATGCAGTGTCCGCACTGTCATCATAATGGGTCGCGGGTCGTGGATAGCCGGCCAACCGACGACGGCCGCGTCATTCGCCGGCGTCGTGAATGTGAGAGCTGTGGCTTCCGCTTCACGACGTTTGAACGCGTTGAAGTGACCCCGCTTTTAGTAATTAAGAAAAACGGGACCCGCGAGGAATTTAACAGAGAAAAGATCTTAAGAGGGATTATCCGGTCCGCGGAAAAGCGGCCGGTGGGGATGGACGTCATGACCAAGGTCGTGGACGAAGTCGAAAATAAAATTCGCGCACTGGGGGTTAATGAAATCTCCAGTCAATTGATTGGGGAATATGTCATGAATCGTTTGGTTGACGTGGACGAGATTGCCTACATCCGCTTTGCCAGTGTTTATCGGCAATTCAAGGATACCGGCGTGTTCTTCAATGAATTGAAGGATATGATGGATAAGGACAAACAAAAGGCCCAGAAGCGGTCGAAACAATAAAGTGAGGCGAAATTGGGAATGGAAGACTCTTGGCATCAGTTACAACCCAAGACCACTTTTTTGGTCCGCGTGGTCGATCGGGTTGCCGATCAAAGTTGGCAATCGTTAACGCAACTGTATCAACCGATCATCGGACCGAGTGCCACGGGGCTCTTCTCGGCCCTTTTTTGGCTCCCTAAGCGGGGAACTTATCAACGACATGCGACGTTATTAGCAGAGTTGGGGATGGATCTCGCGCACCTTTATGAGGCTCGGCTCCGGCTGGAAGCCACGGGCCTACTGACGACACGCGTCAAAAAGGAACAGGGCTTGCAGAGCTTTATTTATGAGCTGCATGCTCCTCTGGTGCCGACAGCCTTCTTTAACGATGACCTCCTGAGTGTCCAGTTATTGGGGATGCTGGGAGATTCGTTGTATCAGTCACTGGTGACGGCCAATACGATTTCCGTTGACCCAGACCCGGATGAAGAAAATATCAGTAAAAACTTCTTAGACGTCTTTCACGTCAATAGCCAACAGATCATGAACGTTCCAGAAGCTGTCTCCCATGCACGCCAGGCATTGACTCCGGCCAGTGAGGCTTCAGACACGGCCACGGAACCAGCAGACTTTGATTTTAAGTTATTAGGAGAGATTCTCAACCGGTCGTATGTGGATATTCAGGATCTCGGACGATACCGGTCCTTATTGATTACCGAAATTACAATGTATGGTCTGGATGAACCAACCCTGGCGCGATTTATTGGTGAGGCAACTGATCTCGCTTCAAATCAATTTAACCCACAACAATTTAAACGGTTGATTGCCGATCAATTTGGTCGGCAGGCGGCCCCACAGACGGTATCTATGGCTGCCCCGCAGGCGACGCCAACTTCCGGTGCCAGTCAGTCGACGGGAAACTTGAGCCAAGAAGCAGCCCTGATCAAGGTAGCAAGTGAGACGGCCCCGGCACTCTTTTTACGGGCTATCAAGCAGAAGAACGGTGGTTTTGTCACAGACGGCGAACAGCGGGTGGTTCGCGACCTCGTGAGTCGCCAGCTATTCCCAGAGTCGGTGCTAAATCTAATGATCTTTCACGTTCTCGTGGATGAGGATCGGCCGACTCTGAATAAAAATCTCTTGGATACGATTGCCAACGACTGGAGTAAGGCCAAGGTCAACACCCCTCAGTTGGCGATTCAAAAAATCCGCGAACGCCAGGCGGCCGCGACCAAGCCACGTCGCTCGCGGAAACAGCCGACAGTTAAGGAAACTTTGCCAGAGTGGGCGAAGAAGCCGAGTGAACAGGTCCAGACGTCGAGTCAAGCTAAACTGTCACCTGAGCAACAAGACCAATTAAAAGCCCGGATTGCGCGATTAGAACAGCGATCTAAAGAAGGGAAGGAGGACTAGCGCATGGAAGACCTAAGTAAGACGATGCAAAAGCTGATGAACCAACGTCATCTCAATGACAATTACCGTCAATTGATGGCGAAAGCAACGAACGATCCCGAGGTTAAAAAATTTCTACAAGATCATGAGGGAGAATTGGCAGAGGACGTGTTGACACGTTCGGCGGCTAAGCTCTATGAATTCGTGACGGAGCGCGCGAAAGTTGCTAATGGTGGTGAGACGTTTGCAGCTGGTTATGAACCGCAGTTGATCGTCTCCAACCACTTGATTGATGTGGCCTACGTGCCCACGGCGCAGACGCAGGAACGTCAAGCCCAGCAACAGCTTCGTCAACGGGTGAAGTCGATTGCAATGCCTAAGAGCATTCGGGAAGCCACACTGGCCAATTTTGATCAGGATGACGATCGGGCGGAGGCATTAATGGCAGCCCTAGACTTCATCGACGCTTACGAAGCCAACCCTAAACGTCGTCACCAGGCACTTTATCTGGCCGGAAGCTTCGGCGTCGGTAAGACCTACTTGTTAGCTGCCGTTGCCCATCAACTGGCAACGGATGGCTTCGCTACGACGTTGGTCCACTTCCCAAGCTTTGCCGTTGAAATGAAGAATGCCATTGCTCAGAATGGGGTGGCTGACAAATTGGAATCCCTGAAAAAGGCACCTGTTTTGATGATTGATGATATCGGAGCCGACGCCATGTCGGCGTGGGTACGTGATGATATTTTGGGTGTGATTTTGGAATACCGGATGCAAGAAGAATTACCAACTTTCTTCAGTTCCAACTTCTCCATGGCTCAATTGGAGAAGGAACATTTGCGGATCTCAACACGCGGAGATGACGAACCGCTGAAGGCCCAACGGCTGATGCAACGGATTCGTTTCTTAGCTCGTGAGATCACGATGGTTGGGGTTAACCGCCGGCCACAGTAAGACTGAATATAAATTGCAAACTAACTATCGCTGCGGATTTATCTGTCAGAGTTGGTTAGTTTTTATTTTGGAGGTCTTTAAACGTTTTAAAAACGCAGATTGCAGGAAAACTTTAGTGGTCGATTAAAAAAAAGCGAAAATGTGAGGCGGAGGGGTGGTGACAATGAGCTCAGCTGTGGGAATTCTCTTGCCGGCAGGGGGCCAGGCCGGTTAGAGAATTGGTGTCCTTGAGACGCAATTCTGAGCGGCTCAAGGACAAGGCTAAAGACCGTTCTGTGGCTTTGGCCGTCCGCCCTCGGCGTTCCAGCCCATTGCCACCGCCCCGGAGGCGACGGTTATTATCAAACTAATCGTTGATTCGAATTTTTTCGCAGCCATCCCTTGACAATATTTGGCCGCAAGTGTTTAATAGTCTTTGAAACCACAAGAGCTATGATGAAAGACATGGTGGTGGCGGAGTCGTTTACAGGAAGAGCCGGACTAGATTGGAAGCCGACTTAGCGCCCGCCAACATTACCGCTTTCTTAGCTGTCGAAAGGAAATTTTCGACCGGTCCGTTCCGTTAGCGACGATTAGAGTTCACGGGACCAGTCTCGTGAAAAATATCGGGTGGAACCACGTTAATGACGTCCCCAGTGCCTTCTTTGGCACTGGGGATTTTTTCGTAGTCAGGCCCAAAATCAGTAAGGGAGATTGTAAACTATGGCAGATATTTCATTGAAGTTTCCAGATGGCAACGTTAAAGAATTTCCAGCCGGCACCACGCCAGAAGACGTTGCAAAGTCGATTTCCATTAGCTTAGGGAAAAAGGCAGTTGCCGCTAAGTTGGATGGCGAATTGATCGACAATTTGACCCCAATCGCACACGATGGCAGTATCGAAATCGTGACGAAGGGTGACGAAGATGGCTTGACTGTTCTGCGGAACACGACTGCCGCCTTAGTTCGGATGGCCTTGAAGAAGGAATTCCCAGCCATTCGTTTGGGTGAAGTTAGTGCCGACGAAGATGGCTTCTACGTGGATACCGACAAGGATGACCAACAAGTCAGTGTTGATGAATTAGACGCCATTGCCGTAATCGTTGAAAAGCTGATTGCCGACAAGGCTACTATCGAACGCATCGCCGTTAGCAAGGATGACGCTTTGGCTAAGGCCAAGGACGATCCTTACACGACTGACTTGATCAAAGCCGTTGATGGCGACCAAGTTAACTTCTTGAAGATTGGCGACCACGAAATCTTAAGTGACGGGGCCCAATTAGCTAACACGGGTGACGTGAAGAAGTTCAAGTTACTCTCCGTTGCTGGTGCTTACTGGCAAGGCAAGTCCTCAAATCCAATGCTCCAACGGATCTACGGGACGGCCTTCTACAAGCAAGCTGACTTAGACGCTGATTTAGCTAAGCGCCAAGAAGCTCGCGAACGTGACCACCGGGTTATCGGGAACCAACTGGACTTGTTCTTCGTTGATCCTAAGGTTGGTGCCGGCTTGCCATACTGGATGCCAAATGGCGCTACCATCCGTCGTACGATCGAACGTTACATCATCGACAAGGAAGTTGCCAACGGTTACCAACACGTTTACACGCCAGTCTTAGCTAACCTGGATCTGTACAAGCAATCCGGTCACTGGGCACACTACCGTGAAGACATGTTCCCACCAATGGACATGGGTGATGGCGAACAACTTGAATTACGGCCAATGAACTGTCCTAGCCATATTCAAATCTACAACCACCACATCCGTTCTTACCGTGAATTGCCATTACGGATCGCCGAATTAGGGATGATGCACCGTTACGAAAAGTCCGGTGCCCTGAGTGGTTTGCAACGGGTTCGTGAAATGACCTTGAACGATGGTCACACGTTCGTTGCTCCAGAGCAAATCCAAGACGAATTCAAGAGCATCCTGGACTTGATGGTTAAAGTTTACAAAGACTTTGATATCAAGGACTACACGTTCCGGTTAAGCTACCGTGATCCTAAGAACACTGAAAAGTACTTTGATGACGATGAAATGTGGAACAACGCCCAGAAGATGTTGAAGGGTGCCATGGATGACCTTGGCTTGCCTTACGTTGAAGCCGAAGGGGAAGCAGCCTTCTACGGTCCTAAGTTGGACGTCCAAACCAAGACGGCCCTTGGGAACGAAGAAACGCTCTCAACTATCCAATTGGACTTCATGTTGCCAGAACGCTTCGACTTACACTATGTCGGTGCCGATGGTGAAGAACACCGTCCAGTTATGATTCACCGTGGCTTGGTTTCAACGATGGAACGGTTCACCGCTTACCTGACTGAAATCTACAAGGGTGCTTTCCCAACTTGGTTGGCACCTAAACAAGTTACCATCATTCCTGTTTCCGAAGAAAAGCATGGGGCTTACGCTGACAAGTTAGCTGCTGAATTAAAGGCTGCTGATGTTCGGGTTAACGTCGACAAGCGTGGTGAAAAGATGGGCTACCTGATTCGGGACGCCCAAACGCACAAGATTCCATACACGTTGGTCGTTGGTGAAGACGAAATGGCTAATGGCACTGTCTCTGTCCGGAAGTACGGGGAAGACGACAGTAACTCCATGAGTAGTGACGCCTTCGTCAAGGAAATTCTGAGTGACATTGCTTCATACAGTCGTGAAGAAAACTAGATTTAAATTTAATTCTGGTAGCCAACCAGAGAATAGAAGAAACGGGGGCGCTTAGACGGCCTCGTTTTGTGTCTAGCCCCGGTATCAGCGAACTTTAGCGAAAACTCGTTGACATCGAATCGGCTAGCTGGTATGATGGTTAAGTTGAGAAATTAAGCAGAGGCTTCCGCTTCTCGCCTAGCGACGCAAGTTACTGGGCTGGATATGCACGTTATTTCCATTTTACGATGGAACTTCATGCGGGAGCTGTTTGATTTTCATCAAAAGTTCCCGCATTTTTTGTGGGTTGATTTCTGCAAGTTCTCGAGATTATTTTGGAGGTGGATTACCATAGCAAACGACACGATTGTCAACGAGGGGATTCGAGCACGTGAAGTACGGCTGATCGCCGATGATGGCGAACAATTGGGCATTAAGTCCAAGAGTGAAGCTTTACAGATCGCTGAAGAGGCGAACCTCGATGTAGTTTTGGTTGCACCGAAAGCTAAGCCACCGGTAGCCCGCATTATGGACTATGGGAAGTACCGGTTCGAGTTGCAAAAGAAGCAACGCGAAGCGCGCAAAAAGCAAAAAGTGGTCAGTGTTAAGGAAGTTCGTCTGAGTCCTACCATTGATACTAATGACTTTAACACCAAGCTGAAGAACGCTAAGAAGTTCCTGGCTAAGGGTGAAAAGGTTCGGGTATCGATTCGGTTTAAGGGCCGGGCAATTACCCATAAAGACATTGGTCGCCAGGTGCTCAACCGGATGGCAGCGGAAACTTCTGAAGTTGCGACGGTTGAACAACGACCAAAGATGGATGGACGAAGCATGTTCCTCATGCTATCTCCCATCGCTGAACAAAAGTAAGAATTGATGGGGTAGCCTCGGCTACCAATTTAAGGAGGAAATTTCGTATTATGCCAAAGATGAAGACTAACCGTGCTGCAGCAAAGCGGTTCAAAGTAACTGCTAATGGCGGCCTTAAGAGTGGTAACGCCTACACGCAACACCGTTTCCATGGTAAGACCAAGAAACAACGCCGGAACCTTCGTGGAACCCGGATGATGGATGAAACGACTTTAAAGACTTACCACCAATTATTACAAAAGTAAGCTAGTCGTTAGATTTTCGGGTCGACGAAATGTCGACATAATGTTTGAATTGATTTAGGAGGAAAAGATTATGCCACGAGTTAAAGGCGGTACTGTTACACGCGCACGTCGTAGAAAAGTTTTGAAGTTAGCCAAGGGTTACCGGGGCTCAAAGCACCGTTTATTCAAGGTTGCTAAGGACCAAGTTCGGAAGGGTTACCAATACGCTTACCGTGATCGTAAGGCCACGAAGCGTGACTTCCGTAAGCTTTGGATCACTCGGATCAACGCAGCTGCTCGGATCAATGGTTTGAGCTACAGCAAGTTGATGCATGGTTTGAAGTTAGCTAACATTGATGTTAACCGTAAGATGTTAGCCGACTTAGCCGTTAATGATGCGGCTGCATTCAAGGCTTTAGCTGACCAAGCTAAAGAAGCATTGGCTGCTTAATTCAGTCGATGGAAAGGGACTTCGCTGTTAAGCGGGGTCTTTTTTATTAGTACGAGGCTGGGGCCAAGGAGGAGAAAGCGCCTTCTATTCCAGGGAGACGCGATCCGTACTTTACCGTGTGAAATTAGCCGTGGATCCTGGCGGTTCCGAGTGGTAAAATTGGCCGGAATTGCGTATAATTAAATGCTAGACAGCCGGTAACGGCAATTGGACGAAGGGGGGCAGTCACCCGCATGGTATCCAGATTCAAGCCAACGTGGATGGTTACAAACATATACGATTTGACGCCGGCTCAACTACGGGCTAATGGCATCAAAGCGGTGTTAACCGACCTAGATAATACGCTCATTGCTTGGAACAATCCCGATGGGACCCCCGAGTTACGTCATTGGTTGACGATGCTTGAGATGGCCGGGATTCAGGTGATTGTGGTCTCAAATAACAGTCGCGCTCGAGTTGACCGTGCAGTGGCGCCGTTCGACTTACCTTATGTACATCGGGCCTTGAAACCCCTCACTTGGGGAATTCGGCGGGCCTTGCGTCGCTGGCACCTCAACCGCCGTGAAGCGGTGATGGTCGGTGACCAAATTTTGACTGACGTCTGGGCTGCACATCGTAGCGGCGTCAGAAGTGTCTTAGTAAAACCTATTTTGAAGTCGGACGCATGGGTAACCAAGGGAAACCGGCTCTTAGAAAAAGTCATTTTGTGGCGGTTACACCACAATTATCCAGAATTAACCTGGCAGGAGGATCTTGATGAACGAAAAACACACTGAACCCGTTTTAATTGATGGCGAACCACTTCATTGTATTGGCTGTGGTGCGATTATTCAGACGACGGACAAGACGGCACCTGGCTATACGCCCCAGTCGGCTCTCGACAAGGGACTTGAAAAAGAAGAGGTCTATTGTCAACGATGCTTCCGGTTACGACACTACAATGAAATCGTACCGGTTGGTCTGACGGATGATGACTTCTTACAATTACTGACCCAGATTCAGGATGCCAACGCGCTGATCGTCTACGTCGTCGATATCTTTGATTTTAATGGGAGTGTGATTCCTGGTCTGCACCGGTTCGTCGGGGATAACCCCGTCTTATTAGTGGGGAACAAGGAAGATCTGATGCCCCGCTCGTTGAAGCGTAGTAAGCTGAAGGATTGGATTCGGCAACGCGCCAATGAACAGGGTATCCGTCCAATGGACGTGGCCCTGTTGAGTGCCAAGACCAACCAATCTGTTGACGAATTACTACAGCTCATCAACAAGTACCGTGGCGATCGCGACGTTTACGTCGTCGGGGTGACGAACGTTGGGAAGTCCACGCTGATTAATCAGATCATCCGGCAAAACACCGGAGTCAAGGATTTAATCACGACGTCTCGCTTCCCTGGAACCACGTTGGATAAGATTGAAATTCCGCTGGATGATGACCACGTCTTAGTCGACACCCCCGGGATCATTCAAAACCAACAGATGGCGCACTTCTTGGATGGTAAAGACCTCAAGATTGTGACACCACAGAAACCCGTTAAGCCTAAGGAATACCAGTTGAACGACCAACAAACACTGTTCTTTGGTGGGGTGGCACGCTTCGACTATACTAAGGGACCTAAGGCTGGTTTCACGGCTTACTTTGAAAATAATCTTTACATTCACCGCACCAAGTTGGAAAACGCTGATGACTTTTACAGCCGACAGGTGGGTCAACTGTTGACACCACCTCACGCAGAAAATGTGGACGATTTTCCAGCTTTGGTTGCGCATGAATTTAAAATCACTGAAAAAAGCGATCTGGTCTTTGAAGGACTGGGTTGGATTACCGTTCCCGCCGGTGTCAATGTGACCGGTTGGGCACCAGCAGGAGTCGGCGTCCTAGTACGTCGCGCAATGATTTAATTAAATGGAGGATGACAATTTGTTACGAGGGAAACAGAAACGCTATTTACGGGCCCACGCCCACAACATGCGACCACTCTTCTCAGTTGGGAAGAATGGTTTAACCGAAGCTTGGTTAGATCAACTAACCGGTGCTTTGGAAAACCGCGAATTAATTAAGATTAATCTCCAACAGAGTGCTGACGTCACGGTTGACGAAACCAAGGCCTTTATCGAAGACAACACGTCGATTCAAGTGGTCCAAACGATCGGTCGCGTCCTGGTTCTGTACCGGCCAGCAACGGATGAGGAAAACCAAAGAATTTCATCAATCGTTGAAAACATGTAGGAGGCCTGGCAGTCGTGGTTAAAATTGCAGAGCAAACGAGTACACAGGTTGCGACACAAATGGCGGCAACCGCCAAGAAGCGCCGGATTGGCATTCTTGGTGGAACCTTCAATCCGCCGCACCTGGGACATCTCGTCATCGCCGATCAAGTCGCAACCCAATTGGGGCTAGATAAGGTTTTGTTTATGCCCGATGCTGAGCCGCCACACGTTGACCGTAAAATAGCCATTCCAGCAGCCGATCGGGTTGCCATGGTTAAGGCAGCTATCAAGGATAATCCACGATTTTCCCTTGAGCTGACTGAGGTTGAGCGGGGTGGTAAGAGCTATTCGTATGACACGATGTTGCAATTAACCCGGGCTCACCCGGAGAATCAATACTACTTCATTATCGGGGGCGATATGGTGGCCTACCTGCCGAAGTGGTATCGCATCAATGATCTTTTGAAATTAGTTCAGTTTGTCGGCGTCTGTCGGCAGGGATTCACTCACGAGTCACCGTATCCGGTTCTCTGGGTGGATGTGCCCCAGATTGGGATTAGTTCGACCATGGTTCGTGATCAGGTACGGCGGGGGCAATCCATTCGTTACCTGGTACCAACAATGGTGGATCTCTATATAAAGGAGCATCTGTTATATCGTGACTGAGTTAGATTATCAGCAACATATTTTTCCTGGAACTCGCGCGGCGCTCGTCGCGGAACTAAAACAGGCGTTGCGGCCTAAACGGTTTCAGCACGTCTTGCGAGTTGAGCAGACGGCCATCTCGTTGGCTCAGGCAAATGGAGTGGATATGGAAAAGGCCAGCATTGCAGGCCTGATTCACGATTACGCCAAGCAACGACCCGACGAGGACTTTTTGGCGGCCATTACGGCCTACCATTTGCCGGCAGAACTTCGTCAATATGGGAATGCCATTTGGCACGGTGTCGTGGGAGCGGAACTCATCAAACGTGAGCTTCACATCTACGATGAGGATGTTTTGAACGCCGTACGTCACCATACAACTGGGGCCGTCTACATGACGCCACTGGAACAGATTGTGTACATGGCGGATTACATCGAACCGGCTCGTGATTTTCCTGGGGTCGATGTTGCCCGGAAGCTCACGGCCGAAAACTTGGGGGCAGGCGTTGCCTTTCAGGCGCAACACACCCTCCAATATTTGGTTGCCCACGATTTGGCCGTTTACCCGGCCTCACTGGATACGTACAATGCCTGGGTTCCCCAGTACGCAGAAGAATTAAAGCAAAACTAAAATGAGTTATGAGAGGAGTGCTTGCATGGATAGCAAGTCAGTACTAAAGATTGCAGTTAAGGCTGCGGACAATAAGCGCGCGGAGGATATGACCGCGTTGGATATGAGCAAGGTTAGCCTCATGGCCGATTACTTCTTAATCATGGAAGCCGGTTCAAGCCGTCAGGTCCAAGCAATTGCCGACGAGATTGTGGACCAAATGAACGCCAACAACGTGCCGATCAAGGACGTTGAAGGTAAGAATGAGGCCAGTTGGGTCCTGATTGACTTGGGCGATGTTATCGTTCACGTCTTCCAGCGAGACCAGCGGGGTCACTATAACTTAGAGAAGCTCTGGTCCGATGCTCCTGAAGTGGACTTAGGCCAGTGGGTAGAGGCTGAGGCATGATTTACCAAACCTTTGCCGAGCTTTACGACGAATTGTTTGATCCAGCCATGTACGATCAGTGGCTGGATTTTGTTGCCCAACGTGTTGATCCGAAGGACGGGGATTTATTAGACCTTGCCTGTGGGAGTGGCCGTCTGGGGGTTCTATTGGCCCAGAAGGGGTATCAAGTTAGTGGCTTGGACCTCTCCGAGGAAATGTTGGCTTTGGCCTCGAAACACGCGGCTGAAGCTGAAATCACGATGCCCTTGATGGCCGGTGACATGCTCGACCTGTCAATGATTGGTACCTATCAGACGGTAACGTGTTTTGCGGATTCATTCTGTTATTTACCGGATCTGGACGCCGTAACACAGGCCTTTCATCAGGTTGAACAGCACCTGGCAGTTGGTGGGAAATTTCTTTTTGACGTGATTACCCCGCATCAGACGGACGATGTTTATCCAGGGTACATGTATAACTACGTTGATGATGAGCGGGCCTTTATCTGGACTAGCTATGGTATCGAAGATGAACCTCATGCTGCCGAACATGATTTGACATTCTTTACACAAAACGAAGAAACTGGAGACTATCGTAAGGTGACGGAACTCCACCATGAGCGGACCTACGACCTGGCGGATTACCGTCAAGCCCTGGCGCAAGCTGGGCTCACTGTGAAACGGGTGAGTGCCGACTTTGGTCAGGCTGAGGTTGCGCCAGATACAACCCGCTGGTTCTTCGAGGTTACGCGGGAGGCCTAGCGACATGACGTTACATGCAGTGGGGATTGTTGCCGAATACAATCCATTTCATAATGGCCATGCCGATCAGATTTACCGGGCGCAAGCTGCGACCGGTGCCGATGTGGTGGTCGCAGCGATGAGTGGCAACTGGGTTCAGCGCGGCGAACCAGCACTCATGGATAAATGGCAACGAACTAAGGCAGCCTTGGCCGGTGGTGTTGATCTGGTGATCGAACTACCCAGTGCCATAGCGGTTCAACCGGCGCATCTCTTTGCTGCGGGTGGGGTGGCCATCCTTCAGGCGTTGGGTTGCGACTGGATGGCCTTTGGGACCGAACATCCAGATATGGACTACGATCGGTTGATGGCCCATATTCCGCAGGACCCGGCGACCTTCAAGCGTTTTGATCAGACTTATGCCACCTTATTTCAAGGCTATCTCAAGGAGCAGACGGGCATTACCCTCGATGCGCCAAACGATATCTTGGGCTTCTTCTATGCGTTGGCCAATCGGCAACAAGACGGCAATTTAGGATTGTTGCCCCTGTCTCGACGGGGAAGTCAGCATGGTGATCAGACGATCGCGGCAACGAGCTCGTTTGCCAGTGCGACTGCTATCCGTTCTGCGGCCCTTAAGCAGGATTGGGGGGCAGTTACTCCGGTCGTCCCCGAGAGCACGCTAGCGGCTTTACAAGCCGTTCAGCTGACAGACTGGGAGAATTTCTGGCCGGCCTTACGATATCAGCTGGTGAGTGGGCACGTGACGGATCTGCGAGAACATTATCAGATCACCGAGGGTGTCGAGTATCGCCTGCAGCGGGCCGCATTAGGCAGTTCGAGTTTTGCTGCCTTCATGCAAGCCGTAAAGACCAAGCGTTATACCTATACACGTTTGCAACGGCAGGCAACCTATTTGTTGGGACAGATCAAACCCACCGAAATGGGGGCTCAGCCGCGATACTTACGCGTGTTAGGGTATACGGATCGGGGGCAGGCATACCTGCACCAGATCAAGAAGCAAGTTGCCTTACCGCTGATCAGTCGTGCCGACCGCGACTGGTTAAATGGGGTGGGTGCTCTGGATAATCGATTGGGTGAGATTCGTACCCTGATTACCGGTATCCCTCAGGATTATGGTCGAATTCCGGTAAAAATGGTGGATTCTGATCGACTATCAAGGAAATTACCTTGACATCATTATTTTTGACAGGTATAATTTATCACGTTGCATTGGAGGGATTACGATGAAATGGTCATTGACCGAGCTACGAAGAAGTCACCGTAACGACCCGTTGGCGTTTGATGAGACCTTAGATTTACGCGCCGATTTGATGGAACGATACGGCGAAGAGGTCTTGGACCTCGGTCCCGTCCACGTCAAGGGTCAGGTATCCGTGATTACGGGTGGTGACATTGTCGTTGACGCACAGGTTACCGCGGACTTAACGGTCCCATCCAGCCGGTCACTTACACCGGTGGATTTACCAGTAGCCTTTAACATGACGGAATTTTATGTGTCCGACCCTGAAGCCACACAACGGTTTGAGAAAACCGACGTGGTGATGGTCGTCAAGGATGACCTAATCGATTTCGATAAGGCCATCGGGGACAACATTATTTTACAGATTCCGATGCACATTCTTTCAGACACCGAGAAGCAAGGTGCCGCAATGCCAACCGGTGATGACTGGGCGGTTGTTGCGGAAGCCGATCTTGCCAAGGTCGAGAAGGAAAATCAATCAGTTGATCCACGTCTTGCAAAGTTAAAAGATTTCTTCCCTGATCAGGATGATCAATAATCGCCTTTGTAAGCCTTAAAAATTTTTTCACTAGTGGATATAATTTTATTAAAAGGAGGTGTTTTCTTTGGCTGTACCAGCACGGAAAACGTCTAAGACGAAGAAGCGTATGCGTCGGGGTCACATTAAGTTGGCTACCCCAGGTTTGACTCCTTGCCCAAACTGTGGTGAATTACGTAAGTCACACATGGTTTGCCCAAGTTGCGGTTTCTACGATGGCCGTCAGGTCGTTGCGGTTAAGAACGCAAACAACTAATTTTAACGAATTAGCAATAAGAAACTCCCATGAAGTCCGCGGCTTCTGGGAGTTTTTTTGTCATTTCAATTTAAAAACAGGTATAATGACCTCACTGACTACTATCCGAGGAGTGAAATTTTGGGAACTAAATTAATTGCGACCGACTTAAATGGGACGCTACTACACAATGACCAGAGCTTCAATCGGAACCTCTTTAAAGAGACGCTCCAAGCCCTTGACCGGCGCGGCATTCAATTGGTGCTATCGTCTGGAAATCAGTTTGCCCATCTGAAGCAACTCTTCAAGGACGTCATGGCTGACAACTTAGCGATCGTGGCGGAGAATGGGGCTTCCATCTATCTCAAAGGCCACCAGGTCTTCGACGGGAGTCTGACAACCGAACAGGTTCATCAATTTCTGACTGTTGATCGCCAGCAGGCAGTCTTAGCGAATGCTTACATCATCTTGGTTGGTCAAAATGGATCATATACTGAGACGGGTGCGCCACAGGTGCTTTTGGATGCCGCTTCGAAATTCTACGATAATCTCCAACAGGTTGACGATTTGACCACGGTGTCTGATCGTATCAAAAAGATCAGTGTTTCAACGGCGCCGGGTCAAGCGGCCGACTTGGTCCTGACACTCAATCGCCACTTTGATGGCCGGCTACGAGCCCATGACAGCGGGTATGGCGTTGTTGATGTGGTGGGGGCTAACGTTGGTAAGCTTCAAGCTATTCAGTGGTTAGCGCGTCACTTTGAGGTGGAAGCTGAGGACATTATGGCTTTTGGTGACGGTGATAACGATCTCCCCTTGATTGCATATGCCGGTCAGGGCTGGGCGATGGCCAATGCCCCGGCAAAAATCCGAGAGGCCGCTACGCAAACGACCAGTCTGGATAACGAGCATGATGGCGTCTTACGGACGATTCAAGCCGCATTGCTGGCGGATGATTTGACGAGGTGAGTGAGATGAAGAACTTCTTCTTTGATTTTGATAGTACTTTAGCCGATACGCGTAATGTGGCTGTGTTGTCGACCCAACGGGCCTATGAGGCTCAGGGGTTGGCTGTTCCCAGTCGTGAGGCTGTGGTGAGCTATATGGGCGTTCCCATTGAGGTCTCCTTTGCCAAGATGGCTCAGGAATCCTTGAGTGATCAAGACCTTGACGATCTCTACACGGTCTTTCGTTCCCAGTACCATGTGACGGAACGGGAAGGTATCGCCTTATTCGACGGTATGGCCACAACTCTGAAGCAATTAAAACAGCGAGGCGCCAATCTCTATGTGGTCTCCAGTAAACATTCGGTGCCACTCCAGCGTAACCTCAAACAAGTTGGGCTCGAGTCGACGTTCGTGGCGATCAGCGGGTCCGATACCGTGGATCATTACAAGCCAGCTCCAGATGGCATTGTGAATCTGGTTCGCCGATTTGATCTTGATTTGGCAGAGAGTGTCATGATTGGTGATGCCAAATATGACATGCAAATGGGTCACAATGCAGGAGTGGCGACTGCCGCAGCTATGTGGGGGGCAGCAGATCCCGAATCAGTTAAGGCTGAAAGGCCGACGTATTTCTTGAAGACCCCAGCAGACTTGCTAACTATTTAAATAGCGTTGAAGACGGACCCGATGGGGTTCGTTTTTTTTGTGGTTCTGGAAGTTTTAGCAAATTCTCATATGATCGACAGGTTGTGCACAATTGTGTTGTCTTGACGATTGAATTCTTAAATTATAATAAGACTAATTTTCTGTGGCTCAAAAATGAAAGTCAACTGCACAGAATTTGGGCAAGTGAGCGAATATCTCTAGGGGTTGGCGTCGAAACCGGCTAAACTAGTTTTAATCAATTGAAGTAAGGGAGATTGCTGATGACCAAACGTCGCTGGGGACGGCTCGTTATATTTGTTGTGTCAGTCGTATTTTTAATTTGGGAATTGCCGCGGAACTTTCACGCAAGTCTCATCGAGGCCAAACAAGTCGTGCGGAAATTAGAGACAGTGCTTCCACGGCCAAAAGATGGCGCACCAACGCCAATTGAAAAGATTGCTGGGGAGCATCCGTTACGGCGAACCTATTACTATCATTTTGATGCCAAGGTTCCTAGTGAGGTGCGACCAGCCTTCAAGAAAGCTGTGGCGGTGTACAATCAAACTGGGGCTGTGCGATTAGTCCCGGGAACGCCACGGGGCCGCCAGAATGGCATTACCTTCTTTACCTATCACCGTGCGGCCGATGACCAGCGGCCCAATTATTTGGAATTAGGCGAGGGGGGACCCGAGATTGAACACTACGTTGGTCTTGGAACTTATACTATCAATCGGGCCCATGCTGGTCTGAACCTGGCGCACCCAGAGACGGGTATTCGGACGTCTGTGGCCATTCATGAGGTTGGCCATGCCATTGGACTCGATCACAGTCAGAGCCGGCGTTCGGTCATGTATCCTATGGATCAAGGCCACTTAAAACTCTCGGTCGCGGATCTTAAGACGCTGCACGCATTGTACATCTGAAAGGAACAGCAAAAAGCCCGCTCTGTCACGGAGAGCGGGCTTTTCATGGAAGTATTGAATTTTCTTAAATTACTTAGTGAAGTCGACAACCATCCGGCCAACAATCTTGTTAGCTTTCATTTCGTCAATGATGTCATTAACTTCATCCAAACGACGGGTCTGAACGATTGGGTGAACTTTACCTTCGGCACCAAATTGGAAGGTTTCGGCTAAGTCTTGACGAGTTCCAACCAGGGAACCACGAACGGAGATACCATCCAAAACAGTCTTGGCAATGTTTAATTCCATGTCACCTTGTGGTAAGGCAACGGCAACTAACTTACCATCTGGCTTCAAAGCGTTAACGGATTGTGTGAAGGCATCCTTGTTAACAGCAGTGACTTGGGCGTTATTAACACCGCCGACCTTTTCTTGAATTTGTTCAGCAACGTTGTTGTCATGACGGTTGATCAGGACTTCGGCACCGTTTGCCTTAGCAGCAGCTAATTTGTCTGGGTTACCATCAACGGCAACGACGTGGGCGCCGAAAACGTTGTGAGCGTATTGAATAGCCAAGTTACCTAAACCACCGGCACCAACAACTTCAACCCATTGGCCTGGCTTCGTTTCGCCAACCTTGAGAGCCTTGTACATGGTAACACCAGCACAGGTCAGGGAAGTTGCTTCAACTGGGTCCAAACCTTCTGGGACCTTGACAGCGTAGTTGGCATCAACGATACATTCTTCAGCCATGGCACCGTCAACAGTAAAGCCAGAGTTCTTGACGTTACGGCAAAGTGTTTCGCGGCCAGTCAAGCAGTATTCACAGTGGCCACAGCCCTTGAAGAACCAAGCGATAGAAACCCGGTCACCGATCTTTAAGTTGTTAACGTCATCGGCAACTTGGATAACACGGCCGACACCTTCATGGCCAATGATCCGGCCTGGTTGCTTACCGAAGTCACCAGCGGCAACGTGTAAGTCGGTGTGGCAAAGACCACAATATTCCATCTTAACTAGGGCTTCACCGTGGGTGATAGGACGTAAGGTAACATCTTTAATATCGACGTAACCGTCAACTGAATCGCGAATAACTGCTGCTTTCATAATTTAAGACTCCTTTTTATTTTGTCTACAAGGCTAGTATACTAAATTCGCTCCCAATTTCAAGTGAAAAAATGAACAAAAAATAAATAATTTTCAAACGCCGTCGTACCGGGCCACGGCACCACTGGATCGCACAGATTATACGCTGAACAACCAAATGTGAAGCAACATGCTAGCACGATTTGCAAAAGCAAGGATATCAAATGGGTACAACCGGTTGCATTTTCTTATGAGGCTTTTCAATGGGGCCTAGAAGTCTTAATAATTAGATAAATATGACAGGGATGTTGGTTTTCGCATACAATTATGAGAAACTATGATAAAATTAAATGTTGAAATGAATATCGGACGTCCTTGTCGCTGGTGGTTTTGCAGCGACTCGAACGCAGTTAACCAACCAGAGGAGTTAAAGTGCAATGAGTCGAATTTTAATTATTGAAGATGAAAAAAATCTTGCTCGCTTTGTTGAGCTGGAACTAAAGCACGAGGGTTATGAGACTAACGTGCAGTTTAACGGACGGACAGGGTTGGAAGCAGCCTTGTCACAGGATTTTGATGTGATTCTGCTCGATCTGATGCTCCCCGAACTAAATGGGATTGAAGTGGCTCGCCGAGTTCGTGAAGTGAAGAGCACACCAATTATCATGATGACGGCTCGGGATTCTGTGATCGATCGCGTTTCCGGCTTGGACCATGGTGCCGATGACTACATTGTGAAGCCATTTGCCATCGAAGAGCTTTTGGCTCGGGTGCGGGCACTCTTACGCCGGATTCACCTTGAAGGTGAACAGAAGAATACCAAGCAGACCACGGTTAAGTTCAAGGATTTAACGATCGAGAAGGAAAACCGGATCGTTCGGCGTGGTGATGAAGTGATTAACCTGACGAAGCGAGAATATGAATTACTCCTGGCTTTAATGGAAAACATCAACGTCGTTTTAGCACGAGACGTGCTGTTAACCAAGGTCTGGGGTTATGAGTCCGAAGTCGAAACCAATGTGGTCGACGTGTATGTGCGGTACCTTCGAAATAAAATTGACGTTCCTGGCCAGAAGAGTTACATCCAAACGGTCCGTGGGACAGGGTACGTGATGCGGTCGTGAAAGCAACTGAATTAGAACGGGGAACGGAAGAACAGCCTAAAAAGCGGGGCTTCCGTCTTTCTTTGAAATGGGAATGGACACTGTCTACCGCGTTCGGGGTGTTGGTTATCTTTGGGGTTATCATCATTCTTATTTTTAGTAGTTTTATGACGGTGTTGATGCGACAAGAGCGCACCCACGTGGCTGATTCTTTAAACGTCGTGGTGGAACGCTTGAGTAGTCAAAAGAAGGCGTTATCGAGTGGTCAGGTGGATGAGCTGTTACGACCACGGACGGTGTTAGCCGATGAGCCAAGGGGCAAAGGTAAGGGTGCCATGCCTTACAACAATGCGATCTTATCGACATTGTCACGAGACAGTCAAACGGTGACAGTTTACGACACGCAAGGAGAAATTCTCTATGCGACCGATAAGACCGTGGCACCATTCAAAGCCTCATCGCGTCAGCGGATTGCTGTTAAAACGATCAATAAGACGACACACCTTGTCGGTCGGATGCCAATCCGAGGTAAGCAAGGGAATCGTTTATTGGGATATGTTCAGGTTACTGATAATCTGAAGGATTACCGAGCGACTCAGGTAAAGCTCTACCAGGTTGCCTTGGTGTTAGGACTTATTGCGGGATTGGCGGCAGCCATCTTGAGTTATATTCTGGCTTCGTTCTTACTGCGCCCAGTGGAGGCCATTAGAGAGACGATTCATGCCGTTAGAGAGGATCCGCAGACGGACCGACGAGTACCCGAGATTCGGCATACGGACGAGCTCAGCGACCTCGGAACGCTATTTAACGACATGTTGGACACGACTCAGGGCTACATGGACCAGCAACAACAATTCGTTGAGGACGTTTCCCACGAGTTACGGACGCCAGTGGCGATTATCCAGGGACATATGGAAATGCTAGACCGTTGGGGTAAAGATGATCCAGAGGTCTTGGATGAGTCGATCAAGGCTTCCTTACAGGAAACCAAACGGATGAAGAGCTTGGTTCAAGAGATGTTGGATCTCCAGCGGGCCGAACAGATCGAGGTTAACTACACTAATGAGGTGACCAACGTCAGCGAGGTCGTCCAGCAGGTCTATGATAACTTTAAAATGATTCATCCAGACTTCACCTTTATCCTGGACGACGATGTTCATCGTCCGGTTCAGGTGCAAATTTATCGGAACCATTTGGAACAGATTCTCATCATCCTCCTGGACAATGCGGTTAAGTACACGCAGGCCCGCAAGGAAATCCACTTGACGTTTGAAAGTGACATGCGTAACGTCGAGGTAGCCGTTCAGGACTTCGGTGAAGGGATCTCACAGCAGAATATGGACCGCGTCTTCAACCGATTCTACCGAGTTGACAAGGCGCGTTCTAGGACCAAGGGTGGCAACGGTTTAGGCTTGGCGATTGCCAAGCGCCTAATCGAGGCTTACCATGGGCGAATTACCATTGAAAGTGCGGTGGGACACGGATCTGTGTTCCGGATTTCGTTACCAATTCTACCGGATGCCGCAGCGAAGGTTCTGAATGCCAAGAAGGAACAGGCTCAGGCTATCGCCAACGGTGGTGTGTCCACCGGCATTAAATCGGCGCTATTGGAAGATGATAGCAACGACGATCACCATGAAGATCCTAAGACAAAATCTTAATAAATAAGGCGTAAGGAGAGTGTGGCAAAGGGCAAGGAGTCAATGAGCCTTCACGTCGATAGGTGAACAACCCCAGTCTGGGATTGTTTGTCTATGGGGGTAAGTGGAGTTGACTGCCTTTTGTTGCATGTTTCAACGATAGACGCTTGAAGCGAAAAGGGGTGAGACCAAAGTCTCACCCCTTTTTTTGATCGCCTAAGGTGCGAATAGTGGTTGACAGATTGTGAAAGAATGGTATTCTAAGATAACTGCTTAGTTAGTCTAGTAACTAAGCAACTTGGAGGAGATTATTCATGAAAATTCTTAAAGCATTACTGACCATCTCAGGAACCCTGTTGATCTTACTGGCAATTGGTGCCATCTTTGCGCCAGCCATGACTCGCAATCGGGGGAGTGAGGTGGCGATGGCCCACGATAATGTGAATCCTTGGGTGAAGAACGAGACGGTGTATGCCGACACGACGAGTCAACCGATTAAACATTTCATTGGGGGTGGTGGTGAGGATGAATACACCTATGTTTTGCAAACCTATAATGAACAAGGCAAGTCACGGAAATTAACCTTTGACGTTCAGTGGAAGCTTAAGCCACACCATTTCTTGAAGATTGAGACTAAGGGCCAAAATGTCGAAACTTGGAAGGCAGTGGCCCGGGAAACGGTTCCTAGCGGCGCCCGACAGAACCTGATGATGAGCTAAAATAGCATCTCTTAAATGCTGCTGGTAAGCATATTGCTACTAACAACAATAAATCAGGATGAGTGCTACTTTATTGATTAAAGGCAATCACTAGATTAGGTGTTCAGAGATAACCATTTGGCTTGTTCAGTACTGAAAGAAATTGAATATTGTTAGATACAAAAAGGGCCATTACTGGATTAGCAGTAATGGCCATTTTGACATGACTTTATTTGTGATGTTGTTGCTTACCAGCGTTACGTTGGCGGTTTTTCTGTTGGACTTGTTTCTTAGCAGCCTTGGCTTCGGTTGGTTTGACGATCGGAACCTCAACCACTGGCTTGGGATTCTTAGCCATCTGGTCACTGATTTCACGCCGGATTCGAGGACGGTAGAAGTTGATGATTAACGTCTGAACACAGGCGAACAGTCCCCCGACGAAGAAGTAAAGACCTAGACCAGCAGGTGAACTCATCGTGAAGAATAAGATCATGATGGGTGACATCAGCATGGCTGTTTGCATTTGCTTCTTCTGTTCCTTCGGTACCCCAAGAGTAGAGAGGTAACCCTGCAACAGGTAGGCGGCAAAGGATAAGATTGCGAGAATCCAACTGGACTTTCCTAAAGGAATGCCGAAGAAGGCAGCCTTAGAAAGTTCTGGTGAATACCGGATAGCGGCATAGAGGGCGGCGAAGATTGGCATCTGAATCAGTAGGGGCAGACAACCGAGTCCACCGGTCATGCTAATCCCGTTGTTCTTGTAGACGGCCATGATAGCTTGGCCAGCCGCAGCCTTTTCTTCTTGGGTCTTGGCATTCTTTTGCATTTCCTGGTACTTGGCCAGTTGTGGGCGAATCATGGAGACCTTTTCTTGTTGAACGGTGGCGCTACGCATCTGGCGAACCATGACGGGAAGCAGAACCATCCGCACGATGAAGGTCAAGACGATGATGGCCCAGCCGTAGCTGCCGCCGAAGACCTGAGCCAGCCAGTTCATGACGTGTTGTCCCGGAACGGCTAGATAATCGTAGACAAAGCCGTACGGTTTACCATTCTTAGTCTGTACACAACCACTGAGGACTAAGGCTAGTCCCGCCAGCGCGGCGGTTACCGAGACTTTTTTGGAAATCTTCATATTTAATTTGAACCCCTTTTTAGTAAACGATGTAGAGCGCGTACGCCCCCAAACGACGAAATCGTCATTAACAGTCAACATATTACTTGATCTGACGCCGTTTTTCAAATAATAATCTGGAAGTCCGAAAACTTCTGTAATGGTAACGACGTGATGCTAAGACGATCGACGACAATCCAGGGAGTGATTCCCCGTTTAAGTTGGACGACGAGTTCGGCCAGTTGCTCTGCCGACCCGGTGGCAATGAGTTCGACCTGACCATCGCGACGGTTGCGAACGGTGCCAGTTAGGCCGATTCGCTGAGCCACTTGGCTAGCGGACCAACGAAAACCGACGCCCTGAACTTGACCGGCAACTAGGATTTTTTGCGTTTCCAAGGCGAATAGCCTCCTATAAAAAGATTTAGGTTAATCATACCGCGAGTGCTCAGGTCTGCCTAGTGATGTGGTAAAATTAGAAAAAAGTAACGGATAGGAGTAATCAACGTTGAGAGAACGGATCACATCAAGTCAAAATAAGCGGGTTAAGCAGTGGCGAGCGCTGACCACCAAGAAGGGGCGTAAGTCGACTCAGACGTACCTCTTAGAGGGCTGGCATTTGGTGCAGGAGGCCATTAAGGCGCAGCTGCCACTCACAGCCATCATGGGGACTGAAGAGCAGCTTACGGCACATGAGGGGGCTTTCCCGGCGGTTCCAGTTTATGAATTGACGGACAGCATTGCGCAAACGATTGGGGATACGAGTACCCCACAAGGGATCTTTGCGACGGCTTCGATACCCAACGATGCCCACGTTGATCCCAAACAAGCCACTGGCGTCTGGTTATTTCTGGATCAGGTTCAGGATCCAGGGAACATTGGGACGATGGTTCGGACGGCGGATGCGGCCGGACTAACCGGGGTGGTCTTGGGTCACGGCAGTGTCAGTCGTTTTCTGCCCAAGGTCCTACGTTCAATGCAGGGGAGTCAATTCCATGTGCAGTTGGTCGAAGGTGACCTTCATGACTGGATCACGGCCTTTACCGACCGGAAATTGCCCGTCTATGGGACCAATCTGGACCCACAGGCCAAGGACTATCGTGAGGTGCCTAGTCTGAGTCAAGGCGCTATTGTCATGGGAAATGAAGGCAACGGGATGGCACCAGATCTTCAGCGGATGACGACTCAGAACCTGTATATTCCAATTAAGGGTCGGGCGGAGTCGTTGAATGTTGCGATTGCGGCTGGGATCGTGATGTTTCGGTTGGCTGAATAAGGTTAAGAAAGGGTTAACCGCGGTTAATTGCAAGCAATATGGTTGCTTTTTGCGCCAAAGGCAGTATGATAAGGTGTAATTGAGGGACAAAAATCATAATCTATAATGAAAAGGAAGCATTCTATGAACAAACTTACTTGGCGTGATGATCCCGAGTACCTTGCCTTAGTTTCTGACTTGTTGGAAAAGGAGCCGGTTCAACGCCTGGCGAATTACACCCAGCACCACCATTCGACACGCTTGGAACATTCTATTTCGGTGTCGTATAACAGTTATTTGATTGCGAAGAAACTTGGTTTGAATACCCGGGCCACTGCACGGGGTGGTTTGTTACATGATCTCTTCTATTATGATTGGCGGACGACGAAGTTTAACTTGGGGTCCCATGCCTTTATCCACCCACGGGTGGCTCTGCGTAATGCTGAGAAGCTAACGGACTTAAGCCCAATGGAAAAGGATATCATTTTGAAGCACATGTGGGGAGCAACCCTGGCTATGCCAAAGTATCGGGAAAGCGCCATTGTGTCGCTGGTCGATGACTACGAAGCAGTTCACGAATTTTGTGGGCCTGCTCGCAAGCGCGTCCACACGTTGGTTGAAAAGTTAACGCCGAACGCCTAGTTTCGTTGAAACGCGGATGGGGGCGAGTTGAATATGCAAACAGTGCCATCGAATACAGCCACGGGTTCCGAAGTGGACTTCTCACTCTGCCCGAGATTTGAACGTACCTTTTCTTTCTTAGGAAAGAAGTGGAATGGACTCATTATTGAGGTACTTCTGCAGGAAGGACCTCAGCGGTTCCGGGATTTAGCCCGGAAGATTCCCCGTTGTAGTGACCGGGTATTAGTTGAGCGGCTCAAGGAGTTGGAGGTTAATGGCGTCATTTTGCGACGGACCTTTCCGGATAATTCGTTGATTGAATATGAGTTAACCGCCAAGGGTGCTGAGCTCAAGGACGTGATGACCGCCATCCACGTGTGGTCAGACAAGTGGTCTTGCCCCGTTGAGGAAGATCAGAAGTAGTTGACAGCGACGCAGAAGTTCGCTAGGCTATGAGATGTAATAATTTAAAGACGATGATAGAAAAGCAGTAGCCGGTGCAATTTGTCAGGAAGAGTTTGCCGTGATTGGAAGCAAACTTCAAATTACTTGGGTGAATTCAGTTCTTGAGTTGTAATCGGGAGTCACGGCGACGTGATGAATGATTGACCGGTGAGTGACCGTTATCACTTCTGAGTGTGGTTGGTATCCTTGTGTACCAACTGAATCAGGGTGGTACCGCGAAGCTTCGTCCCTAGTTATGGGGACGGAGCCTTTTTTGTGGAAAAAGGGGCCAATTTCGGTCCCGGATCCCAGTAGTGAGTCGATAAATAGTGAAAATAAATAGATAAATGGAGGATGACGTATGTCGTTAAAAGATAAACTCAGCGAGCTGCGGCAACGTGGCTTAGCAGATATCAAGCAATCAGCAGATTTAAAAGACGTTAATCAAGTGCGTGTCCAGCTGTTAGGGAAAAAGGGGCCCATCACCGAAGTTCTGCGGGGGATGCGTGACTTGGATGCCGCTGAACGACCAAAGGTGGGGGCATTTGCTAACGAAATCAGAGATGACCTGACCGCTGCGTTGACGCAACGTAAGGAAGAATTGGAACAGGCCGTCTTGAATGCTCAATTAGCCAAGGAGACTGTCGACGTCACGTTACCGGGAACGCCCGTTGCTAAGGGTGAACCTCACGTGATTCAACAGATCATCGATCAGATTGAAGACTTATTCTTGGGCATGGGTTACCAAGTTTTGAGTGGTCCAGAAGTCGAAGAAGACAAGTACAACTTTGAAATGATGAACCTGCCTAAGAATCACCCAGCCCGTGATATGCAAGATACCTTCTACATCACGAAAGAAATCCTGATGCGGACGCAGACATCACCCATGCAAGCACGGACGCTGGAAAAGCATGATTTCAACAAGGGTCCATTGAAGATGATCTCCCCAGGTGTGGTTTACCGGCGTGATACCGATGACCCAACCCACTCTCACCAATTCCATCAGGTAGAAGGTTTGGTTATCGACAAGCACATCACCATGGCTGACTTAAAGGGGACGTTACAGGTCTTGGCCCACGAATTATTCGGGGACAAGTTCGATGTACGGTTACGCCCAAGTTACTTCCCGTTTACCGAACCATCTGTTGAAGCCGATATTACCTGCTTCAACTGTGGTGGTAAGGGTTGCAAGGTCTGCAAGAATACCGGTTGGATCGAAGTTCTTGGTGCCGGTATGGTTCACCCGAATGTTTTGAAGATGGCTGGTGTGGATCCCGACGTTTACGGCGGATTTGCCTTTGGGGTCGGTCCTGACCGTTTCGCCATGTTGAAGTACGGTGTTGATGACATCCGGAACTTCTACTTGAATGACGTTCGTTTTCTCACACAATTCACAAAGAAAGGATAATCGCCAACCATGAAGATTTCATACAATTGGATTAAAGAATATTTAGATTTAGACGTTAAGCCCGTTGACTTGGCTGAGAAGATTGAACGGACCTCCGTTGAAGTCGATGATGTCACCAAGCCTAGCGATGGGTTGAAGAAGATCGTGGTCGGCCACGTCCTTTCGGTGGAAGCTCACCCAGATTCCGATCACCTGCACGTTTGCCAGGTAGACGTTGGGGAGGATGACCCCTTACAGATTGTCTGTGGGGCCCCTAACATTGCCAAGGGTCAACACGTGATTGTGGCTTTACCAGGTTCACGGATTGCCAACAACGTAAAGATCAAGAAGTCTAAGATGCGTGGGATCCCTTCAGCAGGGATGATCTGTGCCTTACAAGAAATCGGCTTCAGTGAAGATGTTGTGCCTAAGGCTTACGTTGAAGGTATTTATGTCTTGCCAGAGGACGCTACGCCCGGGGATGCCGTTTACGATTATTTAGGGATGAACGACAGCCTGATCGATCTCGATGTTACCCCTAACCGTGGAGACATGTTGAGTGTCTACGGAACCCTGCATGACTTGGCCGCCATTTACGACAAGCCAGTTGAGTTAGACCATCCAGAGGTTAAGGAAGCTGGTGCCACGATTGATGACCAGTTGGCCGTTCACGTGGACGCCACGTTATCATCACAATATCGGATGCGCCTGGTGAAAAATTTGAAGCTGGCACCAAGTCCAATGTGGTTACAGATTCGTCTGTGGAACGCTGGGATGCGGCCAATCAATAATGTGGTTGATATCACGAACTACATCATGCTGAAATACGGTCAACCTTTACACGCTTTCGACTATGATAAGTTCAATGGTGAAGATGTTTACGTTCGGACTGCCAAGGCCGGCGAAAAGTTAACCACTTTGGATGAAAATGACCACGACCTCGACGAAAATGATATTGTGATCGCCGATCAAAAGGGCCCCATCGCCTTAGCCGGTGTCATGGGTGGCTTAGATGCTTCCATTCAGGATGGCACGACCACGGTGGCGATTGAATCTGCGGTCTTCGAACATGACCATATCCGTAAGGCGGCCCAGCGGCATAATTTACACACGGATGCTTCCCAACGTTTCGAACGAGGCGTTAACCAAGCTGGTGTACAAGAAGCCTTGGATGCTGCCGCTCAGATGATGAACGAACTGGCCGATGGAGAAGTTCAGCGGGGGTCCGTTGTCGGGAGTAACAACGTGCCAGAACCCGCTGTGATTAGTCTGACTTTGACGCACGTTAATGCCGTGCTCGGGACCAAGTTAACGATGGATCAAGTTGTCCACATCTTGGAAAGCTTGGAATTCCAGGTTAAGGTGGCTGAAGATGAGTTGACCGTGACGGTTCCAGTTCGACGCAATGACATCCACATTCCAGCCGATCTGTTGGAAGAAATCGCCCGTATTTACGGATACGATCGCTTGCCAGCAACCTTACCAACCGGCCGAATGACAATGGGATCCTTGACGGCTAAGCACCGCTTAGTACGGGCAACTCGCAAGTCTTTAGAGGGCTTAGGCCTCAACCAGGCCATCTCATACGCCTTAACGACGGCTGATAAGGCGAAGATGTTTATGATGCGAGCCAGTGAAACGACCGAATTGGCTTGGCCAATGACGGTGGATCACGCCGTTCTGCGAATGAATCTCATCACTGGTTTGTTAGATGATATTGCCTACAACTCAGCGCGGAAAGTTAAAGACGTCGCGTTGTATGAACAAGGCCGGGTCTTCTACCGTGAAGATGGGCAAGACCGTCCAGCCGAAGAGGAACATATTGCTGGGGCCATCACGGGAACCTTACTGCCCGCGGCTTGGAATCAACCAGCACAACCCGTCGACTTTTTCCAAATGAAGGGGATCGTGGCGGCTTATCTCAAGGACATGGCAGTTAATGGCGACGTCACGTATGTGCCTAACGCCGACATGCCAGAGATGCATCCCGGACGGACCGCGGATATCTTAGTTCACGGTCACCGGATTGGGTTCTTAGGTGAGGTGCATCCATCGATCGCCAAACAGTTCAAGGTGGGGACGACTTATGTCTTCGAATTGAACCTGCAGGCCATTGTGGATATGCCAAAGCAAGAAAACCAATACGATGTCATTTCGCGTTACCCAGCCATCACCCGTGATATTGCGATGTTGGTGGATAATGATGTGACCAACGACCAGATCGTGGCGTTAATTGAACGTCGCGGGGGGGCCTTCCTCCAATCTGTCAAGTTGTTTGACGTTTACGATGGGGTTAAGGTACCTAAGGGCAAGAAGTCCTTGGCTTACACCTTAACTTACCAAGACAAGCACGAGACGCTGGTGGATGACGCCGTTACTCAAGCCTTTGATAAAGTATCGAAGCGGCTTGAAGAAGAACTTGGTGCCGAAATCCGTTAAATTGCTTACTTTAGACGCGTTTGATTCTCACTCGAGAGTTGGACGCGTCTTTCGTATAAGTCCTAAAGATTACAATTTTATCAAAGTAGCGCTTTCATGTTTCCGCGAGCCGGGAACTTCTGTATAATAGAGTGGACTATGGCAAAGAACGGAGGAAATAAGTTGGATAATGACAAAAATCCCATCCCGTCACGACAGGATTCGGGTAACAAACGGTCGTTTGGCCACAGAATTATGGTCGGGGTGATTAGCCTGATAGTCATCTTAGCCGTTGTGATTGGATTCTTTGGGTATCATTTCTTCCAGACGGCACTCAAGCCGATGGATACCAAGAATAACAATGTGGTACAGGTTCACGTTCCCCTGGGTGCCACGTCCAATAAGATTGGCCAGATCCTTCAGGATCAGAAAGTCGTTAAGAGCGGGATGGTGTTTAACTATTACGTTAAATCCAATAAGTTCACAAACTTTCAGGCCGGTTATTATCAACTCAAGCCTTCAATGACCTTGCATCAGATTGCCAAGCAATTGCAGAAGGGTGGTTCAGCGGAACCAATCCAAAGCACGGCGGGTAAATTACTGGTACGTGAAGGAGAAACGGTGGACCAATTGGCCGCCGAAATTCCAATTCAGACGGACTTTACCAAGACGGAGTTCCTCAAGTTGATGGGTGATGAAGCCTTCTTTAACCAGTTGGTCGAAAAGTACCCCCAATTGTTGGGTTCCGCTAAGTCGGCCAAGAACGTTCGCTATCGGTTAGAAGGTTATCTGGCACCGGCAACTTATGAAGCCGGGAAGAAGATGACTCTCAAGCAGATCGTGACCCAGATGGTGGCTAAGACGAATCAGAACCTGCAGGGTAATTATGCGACGATTAAAAAACAGAAGTACAGCGTGCAGGAAGTCTTGACGTTAGCTTCTCTGGTCGAACGCGAAGGGGTTTCACAGACCGATCGTGATAAGATTGCGGGTGTCTTCTTTAATCGTTTGAAGGCCGGAATGGCACTCCAATCAGATATTTCCGTTCAGTATGCCTTGAAGACTACCAAGAAGACGTTGACCTATAAGGATTTGAGGAAAAAGTCGCCATACAACCTGTACATTCATACGGGCTTTGGACCGGGACCTTTCAACAACCCAAGTACTTCGTCGATTACGGCGGTACTGCACCCGAAGGCACGTAGTAAGGGGTACTATTACTTCATTGCCAATACCAAGACGGGGAAGGTTTACTTCTCAGAAACTTATGCACAGCATCAGGCGTTAACCAGTTCATTAGCAAGCGATAATAAATAAAGGATGGCGACAGATTTGGCAGGGAAAAAGCGACCGATCATTATTGGTGTTACCGGGGGTTCCGGGAGTGGAAAGACCACTGTTAGTCGAGCAATCTTCAATCAGTTGATTGGACATTCAATCATGATCTTACAGCAAGATTCATACTACAATGACCAGTCAGAAATGACCATGGAAGAACGGGCAGCCGTAAACTACGACCACCCACTGGCCTTCGATACAGATTTGTTAATCAGTCAGTTACAACAACTGCTGAACTACCAACCCATCGAAAAACCGGTCTACGACTACAACCTTTCGACACGAAGCACTAAGACCATTCATCAGGAACCTCGCGATGTCATCATTTTGGAAGGAATTCTGATCTTGGATGACGAACGCCTGCGAGACTTGATGGATATCAAAGTCTTCGTTGATACGGATGATGATATCCGGATTATTCGGCGGATCGAACGGGACATGAATGAACGGGGTCGTTCTTTAGATTCCATCATCCAACAGTACTTAGCGACGGTTAAGCCAACGTACCATCAATTCGTGGAACCAACCAAGCGATATGCCGATCTCATCGTGCCAGAAGGTGGCGAGAACCAAGTTGCCATTGACCTCTTGGTAACGAAGATTCGGGCCATCCTCGAAGCTAATGGGAATCACCAAGTTTTTGACAATCCAGACACAACCATATAGAATAGGACGGGTTAGCTGCAAGTGGGCTAACCTTTTGTGAACTTAACCAAAATTCGGTGTGTAAAAGGGACGACTAGCCGGTCAGCAATAGCGTTGATTCGGCATCGGCGGCCTTTTTAGCACACTTTTCGGTGAGATAGCATTGACACGAAGACTAGCGACCCGCCACTCGGCAGGGCAACTAAAAAATAAAACTAATAATTAGGGGTGTTCAGCGTGGCACAAGATAAAATGTATCCAATGACTGAAGAGGGTAAGGAAAAGCTCGAAAAAGAACTTGAAGATTTAAAGATGGTCAAACGGCCTAAGGTTATCGACCGCATCAAGATTGCGCGATCATACGGGGACCTTTCCGAGAACTCTGAATACGAATCAGCCAAGGATGAACAAAGTATGTTAGAAACCCGGATCAGCACGGTTGAACGGATGATCCAATACGCCCAAATCATCGACAACGATGGAACCGATAAGGACGAATTGACGGTAGGTAAGAAGGTTACCTTCAAGGAATTACCAGATGAAGAACCTGAAGAATACACCATCGTCGGTGCTGCCGAAGCCGATCCAATGGCTGGCAAGATTTCTAATGACTCTGCGATTGCTAAGGGCCTGCTAGGTCACCGCAAGGGCGATGAAGTAACCTTCCCAACGCCTGGTGGTGACATGTCCGTTAAGATCTTGGACGTGGAATAAAAAGAGTATGCCAGAAGACGTTTAGCTGGTTATCAGGTTTAAGCGAAGCCAGTTGCCTGCTGGCGCACGTCTCGACAATTCCAACTTAAGTGACTCGGGCAACTTTACGAGCTAACCTGATTCTCAAAAAATATTTTTACAGTAAATCCAAGGGAGGTGACCACAGTTGCCTCCCTTTTGTTGTGCTCGGTAAGCTTGGATTCGTGATAAATCCCACAAGCAGAAGGGTGGTAATGGGGCTTAACTTCCGCCATAATGAAAGCGTAACCATTATCTTGCGTGCAAGCATGTAGACGTGGTATAAATGGTGTTGAAAGCGAATTCATTAAACGGTAAAGGGAGTCCTACGACATGAAGATTACGGTGACGGATACGGCTAGCAAGTGGTTCCGCGACGAGATGGGTATGACTGGCCGTGGTATTCGGTTCTTCGGCAAGGTGTACGGGAAGACCCCTGTACACCAAGGTTTTTCACTGGGGATGACCCCCGATGATCACCCCCGTGATCCCATCGTAGCTGAAAAGAAGGATAACGTGACGTACTACATCACGGAGGGCGACGAGTGGTTCTTCGTTGGGTACGATCTGACGATTGATTATGACCCGGAGACGGATGGACCAACCTACATCTATCAGGATAACGGTGAATTGGATTAAGTTTGAACGCAAAAAAGCATCAGCGAGCGCATGTCGCTGATGCTTTTCGTTTGTCTGAAATTAATGACGTCGTCGCTGGAACCAGCTGAGACCAATGAGGCTCAATGCTGTTAATCCGCTGAGCAGGAGGCCCGCGTTAAACAGTGGTGGCCAGTAGGATAACGTGACGTGACTAGTACCACGAGGTAGCTTGAGCGCGGTGAACATGCCAACAGTCTTGTAGGTCTTGACGCGATGGCCATTAACGGTTGCTCGCCAACCGGCAGAGTATGGGATCGACGTATTGAGGACTTGGTGGTCTTTCTTGGTCGTGATGTTACCGCTAAATGACCGGCTACTGTGCTTGGTTAGACGCCAAGGACTGGTCTTGAGTTGAGTTACCGCAGACTTGAACTGTGCGGTATCCAGCCGATAAAGCGTGAAGTTTTCCAGCCACAACGATCCTTTCTTCAGCTGGACAGTGAGCTTGGTGGTCTTGCCTTTGGCATGATCGGCCACACTGACTAGGATGGTATGACGATAGGTCTTGTACTGATTCAAGGGCTGACCATTCAAGACGAAGGTTGCATTGTCCGGATTAACGGTCGATCCAAATGTCATATAGATGGCATCATTGGTTTTCGGCTTGATCGTGAGGGTGATGCTACCAGGTTTCAGGAGATTCTTCTTTTGCAACACGGCACCGGTAATCTTGGTTTGCTGGTTAATGTTATCAAAGGTGACCTGATCGAAGTTTTCTGCTTGGTACAGGTGACGGTCTGCTTGACGACCCGTCAACGCAGCTAACCAGTTAGCTTGATACTGTGCGGGATCGGCGGTCGTGTCCTTCAACGACAAAATTTGGGAATTGGCCGCATAACCCAGTGGTAAAGCGTAGGGGTTCTGATAGGTGGTGGTCCAGTGATCCTGACTCAGGGCGCGATAATCGGCCAGGTCGGCCTTATTACTGCTGGCGGGGAGCATACTTGCACCACTTAAGGCCCCTGAAAGCGTCTTATTCTGGAAGTAGTACTTCATGTTTAACAGAGAGTCGGTCACTAGCGTCCCGTTACTATAGGCGACGAAACCGTCGCCATCGGGATTCCCGGTGTTGCCATAGAAGGCGGGAACCGCTTTGGGTAGAACGGAGGAGAAGACGCCGCCACCATTGAAACCGGTTTGGAAGGCATCGCCCTTAGTTCGCACAAAGGTCTTGCCCATGCGATAGAAGCCGTTATCGGTCTTCTGGACGCCGTTTACTAAACGTTGGAGCTCATCCGTGTAGTTGCCGTACTCGTCCTGAGAAACGTAACTAATATTGTTTAAGGAGATGAAGGCGTTGGCTGTCACCTCGGTTACCCCGATGACGAAGAAGGTGATCGGGTAAATCCAGTGATGTTTGACGGGCAAGGTCGTTAACGCGAGGGCGAGAATGACGAAGAGCAGACCCAAGAGAACTTGATTAAATTGAAGAAACTTAAATTGTTTGAGGGAGATGGCGACGTAGGCACTACCGGCGACAATAATCAGCGTTACCAACGCAATTGCCAGAGCACTTGGTTGAAAGTCGATGGTCAGCGTCTGAGCAGCCAACCAGATGAGCCAGAAGCTCACGACAAAGGAGAAGCGGTACGGGTACCAGACTGGGAACTGGCCGGCGTGCCACAGGAGATCGAGTGGCTGAACGCACAATGATAAGGCTAAAAAGATCGTAATGAGTCCCGCTGTGATCCGTGTCCGCAGGTGAACCCGCCGATCGCCAAAGTAGAAGAGCGCGCCAATTAGGGCAATGGCACCGATGAAGAGGTTGGCCGTACCGGATGGCATCTGATCAAAGTTAAAGGCGCCGAGGAAAAACTTGGCCACCATTTTTGGTGGGAAGAATTCAAACTTCCATTTAAAAGACGTCACGGTGTACTGGGCCTTGCTCTGAGAGAGCGACCACCAGGTTGGCAGGAGCACCACCGCCGAGAGAAGGCCAGCCGTGATCGAGGTTACGGCAAATTGGCCCATCTGTTGGGCGAGGTGTCGCCAGTTGGTATAGCGGTCGACGGCCAGGAAGACAAAGCTCAGGATCATGAAGAGACAGACCATGTAGGCCATGTAGTAGTTCACGATTAAAGTAACTGCCAACCAAAGCACGTAAGGCCGCCATTTACCGGTGTGCATGAGCTGGTAAAGTCCATAGAAAACCAGGGGGAGTAGGTAAGCGGCATCGAGCCACATAACATTTAACTGGTTGGCAACGGACCAGCCCATCAGGGCATAAGCCGTGGCAAAGGTGATGACGAACAGGCCACGTTGCTTAGTCGTCTTTAATAATAGCCAGCCAAAGGTCAGTCCGGCCAGGCCATACTTGAGGACGGTGATGATAAAGACACCACTGGTCAGTGAGGACCCAGGGAAGAAGAGTAACAGCCAATTGAGGGGGCTCAAGAGGTAGTAAGCCCAAGTTCCCAGCATTTCGCCTCCCAGTCCGTTAGCAAACGAGTAGAAGATGCTGCTGGGATCGTGGAGTAGGGCTCGGCGCATGTAAGCAAAGAAATCGATGTACTGTTGTCCCAGGTCGACAGTCAGGAGGCTACTCGACCCAAAGGGCGCCATCTTCCGATAAATAAAGTAGGCCGTCATTAGAATTAGAGGCGTTAGGAAAGCCCCAATTAAAGTTAATTGGCGTGGTGAAAGCCGTTGACGCTGTTTTCGATCTTGCAAAAAAGCCACCTCAATCTTTAGAAATTATAAAAGTTGCACGTGATCCTGTACATTTTTGATTATGGTCTCTAGAATAGCATAGAAACATTAAATTTCGGTAGCGGGATAGTGGCACGCGGTGAAGTTTGGTAAAATAGTAGCTGTACAATAAGGAGCAGAACTGTTGTGAAGAATTTCTATAATCGAGTAAGTAACCGAAGTCAGCGATCTGGCGGCCCTAAAAAGTCGGAGATCCCGTTTCGGTTAAACTTTCTTTTCATCATTGTTGCCCTATTATTTGCGGCGCTGATTGGTCAGTTAGCGTATCTGCAAGTCTTCTATGGGGCAAAATTCAAGGCTGAGGTGAACTCAACCGACACCACGATTGAAACCACTAACGTTCAACGGGGAATGGTTTACGATTCCACCGGGAAAGTCTTAGTGGGAAACAAAGCGCACCAAGCGATCTCCTACACTAAAGGGGTCAATGTTTTATCGACCAACATGTATCAGATTGCCAATACATTAGGTGATTACTTAACGGTTTCGACGAGTAGTTTGACGCCACGCCAGGCGATCGATTACTACTTGACGGATTCCAAGAACCTTAAGGCCGTGGAGGGTAAATTATCCGGGACCAAGGGGATGACCGTCACACAGCTCTATGATAAGGCCCATAGCTACCTCGAAAATGACTCATCCTTTAAATTGACGAAGTCGCAACAGAATGCGGCGACAATTTTTGCGAAGATGAGTGGGGCCTATGCCTTGTCAACCACGTACATCAAGGACTCTGGTGTTTCCAATCGAGAAATCGCCGAGATTGGGGAACACTTATCCGAGATGCCAGGCGTGAAGGTTGGCACGAGCTGGTCACGTGATTATCCTAATGGCACGTCGATGAATTCCATCATCGGGACGGTTTCATCGGAAAAGACCGGGTTACCAAGTGACCGGATCAATGAGCTCTTAGCACAAGGCTATTCACGAAACGACAGTGTCGGACAATCGTATCTGGAAAAGGAATATGAGTCCGTCTTGCGGGGAACCAAGGCTGAAAAGCAGGTCGAGGTTGCCGGTAACAATACCGTGACGAAGGAAGTTCAGAAGTATGGGGGCCAGAAGGGGGACAACCTCCAGCTCACCATCAACTCGAAGTTCCAGAGTCAGTTGCAGTCGCTCGTGAAATCGGCCGAACAAGGTGCCGGTGGTTATTCGACCGGGACCTACGCCGTCGTCATGAACCCGAATACTGGGGGCGTGATTGGGATGGCCGGGGTCGACCGGAATCCATCCACGGGTAAGATCACTAACAATGCCTTGGGAACCATCAATAGCGATATTGTGATGGGGTCTGTCGTCAAGGGGGCCATGGTTTCTGGTGCCTTGATGAAAGGTGTCATTACCCCCACCAACAGTACCTTAACCGATATGCCGATCAACATCGGTGGGGTAAAGAAGTCTTCCTGGTTTAACCATGGTGGGGGTTCGAACATCGCGGTTAACGCAGCCGGTGCTTTGGAAGTATCATCTAACTCCTATATGATGCAATTGGCCATGAAGGAAGCCGGTTTTAATTACTCATCCGGTGCCGCTCTGACCATGAGCACCAAGGCTTTTGATATCGAACGAGGCTACTTTAAGCAATTCGGTCTCGGGGTCAAAACGGGGATCGATCTACCTGGCGAAAGTTCTGGTTTGGAAGGGTCTAGCAGTTTTGCCCACATTGGGAATGCCCTGGACTTGTCCTTCGGGAACTACGACGCGTACACGGTGCTTCAAGTTGCTCAGTACATGTCAACAATTGCCAATGGGGGAACGCGAATCGCTCCCCACGTGGTTCATGCCATTCGGGGAACCAAGTCCGATGGCACGTTGGGTGCCGTCAAGTCGACGGTAGAACCTAAGGTCTTGAACACGATTGATATGACGGCAGCCGAGAAGCGGTTGGTTAAGGAAGGGCTCTATGACGTGGTTCATGGGAGCAATACTTATAAGACCGGTGGCGCGATGTCATCCATTACGCCAAAGATTTCCGCTAAGACGGGGACGGCACAAACCTTCTACAAGGGTAGCGAAACGGTTACCTTGAGTCTGGCGTCTTACGCACCATCGACGCATCCACAGGTAGTGGTGGCCTTGGCCATGCCGAACCTGGGGGTTAACGCCGAAAGTAACAATATGCAGTTGGCGAAGAAGATTTACGCGGCTTACTGGAAGTCCGTGCAATCGACTTCAACGATTGATCAATAGGATTTTAGAAGGATGCTGACCAGTCATGCGGTCAGCATCCTTTTTTAGTCTAACGCGTTAAAATTATGGACTGGGCGGAAATGTTGAAGGAAAAGGGTCATTGGCGTCATGTTCCTTACTGCAAGGGATAAGGAAAGCCGCTCAGGACCCGATAATTCAGCTGTTAAGTATTTCCCCTTAACATATTTGGAATTTTGACTGGTAATTATCCCGGGATAATGGTAATATATTACAAGTTAAGGCTCTAGCCTGTAATTCTGAAAAAGTTGGGAGGTTACCCACAATGCGTGTACACATCACTTTAGAATGTACTGAATGTCACGAACGCAACTACTTATCCAGCAAGAACCGGCGTAATAATCCGGACCGGGTTGAATTTAAGAAGTACTGCCCACGTGACCGGAAAGTAACTTTGCATCGCGAAACTAAGTAAGGGTACGGGCGGGAGCCCGCACCTTTTTTTATTGAAATTTTCTTAAAGGGGGTCAACTATCATGGTAAGTAAAGCAGATCTGCGCCAGCAGACGATTCGGGCTTTAAAGCAATTGACACCAGCAGAACGCGAGGCGGGTGCTCAGAGCCTCTATGAGCAATTGTTTGCATTGACCGAGTGGCAGCAAGCGACAACCATTGCAACGACCATCAGCACCGATTTAGAGCTGCCTACGGCCCCGATCATCGCCGCTGCTCAGCGGACCGGTAAGACGGTGGCCGTGCCCCAAACGTTGCCGGCACGACAGATGGCATTTCATACGCTGACTAACGATACACACCTGGCTAAGACGGCGTTTGGCCTGATGGAGCCGGCGGATGGGCAGATTATCTCACCGGCCGCCTTTGACCTGATTGTGGTACCCGGTTTGCTCTACGCGCGAAGCGGAGAACGGATTGGGTTTGGTGGTGGTTATTACGACCGTTACCTACAACGGACTACGGGAACCAAGGTGGCGTTAGCGTTTCCTGTGCAGCAGGTGAGCGTACCAAATTGGCAAGTTGACCCCTTCGACGTCATTCTCGATCGGGTGCTCGTCGCACCAACCAAGTAGAAAGGGAGCGGCAAGGTGGCACAAAAATTCAAATATCGATTGAATCGTTTGGATAACCAGCCCTATATGACTGTCGGGTTAGTCGCGATCATGGTCGTGGTTTATCTCGCCATGACGGTTAGCGGGGGAAGCACCAACGTTAACGTTCTGATTACTTACGGGGCCAAGGTGAACGTGCTTATTCAACAGGGTCAGTGGTGGCGGTTAATCACACCAATATTCCTGCATATTGGATTTACCCATATCCTCATGAACATGATTACGTTATACTTTGTGGGGATTCAAATCGAAGCGGCCTTTGGCCACGCGCGGTTCCTGGGACTTTTTCTGATATCTGGAATTGGCGGGAACATTGCGAGCTTTTGCTTCTCTGACAGTCTGTCAGCTGGGGCTAGTACCGCTATCTTCGGCTTGTTTGGGGCCTTTCTGATGTTGGGAGAGTCCTTCTGGCAGAATCCTGGGATTCGGCAGCTATCCCAGACTTTCCTGGCGTTTGTTGTCATGAACATTTTGTTTGACCTCTTTGCCCCAGGGATCGATCTTGCTGGGCATATTGGTGGTTTGGTTGCCGGATTCTTGACAGCGTATACATTGGGTGTTCCAAGAATTGGTCGAGTAAGTACAGTTAAACGAGTTGTAGCGACCGTAGTCCTAATTGGTGGATTGGTCTGGTTGTATATGAACGGGCTAAGCCGCTAAATGGCCAAAATGGCTCGTGCAATTTCATGGAGGTTGTGGGACAATGAAAACGTTATATGATGTTCAGCAGCTACTTAAAAAATTTGATATTTACGTGTACGTAGGCAAGCGGATGTGGGACATCGAGGTGATGACCTTGGAGCTCAACAACCTGCGAAAGGCAGGGGTTGTCGACACTGAGACCTTCATCGCCGCCAAACTCGTTTTGCGTCGCGAACACCGTATTGAAGAAGAAAAAGCAAGAGATCGACACCAATCCATTGGAGGGATTTAGAGTTATGGCACGTAATTTAATCGGAATTGACTTGGGTGGGACAACCACCAAGATGGCCTTCTTGTCCGTTGCGGGCGAAGTCCTTGCAAAGTGGAGTATTCCTACGGATATCTCCGATGAAGGCAGCCACATTGTGCCAAACATTGTGACGTCCATCAATCAACATATCAGCAATTCAGAATTCAGTAAGAACGATTTTCTTGGTATCGGGATGGGGACGCCGGGTTCCGTTGATATTGAAAACGGAACGGTTATTGGCGCCTTCAATCTGAACTGGACGAAGCGGCAACGTGTTCGTGACCAGATCCAGGCCGGTGTCGGATTACAGTTCATTCTGGACAATGATGCCAACGTGGCTTCATTGGGTGAATACTGGAAAGGTGCCGGGGAAAAGGACGATGATGTTGTCTTTGTAACCTTAGGTACTGGTGTTGGTGGCGGGGTCATTGCCGGTGGACACCTCCTTCATGGGGTAAATGGTGGCGCTGGTGAACTTGGCCACGTGACCGTTCAACCTAATGGCTACCTGTGTACCTGTGGGAAGCGTGGTTGTCTTGAACAGTATGCATCCGCAACGGGTGTGGTCCACGTCGCTGCCGACATGGCCAAGGACTTCATGGGGACGTCACGTTTGAAGGAAATGGAAGACAACCAAGAGAGTGTGACGTCTAAGATGGTCTTCTACCTGGCAGATAATGGCGATATTCTGGCTAACCAAGTGGTTGACCGGGTAACCTTCTATCTGGGCTTGGCTTTGGCCAACGTGGCCAATATTCTGAATCCTGCCAATATCATCATTGGCGGGGGCGTGTCAAACGCTGGGAACACCTTGTTACAACCAACGACCCGTTACTTCCAAGAAAATGCCTTCCCATCCGTTCGAGATTCAACTAAGTTGCGGTTGGCACAATTGGGTAACGACGCTGGGATCATCGGTGCCGCATCGTTAGCACTGCGTTTTCAAAAAACAAATTAATAAAAGACTTAACGAGTCTATGGAATTAGGAAGGGCGAATTAGTTTTGGTTATTGGAGCAACAGGTACAATTTCAGTATGGACGGTCTACTTGATCATCCTTATCGTTCTCATCGCGGTCTGGGGCGGTTGGCAATGGTCAACGGTCATTCGGCGTAATCGGGTGGCTAAGGTCATCGATGAACCGACTTTCCAGGCGGGGATGCGTAAGGCTCAGGTTGTGGATCTGCGTGAAAAGAAGGAATTTGATGCGGGCCACATTTTAGGCGCACGGAACATCCCTTATTCAACGTTTAAGGCTTACTACAAGCAACTGCGGGATGACCTCCCCATTTACTTGTATGACCAAAGTAAGGCGCTGAGTACGCGGGCCGCTTTGATCCTCGGCAAGGACGACTACAAAGAAATCTATATCTTGAAATCGGGCTATGCGCGTTGGCAAGGTAAGACCAAGAAGTCAAAGTATTAAACAACAAAAATGGACGTCCCGGTAATTAGCCAGACGTCCATTTTTAATTGCGACTGATTAACCGTGGTGAGCTGAGTGGCTCTTCCGGTTAGCGCGTTTCCGGTTTTCTTCAAACCGAGATTCTTGGTCCTCAATTGGTTCAACAACGGTCTTCTTGAAAGAGAAGACGGCACCGGCAACGGCACTAGCAGTTGCCACAACGCCAAAGATAAATCCCTTGGTAAAATGCTTCATCATAACTCGACTCCCATCATCATAGAATTTAAGTTATCCGCTTCCATTATGCCGTTTATCCGGCGAAAATGCTAGCGATTAGCGGAAGTCGCGGCGTAAAAGTTTCGCAAATTGACCGAGATTTTGTGGTAACCTTGCTAGTGGAAAGAAAATGGGGGGCGACGAGATGGGACAATTCCAGTGGACACAGATCTTCGCACATCGGGGGAGTGCCGGTACCTTACCGGAGAACACCTTGATGGCCTTTAAGGCCGCCTTAACTGCCGGTGCTGATGGTATTGAGACGGACGTTCAGTTGTCGCGAGACGGCCAACTGGTCATCATTCACGATGAGACAGTTGATCGAACCACGAACGGTACCGGGGCAGTGAAGGATCTTACGCTAGCCCAGTTGCGGCAGCTAGACGCGGGAGATCCGCAACGACAGCTACCGGCAACCATTCCCACGTTAGACGAAGTAGTGGATCTGCTGAATGGCCGACACTTCACAGGAAGCCTCAACCTCGAATTAAAAACGAATAGGTATCCATATCCGGGGATTGAGACCCAGGTGGCCACCTATTTTGCGCAACACTCTCGGTCATTTAAACTCGTTTTTTCAAGCTTTCGGCCACAATCATTAGTTAGTCTTCGGCACCTGTACCCACAGGCGGAATACGCGCAGTTATTTCAGACCAATAGTCGCTGGGCTAAGCGCCTATTAAGACGACATGAGGTGGTGGAGTGGCACCCAGATATTCGGTGGGTCAAAGCCCATCGCTTTTGGTTGCCACGGGTCCAATTACGGCCCTGGACGGTTAACCGGCCAGCAGACATGAGTTATTGCTTCAGACATCATTTTCGCGGCATTATCACGGACTATCCGGCGCGGGCAGTCCAGTTACGACGTCACATACAAGGAGACTAGAGTCATGGAAAAGGTTTTAGCAATTGTCGGCCCCACGGCGGTCGGCAAGACAGCGTTAGCGATTGCGCTGGCTCAAGAATTCAACGGTGAAATTATCTCGGGGGACTCAATGCAGGTCTATCGGCATCTGGATATTGGAACGGCCAAAGCGACCCCCGCAGAACAGGCCCAGGCGACTCACCACCTGATCGATGTTTGTGACGTTAATGAACAGTTCACGGTGGCCCAATTCGTGGCCGCTGCCCAGCGGCTAATCACGGAAATTCACGATCGCGGGCATCTACCGATCATTGCCGGTGGGACCGGGTTTTATCTGCAGGCATTGTTTGACGGTTTGCGCTTGGGGTCCTCGGCTCCCGGTGATCCGGTGGTTCGAGAAAAGTTCCGTGCGATTGCGGCGAAGGAGGGTCCTGAGGTATTGTGGCACCGACTGGCGGACCAAGATCCACTGGCGGCTAGTAAGATTCCGGTTGCTAATGTCCGCCGCACCGTGCGGGCCTTAGAGGTCATCGCGGTGACCGGGCGCCCATTCTCCCATCAAGCGGATGACGGGGCACAGTATGACGAACTCTATCTGGCACTGAACACCGATCGCGCCCTGTTATATGACCGAATCAACCAACGAGTGGATCTGATGAAGACGGCTGGTCTGACAGATGAAGTGGCCTGGTTGGCTGCTCAGGGAGGAACAACCCTCCCGGCAGCCACTGGGATTGGGTATCGTGAATTGTTGCCAGTGATCGACCAACCAGCGGCCTGGTCGCAAGCCTTTGAACAGATTAAACAGGACTCACGGCACTATGCCAAACGCCAACTAACTTGGTTTCGGAATCAGACAACGGCAACCTGGTATGATCTGGTCCAACATCCCGAACAACGGACAGTCATCGACCACCAGGTTAGCCAGTGGTTAGAGAGTTAATAAAATCTTTTACTTTCATGTTAGGAAACATGACATGAAAGCTTGACTCAAGTTGTCCAGGTGGTATGATGACATCATAAGTTAAGGGGGTCAGTCGAATGAAGGAGAAGGAATTACGGCGTTCATTAGCCGTTTTGCCAATGGGAACTGTCATGAAACTGACGAGCCTGACTGCTCGGCAGATTCGCTATTACGAAGCACAGGGATTAATCACGCCTGAACGGAGTGACGGGAATCGCCGGTTGTATTCACTCAACGACGTGGATCGGTTACTAGAGATTCGCGATTACCTTGCTGACGGCGTAAACATTGCTGGTATCAAGGCGATCTATGATCAACAGCAAGCGGCTACGAAGGCGAAGCAGTCAGCCCAGCAACAACCCTTGACCGATGAGGACGTCCGGCGAATCTTGCAGGATGAATTTATTCGTCA
The DNA here is from genome assembly GCF_003946095.1 of Levilactobacillus lindianensis. Classification (GTDB taxonomy): domain Bacteria; phylum Bacillota; class Bacilli; order Lactobacillales; family Lactobacillaceae; genus Levilactobacillus; species Levilactobacillus lindianensis. The sequence continues at coordinate 16,749 of NZ_RHOD01000011.1, read as the reverse complement.
GGGTGGTCTGGGACATCCCAATTCAGGGATTCAACGACCCTTTTAACCCGACCGACATTAGACGACAAGATAACTGACAGGGAGCGATTTTTGATGGCAAAAGCAACCAATACGAAGGACGATATTCGCCGCATGGCGAAGGAAGAAAACGTGAAGTTTTTACGGTTAATGTTTACGGACTTATTCGGAACGATTAAGAACGTGGAAGTGCCTATCAGTCAAATGGATAAGCTACTTGATAACAAATTGATGTTTGACGGGTCTTCAATTGACGGCTTTGTGCGGATTGAAGAAAGTGACATGTACTTATATCCCGACCTCTCGACTTGGATGATCTTCCCCTGGAGTACAGAACGTGGCAAGATTGCCCGAGTCATTTGTGAGGTCTACACGACCGATGGAAAGCCATTTGAGGGCGATCCACGGAATAACCTGATCCGGGTTTTAGATGACATGCGCAAGGCCGGCTTCACGGACTTCAATATTGGGCCGGAGCCAGAATTCTTCCTGTTCAAGATGGATGAAAATGGGAAGCCAACGACGGAACTCAACGATAAAGGGAGCTACTTTGATATGGCTCCAATGGACTTGGGTGAAAATTGCCGCCGTGAGATTGTGCTGACCATGGAAGACATGGGCTTCGACGTCGAAGCAGCGCATCATGAAGTGGCACCTGGCCAACACGAAATTGACTTCAAGTATGCCGATGCCTTGACCGCTGCCGATAACATTCAAACGTTCAAGCTGGTCGTTAAGACCATTGCTCGGAAGTATGGCTTGTATGCAACCTTCATGCCAAAGCCTTTGGCCGGCATCAACGGTTCTGGGATGCACTTGAACATGTCCCTCTTCCACGACCAAGGCAATGCGTTCTACGATGCTAAGGGCGACATGGAATTGTCTGAGGATGCCTTCCACTTCCTGGGGGGACTACTCAAGCACGCCCGGAGCTTTACCGCTATCTGCAACCCGATCGTCAACAGTTACAAGCGGCTGGTTCCCGGCTATGAAGCCCCGGTTTACGTGGCTTGGTCCGGTTCTAACCGGTCCCCACTGATTCGAGTACCAAATTCTCGTGGCTTGTCTACTCGGTTGGAATTACGGAGTGTTGACCCCGCAGCCAACCCATACTTGGCCATTGCCGCCGTCTTGGAGGCTGGTCTGGACGGGTTGCGGAATCAATTAGCTCCTCGTGAAGCGGTTGATCGCAACATTTACCGCATGGATGCTTCCGAACGACAGGAGAACCACATCACGAACCTGCCAGATACGCTGCACAATGCCTTGAAGGACTTAGCGGCCGACGATGTTATGCGTGGCGCTATGGGTGAACACCTCTTCCAGAGCTTCATCGAAGCCAAGACCTTGGAATACGACTCTTACCGGACCCAAGTCTCACAGTGGGAACGGGATCAGTACCTGGAACTCTACTAAAAAAGTAACGTTTGACGGCTTGACTGCCAAACTAATGAAGGATCGACCTTGCGGGGGCGGTCCTTTTTGCTGTCTAAGGGGGGACAAAGCAGAAAGCGGTTAAAAAAATCCTTGTTTTCAAGTGAAATTCGGCCAAACTGCTTTATTCTGTTCCCATTTTTGGTAACATGAAGGTATAACCAAATGTTTTCAGCAACGGCTAGGGAACATGAGAATGAGGGATAATCCATGGAAAACCAAGAACAACAAGCTAGTGCAGCCGACATTTTAACGCAAGCAATTGCGAACAAACTAGACTACTTGAGTACCATGCAAGCAGCGGTTCAACACGGCGATGACCGAAAAATCTACGAACTGCTTGATCAAGTTCGCTATTACCAAGAAGTAAAGAAGACGCGAACCAAGCGCGCCGTGAATCATTTAGCCGAGCTGGTCGATAACATTCATCCCCAGATTAGCCATTATTTGAGTGACAATTTAATCGATTACTTAGGGCACATTTACCCGTTCTTTTATTACGAAGAATATACGACTGGCCTATTCCACATCTACTTTGGAAATTGGTGGGACCGGCGTTTGTTCGGTGATTTGGATGTCGTGAACGTCCGCTTTGACTTCGATAAGACCGAGTACCAAAAGTTACGTGACTCCTTTGCCTTAGAGAATCAGAATCAGCGGCTCAACACGGCTAAGATTGAAGCCGTCTCCGCTGAAAGTGAGCGGCTTCAACAGCTTGTGGACGCTCAAGACGCCCGCGATAGCCAAAAGGCTGAACTTCGTGACCAACTCAAGGAAAACAGTGGTAAGAGTAGCATGCCCTGGGAGTCTGGGAAAGTTAAGGAAGAACGCCAAACTATTATTGACCAACTGACCAAGTTAGCCGACGAAGACGAGAAGGCTTTGAATGCGCACAAGGCCATCAAGGCTAATGATGATCGGATCTTGGTATTGTCCAAGGAAGATACAATTTTGAATTACGAAAAACAGAGCATTCGCGACGCCTTCGATGACTTCGAACACTTCGAGGCCCACAATGCCAGCCTATATGCGGACTACTTGAATAGCCTGCTAGGCAAGAGCGAGGGTGAGGTGACGGTCGATGATTAATGAAAATGATCCATCGACGCTGACCACGAGTGGTCGACTCCTGAACTACAATGAGGCTATTAAGGCTGGTCTCGAGACCGGCTTAACCTTTACGAAGTTAATGGACCAACTCATCCGGACCACGAATCCCGACGATTTGGTTAGTGCAGCAACCCAGTTAGCCGATTTCCAGCTTGATTCGGATTACGTAACGTTCCCACATCAGTACAGTAATGCGGATTACTACTTATTATTTATGTCGCGGATGTTAGAATTACACGACCAAGGCAATCAGGTCATCTTACAATCTCGGGATCATCATGAAGAGTTAACCCAACAATTGACAGCGTTAGGTGACCGGGGGACGTTTAACTTCCGGGTAGAACCTTCCGCTAATGGTGGTGTGTTCTATCGGGAACGTGCGACGGGCCAATCGTTGTTCTATTTGAACTTGGAACGCAAGATGCTCCGGTTCAATAGCCACGCCTTGACGCAGCTCTTCGTGATCGATTTACACGAAACGGTTCCTGCCGAGACGGTCAAGACTTCCGTTCAAGTCTTGATTGACTTTGCCCGTTACTTGAAGACGGACTACGGCTACTCCGTGGACTTTAATATTCTGGATGCCGCTAACCGGCAAAATTATGCAGTGCGTGCCGCTGATTTGCCAGCTGGGATTGTTGATCGCTTGTTCGTGATGGCCGCCAAGAATGACTACATGCTGACTAACGGCGTCAACGGCAACGGTGCGGAGATCAGCTTGGATGACGGCGTGATCGTCGACATCTTTAACAATCAGTTGTCAGGTCAGCCGGAATGGGTTCTGACGGTTCACGACGATGACCAGAAGATCTCCTGGTTTGACGTGCTCTTGAAATATGCCTTCATGCGTGACTGGTACTTAGAAAACCTGACGGACTTGGAGATTAAATCCGATCCGTTGATCTTCGGTTAGGAGGCGAGACGACGTGTTAGAATTAGCCAAATTGGTCCAACAATCCATTGCTTTGGATGAGCAGATTACGGCAGACAAGAATATCGAAATGTCTCGTAACTCACAGATCGAAAATGCTTATGTGGCTTTAGATGTTGAACTGGCTGAGATTGCGAATACCTCGGAGTGGTTCAAGGTCTGGAAGACGCACCGAGGTAAGGCAACGGATGGTCAGTCGGCGCGTGAAACGCTATTGACCGAATATACCGATGCCATGGACTTCTTCTTTCTGGTTGCGGCCAAGAAGACCTGGACGCATTTAATTATGACAACTGAAGAGGATCTGGCGGGACTCGAAAAGAGTCGTCCAGCCAAGGACTTGGATCAGCAGTACTTAATTTTGAAACGCATGGTGTTTAACAGTCACTTTGCGCACCGCCAGGAAGATTTCCGCCATGCTTGGCGGCTCTTTCTGAAATGGGGCTTCGTGGATTTCGGCTTCAGTCAAGACGAGATTCAGGCAGCCTATGAGGCCAAACGGCAAGTCAATCTCGACCGACAGGCCCATAATTACTGATAGATACTGAAGGAATCGTGGCGCAAGTTTCGATTCCTTTTTGCGATTCATGGGAAGGGAGGTCATTACTATCGGACAACAAGACCCGCGTGTTGTGCGGACCAATGAACGGTTACGCCAGGCACTCAGTCAGCTCCTCCAACAGAAGACCATTCGGCAGATCTCGGTTCAGCAACTCACCAAGACCGCCGAGATTACTCGAGGGACCTTCTATTTACATTACAAGGACAAGACCGATTTTTTAGAACAGACCGAACAACAGGTGATTACCGAGTGGTTTGAGGCGGCTAAAACAACGCTGGCACCGGATGGCGAGCTGACCCGTGGTTTTGCTCTGGGTCCCGCGCTACGTTACGTGGATGGTCATCATCAAATTTTGTCGGTTCTCTTGGACCCACAATTCACGCAATTTCGACCACAGTTGCGGCAGCGCTTTACCCAAGAATTGCAAGGTTATAGTCAACATGTTCCGGTCACGGCAACGCCACCGATTGATGTGCAGATAACCTTTCTCACGACCAGCTTTTTAGGGTTAGTCGAGGCTTGGCTGGCAGATAATCGGCGGTATCGACCCGACTTTTTAGCCCAATCCTTTCGACAATTAGCTTCCAGTGAGGTCACGGTTCTAGCCGATTGGTTCTCCCTGGTGGGCCTGGATTCCGCGTTGGTTACAGAAAAAGCTTGACGTGGAGAAACCCATCAAGTATAATTTTCATGTTGTATTTGTGGACTTCCACAGCTGCAACCGCTCGGAACAAGTTATTAAGTTTTCCCTTGCGGAGCACTTGATTTCGGCGAGTCTAAGTCTAAATATATAAGGAGGTGCACATCCATGTACGCAATTATCGTAACTGGCGGCAAGCAGTACAAGGTCGAAGCAGGCCAACCTGTTTACGTCGAAAAGTTGAACGTTGAAGCTGGTGAAAAGGTTACTTTTGACCAAGTTGTCTTTGTCGGTGGTGACAAGCCTAAGATCGGGACGCCAACTGTTGCAGGGGCAACCGTAACTGGAACTGTTGAAAAGCAGGGTCTGGAAAAGAAGGTTGTTTCTTACAAGTACAAGCCTAAGAAGGGCCAACACACGAAGGTAGGTCACCGTCAACCATATACCAAGGTTGTCGTTGATGCTATCAACGCTTAAGTTCAAAGATTAAAGAGGCGATTGCCGTGATTCATGCGACGTTCCATCATGGAACCAACCGAATCAATTCATTTCAAATCACTGGCCATGCTGACTCAGGTGAGTACGGTCAAGACATTGTTTGTGCTGCGGTATCGGTGCTTGCGATCAGTACTGTCAATGGCTTACAACGGGTCGCTTCGATTCCGGTGCAAGTCGACAATCGCGATCAGGCAGGGGGCTTTCTGGAAGTTACCTTACCACCAAAGCTGGAAGCAACGACCGAATTAAAGGGACAGACACTCCTCCAGAGTTTTGAAGATGGATTAAAGGATGTCGCCGAAAATTACGCGGATTTTGTGAAATTCGCTCAAATAAACGATTAAATTTGCGGAGGTGAAACAGATGCTGATGAACATGAACTTACAATTCTTCTCTCACCATAAAGGGGGTGGGTCCACTGCCAACGGTCGGGACTCAGCTGGTCGTCGTCTTGGAACGAAGGCTGCTGACGGCTCTATCGTTACCGGTGGCTCAATCCTTTACCGTCAACGTGGGACGCACATTTACCCTGGCGTTAACGTAGGCCGCGGTGGTGACGATACTTTGTTCGCTAAGGTTGCCGGTGTTGTTAAATTTGAACGACTCGGCCGCGACAAGCGACAAGTATCCGTTTACCCAGTTGCAGAAGAAGCAGCTAAATAACACGAGGTTTTCCTCGTACGACTGAAGAGCTTGAGGCGAGACCAATTCGCTTTGAGTTCTTCTTTTTTCTCTTAGAAAGCAAGGGAGGTTCGGTCCATGACAACTCGAATTGAACGGTTACAAGCGCAATTTGATCGGTTAAGTATCGACAGCTTCTTGGTCTCCAATGCTAGCAATCAGCAGTATCTCGCCGGTGCTAGCTTGGAGGGTGGTGACGGGTATCTCCTCATCACGGCGCACGAAGCAGTATTCATCACCGACGCCCGCTATCAGACGGAATTTCAGACCACGGTGCCTCAGATGCCACTGGTCATTACCCGTGATTACCTGCAAGCCGTTAATGACCGCTTACAGGCCGCTGGTGCCACGGTACTCGGGATTGAGGATAGTTTACCGCTCAACGAGTATCAGTGGTTAGACGAGCACCTGGTAACGGACATCGTGCCGATGGCTGGGGTGGTCGACAATCTCCGCCAGATTAAGGATGCCGCCGAATTGGCCGCGATTCGCCGGGCAACTGCGCTGACGAGTCAAGGTCTAATCGCGTTGTTTGACCAGATTAAGGTCGGTCAGACCGAGCGACAGGTAGCCAACTGGTTAGGAGAATGGATGCTGGACCACGGGGCAACTGGCACTAGTTTCGAGACGATCGTGGCGAGTGGCAAACGTGCCGCTTGGCCCCATGGATCGGCGAGTGACAAGGTGTTAGCCGCTCACGACATGGTCACAATTGACTGTGGGTTCTACGTTGACGGGTACACGTCTGATGTGACGCGAACCGTGGCCCTTGGCGATCCGGGAGAGCATCTAAAGGCCGCCTACCAGGCGGTCGCAGATGCGCAACAGGCCATCATCGCTGCGGTCAAGCCGGGCGTTACCGGGGGTGAACTCGATCGGATTGGTCGTGATTTACTGACGGATCGCGGTTTCGGTGAGGCCTTTATTCACGGAACTGGTCATGGGATCGGACTGGACATCCACGAGGGACCAAACATCGGTCGTCATTGGCCGGATGTGATGGCCGCTAACGAAGTCATTACGGTTGAACCCGGGGTGTACTTTGCCAACGAGGGTGGCTTGCGAATCGAAGACGATATCTTGGTTACGGCGACTGGGCACGAGATCCTCACGACTGCCCCACGGAATTTAATTATTCTGTAAGTCGGCTACTGTCTTGCTTTTTATGGGTAAGAATTGATATTATAAAGAGGACATATTTTAGGAGGCTACAAGATTATGGCAATTTCTACTGCTGATTTTAAAAATGGTTTAACTATCGAAGTTGATCACGCTATCTGGCGGATCGTTGAGTTCCAACACGTCAAGCCTGGTAAGGGTGGCGCTTTCGTTCGTTCAAAGCTTAAGAACTTGCGGACCGGTGCCGTTCAAGAAAAAACGTTCCGTTCTGGTGCCAAGATGGAATTAGCTGACATCCAAACGCGTAGCATGCAATACCTTTACGAAGATGGTGACAGTCGTGTCTTCATGGACACGGACAACTTCGAACAAATCGAAGTGCCTTCAGAATCCATCAAAGACCAACTCTTGTACTTACAAGAAAACATGAACGTGGACTTGATTCAATACGGTTCCGAAGTCTTGGGGATCGAAGTTCCCAACACGGTTGTCTTGGAAGTTAAGGCTACTGAACCTGGTATCAAGGGGAACACGGCTTCTGGTGGTTCCAAGCCTGCTACGATGAACACTGGTTTAGTGGTTCAAGTACCTTTCTTCGTTAACGAAGGGGACAAGCTTTCAATCAACACGACCGATGGGACCTACATTTCCCGTGCTTAATTAGTCCAACGTTTAATCAGTAAGGGAGGGTCAATGAATGGCAGAAGATACTAATATCATTTTAGAATCAAAGGAACCCGCACTCGGCAGAATTGAGGTGGCCCCACAAGTTCTCGAAATTATCGTGGGCATTGCGGCCAGCCAAACCGAAGGCGTTGCGCGGATGCGTGGTTCACTGGCAAACAGCGTGACGGAACTCCTTGGCCGTAAGGAACAACACGGTAAGGGTGTCAAGTTGGTGTTTGACGGCGATGAATTAGCAGTTGACGTGTACGTTTACTTGGATTACGGGGTAGCGGTTCCTAAGGTTGCCTTAGCCATTCAAGACAGCGTAAAACAACAATTGTTGTTCATGACCGACCTTGATTTACGTGAAGTTAACGTTCACGTGGAAGGCGTCATTCCCGAAAAGACGGCGCAACAGGTCGATCCCGATCACCTGTTTAACCAGAGCGACGAAGGAGACAGTGACCAATAGTGACACTTACACGACATCAGATTCGGGAACGCGCATTCCAAATGCTATTTGCATTAAATGCCAACCCGGAAGCCGATCATGACGCGCTCTACCAGCGGGTTCTGACCGATGATCCCAATCAAATCGTCCCCGTGCCGGAGTACTTGTCGACGCTGGTTAACGGTGTTCTTCAGTACCAAACAGAACTGGATGCCCAAATCGACCAGTATCTGAGTACCGGGTGGCAGTTGAAACGAATTGCGAAGACTGACCTTGTGATCATGCGCCTCGCATTCTTTGAAATTGACCACGTGGATGAGGTGCCTGACCGGGTGGCTGTCAACGAAGCCTTGGAATTAGCCAAGATGTTTAGTGACGACCGCTCACGACGGTTCATCAATGGGGTATTGGCCCACACACTGGACAATGAGCCCAACCAAGAAGATTAATTCAGAAGCCTGAGACCTTATGTCTTGGGCTTTTTTTGTGAGCGTGACGGCTGAAGGCGGAACCAGCTGTCTTGGAGCACACGTTTCGGCGATATCAGTTTGGAGAAAAAGGGGTCTGGGATGCCATCCCAAACTCTTTTTTATTTGGTCTAAGTCTCGCGCCACGCGATCTAAAAGTCAGGGGGAATCGCCACCCCGTTTTCAGAAAAGATATGCTAAAATGGAAGTTAAACTTTGTAAGATTTTGGGGAGGATGGGAATTTATGACGACCATTATTGATGGCAAACAATTGGCCAAGGACTTGAACGCACAGACCCAGCAACGCGTCGCTAAGTTAGTGGAACGGGGGATTACGCCTGGACTTGCCGTGATTATCGTGGGGGACGATCCCGCCAGTGCTTTATACGTGCGTAACAAGCACCGTAAGGCCGTGAAGCTGGGCATCAAGTCTGTTGTACGGGAATTACCCGCAACGGTCAGCCAAGCCGATTTGATGGCTGTCGTGGCCGAATACAATCAGGACGCGACCATTAACGGGATTCTCGTGCAGTCACCGTTGCCCCGGGGCCTCGATGAACAGGCAGTTGTGGCCGCCATCGATCCCCAAAAGGACGTGGATGGATTCCATCCCGTCAATGTCGGTCGGCTCTTCAATAATCTCCCAGGTAACTATCCAGTATCCTGTACCCCACGGGGGATCATGACCATGTTGGCGTCTCTCCATATGCATTTGCGGGGCAAGCGCGCCGTCGTGGTTGGCCGTAGTCGCATTGTCGGCCGGCCCATGGCGGCCATGCTACTGAATGCCGACATGACGGTCACCACCGCCCATGTGTATACCAAACACCTGAGTGAGGTGACCCGTGAGGCCGATGTCTTGGTCGTGGCAACCGGTGTGGCTCATTTGATCAAAGCTAACGACGTCAAACCTGGAGCCATCGTGATCGACGTGGGGATGGACCGTGACGACCAGGGCAAGCTGACGGGAGATGTCGACTTCGATGGCGTCTTTGACCGTGCAGGAGCCATCACGCCGGTCCCTGGGGGCGTGGGTCCCATGACCATCGCAACCTTGATGCAACAAACCGTGGATATTTGTGAGTGGAGTGAACAACGTGGCAACCAATGATTATTTAACGGTAACGGCCTTAACGCAATACTTAAAACGTAAATTTGATGTCGATCCCTATCTGGGAAAGATCTACCTAACCGGTGAAATTTCGAACTTCCGGTTACGGTCACATGCGCACCAATATTTTAGTTTGAAAGACGATCATGCCAAGATCAATGCCATTATGTTTCGATCGGCCTTTGAAAAACTAAAATTTACGCCGGAAACCGGGATGAAGGTGCTGGTTACCGGGCGCATCTCACTGTATGAACCTAGTGGGAGTTACCAGATCTACGTCGAACGCATGGAACCAGACGGGATTGGGCAGCTTTACCAGGCTTATGAACAACTGAAAAAGAAACTCGAGGCAGAGGGCCTGTTTAGTGCCCCTAAACGCCCGTTACCCCGCTTTCCCAAACGAATTGCGGTGATTACCAGTCCCAGTGGGGCGGTCATCCGTGACATTATTACGACGACGCGCCGACGTTACCCGATCGCGCAGATCGTGTTGTATCCGGCTGTCGTGCAGGGTGACGGTGCGGCCCCGGATCTGGTGCGCCAGATTCAACGAGTTAATGCTGATGGGAGTTATGACACCCTGATTATTGGTCGTGGTGGGGGCTCGATTGAAGACCTCTGGCCGTTCAATGAAGAAGTGGTCGCCCGTGCCATTGCGGGTAGTCGAATTCCGATTATCTCCTCAGTGGGTCACGAAACGGACACCACGATTGCCGATTTGGTTGCCGATGTTAGAGCGGCTACACCGACGGCCGCGGCCGAGCTAGCGGTCCCCGTCTTAAATGACGAGATTTTAAAATTGCAGCAGCAACGTACGCGGCTCTATAATGCCATGGCCAATCGGATTAATTTCCAGCAGGAGCGCCTGAATAAGCTCCTGAAGGCCTACGTGTTCCAGCAACCGCAACGCCTCTACGAGACCTACGTTCAACGCTTAGATCACGCCCAACAAGGCCTACAACGTAACATGCAGGCCCAGTTGCGCCAACAGGGTCAACGGGTGGCCCTGGCCCAACAGGGCTTGCGTAGCCGTAACCCGTTAACACGGGTCCAACGTGGGCAACAGGACGTGAATCAGCTGCGAACGCGGTTGACGGCCGCGGCAACTCGCTACCTGGCGGCTCAACAGGAAAAAGTTGGCCGGCTAGTCAATGGTCTGGACTATCTGAGCCCATTGAAGATCATGGGGCGCGGGTACGGGTACGTGGTCCAAGACGATCACGTGGTTCGCCACATCACAGACTTAAAGCAGGCGGCGGTTACCATTCATTTGGATGGTGGGACCGCTGCCGCAGAGATTACGGGCATCACACCAGATAAGGAGACCCAACAAGATGACTGAAGAAAAGCAACCAACCTTTGAAGAAAATTTGACTACACTCGAACAGATCGTGACGCAATTGGAACAGGGCGATGTGCCGTTGGAAGAAGCCCTCGCACAATTCAAGAAGGGGGTCGACCTCAGTAAGACCCTGCAGACGACGCTCCAAGGTGCCGAGAAGACCCTGGCAACCATGATGAATGATAATGATCAGGAACAGGCTTTTGAGACGCCTCAAGGAGGCTCTGACAATGCCGATTGAGACTCAGTTGGCAACGTTTGAAGCAACCTGGCTACCCCGGTTGAATGCGCCACTTGCCGATGCTATTGCCCAAGACACGGGGGATGATCGCTTAGCGGCGGCCATGCAGTATTCGGTTCTGGCTGGAGGCAAACGCTTGCGGCCCTTACTGACGGTAGCGACACTTCAGACGCTTGGGCAAACCATTGATCTTAAACGAGTTTGGCGGCCCATTATGGCGCTGGAATTGTTACACACCTACTCCTTGATTCACGACGACTTACCGGCCATGGACAACGACGATCTTCGACGGGGAGAACCGACCAACCACGTGAAGTTTGGCGCTGGTATGGCCACGCTCGCGGGGGATGGTTTGTTGACGCTGGCCTTTCAATGGTTGACGGCGACCGGCCTTGACACAACCGTCCAGGCGGAGCTGGTGACTTCATTGGCGCAAGCAGCCGGTCCGGCAGGGATGGTAGCGGGTCAGGCGAAGGACATTCAGTCCGAAGCCGTTGACTTACCATTAGCCGACCTCCGCGTGTTACATAAAGAAAAGACTGGTGCTTTGCTTCATTATGCCGTTGCGGCGGGACTCATTATGGGTGGTGTCCCAACAGCAGGGCGCGAGGCCTACTTGCGGTTTGCCGATGCCTTTGGCCTGGCCTTTCAGATCTACGACGATATCTTAGATGTGGTGGGTACGGCAGCGGAATTGGGCAAGGCGACACAAAAGGATGCGGCCGAAGCTAAGAATACCTATCCTGGTAAGCTCGGTCTACAGGGCGCTAATCAGGCTCTCATTCAGACCATTGCGGCCGGACAAAAGGCCTTGGACGATCTGCCAGCCGGGACCGATGCCTCGCTATTACGGGCATTCTTTAGTTATTTTGATACGAAACGGGTGAAAGCATGAAGAAGAAGCGAGTAGCGGAGCTATTAGTGGAACAAGGGTTATTTGATGAGCTGGCCGATGCGAAACGCGCGGTCATGGCTGGTGAAATTCTCGGGACCAACGAAGAACGCTTGGATAAGCCGGGAACACTGATTCCAGCGGATACCGAATTACATTTAAAGGGTCATCCGTTGCCTTACGTGTCACGAGGCGGGTTCAAACTGGCTAAGGCTCTCGAAGTCTTTGACATCGATGTAACCGACCGCGTGGTTCTAGACATTGGCTCGTCGACGGGGGGCTTCACGGATGTGATGCTTCAAAACGGAGCCAAACTCAGTTATGCCTTGGATGTCGGCAGTAATCAGTTGGTGTGGAAGTTACGGGAAGATCCACGAGTCGTGGTTATGGAGCATACGAACTTCCGCTACAGCCAGCTGGCCGACTTTACTCATGGTCAGCCAACCTTTAGTTCGATTGACGTGTCCTTTATCTCGTTAAAGCTCATCTTGCCACCACTAAAGGGCATTCTAGCTACTGGTGGTGAGGTGGTCGCCCTCATTAAGCCCCAATTCGAAGCCGATCGTGAAGACGTCGGGGCTCACGGGATTATCCGAGACCGCGCCGTTCATACCAAGGTGGTCCAGAGTATCATTGATTTTGCCGTGGCTACCGGCTACAGCGTTCTGGGACTGGATTATTCACCAATTAAGGGGGGCGAAGGGAATATTGAGTTCCTGGTGCACCTCAAATCAGTTGATAAAAATGCAGTCTGTGTAAGTTCAGTTTCCGTTGAAAGCACGCTTGACGCGGCTTACGAAGGCCTAAATAAATAGATTATGAGAAATTTATGAGAATTTACTTTCCAAATACTAAGCTCTGGTATATGATAAGATTATGCATTTTATCCGTATAAGGGGGGCCAAGTATGAAGAAACAGGAACGCCAACAGCTATTAAAACGTTTATTAACTGCGCGAGAAATTGAACGACAAGAGGATTTTGTCCACCTCTTAGCTGAGGATGGGATTCATGTGACCCAGGCCACCATCTCACGGGATATTAAAGAGATGCAACTGGTCAAGCTCCCCGCGGAGTCCGGCGGTTATCGCTACAGTCTCCCTGTTCAGAAAAAGATTGATACGCAGAAAAAATTACAACGCACCTTACAGAATGCCTACGTTTCCTTCGCCATTCAAGGCGACCTAACGATCCTGAAGGTGCTACCCGGTAACGGCCCAGTCATTGCGTCGTTACTGACACAGATGCGTTATGAATTTGTATTTGGGGCGCTGGGTGACGATAGCTCGGTACTCACCATTTGTGTTTCCCATCAGGGTGCCTTACAATTGGAAAAGACGATTAACCGCATGATTGCGGATTAGAGACCGACCACGACTGACTAACCAGCACAAGCTGATAAGCAGCGGTGGTCGTTTTATTTAGGGGGTCAACACGTGTTACAAGAACTGTCGATTAAAAATTTTGCAATTATCGACCACCTCGACGTGGCCTTTAAGAATGGCATGACCGTTTTAACTGGGGAAACCGGGGCCGGGAAATCTATCATTATTGATGCGGTGGGTTTACTTGCCGGTGGTCGGGGCTCGGCCAACTTCGTGCGGACCGGGACTGATAAGGCGATCATTCAGGGGAGCTTTATTTTTCCCACCGGGGGGACCACCTACCGCGTCTTAGACGATCTGGGGATCGACCATGATGATGGCAGTGTGATCCTCCAAAGAGAGATTCACGCCAATGGTCGCAACACCTGTCGGGTCAATGGGATGCTGGTCAATACCAGTACCTTGAAACGGATTGGCGAAACTGCCGTAGATATTCACGGGCAAAATGAGCATCAGGAGCTGATGCAACCGGAGAAGCACCTGGGAATGCTCGACGAATTTTCCGGGGCCAAGGTCGCTAAACTCCGCAAAAATTATGGGCAGATCTATCAGCGCTACACCCAACTCCAATCGACGCTAGAGAATCGGCGGACGAACGAGAAAGAGTGGGCGCAACACTTAGACATGTTGACCTTCCAAGTTAATGAAATTCAATCCGCCAATCTTCAACCGGGAGAAGAGGATAAGCTGGTGGCCGAACGAGACCGCCTGGATAATTATCAACGGATCAACGACGCCCTACAGCGCAGTCAGATGACGCTGACGGGAGAGGAAACCGCACCGGGTGTCACGGACCAACTGAGTAGTGCCTTGCAAGCCATGCAGGGCATTGCCGACTTCGACGCGGCCTTCAAACAAATTAGTGACAGCTTAGAAACGGCTTACTACGCGCTGACGGATGCCGTGGGTGCCGTGTCTTCGCAATTGGATTTACTTGAGTGGGATGAGGGCCGGCTAGATGCGATTGAACAGCGTCTGGACGTGATCAATCAACTCAAACGTAAGTACGGCGACTCCGAGGCCCAGGTGCTCAAGTACTACGATAAAATTGCGGCGGAATTAAAACAGATGCAGGCGACCGATGAACAAGCCGATGATCTCGAGGAACAGGTGGCTGCGCAGGAAACCAAGCTCCACGAGGTGGGTGAACAGCTGAGTGAGGCCAGGCACCATGCAGCTGAGAAGTTAGAAAAAGCCATTCACGCGGAGCTCGCGGACCTCTATATGGCCAAGACGGTCTTTGCCGTTCGCTTCTCCCGTCCCAAGAATGAGGGATTGCTAAGCACTGGACTCGACCACGTGGAATTCTATCTACGGACCAACCCGGGAGAAGCCATGCGGCCGCTGGCGAAGATTGCTTCCGGTGGTGAGCTGTCCCGGATTATGTTAGCTTTAAAGACCATTTTCTCTGAATCTCAGGGAATTACGTCCATTATCTTTGATGAAGTCGACACGGGGGTCAGTGGCCGAGTAGCGCAGGCAATTGCCGAGAAGATCAGCGGTATTGCCCGAGAGTCTCAGGTCTTGTGTATTACCCATTTACCGCAGGTGGCGGCCATGGCCGATCATCACTACTTCATTGCGAAGAAGGTTGTGGGTGAACGGACTGAGACTTCTCTGACACGTTTAGACGAATCCAACCGAGTGGATGAATTGGCTCGGATGTCAGCTGGTACTCAAGTGACGAAATTAGCGTTGGAACATGCGCATGAACTATTGAAATTAGCTGATGAAGTCAAGAACTCTCAGCCTAATAGTAAAAATGAATAAGTGTATAACTAAGCCGTTATCGGGTGATTGATAACGGCTTTTATTATTGGAGGTAGCCTAGTTTAATGCTATTACAGATTACCCCTTAAATTAGATCGGAGATTGATATATAATTAGGCCAGCAAACAAAAACGGTGTAGAGGTGTGTGTCATGTGGAAGAAAATTGGAGTATTGGGGTTTAGTTTGTTAGTTGGACTACTTATTTTGATGGGTGTTGGTCAGGTGAGGGCTAATGCTGCAGAGCTGTCGGGTGACGACTTGACCGGAAGTGTCACAAAGCCCGCGAGCATTACTGAAAGTGGTGTAACTGATCCGATTTCGATTGATACAGACTTACTTAGTAGTCAAGACTATATGTTGGAGTACGACTGGGGAATTAAAGATCAGAAGGCAATAAGCAGTGGGGATTATGTTAAGGTACAGTTACCTAAAACCGCGGTTTACGATAATTTTATGACAAAACCTATTGATGTCATGCTTTCTGGGAGTGATAAGCCGGTGGGGACGATGACACTTGATCCTGACAACGACAAACAAATGATTATTACTTTTAACAATGTTTTGGAAAACACGAATACGGGGCGAAAAGGTACTATTAGCATCCATGTTCATGGAACCGAATCTAGCGGTTCTGGAGCTGGTGGTACGAGTGCTTCATTGATAAGAAAAAATGGTTGGCCGATAACTAAATACGATGTAGATAAAGACGGAAATCCGCAATATGTTGTGTGGCAAATCGTTGTCAATCCGGATAGTAAAAATTTAGGTAATGTGACGCTAACGGATCAAATTGGGCCTCACATGACTTTTTATCAGAATGCTGACGATGTGGACGACTCACGCAATTTGACAGCAAAGGTTGATGATGATGACCTTCCATCGGATGATGTTGAAACGACTGCCTCCGGTTCAACTGTCGTCATAAAGTTAAAAAATGTAACGCATAAAGTGGATATTCTTTATTATGGCAAATTACAAGTTTAATCCGAACAAGCCCGGAATCTTTCAATGGCAGTCTGTTGATGATGTATTTTTAATGGTCGTTGATTAATTAGTTCAAGTGCTGCTAGGATCTCATCAGTCGTTACTTGGCTAAAATTGGTCTTTTTCGGGAAGAACCAGCGTAACCGCCTATTAAAATATTCATTGGAACCTCGCTCCCATGGTGAATATGGATGGCAAAAATAAACTTTGATCTGATAATCCTGTTCTAAGGCCTGATAATTGGCAAACTCTTTACCATGATCAACAGTAATGGATTTTACTTGGGGACCGAAGGCCCCCATAAACTTGCCAAAGGCGGTGTTTAGAGCCTTAGCCGTTCTATTAGGGGCTTTGATGGCCCATAGAAGTCGGGTCTTACGTTCTACGAATGTAACCAGACATGATCGTGACTCACTTCGACTAGAAAGCACCGTATCTACTTCCCA
>NZ_RHOD01000010.1 GCF_003946095.1 Levilactobacillus lindianensis | reverse complement strand
GTGCTAGTGCGCCACGTTGAAAACGTGATAAAGTAGATGTACCCAAAGTAATCACTCCCTATATTGGTTGGAATTAGCTACTACCATTGTAAGTGATTGCTTTGGGCTTTTTAATTTCTGTTCGGATTAATTATAGAATTTGCCGATATAATAAGCTTTTTCGGTTCGTAACTTTTGGTGACTCGGAGTCTTAGCTGCATCAGCTTTGATCACCGACAATCCCAAGCTTAGGGTTATGACAACGCCAAGAATTGCTACCCAAATTGGAAGTGATCTTCTAGATTCATCATGTTGCATGTCAATTCCTCCATTCAACTATGCCAATGTGTTGCTGCCAGATAAAAAATATGAGAGTTGATCCTACCCCATCTTTAGCAAATGTATATCTTTAAATTGATACTTAATAATTTTATTGTTGCTGTGTGCTGGCTAATAATAGCACTCATTTTGCCGCAGAAATCCTAGAGCCCCTAAACCTTATCATCCAGCAACTCTCCTGGCAAGCATCAAGAACGCGATGCCGTTCTTCCACCGAAGTATTAGCATATTGGTCTGGTCATCGGAACACCACACTAACCGATCAAAAGTCATACTTTCACAGATTGGGTCAGGAGAAGTTACAAATAAATTTGTACTGGTATTTTGACGCCATACCTTCACTTTCTGTTAACTGCCAAGAGGCACCTGTTCTTCAAATTAACTTTTAAAGCATTGTTCCTACACTCCTATAAAAGGTGTATACTCAAAATTCAAATTCAATAAATCATGTCAAGGAGTAAACTCATGCAAAACTTAGACTTAACCAATCTTGTTCTGGGAACTTGGCTACTATTTGTCGTTATCAAGCGACAGTTGGCACCCAAGATCGTTCGATTCAAAATTGAATCTTTCATTTTAGTGATCCTACTCGGTGCAGCCTCAATTGGGGATGCCTTCCAGAAACAACATTTACAAATTACGTTGCAACAAGCCTTGATTTTCGGTGGTTTGAGCTTGGCCAGTGCCGTGATATTCGCGGGATTACGGGCCTGGTCTTACCACTTTTGGGTGAACGATGAGGGAATTGTCATGCGCCAAGGAAATTGGCTCACCCTAGTTTGGTGGGCTGTCGGTATCATTGGTCACCTCGGTGTGGACCGTATTTGGACCGGGAGCTCGGTAACCTTGCTCCTCTATTTAGGCGTAACCTTGCTGGTTCAACGTGGCTGTGTCTGGCTACTAGCATCGCGACAGTACCCCACCGAAATGCGTCACAATGCGGCCCTGCAAGCGGAGAGCCGGCATGACCGCCACGAACAAAAGCGTTCAAGAAAAAAATAGATAAAGTCGTATGTAAGTTCTCAGAAAGCCATTTAATTTCCGAGGACTTTTTGCTATCAAACGATCGAATGTCCTATAATGTAGATGTATCGGAAAATCAGGGGGTAATTAGATTGTTAACGCTAAATCATAAAGTTCTTCGGGGATTACTTTTGTTTGGAACTGTTGTGGGGATGGGGCTTACATCCGCAACACTTCCGGCTCAAGCTTCCAATCACTACTTAAAGCTTCCATACCAGGGCTATGTTCGAACAAGAAAGACCATGTACGTGGGCATCTCTCAAAAACACGGGAAAAAATATAAGCCTCTCCTCGTAAAAAAAGGAACAGTTCTTCAACTTTATTCTCAAAGTGAAAACGGGCATAAAGTCAAGGCTTCCTTCACACTCGGTGCTGTCCATTACGATAAGATTAGAAACCTTCGATATGCGCAAAAGCCAACCATACCACTCACTAAATCTAACTTTAAAAGAGTTAACCTAAAAGCACCTATTCGGGCAACTGTTCTACGGCAAGGAACAGGTTTTAAACTCAGAAAACATGGCTACTCTTCGGCGCCATTATTTTATCTGACATTAGACAACTATATTCAATATTACAATATATCGACGGTTAATCGCTATGATCCTTGTTCCCAAGATATGTACGTCCTTGACGGCCTTCAAGAGGATGTTTACAAACCATCTGCGTCCGCCAAAATGATAAAAACGACGGTCAAAGGAAATACGACAACTGTCAAATATCGCCCTGCAATTAAGGGACTCCCCGGGAAAAAGATCGGGCGTAACACGTATCAACTTAAGATTAAAGATTTAAAAAAGCATGTTGTTTTTGATGACGGTACTGGTTCAGATGAGCCCATTTGGGACGGTGGATGGGACTGTTACACAGTTAATGGTAATCCCTACTACGCAGGAAGGATGGCCACAACAGACATCTAAGCTTGATTATCACACCCTCACTGAACCATTTTATTTAAATGATTCTAAACCAAAACTGGTTCCGAAGATCACAATAATCTCCGAAACCAGTTTTTTTCATCACTCAATCTGATTCACTCATCGACCGGCCTGTTCCATTCGGGACTTCGCGGCCAATCGGCGTCGTGTATCCTCTAAAATTGGCTTTGCCAGCCCTAAGCGTTCGGCCAACCAAACCGCCTCACTAGCTCCAACCTGATGCAGAAGCAAGCGATACGTGGGCCGTAACGTCTTGGGATCAAAGGCCATGGTAGCCGTCATAAATGTTGGACAATCCACTGCGTATTCCTTAATAGCACTGAAGTGGGTTGTCGCAATAATCGTCGCCTGTTGTTGGCGGAGATACTCAATAATCGAAATACTCAAGGCAGACCCTTCTTCAGGATCAGTCCCACTCCCAATTTCATCAAGTAAAACGAGAGCGTTGGCTTGAATATTAGCGGTCATATCCACCAAGGTCGTCATCTCAGCGGCAAAGGTACTCAGCTGAGCAGTCAGGCTTTGGTTATCCCCAATATCGACCCAGAACTGACTAAAGACCGCCATTTCTGTGCCCTTCTCAGCAGGTAGTTCCAAGCCAAATTGAACCATCAACGCAAATAGCGCAATCGTCTTCAACACCACAGTCTTCCCACCGGAGTTTGCCCCGGTAATCATCAGGCCTTGATGTGGTGTGAGTTCGATATCCAAGGGAACGGCATCCGGTCCCAACAAGGGATGGCGACCAGCCACAATCTTAATGTGTTGGTCGGTATTCAGTTTAGGCAAATGACTGTCCGTCTCCAAACCATACTGTCCTTTGGCCATCGTCTGATCGAAGTCACTGAGTAAGTCTTGATTTGCTTTCAGATCATCCCAATGATCCAGAACGTCTCCGGTCAATGTGGCCAGCAATTGATAGATTTCATCACTCTCGGCATTGATCAGACTGGTCAATACGGCTGACTTTTTCGCCGCAGCTTGTGGTTCGAAGAAGACCGTCGACCCGGTCCCAGATTGGTCGACAACCTGTCCTGGAAACCGGTTCTTATAACTCGCCTTCAACTGCACGCAGACCCGGTCATTTCGGGTAATCAGGCGATTGCTTTGAACCGCCTTAGCATGCTTCTGAACGAATTGGGTCAGCGTCGTTTGTACCTGTTGGCGTTGTTTCTTAATCTGACGCCGAATATCGGCCAACTGCGGCGTGGCATCATCTGCGACCTGCCCTCTGACAATCACATGCGCTAGGCGGCCTTGCAGGCCGCTCAGACCCTTGGCAGAGGCTAACATGGTCGTTAACCCCGGTGCGAGCTGCTCGTGCTCACGCAGCACCGTCGTCAATCGTTGGAGGTTTGTCAGAAAGTCACTCACCATTCCCAATTGTTCTGCCGTAAGTAAGAGTCCTTGGTCTAATTTTGTTTGTAGCGCTGTCAGCTGATCCAGATCAAAGTACGTCAACATGACATCGTTGGCAAGTAAGCGATGGGCCTCGGCCGTCAACTTTAACTGTTGTCGAACGGTCTTCATGTCCGTCACGTTAGGGGCCGTCTGCAGGGCATTAGCTGCTCGGTCACTATGAGTAAACTTGGCGACGGTCGTTAGGATCTGATCAAGCTGGGTAATTTGTTTTAAAGTCATTTTTTCTCCTTGCAGCAATCAGCATGGAGAAACATTCATTGGTTTGAATTGTCGGTCCTGCTGTTGCTAATTCATATACTTTGGGGTATCGGACATCGCGCGACAATTATGCACACTCATTAACTTCACTCCTTATAGCGTAGGTTTCCACCTTAGCACACCTAGGTTTTTCGAGCAAACGCACCAACTAAATAGCCACCGTCATCGCTGATGGTGGCTGTTAGGGTCTAATCTGGTTGACTATCCTTGAAACGTTCGGTTAGCTTAGTCTCACTGGCCGCCAACAGGTCACTAGCATCGATATCATACAGACTGCTGATCACTAAAACCTGATCGAGCACATCTGCCAGCTCCTCCCGTAAATTAGCCTGACGCACCGCGGGAGTGGTTTGCTTTTCGCCAGGATGATCCCGACCAATCTCAATTGCCCGAATGGCCCGCGAAACCTCGCCGGCCTCCTCAGTTAGGAAATTCAAATGAACGAAGGGTGAATACTGATACCAATGCCGCCGCTGGTAGAAATCGACTAGCCAATCTTGATGTTCCGTAATTGTCACGTGTTCGTCCCCCTTTTAGTGTTCTTTCAACTGTACCAGATCCCAGCTGCCAGCCCTGCACAGACGTCTTATAAATAAATAAGTAACCGCAACTCCCCGAAAAAGTGTGATGATTCTTTGCCTAAGTCCTTATGGTTTTCCTAAAGGAACCAAGAAACCTTAAAGCTCTCCCCAAAAACCACCAAAATTGGCACTTCTGTTGTAGTCTAGGAACATGTTAACCAACACGACAGATAAACAAAATTTCATGGAGGTGGTTCGATGCGTTGGGAACCCTTATTGCTCATCATCTTACTGGCTGGACTAAGTGGCCTACTCATCGTCGCAACCGGCCGCAAACGCCGCTGGTTCGCCCTCTTAGTGCTAGGCTACTTAACTGGCTTGGCCGCCATCCTCTTTACCCCAATCTCATTTTCTGGCACGGCGATTTATATCATGCCCATCGGGATTGGTCGAGTCAACTTAACCAATCTGGGCGTCTTCAACCTCGGCTTCCTAGAGAACATTGTTTTGACGATTCCATTGGGACTGCTGGTCAAGTGGATGTTACCTAAGCTTTCACTCCTGGACGTCAGTCTCTTGGGCCTCTTCGTTGGTGGCAGCGTCGAAACCATGCAATACGTGCTCTCCCATGACTGGCTGATCAACCGTAGCAGTGATATCAATGACGTCCTGGCCAACGCCTTAGGCATTCTGGTCGGCGGCCTAGTTGTTGTGATCTTCAACCGAATAACCGGTCGCAAAACCCATACGGACCGCGTAATAGCTTAAGTAAACACATCACTGGCATTTCTTACGAAATGCCAGTTTTTTTATGGTACTTTAACCTTAGAAACGCATAACAATAGGCTGCACAACAACGACTCACTGTTTTACAGTAAAGTAAAAACCATCACCAGCGCACACACGCCAGTGATGGTTCATCAAATGATTTAATTCTGTTCATTGACCGATGAGGCTTTATTCTTCTTGAATACAAACCACTTACTAAAGAAGTAGTTAGCCAAGACGACAACCACTTGATCGACTAATTTGGTCAGCATTTCATTTTGCTGGAGTAACGTGACCCCGGCCCACATGATAGCCATATCCATAATCAAGGTCGCTCCCCGCGCGAGAAAGAACGACACAACTTCGCTGAAAAGGGCTTTAGTCGTTGTAAAATGAGAATGGAAGACCCAAACCCGATTGGTCAGATAAGCAAATAACACTGATAGGAACCAGGCCCAGACGTTCCCGACCTGATAGTTCCAACCCCATAGTGTGGCCGTGACGTAAAAGACGACCAAATTAACCAGCGTCGTCAATCCCCCGAATATCAGGTAGGCCAGCACGTCCTGATATTTGTAGTAAAGTTGCAGTAATCGTTGCATGTTTCCAGTCCCCCCTGAATAATCCTTGTCTTCTTTCGTTATAGCTGAAAACCTTTAATGACGCAAGGTGCCGCCCCCATTTAATAGAAAAAATTAAGGGTTGGATCACTGACCTGTGCTTACCGTTAATTGCGAGTTAGGCTGTGTTGGCAGGTTGATCAGTGTGGCGGTAGTGGTGAAATCTGGCTATTATAAGTTAAAGTAATTAATTTAATTTCCCTAGATGTAAGCCATTTAAAAACACCATCCCGGCTTAACCGAAACGGTGCTCGTGTTAGTTATCGATTTAATCGTTCCTGAATCGTTTGGACCACTCGGCTCTTCAACAAGCCGTAGACCAAAACAATCTGAATGGGCGTCACAATGAGTTGCTTGATGACCCGTAACGGTAACAGACTCCAGAACGGCGTCCGGTACATGATGGTCACCCACAACGTATTGAGGAAGGCATTCACCACCACCGCAATAATCACGGAAGCTAGCGTGATGCGACCCCAACTCACCGGTTGCTTATAAAGAAACAGCGCGTAAATCAAGGACCCTAGGATCGCCGATACCGTAAATCCCAAGAAGAAGGGTCCCCCGGTCATCAGGGTTCCCACCACGTCCACCACTGCTGCGGTCATCATGCCCCACCAGGGACCAAACCACTTGGCGAGTAACGCCACAATCAAGAAAGTAAAACTAAACTTGATAAAGTTATTACCGATCGAGAAGCGACTGATCACCAGTTGCAGCGCCATCAATAACCCCATCGTAACCATACTCAACGTGTCCAGCTTGGGTAGCTGGGTTTTTGCCATTGTCTTCAATTCAGACATCTCCTAAGGGAGTTGCCACATTGCTGCGGTCAATGCGGAAATAAGATCGCGGGACACATTCCCTTCGTCCGGTGTTCACATTGCGTTCCACCAGCACTTGACGCCTTACTTCCTACTCCGTAAATTTAATTACAGAAGACAGCATACCATACCCATTCCAGACTTGCACGCGTTATGCGCGGTCAAAGTCCTTCAACCAAGCTAAAGCCAACGCCTTTTCTCCAAGATGCGTCCCGATGACTGGACCGAAGTAAGACCGTTCCACAGGGATCTCAGGATACTGAGTCGCAATTTTTTCCGCCCAAGCTTTTCCACCATCTGGATCGTTAGCGTCTAGAACTAACGCTCGCAACGGGTAGTCGACTTTAGCCTGCGCTTGGACAAATAAATCTTCAACTCGTGCCAAGGCTTTCTTCCGTGAGCGGACCTTCTCGAAGGCAACGATCTCATGCGTCTCATCATCAAAGGTCAATAATGGCTTAATCCGTAAAACACTCCCAATGAATCCGGAAGCATTGGACAACCGGCCCCCACGAACCAGATTTTGAAGATCATCAACGACGAAGTACTCACCGATCGTCGACCGCAAGTCATCTAGCCGGGCGATGATTTCGTCCGGTTCGGCACCTTTAGCAGCCATCCGCGAGGCCTCAATGGCCAGGTACCCCATCAATTTGACCGTAATTTGGGAATCATAAGGAATGACCTTAATTCGTTCAATGGTGGGTGCCAAGGCCTTCAATTGGTTAACGAAACCAGAAATGGTGCTAGCCAAATGAATACTAATCACCGCATCATAACCTTCGTCGGCCAACTGATCGTATAGATTAATCATTTCACCCAACGGTGGTTGGGACGTACTTGGAAATGACTTCGAATTGCGTAACCGCTCGTAGAATTCACTCGTGGTAATATCAACATCTTCATCATAGGAGCGACCATCAATGATCACCGGAATTGGTACGACGTGAATATGATACCGCTCGACCTCTTCTGCGGACAAATAGCTAGTACTATCGGTGACCACAGCAATCTTCATTTCTTACACCTACTTTGTTTTTATCATTTAGAAACTAAAATACCATAAAACGCCGGGAACGCCTAGAAATTGTGCGTTCTTGGAAACGTAATCATGGCAAATTTAGACCGTCGAGACCCTCATTCTCTGAAAACCACCGTCAGTGGCGATGAGCTAACTTTCGGATAGCTAGCCGGTAGCCAACTCAAACTGCCTATGTAAGCGTTCTGGGGCGTCTAAACAACCGTTCTGAGACTGGTTTCTCCCTTAAATTGTAACACCGCCAAAACCTAGAAAACAATCCAATTGTGGAACCTGCGGCCAGTCTCTTGGCGTTAAGCCAAGGGTTTTTTGACGTTTCGTTGCCGATCCATACTCTTATCTAAACGGTTCAATAATATTTGAAGTAAATTACGTTCATCGGTTGACCAGTGTTCGAAAACCTCATCCGAGAGCGCTTCGAAAGCCGAATTAATCGTTGCGGCCGTCTCGGTACCCACAGGGGTAATGCTGTAAATCAACTGACGTTTGTCCCGACCAATGGCTTCCTTAGAGACCATCTCTTTGGCCACTAAGCCCTTTAGTTGGCGACTAAGTGTCGACGTATCCAACCGGGTCTGTTGGGCAAGAATTTCTTGGGTGTTTTCACCACCGCCGATATGATCCAAGAGTTGCCACTCGGAAACGGTTAGGTGCTGTTGCTTGGTCATCCGTTGCAGTAACGTTTGCTGAACTTTGTTAATGGCCATAAGCGCCGCTAAACTGGATTTCATTTGCCCTCACTCCTTTGATTGTATTGTACAACGATTTGGTTGCTAATCACAAGTCAATTTGATGACGTTTTTTAACCGCTTCTCCCCGGTTTCCGAGGAAAGTTCTTTGCACTTCGTCTAACCGCCCGGTATACTTTGAGTTGTGTCGTTTTATTGAACGATTTATTTAAGACTCTCTAGATAGAAAGGTGTTGTTCTCCATGTCATTTGACGGATCCTTTACCCACGCAATGGTTCAGGAATTGGGTCAAACCCTCACGACCGGTCGGGTAAGTAAGATTAACCAACCTTACGCCAACGAAGTCGTCCTCACCATCCGGGCTAACAGCCATAACTATCCGATTCTGTTATCGGCTAACCCAACCTATGCGCGGATTCAAGTCACGCAGATCCCTTACGTGAACCCGCCCGTACCCACTAACTTTACCATGATCTTGCGGAAATACTTGCAAGGGGCAATCCTCAAGAACATCACTCAGGTAGCCAACGACCGCGTCGTGCACCTGCAATTTACCTCTCGTAATGAATTGGGGGATCAACAAGATCTCCTCCTTATTATTGAAATCATGGCCCGTCACAGCAACGTCATTTTGGTCGACGGTGCCGAAGGCAAGATTCTGGATGCCATCAAGCACGTTGGATCTGACCAAAACCGCTATCGGCTACTGCTTCCTGGGGCGCAATACATCAACCCACCGAAGCAGGATCTCACCGATCCTTTTACCGGCCCGCGGGCTGATTTAGCCGATACGCTTCGTGACTTCCCTAATCAGGAAGTACTCGCCCAGACCCTGCAGCATCAATATCAAGGACTAGGCAAGGACACAGTAGCCGCACTAGCGACCGCTCTACACCAGCCTGGTGATGTCGACCAGCACTTCCGCGAGTTCTTCGCAACCTTCGACGCCCCACAACCTACCCTGACTATCTCGCCCAAAGGTAAGACTAGTTTCACAGCCTTTCCTTATCCCGGTAAAGGGTCAACGCAACAGACCGCAGCCACGCTCAGTGAACTCCTGGATACCTACTACCAGGACAAGGCCGAACGCGACCGGGTTCAACAACAGGGTAGCGTGCTGATTCGAGTCGTTCGTAACGAACTCAAAAAGAATCGCACCAAATTAAAGAAGCTCCAGCGGACCCTCGCCGATACCGAGAATGCCGATGACTACCGCATCAAGGGTGAGATTTTGACCACCTACTTGCACCAGGTTGAACGTGGTGCAACCACGGTTTCGTTGCCGAACTTCTATGATGACAACAAGCCACTGAAGATTGCCCTCTCTAACCAGTTGTCACCGAACCAGAACGCGCAGAAATACTTCAAACGTTATCAAAAAGCCAAGAATGCCGTTATTTACGTTAACGAACAGTTAAAGATTACGCAAGCTAACGTGGACTACTTCGACAACATCATGGCGCAGATCGAACTGGCCGCACCCAAGGACCTCGTAGACATTCGCCTCGAACTCCAGCAAGGAGGTTACCTGCGCGATCACGATCACTTGAAGAAGGCTAAGAAACAACGGCGTCAAAAAGTCAGCAAGCCCGATCGCTTCACAGCGACAGATGGCACGAAGATCTCCGTCGGTAAGAACAACTTGCAAAATGATCAATTGAGTCTGCATACCGCCAAGCGAACCGATATCTGGCTTCACGTTAAGGATATGCCGGGTTCTCACGTGATCATTCACGACGCCGACCCGAGCGAAGCCACCATCCTTGAGGCTGCTAACCTCGCTGCCTACTTCTCTAAGGGCCGCGAATCAAGCAACGTTCCCGTGGACTATCTGCCCGTGAAACGCCTGCACAAGCCTAATGGGGCCAAGCCTGGCTACGTGATCTTCACTGGTCAGCGGACGGTCTATGTTACCCCAGAAAGCGCGCTAGTTGAAAAACTTGCCGACAACAATTAAGTGTAATTGCTATATACAACTAATTATATAACCAAAGCGTCCAGTCATTTAAAACTTGACTGGACGCTTTTTGCTATCTACAACTATCGATTTATTAAAAAACGAGCCCAGGAACACTCCCAGACTCGCTCTAACTTTACTTTCAAATGGTTCGATTGATAATCCGATCTAATTCTTCGGTATCGCTCAGGTTGCGTAACGTCAAGGCCTCGCTCGATCCAAAGGCAATGGTGGCGCCGACCTCTTGATCGGTCGTTCCCGGCCGATTCAACACGTGCAACTGACGGAATGGAAAGGCCGCGTTCATCAAGGCTACCCGCGTACTATTCAGGTCAATCTTGATCTCGCCGAGTTCCTCATCATCCAAAGTCCCAATGTGTTGACGGGTCAGCATTCGAACCCAGTTAATTCCGGTGACCTTACTCAAGAAGGCCATCTCGGTCAACCGGGTCGGTCGCACCCCGACCACCGCGAGAGCGTCACTCTTGTCGGACTTAGGCGCGAAGAGCACATGTACCATCCCCGTGATCTGCCGTTCACTCACAGCCTGTTTAGCCAGCTCGACCAACCGCACCCGATCGGCCTTGGGCAACTCGGCTGGCATTCGAAATGCCGTCACCTGGGCCAGGTTCTGGTTCATCCCCGGCGCAATCATGTCCATGACGCCGGCCGCAATCTTATGTTGTCCGTGGACAAACAGGCTAACGCCGATCGTCGCGCGCTTCGGTTGCGGTTCCCCGGTCTCCTGATCGGGTGGCAACACGTGCAGATTTAAGTCAAGCTTACGCAACTCACGCGTCAAGTAATGCCGATTCCCTGGCACGATCACAATGTCCGGACGCTCCACCTGAATCACATTGCGAATATCGCCCAATTGAATGGGATCGACATACTGCTTATCGGAGAACTCCGGTGCCACCGCTATGGCATTCGGATTGGTGTTCATCAGAATGGTGTGGTAACCGGCGCGCTTGAGTTGCTTCAACATTTCTGTCGTAAAGTACTCGGCAGCGGAGTTGGGCCCCAATTGGTTCCCACCCCGGCCAAGAACCAGCGCCGTGCGATCACCCAGGGGCTGACTCTCATTTTCAAATTCAAACGTGCTGTAGTAGCCGCTGGCCTCTTCGTCGAACTCACCCCCGGTAGGCTCGATCATCTTATAGGTGGGCCGAACGTCCGCCGAAGCGGAGAGTTCTCGAATAGCGGCGGTATCCGTTTGCCAGATTCGCGCAATCATCCCATCCCCAAAGCCGTAGTACCGGCCACACTTCAGAGTATCAACATCCATGGGATGATCCATGATCCGCTTCTCAATTTGTAGCAGGTGCTGCAACTTAACGAAATAAAAATTATCAATTTTAGTTAATTCACTTAGTTCGTCGGGATCGTATCCCCGGCGCAACGCTTCAATTAACACTAGAATCCGATTGGCCAGGGGGTGAATCAGTTGGCTAATCATTTCACCATCGGTTAGATTGCTAACACTCGGCAACACATCTCGCGGCGAGAATTGGGAACTTCTGACCGACTTCAACATGGCTTCTTCCACCGACCGGCCAATGCCGACCGTGGACCCGACGGCCTTCATGGCCGTATTCAGATGCTGATCGGCATCGGGCACCTCTTGAAACGGCCAAATGGGAATCCGGACACTGACGTGGTCAATCGTGGGTTCCATAATGGCTGTCTGCTTCACGTAGCGACTGGGAAGTTTGATGTCGACTAAACGTTGTCCCAGCATCAAGGGACCAGCGACCATGGCCACCGGATATCCCGTCGTCCGGGCCGCCAAAGCAACCCCGCGGGTAAAGTATGGGGCCAGCTTCGTGACATAGAAATGCTGGTTATCGGGATTGAGGGCAAAGTGAATGTGCATGACCCCCACAACTCCCAGCTCCCGGGCGATATGGAAGGTTGAGTCCCGTAAATCCTGATATTCCCGGTCATTTAACGTTTGTGGTGGCGCAATGACGATTGAGTCACCGGAGTGAATTCCTAGCGGATCGACGTTTTCAAGGCCAGAAATGAGAATCGTGGTATCGGCCGCATCCCGAATGGCCACCATTTCCACTTCCTTGTAGCCGACCACACTGCGCTCCAACGTGCATTGGTCGAATCGTGATTGCTGGAAGCCTTGGTTCAAGGCGACCAACATATCATCGACGTTGTCACAGATGGTTCGGTTCGAATCAATGCGTGGCGCAACCGGCTTCACAATCAGTGGAAAGCCAATTGACTCGACCAGACCGAGGGCTTCGTCTTCAGTCCCCACGATTTGCGCCTCAATGACCGGCTCCTGAATGTCCTTTAATGTGGCGTTCAAGGCTGCCGGATTATTAATCTGGCGAACCGTGCTAGCGGGCATCCCCAGAATAGTAATCCCAAACCGGCCAATGTCCCCGTTTTCAATCAACTCTTGGGTAATCCGAATGGCCAAGAGGCCTCCCAGACTAGGCAAAATGGCGTCCGGCTGGTCGCGCTCGATAATATGGCGGACGTTAGCCGTTGTCACCGCTTGAACATACATGTTGGTTGGCTGGATTTCCTCCAAAGCCACGGAGAAAGGATTGTTATCAATAATCATGGTCTTAATCCCATGACGCTTAAAGCTCGTAATAATTTGCACGGTGGCGCTATCTAGCTCGGTCTCGTGACCAATCTCCGTCGGACCACTCCCAATGATCAAAACCTTTTGTAAGTCATCCAAGTTCTGCAAGTCTATCCCTCCCGTGCTGTCATTGCTTCCATGAATTCATCGAATAGGTCCCGGCTCTCGTGGGGACCCGGCGCACCATCCGCGAAGAATTGTACGGAGAACGCCGGAAAGTCCCGGTGCCGCAATCCCTGAACGGTGCCGTTAATCAGGTCAACGTAGGTGGTGATCAACCGATTACGGTCAATCGACTTGGCCACCACGGCATATCCCTGACCCTGAGTTGCATAAATAATATCGTTGGTAATGATTCGGCGAATCGGATGGCTACTCCCATGATATTCGACCGGCAATGCCTCCAGCTTGGCCCCATTGGCCAGTGCAAAGAGTTCATGCCCCAAACCAATCGCAAAGAGTGGAATCTCCGCTTGGACCGCACGAATCATCTCGAGGACGCCTTCACCCAAATCAAGAGGTGATCCGGGACCCGTCGATAGCAAGACGCCATCCGGATCCAAGTTTAAGACATCCTGAGCACTCGCCGTCCACGGCAAGACGGTGACGTTACACCGTCGTTCGGAAAGTTGCCGAAGAATCCCATGTTTTAACCCAAAGTCGATGACCACCACGTTCTTCCCGGTATCCGGGTTGGGATATGGCTTGGGTGTGGCCACTTGATCGACCTGCCGGTTCGTCAGGACCGTCGCGTTCAACTGGTCAAAGGCGTGGGCGTCGGCAACGTCGACGATGCTCCCCTTGACCGGCCCAGCCATCTTACGTAACTTACGAATCAAATGACGGGTATCAATCCCACTAATCCCTGGAATATTGTGCTGCTGAAGAAATTCATCCAGTGACAGCCGGGAAAGTCGATTGGTGGAGATATTCGTGACATCTCGCACCACCATCCCCTTAGCCGTGGGCAAGATCGACTCATAGCTATCGTGGTTAATGCCGACATTACCGATGGCAGGTTGTGAAAAGATAATGATCTGGTTGTGATAGATCTGATCGGTAATCGTTTCCTGATAGCCAAGTAAATTTAAATTGGAAATGACTTCGCCGCTCGTAGTGGCGCCAGCACCAAAACCCTCACCGGCGTAGGCCGAGCCGTCTTCTAAAATTAAATAGCGTTTTGCCATGCTAAATCGGCCCCTTCGTCAGTTTATGCCTGCTGGATCTCTACAGCGTCGCGATCGTCAATCTCACTGACGGAAACTTTGATTCGTTCTCGCTGCGAGCTAGGAATGTTTTTCCCGACGAAATCCGCTCTGATCGGTAACTCACGGTGGCCTCTATCAACCAATACGGCCAAATTAATGGACTGTGGTCGCCCCAAGGCCATAACGGCACTCATAGCGGCTCTAATGGTTCTGCCAGTATAGAGCACATCATCGACTAAGATGACCTTTTTCCCCGCTACGGAGAAGTCGATGTTTTCGCCACTCACCTGGGGATCCCCTTGGGCATCGTGGTCAATGTCATCACGATAGGGCGTCACATCGAGATCACCCACCGGTACCGTGACATTTTCAAGCTGTTGCAAGCGACTGGCAATCCGCCGCGCCAAATAGACACCGCGCGTCTTAATTCCGAGAATGACCAAGTCATCCACGCCCTTATTGCGTTCAATTATTTCATATGTGATTCGGGTCAGGGCCCGTTGCATTGCCATTGCGTCCACAACTACCTTTGCCATCTTTATTTCCTCCTTAAAATTCCCCGGCGTCCGCCTATGTAGAAGGCGGGCGAGTCTCTTCGGCAACAATGGTGAAGAAACCCGCCCGCCGGAACACCGGTAAACCCGCTATTCTCGTACGTTTAGCATAAAAAAACTAGATTGGTTTGTCAACTGGCAAACCGGCCTGTAACCGCAGGTGCTTGACCGCGGCGGCGAAGTTCGCCGGCACAGGTGCCGTGAAGACCAATTGTTCGCCGGTCGTTGGCTGCTTGAAGCCCAACTCTCTGGCGTGTAAGAATTGTCCTGCACCCTTCAGGGTCTTCTTCGGTCCATAAAGTGGATCGCCGGCGACTGGGTGTTGAATATAGGCTAAGTGAACCCGAATCTGATGGGTCCGGCCGGTCTCTAAGCGACAAGCAATCAAGGTGTAATTGCCATAACGCTCCAGGACCCTAAAGTGCGTCACGGCCGGTCGACCATCGGCCACCACCGCCTGCTTCTTGCGGTCCTTGGGTGACCGACCTAATGGGGCGCGAATGACGCCTTCCTCTTCCTTAAAGTTGCCGTGGACGATGGCCACGTACTCCCGAAGATTGGTCTTGGCCTGGAGCTGTGCCGACAGGCTCTGATGCGCATGGTCGTTCTTGGCGACCATGAGAAGTCCTGAGGTATCCTTATCGATCCGGTGAACGATCCCCGGTCGTAAGGTCCCATTGATACTGGAGAGTGGACTGTGGTACAACAACGCGTTCACTAAGGTCTTGTCGGGATGACCCGGTGCGGGATGCACCACCATCCCCTGAGGCTTGTTGACGACGATCACGTCGTCATCCTCGTAGACGATGTATAAGGGAATATTTTCGGCGACTAGGTCCAAGGGCTGCGGGTCCGGTAAGCTAATGGTCACCGTCGCCCCCACCGCTGGCTTATCCTTTGGCCGGGCATCTTGTCCATCGACCTTAATCTGGCCGGCCTCGATGGCCCCTTTGGCCTGGGACCGTGAGATTGTTGGGACCGTCTCGGCAACTAACTTATCCAGCCGGGCAGTCGCCGTGACTTTAAATTCTTCGTTTTGCATTATTGTGCCTCCCGGCGATCGGCGAGAAAGACTCCGACCGCGATTAGAATCACGCCAACTGTTAAGCAACTGTCGGCAAAGTTGAAAATTGGAAAATTAATGAAGGTGAGTTGGAACATATCAACGACGTAACCGTTGATCAGCCGGTCAATGAAATTGCCGATGGTTCCGGCCATCATTAGGGCCAGGCCCAGTTCCTCAACCCAGTGTTCCCGCCGGTTACGGTACTGCCAGAAGAAAAATCCCATGACACCTAAGGCAATCACGGCGATGACCGCAAAGAACCACATCTGCCCCTGCAGGATACTCCAGGCTGCCCCATCGTTACGTAAGTGAGTCAAGGACATGATCCCCGGGATCAAAGGCTTCTCGCCACCCAACGCAATACTCAGGACCACCGCATGTTTGATCCACTGATCGATTCCGACCAGCACCACTATTAAAATAATATTGGCAATCAGCATAAGTTTATGAAACACCTTTCCTATAAGTCGTTGTTGAAAAGTATACCAGAAAACCGGCTGGTCCGGCGGCTTCTGGCCCAGAAAAGTTCGGGAAAAGGGCCGATTGGAAAAGTCATTCGCTCAGTAATCGATTTGAGGCGCGATTCATCCCCAGAACAGCTGATTTTACCGCCAAATTTTGTCCAAAAAAGACGAGGACCATTTCCGACCTCGTCTCGACTTTCAATTCAATTAACTAAAACAATCCGGTAATCTTACCGTCGGCGTCGATATCCATATCGAGGGCCGCTGGATGACTCGGCAGCCCAGGCATCGTTAACACATTACCCGTCAGAGCGACTACGAAGCCAGCCCCTAGCAGCGGCGCAAACTCCCGGACGTGAATCGTAAAGTTCGTGGGCGCCCCCAGCTGATGTGCATCATCGGTCAGTGAATATTGTGTCTTGGCCATGCAGACGGGTAACTTGTCCCAGCCCTGCTTGGCCAAGGTCTTCAACTGACGCTGTGCCTTGCCAGACAATTCAACCTTGGCCCCACCATAAATCTTTTGCGTGATGGCAGTCATCTGCGTCATCAGATCGGCTCCCGCCGGCACCAGGCGATGGAAGTCTTTGGCCTGTTGCGTGGCCGTGACGACCTTTTCTGCCAAATCAGTAGCTCCGGCCCCACCATCGGCCCAAACGGTCGTGGTGGCCACGGGAACGGCTAATGCGTCCACCTCAGCGGTCAGGGCAGCTACCTCGGCATCGGTATCACTAGTGAACCGGTTGATGGCAACTACCACTGGCACACCATACTGTTGCATACTCTGGATATGCCGTTTCAGGTTGGCACTGCCTTGCTTCAAAGCCGTGACATTCTCCTGTTCCAGATCGGCACGCTTAACACCACCGTTGTACTTCAAGGCTCTGATCGTTGCCACAATGACCACGGCGTCAGGCGTCTTCCCTAAAACAGGCGTCTTGATGTCCATGAACTTTTCGCCACCCAGGTCGGCCCCAAAGCCGGCTTCGGTCACCGCAAAGTCTCCAAGCTGTAGGGCCGTCTGCGTAGCCAGCACGGAGTTACAGCCGTGAGCGATATTGGCAAAGGGTCCCCCGTGAATAATTGCGGGATTATGGGCCAGCGTCTGAACCAGGTTGGGTTTGATCGCGTCCTTTAAGAGTAACGCGATGGCCCCACCGACCTTCAGATCGGCCACCGTGACCGGCTCACGGTCATAGGTATAGCCGATGAGAATCCGGTTCACCCGCCGCTTCAGGTCCGTTAGGTCTTTGCTGAGGCACAGCACCGCCATCAATTCACTGGCAACGGTAATGTCAAAGCCGTCCTGCCGGGGCGTACCGGATGTTCGGCCCCCCAGCCCAATGACGGTCTGCCGTAACTCACGATCGTTGATATCTAAGACCCGCTTCCAGACAATCTGGCGGGGATCCAGGTTTAAGGCGTTACCGTGGTGAATGTGGTTATCGATCAAGGCTGCCAAGGTGTCATGGGCCTCGGTCAGCGCGTGCATGTCGCCGGTAAAGTGAAGGTTAATATCCTCCATTGGAACCACTTGGGCGTAACCACCCCCGGTGGCGCCCCCCTTCATCCCCATCACGGGTCCCATTGAGGGTTCACGCAGGGCTAGTACGGTCTGATGGCCGGCACGGTTCAGCGCGTCGCCCAAGCCAACGACCACCGTGGACTTGCCTTCACCGGCTGGCGTGGGATTAATCGAGGTCACGAGGACTAATTTCCCCAAATCATGTTTCTCCGGTAGTGGCAAGGTAATCTTAGCCTTGGTGTGGCCATAGGGTTCAATATCGGCGGGACTAAGCCCAACCTTGGCCGCAATCTTTTCGATCGGTTCCAGTGATGTCGCCTGTGAAATTTCAATATCTTTCAAATTAGTCATCCTCTCGTTCAACCGTCTCGGGCATGGCCGCGCGAATCAGAGCGGCTAACTCGATCACCGAGTTTTGTGGTAATAAGAATTGATAGATCCGCCCCTGGGCCACGATTCCTAACCGAAAGCGCGCCACCCGAACCCCTTTAACTTCTGATAAGGGAATCACCAAGTGATGGTGATTAAGCACCCGACTGACGGTCAACACCCCGTTAGCCATGGTGATATTACGAAAGTGGATCTCGATCCAACTGAGTAAGGCAAAAGCCACGAAGAAACCCAGGGTTATCCAATTAAAATGGGTCACCTCAAGCCAGAAGATCACACCGAGTAGAAAAACTATCAGCGTCCAGCTCCAGTTGATGATGCTTCCCAGTGGATAGGGTTGATACAAAAAGCGTCGTTGTTGCGTTATCATTAGCTTCAACACCTCACGAAAAAAATTGGAGTGATTCTTGTGTATTCTTTATATACGGATGCGGCGACCCAACCACAAAGCGGGCTGAGCGCCGGGGGCATCCTCATCATTCACGATCATCACCAGATACAATTGAAGGTCCCCCTGTTGGCCAAGACCAACCACGCGGCCGAATTTGAAGTCGCGCGGCTAGGATTTGAAAAACTCAGCCAACTAGTGGGACCCGCAAGTGCATCGACTACCGTTTTATTCTACACCGATAGTCAGATCGTTAACGACAGTTTAACCAAACATTATGCAAAACATTACCAAGACCAGGTGGACCGCTTATTAGTGGCACAGACACCCTTTCAATTGGTACTGGCCCAATGGGTTCCCGAAAAACAAAATCAAGGGGCCCACACCCTGGCCAATCAGGCGCTTCACTCCGCGGAGGTCGCCAAGTAAGTTGTGAGGGGCTTCTCGTAGTCACTCCAGTCGGGGGTTCCCCCGTATAAGGCGGACCCGGCTAATAACCGACCAATCTGAACCCCGGTTGTCAGGCCTGAGGACCCGAGCCCCGAAGCAACTAAGATGGCCTCGTGTTCGGGAACCGGTCCGAAGAATGGCGCAAAGTCTTGGGTATAGGCCCGCGTGCCGACCCGTGTCGCCCTGACATCTTCGGCCGTCAACCCACTCATCAAGCGTTGCGCACTCGCCAACAGATCGGCGGTGACTTCTGCCGTGGCTTTCAGGTCAAATTTACCTTCATCATCGTGCGTGGCCCCAACGAGGAGCTTCCCGTGGCCAAATGGAATAAAGTCCCGTTCACCCTCGGGCATCACGACGGGCATCCGTTCTTGTGACTCAAAGTCCTTGACGGCTAATTCAATTAATTGGCCCTTCTGTGGCCGTACGTCAGCAATCACGCCCAGTGGTGCCAAGAGTTCCTTAACCCAAGCCCCAGCGGCAACGATCACACGGTCAAATCGCTTTAACCCGAGCGAGGTCAGGACATTGCCCTGCGAATCGAGCGTGACTCGTTCTCGCCGAATCGTTAGGTTCTGTGAAGTCGCTTGCGTTAACAGCCCATCTACCAGAGCGGCACCATCGACGCGGGCCCCACCACTGATAAAGACACCGGGATGACTTGTCGTCAGTAAGGGCACCTTGGCTTGCACGTCAGCGGCACTAAGGGACCGAACATCCCCCATCGTTGCGGCATCTTGCCGGCGTTCTTGGGCTAAGGCAAACAGGGCTTCAAGATCACTGTCATCTGACCGGGTGACGATGGTTCCCGTCTGCTGGTAAACCGCCGTCCCCAGCTTGGCATCGTGAATGAGTTCTGGGTAAAGGTCGGCCCCGGCCTTGGCTAAGCGGTACCACTGCTGGTTACGCCGCTTCGAGAGCCATGGCGAGATGATACCGGCCGCGGCGCTAGTGGCTTGGCCCACGCCGTCGTCAAACAGCGTCACTTGCACGTTCTGCCCGCCCGGTAATTGACTGAGATAATAAGCTGCGGTGGCCCCGACAATGCCGCCGCCAATAATGGCAATTCGTTTTTGCATGCTGACCTTGACCTCCGATAATTAAA
The DNA here is from genome assembly GCF_003946095.1 of Levilactobacillus lindianensis. Taxonomy (GTDB): domain Bacteria; phylum Bacillota; class Bacilli; order Lactobacillales; family Lactobacillaceae; genus Levilactobacillus; species Levilactobacillus lindianensis. The sequence goes on along the minus strand of NZ_RHOD01000010.1, from coordinate 77,181 downwards.
AGATTCTGTTCTAGCCCTCATTTTAGCATACTTGCACCCAAAACACGTGACCGTCCCTCGACGATTACTCTAAGAAAAAAAGCGCCTGCCCAACACCAATCCGGTGCGGGCAGACGCCTTTATTTTGTGCGTTTTATTTGAAGATTAAGAAGCGTTCGTCATCCGCTAGGTAGTCCTTGTCAGCGGCCGGCGCCTCGATTGACCCGAAGTCCATTTCGGCCCGCAAACGCCAACTAGCCGGAATGTTAAAGGTACTGTGAACGTCATCATCGATCAGTGGATTGTAATGTTGGAGATTAGCCCCAACACCATTCTCCGCCAGTGACGTCCAAACCGCATACTGGGCATTCCCTTGCGATTGTTCTGACCAATCCTGGAAGTTAGCCGCATAGAGTGGGAAGTCGTGTTCGAACTTTGCGACCGTCTTCGTCTCGGTAAAGAACAGGATCGTCCCATAGGCTGCCTTGAAACGGTTAACCTTGGCCGCTGTCCGTTTGAAGGCGTCGGCGTTTGGCACCTCTTGCTTCAACCGGTTAATGACGATATCCCAAAGTTCTTCGTGTGAATCGCCAAATAAGATAGCGACCCGCGTCGTTTGGTTGTTAAAAGCCGAGGGGCCCTGCTTCACGTTGTTCTTAATTAAAGTAACCAGGTCGTCTTGACTGAGCTTCACATCTCGACCTAAGGCGTAGATGCTCCGCCGCTTTTTCGCAAGTTCCATAAATTTCGTTTCCATAGTTAAATGACCTCATTTCAAATTCCCGTGATTGGGAAGGCTAATTGTCGGCACGATGGCTTTAAGTTTATCACTTACTTTTTGAAAGTAAAGAACTTTCCCCTACTGATCGTTGCGCTAATTACCCAGTAGTCGTGCCAGTTGGGTGGCCACCCATTCCGCCGTCATCCCCGCATCACGGGTCAAGAGAACGCCCAGTAAAAAGGTCCAGCAGGCTTGTATCGGCTTCTCTGTAGCGTTCGTGACTGGATGTTGAGCCATGTATAGGGTCACCACCGTCTGGAGGCTCTGTGGTACCGCCAGTGGCGTCGTTAGAACGAAAGCAATCGCTTGGGGATGTTGATCCGCATAGGTCAAGAGGTTGGTCACCATCCGCGTCAACATGACCGTCGCATCCGCCGAATCCAATACACCTTCCCGCAAGGTCGCGGTCAGTTCATCCCCAATCGCAGTACGTAGCTGGCCCAGTAGACTGGCCTTATCCGGATAATGCCGGTAGACCGCGGCCGGCGTCACGTCCAAGAACCGGGCAATCTGGCGTAACGATAGCTTGCCGACCCCCTGATCTTCCAACTGAATCCGCGCCTGCTGGGCAATCGCCGCGGCTAAATTTTCTCGATGATAGGGTTTCTCCGTCATTTGCCTCAACCTCCTTAAAATCCCGTCAAAGCACTGTTCACACTTCATGTTAACACTGATTACTTAAAATGTATACACTGATTACATTATTAGTTAGTCGTGTTCCTTACCTAAACTTTACAGTCAACTCGGTAAAAGTGTTCTACAATATGGGTAAACCTTTATTTTAGAAAAGAGTGTCGTCCATGTCACGTTCAATCACCTCTCGACGACTGGTCTTCAACCTCATTGGCTTTTGGCTAGTCTGGTTAATCGTCCAGATCGTCCTCAACGTCCCTATCGAAAACCACCTTACGGGCTGGTCCCAGGAACTAGCCTTGGATGCCATCAAACTCACCGTCTGGCTAGGTGCCGGGGCTTGGTTCCTCCATCAGGCAGCACCGAGTGACTTGTATCTGGCGAACCGCGATCAATGGCACCCTAACTGGCGATTCATACCCGGTTATCTTGTCTTGGCTTTGGTCATCGTCTACCTAGTTGGCCAATTCATCTTGGCCCATCATGGCCTGAGAATCAATCACAGCTTCCGCCCCGAGTTCTGGGGACGCTACTTCTTAGTGGTGGGGATCAGTGAAGAGTTCGTCTTTCGGGGCTACTTCCTCAATGTTTTGTTGACGCGTTATTCCTTAACCACAGCTAACATCATTCAGGCCGTGGCCTTCGCCAGTCTACACATTCCCCGTTACCTCACGACAGTTCCCGCAATGAGCCCCATGGCTTGGATTAGTAATCTCGTCTCCGTTGCCGCGCTTGGGGTCCTCTTCGGTTGGCTCTACGCTCGTAGCAAATCTCTCTGGCCTGGAATTGCGGTTCACATGACCTGGGATATTCTGGTCACCCTATTCGCCTGATTTAGGTAGCCGTGATCGGCCGCAGTTGATCACCACCAGGTAGTGACATATTGTTAAAAGGCGTCGAACAATTATCTTCAAGATAGTTGTTCGACGCCTTTACTTATTTATAAATTAAAATTGCTGATATCTCGTTCCAGATACACTGGCAAAAACCAATTCGACCAGTCCTAGATTAATCGCCGTAGATAGCCCAAAAGCACCACCAAAAACGTCAGCGGTAACAAGAATTCCAGGAAGGTTAGGAACAATGCCGGCGTCATTAAGGCCACGACTAAATCCAAAAGAATTAGGCCACCACCTATAACAACCAGCGTCAGCCACCACCCCCGAGTCAATCGGGACTGGTAACTAATCCCATAGGCCATCAAGGTCACCGCAGTTGTCAAAATCAAAGCCCGCTCTACTAAGGCTAACGGTAGTAGCCCCGCCAAAATCAGGGCAAGAACGCTCAAACCAATGAAGAAATAGCCATACCACCGTTGGGTCTGTCTCGTTGTTTTCATCATCATCGCTTCCTTTACCCTAATTATACACGTTTCTAACCCTTGCGCGGTTCCGGTTGCCTGAAAATCGACCTAGACCTGCCAGCCAGCGTCCGCGGCCAGATCGCCGTTCCACTCGCCACTGACCACGGCTGGAAGTTCGTGGTTAAAGACCCGTAACAACGTCATGAGACTAGAGGCACTATTGGCCGCCGTCAATTCCGACAAGGGTAGCCATGAATTAGGTCCCTCATTGCTATCACGCAGTTCACCAGAAAAATCATCGCTACGGTACAACAAGCCTAGCTTCCGTTTTTCTCGGGTTGGGTCGAACCATTCGCAGGTACCACAGAAACGCAAACTATGTAAGTGTAAACCTGTTTCTTCGGCCACCTCCCGCATTGCCGCCGTGGCACAGCTTTCGCCGACCTCCACGTGACCACCGGGAAAGCTGTGGCCGGCCTTCCAAGGTACATTGACTTTATCCTCCACCAAGACACGCTTAGTGACAGGATCCGTCACGAGAATCATCGTGACAAGTTCTACCGGTTGTGTTCTGTCCATGGCTGTTTCCTCCATTTGATTAAATTGATAGGACGGGCAATCAAGGCGCTAAAGCTAAATGAAACGATCCACGTCAGTCCATAACATACGAGAATTCCCAGACCTAGGTGCGCCCTAGTCAGCGTTGCCCCACCGCCGCGCCAGATCAGCTGAAGCCAGAAGACATTGGCGAGATACGATGGATAGGCCAATTGTGCTAATTGGTGAACGCACCCTAATGACGGGGCCTGACGTCGTATTTGAAAACCAGCAAACGCCAAAATCAAGCCGATGACTCCCAAATCAAAAATCACCGTTGCCGGTAAATAATAACTCGTCTGGGTAAAACTGACCGGCATCTTCCACTGACGCAACGACCAGTTCTGAGCGATCCACGCCACACACGTTACCAGAAAAAAATCCCCAGTAGCGTGACAGCCATCGTTGCCAGGCTACCCAGTAGCGCCAACACAAAACGCCGCACACGGCGTACAAGAGAAAGCCTGGGAAAATCCGATCCAAAAGATACCAGTGGTCAAAACGACTGGTCGGATAGACGAACAACGTAAATTCTCCTATCCCGAGCGCACAGAGGATTCCGATGCCTAATCCCCAACGCTTCGCAGCTTGCGGTCGGTTCGCCCGAGCACGCAACCACCAAAAGGCCGGCATCAATAGAATGAACTGAAGCATCATCGTGTTATACCACAGATGCGGCGCGGCATTGCCACTCACGGCTTGCCAGAGAAGTCCTCCCCAACCGTGAGCCCAGCCATGCTGCTGAACACCGGGCATTAGCCATAGATAGAGCGCCGTCCAGATCACCGTCGGTAAAAACAGTGTTGGCGTCTGATTCTTCAGGTAAGTCCCGTAGCCGGGAGTTGGCCGGGTCGTTCGACTAGTTGTGAAGAGAATTCCCCAAATAAAGGCGGGGGCCGTGAACTTCACCGCCAAATAAATAGCGGCCATCACCGCCTGGGCCCTTGGGGTTGGCCGAACCGTTAAGGCCAGACTCAACACCGATTGCCCGATGACCGCTGTGCACGCGGCCACCTTCAGGTAGTCTCCACCATCCGCTTGCTCTTCTTGCCAATTCACATTGCGTCATCATCCTTTACTCGTTCATTCTACCAAGCTGTTTGGCTAACGTAAACCACGAAAAAAGAGGCTCACCGGCCTCTTTATTTTTACGATTAAGCTTTGCGCTCACTGCGCTGTTGTTTTTTATTTTCGACAATTCCTTCTACGCCGTAACATACGGCACCCAGAGCGGCAAACGCCAGTGGGAATGCCAACCAAAGTGGTGACTTCATTAAAACGAGCACCAGGCTTAAGAACATGACCGCAAAGACGACTAAGGTCGTTAAGACAATCCGATCTTTTTTCATTTTAAACTCCCCCTTAGCTTAATTAAACTCGTGTGGCCCCTAACCACAAAGCTAGCTTATCAGTTTCACCCCGAAATAACCACTACTTCGGATAACCTTAAGAAAGTCACTAACTTTAGCAACCATGCAAACCCGATTGAGCTGAGTCGTACAGTAATCTCTTCACGCCAAATATTTACGCCACTAATTCATTGCGCATCAGGCGCTTTAACTCGAAAGCTAACAAAAGAGTCTCAGCGAATTTGCCAAGACTCTCATGAATTTATTTTAGAATTCGCTTCACGGCTGCGGGGATGAGCTTCCGAACACCACCACGTGGATCGGGCACATCGCCCGTATAACGGGGAATCAGATGAACGTGCGCATGCATCACCGTTTGACCGGCGGCCGCTCCCACGTTAATCCCGATGTTATAGCCGGCTGGCTGATAGGTCCGGTCCAACAGAGATCGGCCATCTGCCAAGAGCGCATCCATGGCCCGTTTGGTCGGGCCCGGAATATCAAAATACGTGGCATAGTGCTGCTTGGGCACGATCAGGAGATGTCCCTTACGGACCGGATGTAGATCCCAGAAGGCCTTAGCCAAGTCATTCTCCAAAACAATGTCGCTCTTTTGACAGAAAACACAATCCGTCTTAATCACGCTATCTACTCCTTCGACCGCCGTGGTTGTCGCTGTGCCCAGAACTGGAAGTAATCTGTCCGAAGCGCCCCGTTATAAAGCTTCCGGGTCTTCGTGGCCTTCTTACCGTAGAAGTGTTCAAATTCCAGATCGGCTGTCAGCACGTAGGTTGACCAGTCGGTCATGGGCCGGAAGACTTCTCCCATTTGCTTGTAGAGTTCCCGAACACTAGCCTGGTCACTTAATCGTTCCCCATAAGGTGGGTTGGCGACAATGACCCCATGCTTCAGGTCAGTTTCAAAGTCTTGAACCGCTAACTGGCGGAAAGTGATATCTTGTGACAAGCCGGCCTCTTGGGCGTTCTTCTTGGCAATGGCGACCATGTTTTCGTCGATATCACTCCCAAAAATTTGTAAGGGGGTGTCGTAGTCGGCCTTGGCGTCGGCTTCGTCACGGACTTGGTCACTCAACTCTTGTGGCACCCAGTCCCAACTTTCACAGGTGAAGTCGCGATTGAAGCCCGGGGCCAAGTTACGGCCAATCAATGCGGCTTCAATGGGGATTGTCCCGGACCCACAGACGGGATCCCAGAATGGCATATCTTTGTGCCAGCTGGTCAGGGCAATCAAGGCCGCCGCCATGTTTTCCTTAATCGGCGCGCCACCCTTACCAACCCGGTAGCCGCGTTTAAAGAGACTCGGGCCGGTGGTATCGAGCGTTAACATCACGTGGTCCTTGTCGATCATCACTTCCAAAGGATACGTCGCACCCGTTTCCGGCATCCGCGTCCGCCGGTGATAGACCGCAGCCAACTTAGTGGCAACGGCCTTCTTCACGATCGCTTGGGCGTCAGGCACACTATGTAATTGCGACTTCTTGGAACGACCTTCAACGGGGAAGGCGGCGTCCATTGGGAGTAATTCATCCCAAGCAACGGCCCTGGTGGCTTCGAACAATTCATCGAAGGTTACGGCATCGAATTCGGCCACGATGATCCGCACCCGGTCGGCCGTTCTGAGCCAGAGGTTCGTTCGCAGAATATCTTCGATCGTCCCATCAAAGCGAACTCGGCCATTCTCAACCTGGGTATCATAGCCCAGTTCCCGTAATTCACGCCCAGCGATGGCTTCGATACCACTCGCAGTGGCGGCGTATAAATGAAATTTTTTCATAACATCCTCCTTGTTTCTGACTCCACGGTACAATGCTTTAAATGGCGAACGCCGTCGACCGCTACCGCGACAAGTCGACTTTACCTTCAGTGTACCACCGAAGGCCTTTCACCCCATAAATTAGCTATAAAAAAAGGTGGGAGCAAGCTCCCACCGACCTGACATGGTGTAAATCCCTGTAAGCCATGTTTTGTACCACCCAACCGTTTCAGGCAAACGATTGACTGGCAGTAATCATCTATCTCGAGAGTTTCCTCTCCCCCCACATTTCGTTCATTTCCATATGTGAAGCGCCCCTACCAAAAGTTTGGGTTGCCCGCTCGAGGGGTTTACCGCGTTCCACCGCCTAGGTTTTCCTAGACGTATCGTCACTGTGGCACTTTTCAGGGATACTCAAGCATAGCCGAAGCCTTAGCCGTTTTTTCCCGCCGTAACGTTATTGCTAACGCTCCCCGGCTTATTTTTTCACCGAGCACGAACACTACAGACATCGCAGTCTGTGCGAGCATGGACTTTCCTCAGCCGACATAAGCCGACCGCGATTACTCAGGATTTACACCAGTCTTTATAATTCTACAAACGATGTGACTCGTTTGGATCATTATCTAATTGTGAACCGAAAACGTGACGTTCCAAGTTGGATAAACGCTTGAGAATATCCATGTTGGTGACACTGGACGTTGGTTGGCTGGTTGTCGAAGTTTGCGGTTGGCTAACGCCAACTTGCACTTGCTTCGTTAATTCATCAACCTTCGCTAACAACCGTTCGTTTTCGTCTTGCAGGCGTTGATTTTCCTTAACAAAGGTGTCGTAGTCCTTGATCACGTTGTCCAAGAACGTATCAACGTCATCTGGATCGTAACCACGCATCTTTTGTCGAAATTGCTTTTGCAAAATTTCTTTTGGAGTGAACTTAATGTTTTCCATCGATTATTTACACCTCGTTGTCATATCAAACCGGCAATATTAATAATACCAGTTTTCATTCAAATTGGGAACCATTATTTAAATTTTCTTGATATTCATTGGCACTTTCTTGTAGCCATTCCATATCAACCATCGTCAGGGGGTAAGTATGTTGCTCCTGGAACTTTTCAATCGCCCGGTAATCATACTTAGGTTTGCCTTCAACCTCTAAATCATAAACCATCACGGCTTCATCTGTATGGGTCAACATAAATTCTTGATAGTTTCTTAACTGTTGGGGACTGTGATAAGGTTGGGCACTGACCGGTTCATGGAAGTCCGTGCGACTCATGATGCTGGCTAATTGGGCCTGATTGGCTTCATTCCAGTTGTTACCGAATTCGGCAAACGGCGTCATCATCGCGATCTTCAGCTCTGGATACTCATCTCTTAAGGTCAAGGCAACCTCGATGACCCACTGCTCGACTCCCAGTTGCCCCCCGGTAATCAGCCAATCAGTGCCATTTTCAATTTTACCAATGAGAACTTTTCTTAGCGCGTCCTTTAGAACCAGAAGTTTCTTATCCTCGGTGCCAAAGACCCCGAGTTCATAGCTTCGATAACCCGTCACCCACAGTCGACTCACCAGAATTCCCCCTTTGTTCTTCCTATAGTTTAGCGAAGATTTTCGGTGGGAGCAATGAAAAGACGTTAAATTATTGGAAAAGTCTGGCGTCCAGTCTGCTTGGGAGTTTTTATTTCTGCCCCACCTTGGTATAATGTCAATAACTGGGCCACAAATGCGAACCAGCTTTCGACAAGGAGTGTGAGGAGTCGATGACTATTCGGTATCCCAATGGGAATGCCTATCAAACACCAGTGACACCGTCGGGGCCCAAGTTTCCCAGTTCCTATACTAATTATGGGAAACGGGGCATGACGCTAGAGGAAGAGCTCAACCAGAGTAACACGTATTATGAGACCCGTGGATTGGCGGTGGTTCACAAGAAGCCAACCCCCATCCAAATCGTTAAGGTCGATTATCCCAAACGCAGTGCAGCTGTGATTAAGGAAGCCTACTTCAGCACCGCGTCCACGACTGATTACAACGGGGTCTATCGGGGCCACTACCTCGACTTCGACGCGAAGGAAACCAAGAACAAGTCCTCCTTCCCGTTGAAAAACTTTCATCAACACCAGATCGATCACATGCGAGCCTGCACGGCTCAGGGCGGCATTTGTTTTGCTATTATTAAGTTTGTCAGTCGCCATGAAACCTATCTGTACCGTGCCGAAGACCTGTTCACCTTCTGGGATCAACAAATTCAAGGCGGCCGTAAGTCCGTGCCCTATGCGGACATCGCTGCCAAGGGAATCCTTTTGCCTGCGCAATTGCAGCTACCGGTTCCCTATCTCAAAGCCGTGGATCAGCTGCTCTAGCAGCGAACACGTTTAAACGCAAAGGAGATTAACATGTCTAGTAACAATTCTACCGGTGGTACGCGGATGAGTCGCCATAACGCGTCCACCTCCGGCCCCAAACGACCGCACAACGGTTGGCGCACTTTTCGCCGGGTGCTGTTCGTTATCGTGGCAATCGGTGTCCTAGGAATCTTGGCCGGCGCCGGGCTTTTCTTCTTCTACGCCCAGAGCGCCCCGAAGATTACCCAGTCCGCCCTTTCCAGTGATACCTCCACACGCGTCTATGACGCCAACGGTAAGGTCATCTCCCGGTTGGGGGCTCAGAACCGAAACTACGTTAGAAATAACGGGATCCCGACCACTCTGAAACAAGCCGTGGTTTCCACCGAAGACCGGCGTTTCTACAAGAACAATGGGGTTGACCCTATTCGGATTGTCGGTGCCGCATTTGCTAACGTCACCGGGTCTTCTCTGGGGATGCAAGGTGGGAGTACCTTAACCCAGCAATTGGTTAAACTGTCCGTCTTCTCAACGGCGGCCGCCGATCGAACCTTGAAGCGTAAGGCCCAAGAAGCCTGGTTGGCCCTCAAGGTCGACCACAACTATTCCAAAGATCAGATCTTGGAATATTATATTAACAAGGTCTACATGGGTAACGGGGTCTACGGGATGCAAACAGCCGCAGAGTATTACTACGGTAAGGACCTGAAAGATCTCGAATTACCACAGTTGGCCCTCCTCGCTGGGATGCCTCAAGCCCCCAACGACTATGATCCGACGACTTACCCCCAATATGCCGAGAAGCGGCGGAACCTGGTGTTAGACGCCATGGCGAAGAACAATGCCATCACGTCCGCCCAGGCCGCGCAAGCTAAGGCCACGAACATCAAGACCGGGTTGGTTAAGACCCATCATTCAACCACAACCGACGCCAAGACGACCAAGGTCATCGACGCCTACTTGAAACAAGTGTACGCCGAACTCAAGGCTAAGGGTTACAACACCACTACCGGTGGGCTGAAGGTCTACACCAACCTCGACATGGGTGCCCAGAAGAAGCTTTACAGCATCGTCAACTCAGGTAACTACGTCAACTTTCCTTCCAGTAAGTTCCAAGTTGGGTCCACAATTGTGAACCCTAATAATGGTCAAGTGGTCGCCATGATTGGTGGCCGAAAGACTGGGAATGTTACCTTTGGGTTGAACCGTGCCGTCCAGACGGACCGGTCCAGTGCCTCAACGGCTAAGCCTCTGATGGACTATGGGCCAGCCATTGAACATCTCTACTACCCAACCTACGAACCCGTCAAGGATACGGCATTTACGTATCCTGGGACCGACAAGAGCCTCTATGACTGGGATAAGCAATATCAAGGCACGATTACCATGCGTAAGGCCCTCTACGAATCTCGGAACATTCCGGCGGTTCGGACCTTACAAAATGTTGGGATTTCTAAGGCCACAAAGTTCCTCGAAGGCTTAGGAATGACATTTGATAAGACGTTGACCTTACAAAATGGGATCGGGTTGTACATCTCCTCCGAACAGGAAGCTGCCGCCTACGCGGCCTTCGCCAACGGCGGGACCTACTACAAGCCTTACCTGGTCTCCAAGGTGGTCACACAGGATGGCAAGAAGCATAACTACGCTTCCACTGGTAAACGTGCTATGAGCGCCGCTACAGCCTTCATGTTGACCGATATGATGAAGGATGTCATTACCAATGAAAGTGGTTCCGGTCGTTCAGCCGCCATCTCCGGGCTTTACCAAGCCGGGAAGACTGGGACTGATTCCTATCCTGACGACTACGCCGACAAGGTCCCAGATGGCGCCACGATGGACTCCTGGTTCACGGGTTACACCAAGAACTATGCCGTCTCTGTCTGGACTGGTTATGATAAGCAGTTCCAGGCCGGCCACTACGTCAGTGAATCCCAGACCACGATTGCCCAAGAAATTTACAAGTATGAAATGAGCTATCTTGCCGCTAAGAGTACCAACACCGACTGGACAGCCCCAAGTACCGTCACTCGGACGACTCAAAATGGCAAGACAGAATACTACGTCACTGGCCACCCTGGCACCGTCACAGATACCACGGCAACCAGTCAATATGGGTCGACCAACAACACGAATTCCTCGGCCTACAGCAGTAACAATCAAGCGACGACCAGTTCCAGCTCTTCTAAGACGGAATCCTCAACGACTGAATCTAGCACCAGTAAGGAATCCTCAAGCACGGAGCAGAAGCCTAGCGGTAACGGAAATGACGATGATAACAACACGCAGACGTCATCTACGAATAACGCTGACGACAATAAAAATTAACACGATAGTCTAAACCTCCCCGACTCAACCGCTTATGGTTGCGTTGGGGAGGTTTTTTGTTGTCTCCTAGTTTAGTGATAAAGGGCCGCCTGCGGCTGCCAGGGATTACGCCTGCTGTGGGGCCGCTTCAGCCCCTAGGGCTTCTCGCTCGACTTTAAGCCCCGAACGCGGGTCTTAAAGGTCGCCCGTACTGTAAGGCCGAGAAAGCCCTCTCGGTCTAACAGTACCGCCACGGCTGGCTCCATCCCTGGTCTCCTCCGGCTAAATTTGTTTTTATCGGCCACAGTGACGAAAACAAAACACTGCTGAAAACTTTGAATCAAACGCGGTGCCTGATCAATGAATTAAATAAAAATTTTCCGTTCAACTTTTTTAAAATTGACAATTATCCCTGCCTGTTATCTGGCAAGATACCTCATAACTTGTCACGCTAATCTTGTCAGCACATTGTTATACCAGCCAACCTATAAGAGCTCCATAGGCAACGACAAAAAAATCCCCACCAATCGTCATTAAAAAACGATCAACGGGGATTCCCCTTAGGCTATCTAATTATCCGTTAACTTAAAGATTGGCACGTCAGGTACCTCACCACCGGGCGTCGTCGGTTTGGCACTTCGCCGTGGCTGTTGGCGTTCCTTGTCACGTTGGACTTGGACTGCCGTTGTGAGGTTCTTCTTTTCCCAATTCAGTAGAATTCGGTCCATGTACTTGAGGTTATAGACCTGGTTGAGGACGGCCTCCTTTAAGGCTAGTTGGATCAGCTCGGGCTTGTAATGGTCGTCATCTAACCAATGGTTAATGCTCTCCATCTCCAGAGGCGAGAGTGGCCGACCAAATTCGGTTTCGATCTGGCCAAACACGGTGGCCCGGTCGGTGGTTTCGGCTTGTCTAGCGGCCTTAGCCACGACCGTTTTCTCTTGGACTGACAATTGGCTAAGCTTCTCGATTAGCAAACGGAAGTCATAGGCATCCTGACTCTGGCCTTGAGATGTTGTGACACTTTCAATGGTCATCAACTTATTTTCAATCATCTCATGTAATACCTGATAGACGCGCTGCTGGTTCCAGCCCAGTCTCTTGGCGAGCTTATCGGCATCGGGCATAAGCACGCCTCGATCCATCTCGCGACGCAACTGAATGTATACCAATAACTGATCCGTGGTCATCCCCACCGCTCGAAAATTATCGAGGAGATAGTTGGCCACACTGGTCTGACCACCCTGAATATAGCGTCGCATAAAATCATCCATTTATCATGACCCCCTATCATTGACACGTTACGGCTCACAAATCGCCGTATAAAGGAAACGACCGAACGCCAACAGGCAGTCCGGTCGTGTGATCCGTTAATTTCTATGGGTAAATACGGTTCAACAACCGTGGGAATGGAATCGCCTCACGGACGTGTTCCTCACCGGTAATCCAGGTCAGGAAGCGTTCGAGACCCATCCCGAAACCAGAGTGAGGCACGGACCCGTACTTCCGCAAGTCAAGGTACCAGCTGTATTCCTCTGGATCGAGGCCAGCCTTCTTAACTTGTTCGAGTAACTTGTCGTAGTCTACTTCACGTTCGGACCCACCAATGATTTCCCCATAGCCTTCTGGGGCTAAGAGGTCAGCACAGATGTAAACATCGTCACGCGTTGGATGTGGCTTCATGTAGAATGGCTTGATAGCCTTCGGGTAGTTCAACACGAAGACGGGCTTGTCAAAATGATCGGCCAGGAAGGTTTCTTCTGGTGATCCGAAGTCGACACCCCAGTCCACGTCAAAGCCATTAGCCTTCAACAACTCAATAGCTTCATCGTAGCTGATTCGTGGGTAAGGCAGGTGCGTGTACTTCTTCAGAACGTCAACGTCACGGTCCAAGGTCTTCAAGTCAGCGGCACAGTGGTCAATGACATTTTGAACCAAGAAAGCCACGTATTGTTCTTGAACTTCAAGACTTTGTTCTTGGTGCATGAAGGCCATTTCGGGTTCAATCATCCAGAATTCGATCAAGTGACGACGCGTCTTGGACTTTTCAGCCCGGAACGTTGGACCAAAGGTGAAGACCTTGTTAAAGGCCATGGCCCCGGCTTCGGCGTAAAGTTGCCCGGATTGTGACAGGTAAGCGTCACGATCAAAGTATTCCGTGTGGAACAAGTCGGTCGTTCCTTCAGGCGCACTCCCCGTCAAGATTGGGGAATCAATCTTGGTGAAACCTTCCTTGTTGTAGAATTCATAAGTGGCCCGGATAACCTCGTTACGAATCCGCATCAGAGCGTGTGGCTTAGATGAACGCAGCCAAAGGTGACGGTGGTCCATTAAGAAATCAACCCCGTGTTCTTTAGGTGTAATAGGATAGTCTTCACTTTCGCCAATAACTTCGATCGATTCAACTTCGATTTCATAGCCAAAGTGTGACCGGTCATCCTGGTGAATGATCCCTGTGATCCACATACTGGTTTCTTGACGAATTTCCTTTGCTAATTCAAAGGTTGCTTCGTCGACGGCTTTTTTAAGAACGACACCTTGGAAAAAAGCGGTTCCGTCCCGCAATTGTAGGAAAGCAATCTTCCCACTGGAACGCTTATTGGTGAGCCAGACACCAATTTTTACTTTTTCATCGACGTGCTTGCTGGCATCAATAATGTTGATCTGTTCCACAATCATTCCTCCATCTCACAATAAATTTTTAATCTTGCATAAACTGTTTTAAACGGTCCATCGCCGTCAAGAGCACGGGCAGACTAGACGCGTAGCTGAGGCGAATATGCCCCGGCATGCCGAAGGCTTCTCCCGCGACGACCGCCACGTGAGCTTCTTCTAACACCTTGGCGACAAACTCACTCGACGTGGCCACCTGTTTGATGGCCATCGCCGCCGTAATATCTGGGAAGAAGTAGAAGGCCCCCTGCGGCTTACCCGCTAAATGAAAGCCAGGCAAGGCCGTCAGCAGTGGGTAAATTGCATCACGTCGCCGTTTGAAATCAGCGCGCATGGTAACAACCGATGCTTGGTCCATGGTCAACGCCGCCTGAGCGGCCACCTGACTCACGGCAGCCGTATTCCCGGTCATATGGGATAACACGGTCTTCATCGCTTGCATCAGTGCTGGTTGGCCAATGGCATAGCCAATCCGCCAGCCGGTCATCGCATAGGTCTTGGAGACCCCACCGATCAACACGGTCTGCGCCGTAATGGCCGGGGTAATCCCCACGATCGACGGCGCTACTGTCGAGCCATCATAAACGAGTTCACCATAAATATCATCGGCAATGACCAGCACATCTCGGGCAACTGCCCATTCACCAATCGCCTGTAATTCCGCTTGAGAGTAGACTACCCCGCTGGGATTCTGTGGCGAATTGAGAATCAAGGCCCGGGTACGTGGCGTATAGGCTTGTGCCAATTGGTCTGGTGTCACCTTCAAGTTTGCCTGAGGATCGACCGTTACCGGACGACCTCCGGCCAGCCCCACTTGTTCAGCATAACTGACCCAGTAGGGTTTTGGCAAGAGGACTTCGTCACCGGGATCCAATAAAACTTGGCAAAGGGCATACAAGGCCAACTTGGCCCCAGTCGTCACGACTACCTGATTGGCGGACACGTCAATCCCATGTAACCGCCGAACCTGCTGGCTGACAGCCTCGCGCAGTGGGAGGATTCCCGCCGTATCCGTATAACCGTCGACCGTTCCGGCATTAATGGCCGCCACGGCCTTGGCATTGATGGGCGCCGGCGTCGGGAAATCCGGCTGGCCCACACTCAGATTGATCACGTCGACTCCTGCTGCTTGGAGTTCTCTGGCCCGTTGGCCGGTTGCTAAAGTTGCCGAAGGGCGCACTGCTTGTGCTCGCTTAGAAAGTCGCATCGTCATCCTCCTTGCTAAATGTTGGCGATCTGCTGGAGAACCTTTCCATTACTGTACTGGAAGGTCACGTAGCAGAGCTTACCACTCTGATTGAGATAACCCACTTGCCAGGCCGGCTTGCCGTTAAAGATCCGTAGAGCAGCCGACAGCACCTTCTTGGGATTACGTTTCCAGACCTGCTGGAGTGCCGTATTCCGTGACATCCCCGCACTTTGTTTTAGTACGGTGACATCCTTGCCCGACTTGGAGATAACCGCATAAACATCCTGTTTCTGCTTATTCTTACCGGCTACCGTGTAATAGGTGGAATTTAAATTCGTCCAGTAAAAATCACTGGTACTCGTCAGATGACCTGATTTCTGGGCGATTCGTTCCGCCCTAATCTGATCCTGGCTGAGCGGCTTAGTAGCCCGCCGAATCACATAGCCTGCACTGATTAACAGCACTAGGACAATGACCAGAATGCTCAGGAGCACCCAGTGGCGTGGCCGCCGACGCCGTTGATATTGTTGTCTCATCAATTCTCTTCGTACTCCCTTATCAGAATTCAATCTTTTCCAATTATATCAAACTTCCGGGGGCGTCACCGGGTTGTTCGGCTTTTTTTCAAAAAATTTAACCAACCCTTGTGAAATGGTGGTAATGTCGCCGTCCGTCCGGCTAAGATCGGCGGGTAAGGCTCGCAGAATACTCTTGCCATATTGTCGCTCTAGGAGCCGTTGATCCAAAATCACAATGGCTCCGCGATCGGTCGGCGTTCGAATCAATCGACCTACCCCTTGACGCAGGCGTAAGGTGGCCGCCGGTAATGCCGCATTGTAGAACGGGTTCTTCCCCGCTGCCTCCAAACGCGCATAATTGGCCTTCACGAAGACCCGGTCAGGCGAATCAAATGGCAGGCGCGTCACAATCAGAAGTTCCAGCTGCTCTGCGGGCAGGTCAATCCCTTCCCAAAAACTAGCTGCGCCTAACAAGATGGCGCCATGACTGGTCGCAAATCGTTTGGCAATTCGTTCGCGACTCCCACTGATCCCCTGGGCAAAGATCTCCCGATTAGCAAATTCGGGTTGCTTGACCAACTGCTGGTAGACCTGTTCGATCACACTCAGCGAGTTGAAAAGGACCAACGTTTGCTTGTTTACAGATCCCGCCAATTGGGTTATTGCAGTAGACAAATAGACAATATAGTCACGTGTTGACACCTTACTCAAGTCTGGACCATCGTCCGCCACAAACAACTCGGCCTGTTCACTGTAGTCAAAACTCGACCGCATGCGATGCGTGGTCGTCTCATCCCGTTCGAGGTCGAACTGATCGAGAATGTATTGTGAACGTCCCGAGGAGAACAGGGTCGCCCCGGTTAACAAGACCGGCTGGAAATGCGTGTAAATCTGACGGCGCAAGAAACCTTCCGTCGCCAATAAACCACTAGCCAGTTGCAGGCTATTGCGATCACCAACGTGGTTAATCGTCAGCCAGAATAGACTAGCCGGTCCCTGTTGCGTCACCTGATCGAAGATCGCCACTAGCTGCACCACGTCATCATCAATCACGTGAACCCGCGTGTCAACTTGTTCGAAGATGTAACGTTCTGAAGATGCAAACCGATCACGGTGCTGTTCAAACTGTTGCCGCAGTCGACCCAACTGAATCAGTAAGGTTGTATTATCCTTCTGAATCGTATCGAGAAGTGGCTGAGTCTGTTGACTCATGGCTGCTAGTTTAGCGGTCGGGATAAGTTGTTCAATGACTTGGTTTTGGGTATTTCCCCTTTGACCGGCTAAGAAGGTCAAGAAGAGTTGGTTAACCAATTGGCGCAGCGTCTTCTCTAGGTTCTGGCTGGTAACCAACAGGCTATTGAGACTGCGGACTGCCGCGGTATTCCCATGGAACAACCGCAGGAGACTCGTCCCCATCTCACGACTGATCTCGCGTTGAATATGATGTAGTTCATTGACGATGTTGGCAAACTTCACCTGAGTCCGTCGCTGACGTAGCGTACTGTCGGCCAAGTGTTGGGCTTCATCGATGACCAGATATGGCCGCGAGAGGTTCTGGCCCAACTCACTTGCATGCTCACTCAGATAGGCATGATTGACAATCACAATCTGGGCCTGGGCGACCCGCTGATCCCGGCGTCGAACGAAATCATCTTCATAGAAGGGGTTATCGTTAGCCACGGTCCCCTCGTGGACAATCTCTTGGAAGTATGGGGCACGATAAGTTGCTAGATGTAACTCATCAAGATCACCGGTGGTCGTCATGGTCAGCCAGACCAAGAGCCGGAGTTTCAGCAATTGCGTCTGCTTGGAACTTTCGGCCACCTTGAGAGTCGTGGCAAACCGTTGTAGATCCAGGTAGTGCCGCCCGCCCTTAACCAAAACGGCATTCATGGTGAAAGGCACGATTTGATTAAGCAGTGGCACCGTTTGTGTCAATAATTGTTCTTGGAGTAATGTTGTGGCCGTGCTGATCACGACCGTTCGGTTGCCCTGCGTCAGGTAAGCCATCGGCAAAAGATACCCGAGACTCTTCCCAATGCCCGTTGGGGCCTCCACAATCATCTGTTTAACCGGATGAAGATCACTGTGGGCGTAATTGTTGTAAATGTAATTCATCATCTTAGCTTGTTCCGGACGCCATTCCAGGTTATCCGGCATCAGCCGCTGTTTTTGTTTCTTTGTTTTCGGATACGTGCTCGGTTCAGCCAGTGTTGCCGTTGGTAACGGCTGTGTCTGCCGCAAGGCTAAACCATTCTTCACATAAAGATAGTCCGGCAGCTTGCGTGGTGTCGCCGTATTCAATCGCACCGCCACGTCAAAAAGAGCCGCCGTTTGGAGCGGTAGTTCCGGTCGTAAATCAATCATCTGTTGAAGCGTCACCAGTGGTAACCCCCGCAACCGACGGAAGAGAAAGATAAATAATTCCGCGGTCGCCCCGGCGTCACTGTCCGCCGAATGGGGGTTGTCATGTTCGATGTTGAAGTAGCTACTCAGATCTCGTAACCGAAAGCTTGGGGCTGTCGGCAAGAGAATCTGGCTGAGAGAAACGGTATCCACCGCCGCAATGTTTAATTCTGGATAACCCACCCGAGCGAATTCCGAGTTGATGAAGGGTAAATCAAAATTAACGTTGTGGGCTACAAACACCGTATCCGTCAACAGGCTATAGAGAGTCCCGGCCACGTCGTCAAAGAGTGGCGCGTGACGAACCCGTTTGTTGGTGATTCCCGTTAGCCTTGAGATGGCCGCGGGGATCTCTCGAAGCGGATTCACATCCGTTTCAAAATGATTGATCACCTGATTATGCTGGACGAAGACGCACCCAATTTGGATAATGCGGTCGCCATCTTTCACACTGGTCCCGGTAGTTTCAATATCCACCACCGCATAAACCGTGTCTTTATCCATAATATGCTCACCAATTTCTGCACAATTGCGATTATAACTGGCACTATGATACACCACTTAGCCAGGCAACGCTATCGTGGCGTTACCCCGATCGGACGGTAATTCTATAGAAAGGGTTAATTTTTGACAGATTGGCAGTTTTTCAGGGGCAAAGCTAGCGCAATAGTTATCAGTAG
Source organism: Levilactobacillus lindianensis (assembly GCF_003946095.1). Taxonomy (GTDB): domain Bacteria; phylum Bacillota; class Bacilli; order Lactobacillales; family Lactobacillaceae; genus Levilactobacillus; species Levilactobacillus lindianensis. The sequence goes on along the minus strand of NZ_RHOD01000010.1, from coordinate 58,644 downwards.
AGTATGATATTCTGGTAGATAATTTCATGAAGAAAGCGAGCGAGTAGACGTGGCTAGAACCGTTACCGGGCAAAGTAATGCCAAAATTATTCTTATTGGTGATCACAGTGTTGTTTATGGGCAACCAGCCATCGCCTTACCCCTGCCTTCGGTCCAAACCAACGTGACGATGCGCCCAACCACTACCGGCCAAACGATCTCGAGCCGTTACTTTGACGGCCCAATCGACGAACTGGGACAGAACCTTGCGGGCGTGGCGAAGCTCATTCACACACTGCTAGACCGATTCAATGGCCATCAAACGCCTTTTGCCATGCGGATCGAGAGTGATTTGCCTGCCGAACGTGGCATGGGATCCTCAGCCGCTGTGGCCGTGGCGATCACGCGCGCAATGACTGCTTTTTTTGATCGGACAATGACCCGCGACCAACTCTTGGCCACCGCCGCCATCGCTGAGAAGATCACTCACGGGAATCCAAGTGGGATCGATGCGGCTACGGTCAGTTCGGCTGTGCCGATCTGGTTCGTGCCGCACCAAGCCATTACGCAGATCCCCTTTGCCTTAAATGGCACCCTGGTCATTGCCGACAGTGGGATCAAGGGCCAGACGGGTAAGGCCGTCGCCGCCGTCGCCCAACGCAAAACCTTATTTCCACAGGAAACGACCCGCCAGATTGACACGTTAGGTCTGCTCGCACAAGAAGCTAGAGTCGCATTAGCCCAACCAGACCTCCCCGCACTTGGACACGTCATGAGTGCCGCTCAGGAGCAGCTCCGTGGGCTAGGCGTTAGTTCCCCGGAACTGGACCAACTGACGGCCATTGCCACCGCTAACGGCGCTTTAGGGGCCAAATTAACTGGTGGTGGCATGGGGGGCTGCCTGATTGCCCTGTGTGCCGACCTACCAACTGCAAAACACGTGCAACAAGAATTGACGGCCGCCGGAGCCACTCAGACCTGGCTGGAAAGCTTTAACTTAGAGGAGGAACCCGAATGATGCCTGCTGTTACAGCTCGTGCTCACACCAACATCGCCCTCGTTAAATACTGGGGAAAAGCCGATACCGAGTTCATCTTACCTCAGACCAGTAGCCTTTCCCTGACCCTCGACCAGTTTTACACCGACACCACCGTCGAATTTGACGATCGCCTGTCTGCCGATGAGGTCACGTTAAATGGCCAACGGCTCTCAGAAAAAGCCAGTCAAAAAGTTCATACGTTTCTTAACTTGGTGCGCCAAATGACTGCGGGCACCTCTTTTGCGCGAGTATCCTCGACGAATCACGTGCCAACCGCGGCCGGCCTAGCATCTTCAGCCTCAGCTTTTGCGGCCTTGGCCGGCGCGGCCAGCAAGGCTGCCGGCCTTAGCTTGGACAAGCCTGCCCTGTCACGGCTTGCGCGTCGCGGCTCTGGATCGGCAACCCGTTCCATCTATGGTGGCTTCGTTGAATGGCAGGCAGGACATCGCGATGCCGATTCCTACGCCGTCCCCATTGCTGAACAGGTCGATTGGCCACTAGCAGTCGTGGCCCTCGTCTTGGACCCGCACCATAAGAAGGTCAGCTCACGTCAAGGAATGCAGAGTAGCGTGACCACGTCGCCCTATTACGCGGCCTGGCGTGACGTCGTGGCTCAGGATCTCGCAGCCATCAAGCCTGCGATCCACGACCATGACTTCCAGACGCTGGGCGAGATTCTCGAAAGTAACGCCATGCGGATGCATGCGCTGACCCTAAGCGCCCAGCCACCCTATACTTACTTTAATGGCGACACGCTAACGGCCATGGCCGCCGTTCAAGAACTGCGCGACCAAGGCGTCCCCTGTTATTACACCCTGGATGCCGGTCCTAACCTCAAGGTTTTCTGCGAGGAACCGACCGTTCCCGCCATCACGCAGCGCTTCAGTGAACTCTTTGGCGCTACCAATGTTATCGTCGCCCACCCGGGCCCCGGTCTGAAATACTTATCCTAAACCATCAAATTTATTGAACAGCAACAGAAGGGACCTGATCTTTTGATTTCCGCGCAAGCACCCGGAAAACTTTATATTGCCGGTGAATATGCCGTCGTTGAACCCGGTTACCCGGCAATTATTGTCGCACTTAACCAGTTCGTGACGGTAACCATCACACCAAGCCACGATTACGGGCGAATTGCTTCCAAGCAGTACCAAGAAAACTCACTCTACTGGCAACGTCAAGGGAACGAGTTGGTTTTTGACAACCGAGACAATCCCTTTCACTATATTTTGTCGGCCATCCGGCTCACGGAACAATATGCCCAGTCACTGGGTAAACCCCTGGCTATCTACCACTTAAACGTCAACAGTGACCTCGACAGCGCCGACGGCAAAAAGTACGGTCTGGGTTCTTCGGCCGCCGTCACCGTTGCCACGATCAAGGCCCTGTGCCAATTCTACGGTCTCGAAATGAGTAAGGACCGGCTCTTTAAGTTAGCCGCCATCGCCCACCTCGACGTCCAAGGGAACGGATCCCTGGGAGACATCGCCGCCTCTGTTTACGGTGGTTGGATTGCCTATCAGGCCTTTGACCGCGATTGGTTGGCCTCCGCTCGGCGTGAACTCAGCCTAACGGACCTCTTGAATACCGACTGGCCAGGGCTCCAGATTGAACTGTTGACCCCACCAGAATCTCTACGTTTGATGATCGGGTGGACTGGAACACCAGCTTCCACCTCCCATCTCGTCGACAAGGTCGCCCTCTTCAAGGCCACGCAACGACACGAATACCACACCTTCCTGCGCGAAAGCAAGGCCTGCCTGCAACGCATGATTGACGGGTTCCACGATCAGGATCTTCAGGCCATTCAACGCGAGATTGCGGTTAACCGTAACCTGTTGGATCACTTGGCTACCCTGAGCCACGTCACCATTGAAACCAAGTTACTCAAGACGATGTGTGACATCGCCGTGGGTATCGGTGGCGCCGCCAAATCCTCCGGAGCCGGTGGCGGCGACTGTGGCATTGTCATTATTGATGCCGCTCGCGATCTTGCCAGTCTGCTCCACGAATGGGAACAACGCGGGATTGAACCCTTGAAATTAAACGTCCATCACGTGATCGAATAAGGAGTTTTATCATGGAAATTTCACGCCACGCCCACCGCAAGGACGAACACCTGTCGCTGGCGGAAAAATTTTATACGCCGGTGGCCGCTAGTCAGTTCGACGAGCTCCGTTTCATCCACCAAAGTCTGCCCGAAATGGCTGTGACGGATGTGGATCTCACGACTCATCTCGGCCCCTTGTCCCTGCCAGTGCCCCTGCTGATCGAAGCCATGACCGGTGGTTCACCACGTACGGGCAAGGTCAATGCGAGTCTGGGACGGATTGCCGCTTTGACCGGCATGGCTGTGGCCAGTGGTTCGCAGAGCATTGCACTCAAGGATTCGCAAGCTATCGCCACCTTCACGCCCTTACGAGAAAATAACCCCGACGGTTTAGTCTTCGCAAACATTGGCGCCGGTCACGGCTCGCGGGACGCTCGAACCGTGGTGGACATGCTGGCAGCCGACGCCCTAGAAATTCACATTAATACGGCTCAGGAACTGGTCATGCCCGAGGGCGACCGGACCTTTCACTGGTTAGACAACATCGGCGAGACCGTGGCGCGCCTCGACGTGCCGATCATCGTCAAGGAGGTTGGTTTCGGTATGGCCCATGAGACTCTTCGACAATTAGCTGCGGTCGGCGTCACCTTAGTCGACCTGGGTGGTCGTGGAGGCACAAATTTCGCTCAAATCGAAAACTTTCGGCGACCTGGCAAGGATCTCGATTACCTAGCCGGTTGGGGCCAGACAACCGTGGAGTCGCTCCTAGAAGCCCGGAGACAGCCTGAGTTACAGGTGATCGCCACCGGTGGTGTTCGCCAACCGTTAGACATTGCCAAGGCATTAGCGCTAGGAGCCAACGTCGTCGGTAGCGCGGGACAAATTCTCCACCACCTGATCAAGACGGATGAGGCCACCACGACGCAGTTCCTCTTGGACTGGCAAACGGGTCTCAAAACCATCATGACACTGCTGGGAACGGCGTCTATTGACGAGCTTCAGCAACAACACCTTTTGCTCTCACGAGAACTGCGAGACTATTGTGAACAACGACAACTGACTTATTAAGCTAAAATCAATCGCCATTATACAAAAAAACGTGAGCACAATAGTTGTGTTCACGCTTTTTGCTATTAGCAATTAATCATCATACACCATGAAACGTAAGCCCTTAGGGAAGAAATTCTTCACCGTATTCCCCACAACCTTGCCGAAACCAACTGGCTGTTCCTGGCAGGTCAAGAGGTACCAGCCCTTAGTTGGGGCTGACGCCAAGCTAAAGGTGTCACCGTGGACCCATTTGCGCCACTGCTGATCATCAATGGTCAGGGTGTGGGCTGTGGTCCGGGGATCACTGGCCAGGGCTAAGGCATAGGCTGGTTCGAAACGATTCTTCTTGAAAGTTCCGAGATGTAGCCCTGGGCGGAAGACGTGACACCGCTTGAGGTCCGGCAGATTAGCTGGCACCGCAAAGAGTTGGTCTTTAACCGTGACAAGATCGGTAAAGTCGGCGGTACCCAACACATCCTGGGCGAAGTCGGCCCACAAGTGACGTTGATCGGCGGTAAGTGGCGTCCCTAATTTAGCCTTGCCCCGCGGTTGCCGGGACTCACCGGCATCCCGTTCGAGCTTAGCCACGAAGTGCCCTTCACCTTTCATCAGATGGGGAAACAGACGCGCTGCCTTCTTCAACTCGGGATTACCATCGGCCCATTCGGGGATGGCATCAATCACACCAGCCGTCTTCTCGATCGGTACCAGGTGGAAATCTGGATAATTGTCTAGTACCCAGGCCATGGTCTGTTCGTCCTCTTCGGGGGCAAACGTACAGGTCGAGTAAATCAACTGACCACCCGGCTTAACCATCTTGAGAGCTTCCGTTAGGATTTGGTGCTGACGTTCCGCACACTCCTGAACATAGTCCAGTGACCAATAATCCATGGCCCCTGGATCCTTACGAAACATGCCCTCACCGGAACAAGGCGCGTCGACTAGAACCTTATCGAAGAAGTCCGGGAAAACAGGACTGAGTTGTTCGGGCGCATCATTTAAAATCAAGGCATTCTTAACACCGAATCGTTCGACGTTTTCGGCCAAGACACTGACCCGTTTACGATTGATTTCATTGGTGACCAATAACCCGGTCCCTTCTAGGTAACTTGCCAGGTGCGTGGTCTTGCCGCCGGGAGCCGCACACAGGTCAAGAACTCGCTCGCCACGTTGGGGGGCAGCCGTTGCGCCAACAAACATGGCACTCGGTTCCTGACTGTACACGGCGCCACTCTGGTGAGCGAGACTTCGCCCACTGACCGGACCATAGTAGCCAAACTTAGCATAGGGCACAGCCGGGGCAGCAGTTAGTGCCGGCACCTCGGGACGTGACGGATTAACGCGGTAGCCCCCTTCACTTGTTTCATCGAAACTTGCAAAAAATGCCGGGGCATCCGGTCCCAAGAGGCGCTGATATTTTGTGATAAAATCTTTTGGCAAATCCACCGTTATTCCTCCATTTTGTAGCTTACAAATTGTTGTTTTTAGGGTTCAAACTGTCGGTTTTTTCAAACTTCTCCAATCATTATACGCGTTTCAATGGCGATCGACTACCCCTGTAAAGAGGTGTTCCGGTCGCTTCTTTTCGCGGAATATGGTACATTGAATGGGCTAGCTTAATTATCGGTCAACAACCAAAACTATCAATTTACTGTGAGGTGTCCTTTGATGGAACGAAAATTAATTGCGATTGATCTCGATGGCACAACGCTCAATGCGGCCGCTCAGGTCTCTGCCAAAACTAAGGCCGTTCTGACCCAAGCCCGTGAAGCCGGCCACATTGTCAGCATTGTGACGGGACGGCCCAACCGGATCTCCGCCGACATTTACGACGAACTCAACCTTGATGGCCCCATGATTAACTTTAACGGGAGCCTTGGCCACATTCCCCACCACCAATGGGCAGACGAATATCAGTATACTTTTAACCGTGAGGTCGCTTTCGACCTGTTGGCTCACCGTGAAGAACTGGGTATCAACATGTTGGCCGCGGAAGGTAAGAATCTCTTCTTAGCCGTACGTGACCATCCCGTTGAATTAGGCTTCTTCCCCTCAATTCTTCAGACAAACCAAATTCTCAATCAAAAAACGTTAACAGAAAACCCCACGAGCTTGACCGTTGCCGTCGACCGATCACACCAAGAACACCTGTTGAGCTACATTCAACACCAGTTCAGTGATGAGATCGACGCCGCACCTTGGGGTGGCCCCAATGCGGTCGTTGAACTCGGCGTCAAGGGCGTGCAAAAGGCAACTGGTATGGAGGTTCTCGCCCATCATTACCACATCAAACGCGAAAACATTATCGCCTTTGGTGACGAACACAATGACACCGCGATGATTGACTACGCCGGCTGGGGAGTCGCGATGCAAAATGCCACGCCACAGATTAAGGCCCTGGCCAGTGACGTGACGCCACTAGATAACGATCACGATGGTCTCGCGACCTATCTCCAAGATTATCTAAAATTAGCTAAATAAGCACAAACGAAAGCGCCGATCATTGTGATCGACGCTTTTTCTTTACTGGAGATAAGCCTCCAGCAACTGTTCATATAACGTAGTAAAGTTCAAATACATCTGACGGTCCACGTGTTCATCGATCTGATGTGCCGTTTCGTTACCCGGTCCAAAGACGATGAATGGGAACTGATCGCCCTTCTTCTTTAAAAGATTCGAGGCATCCGTCACCGCCGGCAAGGCCAAACGCGGAATTGCCTGTCCGGAGAAGGTTTCACCGACTCGCGCGGCAACTCGGCTTAGCGGGTTGTCTCGTGGTTCCACGACAGGTGACTGGGACATGTAGATGTCCATCACCACGTGACCCCCTTGATCATTTTGCTGGGTCACCAATTGCTGTAAAGTCTGAATGACTAATTGATTGTTAAATTCTGGAATCGTACGCACGTTAATCTCAGCCACGGCCTGACCCGGAATCGAATTAACCTGATCCCCGGCATTGAAGACCGTCGTGTTAAAGGTGAGATCTCCCAGGAGGTCGTTGTGATGGTCGGTGTCTCTGAACGCAACGTTAGCTTGACTCAACAAGGCTAATAAGGGGTCAATCGCATTGGAACCTAACTCTGGCATGGAGCTGTGAGCGGTCTTGCCCGTCGAAGTTAACTTGATATCCATCGACCCTTTGTGTGCGGAGAAGATCCGATACCCCGTTGGTTCTCCAATCAGTAAAGCATCAACGTCGTCCATGTCACCGGCTTCAAAGAAGGCTTCGGAACCCAGTTCCCCGACCTCTTCACCAACAGTGGCCAGCAACCGAATGGTCCCATGAATCGGTTTCCCCGCCGCATGAAGCTCGATCATGGCGATCACCAGCGCGGCTAGACCCGCCTTCATATCGGTGACCCCGCGACCATAGAGGCTACCCTCACGTTCAGTCAGCGTAAATGGGGCGCTGTGCCACGTTGACACATCACCCGGCGCCACGACATCCATATGGCCGGAAATTCCCAGAACGGGACTCCCTTGGCCAATTTCCGCAATGAGGTTCGAACGGGTAGCGCTTAACGGAATTAACCGTGCCGCAATCCCATGTTCACCCAAGATTCGTTGTAAATATTGGGCGACATCCAACTCGTGATCGTTCACCGATTGAATGGCGACCAGATCTGACAATAACTGCACTTTTTGTTCATCTGTAAACACTGCCATCGCTGATTCCTCCTTCTAAAATAATTGTACCGCTTTTATGGTAAAAGCTCATTTATTGCGTTTGACTTGGCAAGCGATGTTCTTGAGCTTAACACGGAAGTTGCTACATACAACAAGCTGATATCAAGCCGTTCGTATTCGACGGCAGGTTGCCTAAAATCTTATCGTTTTATCCTGTAAGCGCTTGATAAGCCGTCAAAATGGACCTGTCTGCCTCTGTGCTATGTTATGCGACTAGCATTCTCCAACTTTGTATTTTACAAAAACCGATTTAACAACAAAAATCGCACCTCAGCGTTATCCGAGATGCGACCATTTATAAGTGTTTTATTCAGCTTGGAACGCTTGCGTTGCCTTGATGGCTGCCTGCCAACCGGAGTAGCATTTATCTCGCCGGTCCGCCGCCATTTGTGGCGTGAACTCATCGCGTAAAGCGTGCATCTTCCGAATGACATCCATGTCGGGCCAGAAGCCAACGGCTAATCCAGCCAGATAGGCTGCCCCGAGCGCCGTGGTTTCGTTGATGGCAGCCCGCTTGATTGGCGTGTTCAAAATATCCGCCTGGAACTGCATGAGGAAGTTGTTATTCGCTGCCCCACCATCGACACTGAGCGATTGGATGTCCAGGCCAGTTTCGTTGGTCATGGTGTCCACGACGTCTCGCGTCTGGTAGGCAATGGCCTCAACCGTGGCCCGCACAAATTGTTCTCGCGTCGTCCCCCGTGTCAGACCGAAGACGGCCCCACGAGTTTCTTGGTTCCAGTATGGAGCTCCGAGTCCCGTAAAGGCTGGGACCACATAGACGTTCCCGGTCGTCTTGGCATCGACGGCCATCTTTTCGGATTCACTGGCATGTTCGAAGAAACGCATCCCGTCACGGAGCCATTGAACGGCGGACCCAGCGACGAAGATGGACCCTTCAAGCGCATAGGTTACCTTACCGTTTAAACCATAGGCAATGGTGGTTAACAACCCATTGTGGGACAACGTTGGCTCTTCACCGGTGTTCATCACGATGAACGCCCCGGTCCCATACGTGTTCTTGACCATCCCTTTGTCAAAAGCGGTTTGCCCGAATAAGGCGGCCTGTTGGTCCCCAGCGATCCCAGCGATTGGCACCTGAACCCCAGAGAACGTGTAACCGGCGGTGTACCCGTAAATTTCGGATGATGAACGCACGTCTGGCAACATGGCGGCTGGAATGTTTAACCAACCCAAAATATCGTCATCCCACTTCAAGTCATGAATGTTGTACAGCATGGTCCGACTGGCATTGGTGTAGTCAGTAGCGTGTACCCGGCCGCCTGTGAGCTTCCAGAGAATCCAGGTATCAATGGTCCCAAAGAGGAGTTCACCGCGTTCAGCGCGCTCCTGGGCCCCCTCTACGTGGTCCAGAATCCAACGAATCTTGGTGGCAGAGAAGTAGGAGTCGATGACTAACCCTGTCTTGTCGTGAATGGCGTCGGTGTACCCGTCAGCCTTCAACTGATCCGCAATTTCACTGGTCTGCTTGGATTGCCAAACGATGGCGTGATAGATGGGTTCCCCCGTCTTCTTATCCCAAATAATGGCGGTTTCCCGTTGATTGGTGATCCCAATCCCACGAACCTTGTAAGGTTGCACGTCGGAATCAATCAGCGCATCGGAGATAACCGATTGAACCGCATTCCAGATCTCGTCTGCGTCATGTTCAACCCAGCCTGGTTGGGGGAAGTATTGGTGAAATTCCCGTTGTGCCTGCCCCGCAATTTGGCCGTGCCGGTCGAATAAAATAGCCCGGGTACTCGTCGTCCCTTCGTCAATTGCCATCATGTATTGTTGATCATTCATTGTCATAGACTCTCCATTCATTCGTTGTTAGCAACGGCCTAAAAACACCGTGATGTTGCGCATGGGTCTAGTATACCGAAAAGTGTGCCCCACGCCAAACGTTTTTATAAATGAAACCGCCACCAAGCCCGATGTAACGAGAATGGTGGCGGTTTATAAGATTTCGGAAATGTTTTTTACTTTTCGTCGCTCTTCAAAACACCCGCAACCCCGTAACGGTTGGGCTGCATCTCACGTAAAATGACGTGCACGTGTTCAGCTGGCGCCCCGGTATTCTTGGTGACCGCGGCAGTAACGTCTTGCACTAAGGCCTTGAGTTGGTCCTGTGAGCGGCCGGCGATTAAGTCGATATTAACGATTGGCATGGTTGGTCCATTCCCTTCTGTTTTTGGATAGGGCTATTATACCGATAACGTCCTGTTAGAACAAGCCTCGCCTATTGTTGACTGTCTTTCGCGGCTTTCAATGAGGTCGCCTGCTTCAACTTCAGCTGTTCCGTTTCATTATAGAAGTTCCCCTCGATATCCACGGTATTCACTAGGTTCACGAAAGCGTGCGGATCGACGTCCTTCACGGCATGTTCCAATGCATAAAGTTCATAGCGCGAAATGACCGTCATGAGGACGGTACTGGCCTTGCCGGTGTACGCCCCAAAGGAAGGAATAGCCGTGATCCCCCGGATTAATGTCCGATTTAACTCGGCAATGACCTGTTCTTGATGAGCGGTCACGATAAATGCCGTCAGTTTCTGATGCCGCGTGTGAATGCTATCCACCACCCGTGACATTGCATAAATTGAGATAATTGTGTATAAAGCACTCTCCCAGCCAAAGAGAAAGCCGGCAACTAACACGATGCCAAAATTAATCATCAGCATCAGCGTCCCAATGGTTCGGCCCGTCGTCTTCTCCAAGACCACGGCGATGATATCCATCCCCCCGGTAGAGAACCCATTCTTCAACGGGTAGGCCACGCCAACCCCGGTCAGAATCCCCCCAAATAACGCCGCTAGTAGTGGGTTGTTAGCAATATTATGAACCGGAATCACGATTGCCAAGACGGAGGTCAGAATCGCCACCAGGATGGAATACAGGGTAAATCCGCGCCCCACCTTGAACCAACCTAACAACCCGATCGGTACGTTGAATAGTAGAATAAACCACCCGGTACTGAGGTTAAGCCCCACGCCCTGCAACAGCATGGCAATAATTTGGGAGATCCCATTGATCCCCGCACTAAATATCTTTCCCGGAACCAAAAACTCATTCAGGGCAATGGCACTAATGACGGCAGATCCCACCATAATTAAGAGGTGCGTCACAACCTCACGGCGATTCTCTAACAGGCTTCTCATCTTGGTACCCCTTTTCTGGCCAATTTCTTTCATCATTTAACCACATCTAGCCGTCATTAGCTAGCCCCAAATAGCCACCAAACCGCGCATGATGTCGCGGATTAAGGCAAATTCGCCGACAGACGGGCATACAGTGGAATGTATAAATATTTATTTTTATGAGAATTCTCGAGAAAATAATTAAAGTTCCCCGGAAAGGCAACCGGTTCGATTATAAAAATGATAAAATAAGATCGTTAATTTATTCAACTTGCGAAAGGAGCGCTCCCATGAATTATTCTGCATGTACCAGTATTTTAATTGGGCCGCGGGCCACCATGGATGGCTCAGTCATCATCGGTCGAAACGAAGATTCCAAGGCCGCTTGGCCAAAGCACTTCATCGTCCACCCAGCCACCACGGCAACTACCCCGCAGACCTTTGTCAGCAAGGATAAAGATAATGGCTTCACCATGCCTCTACCCCTGCATGCGGCAAAATACACCGCCACACCCGAATGGACCGATGAATACGGCCTGTTTGAAGAAGATGGTTTTAACGAATACGGTGTTGCCATGAGTGCCACCGAAAGTACCTACTCCAACGAACGCGTCTTAGGCGCCGATCCCCTCGTGAAGAACGGGATTGGTGAGGAAGCCATGGTTACCGTGGTCTTACCTTACGTCAAGACGGCTCGTGAAGGGGTCGCCCTGCTGGGTCAAATCGTTGAACTCTACGGAACCAGCGAATCTAGTGGGATTCTCTTCGCCGACCAGAAGGAAGCTTGGTACCTCGAAACGGGGGCCGGCCATAACTGGGTTGCCCAACGCATCCCCGACAATGGCTACGCCGTCATCGCCAACCAAATGGCCATTCAGACCATTGACTTCAATGATCCTGACAACTTCATGTTTGCCCGGAACCTGCAGTCCTTCGTTGCCGAAAACCACTTGAACCCCCATTCCGATCGGTTTAACTGGCGTGAAATCTTCGGGACGCAAGACCAATCTGACCTGTACTACAACACCCCACGGGTCTGGTACGGTCAGAAACAATTTACCCCGGCCGTCGAAGCGCAACCGCAATCATTTGATTTACCATTTATTCAGTACGCCGACCGGCTCTTATCCGTAGACGACGCCCAGGATTACCTGAGCAGTCACTATCAAGAAACCCCTTATGATCCGGTGGGATCTGGTACTAAGGAACAGCGGACCAAGTTCCGGCCAATCAGTTTGGCTAAGACTCAAGAATCACACGTCTTACAGGTTCGACCCGATATGGACCCAGCCTTAGCTGGTATTCAGTGGCTCGCCATGGGTGTGGCCGCTGAGAGTGTCTACGTGCCGTTCTACTCCGGTATTGAGAGCACACCGGAGTCATACCACTCCGGTAAGGTCACCTACGACAGTGAGTCAGCCTACTGGGTTTACAAGCACGTCGGGGTCCTTCTAGATGCCCACTACCACGACGCCTTGCCTGCCGTAGCGGCTGTGCAAAAGGAATTACGGATCGCCTTCAAGCAATCCGTCAAGCACACCGATGCCGTTGGGCGCCAATTATCCGGCCCCGAATTGAATCATTTCTTAACGCAACAAGCCAACGAGAACGCCGCATTGGGAATTCGGCGTTACCGTGAGCTAGCGGCGACCTTGATTACGCAGGCCACCGACCTGGGTCCTTTGAACTATCATCAGGACCTCAATTTATAACACGGTCGGGACTGGTCTGTGACTAGCCCTCACCATTAATGGGAGATTAAATAATGGAAAATCAAAAAAAGATTAAATTATCGAATTTAATCTTGATGATCTTTACGGCCATTTACGGCTTCGCCAACACGACGGTTGCCTATGACCAAATGGGATATGCAAGTATTATTTGGTACGTTTTAGCTGCTTTACTGTTCTTCTTACCGAGTGCCTTGATGCTGGCCGAATATGGTTCAACATTTAAGGAAGCCAAGGGGGGAATCTACTCCTGGCTAGCCGGTTCCATCGGTGAAAAGTGGGCCTTCATTGGGACCTTCATCTGGTTATCATCCTGGATTATTTGGATGGTTTCCACGTCAACGAAGGTTTGGATCCCACTTTCAACGTTGCTATCCGGTGGCGACAAGACGCAGACCTGGAGTGTCTTAGGCCTGTCTTCCACCCAAACGGTGGGCCTCTTGGGGATCTTCTGGATCCTCGCCGTCACCTTCTTCGCTAATCGGGGGATGAATTCCATCGCCAAGATTTCTTCATTGGGGGGAATCTTCGTGATGTTCCTGACTGGTCTGTTCTTGGTAGCCAGTGTGATTATCTTCTTCTTGAATGGTGGTCAACTCGCTGAACCAATCAACGGTGCCCACAGTTTCATCGCCTCACCAAATCCTGGGTTCTCCTCACCGATGGCCCTACTCTCCTTCATCACATACGCGGTCTTTGCCTACGCGGGGATGGAATCCATGGGTGGGATTACTGATAGTATGGACAAGCCCGAGAAGACGTTCCCTAAGGGGTTAATCATCTCGACCATTGCCATTACCATCATGTACTCTCTGTCCATCTTCCTCTGGGGGATCAGTGCTAACTGGCACAGTGTCCTGGGCAAGAGCCAAGTGAACTTGGGAAACATCACTTACGTCTTAATGAATAATCTTGGGGTCGTTTTAGGCCACGGGATGAACTTATCAACAGCTTCTTCCGTTGGTCTGGGTCATTTATTAGCCCGGTTAACTGGACTGAGCATGTTCATGGCTTACTTAGGGTCCTTCTTCGTTCTGGTATACTCCCCATTGAAGTCCTTCATCTTAGGGTCATCACCAAAACTCTGGCCCAAGAAGATGACGCAACTCAACAAGGTGGGCATGCCTGCCTACTCGATGTGGATTCAAGCCATCGTCGTGGCTGTCTTCATCTTCCTCGTGGCCTTTGGGGGCTCCGCCGCTAATGAATTTTACTTAATCTTGACCGATATGGGGAACGTTTCCACGTCCTTCCCTTACCTGTTCTTGATTGGGGCCTTCCCATTCTTCAAACGTCGGCAAGACCTAGAACGGCCCTTTGTCATCTTTAAGAGTCGCCTCTGGACGAACATCATCGTTGGTCTGGTTCTGGTTATCTTGGTCGGTGGGATTGGCTTCACCTGTCTCCAACCAATCTTGGATCACGACTACATGACAGCCTTCTGGACCATCATCGGTCCGATCTTCTTCGGGGCTGTTGCCTGGATCTTCTACTACAACGGTCAGAAACGCACTGCCGCAGATACGAGTACTAGCGAAAACTAATTGCGTCTATTTGAAAAGGTGGTTTACCGAGAGATCGGTGAACCACCTTTTTTGGTGTACTGCTATTTTTCTGGAGACAATCTGCGCGTCAGTTTTATCTGGCCGAAACGTGCGCCCAAGGGCAGCTGACTCCGCTTAAACCTGATAAGCAAATAATCCAAACCCAGGATTATCTGCTTATCAGCCTTAATGCTCGCCAGCTAACCGCCCTTGGTCACACTCTTCTCTTCAGTGTCCGATCAGGCGCCTGGCCAATAAACAATGGCACTCGTTCCTCAACGACGTCACTGAAGCCCAGTCCATACCACCGTTGTGGGGACAGACTGATGCGTTGCAACAAGAGCCGACCACCAATCAGGATCAGATCGCCAGTTGGAATGTTCTCTTGGGCGCCCAGATCCTGGAACTGTTGATTCAACATGATGAATTTGAAGTTACCGACCTGCCGGTTAGGCATGCTGGAATACCGCGGCGTCTGATCCGTCAGTACCCCTTCCGCCAAAAGATCATTCACGATCTGACGGAGATAAACGTTCAGTCGTTGTGGCTTCTTGAAGCCCAGGTAGAGTTGGACGTCCACTACGTTACTCGTGCCCAGCGTATTTACCGAATAGGAGCACTCATAAGGCGTATCGGTCTCGTTAACCGTCACGAACCAGTAAACCGCGGCTCGTTTAGGCTGTTGATCCAAGATGGAGTAAACGATCGCACGTTTAATCTGGTAACCCGGGGTCACTTTACTGATATAGACCAGATTCGTGGCAAACGAAGGAATCTGGTCGTCTTTACTGAGCGCTGTCAACTGCGGTAAGAAGTCTAAGAGTGACACATCTTCCGTATCCTCCAAGTAGGCGTCACGCCGTAAGTTACCGTAGTACCAGAAGACCATAACCGTCAGGATCACCACCGTAATCAGCAGGGTGACGTACCCGCCGTGAACGAACTTGGCGAGACTGGCCAGTAAGAACAGACTCTCCAATAAACCAAAGCTGACCACGTAAACCTTGGCCAGCACCGGGTGGTGTCGTTGCATGAGAAAGGCGTGCAGTAATAGCGTCGTCATCAACATGGTCATCGTAATCGCTAGCCCGTAAGCCGCCTCCATGTGACTAGATGTTCTGAAGTACCAAACGACACTCAAGGTTACCGCACACAAGAGCCAGTTCACGGCACCCACATACAGTTGACTCTTAACCTTGCCCGGAAACTTAATCCGTAACCGTGGCAGGAGTTTGAGCCCGATGGCTTCGTGAACTAAGGTATAGGACCCGGTGATCAACGCTTGTGAAGCGATGATGGCCGCCACCGTCGCAATGATGATGGCAAATAACCGCCACGCCGCTGGTACCATCGCATAGAAGGGATTGACCCCCTGCGTCGCCAGCACCTGTTCAGCGTGACGAATGACCCAGGCGCCCTGACCCAGATAACTCAACATCAATGTGACATAGACAAACGGCCAGGTCCCGTAAATGTTCTGCTTACCAACCTGACCCATATCCGAGTACAAAGCTTCTGCCCCGGTCGTTGCCAGAAAGACACTGCCCAGGATGAAGATCCCCTGCTTATTCAATGGGCTCATCAGAAAGGTTACGGCATACACTGGTGACAAAGCCTTTAAAATAGCCGGATAGGCCCAAAGATTGTGGAGGCCTACTAAACCAATGAAACTAAACCAGATAAACATCATCGGCCCAAAGGACCAGCCAATTCGCTCCGTTCCGAAGCGTTGGACTAGAAAGAGTCCCAGTAGAATTCCTGTGACTACCAGGAGTACCCAGCCCTGACCGTCACTAAAGTGTAATGGGCCGATGGTCTGGCCCTTCAATCCTTCAATGGCCGACGTCACCGTTACAGCTGGTGTCAGCGTGCCATCGGCCAATAACGCCGCCCCACCAATCAGAGCGGGCACAATCAGCCATTTCGCATGCGGCCGAACCAGGGCATACAGGGCGAAGATCCCCCCTTCATGCCGGTTATCAGCGCGCATGGCCAGTAAGATGTATTTAATCGTCGTAATCAACATCAGCGTCCAAAAAATCAAGGAGATACTCCCCAACATGATCGGTGCCGTCGCCGAAAGCGAATGCTTCCCCGACTGAACTAAAATGGCATTCATCACATACAATGGCGACGTCCCAATGTCTCCATACACGATCCCCAACGTGATGAGCATCCCCACTGCGGACAATGTCCGTGTCGATTTTTTCATGATTGACCCCCCTCGTCTGACGCTACCCCCATCATAGCGGGTCATCCGAGGAACCCCAAGTAAGCGGGCGCAATTGGTGCGGTGACTAACCTAAGTTGGGTCACAATAAAAAAGGTCACCAATCGTTTAGGCCACCCAACTAATTTACAGCTAAACTGAACGCTGGTGGCGACCATGATCCCGGTGACTCTCAACGAAGATTCCCATAATAATAATTAGGCTTCCCAACCAGGTAATCACCATCCCCGGATTCAACCTCTGACCGGTCACACTGGTTGTGCCCTTGCTAATTCGATAAAAAGCCAGATGTCCCAGCCTCAAGGTTAATTCACCACGACCAGTGGCGTAGAAGGTCGCGTATCCTAAGAAAATCACCACGGAGAGTCCCAGCGTCGCGAGTAACAAACTCTCTAAAATCCAGGTTGCCCATTGAATCATCACTTTTTGACGCATCGTCCCCACCTCCTAGTCGCAGACTACACCCCACCGTGTGGCTCGACAAAACGCCTCGACCCCATAACCGCAATGAACAAACGAACGCAAAAAAAGCCGCCCCCCATTCCTGCGAATGAGCGAGCGGCTTTTAAAATCTAAGAAACTCCGGCTTGCTAATCAATCTCTCTGAATTACGTTATTAGCATCTCTTAAACTCTAATAAGTAACTATACAGGATAAAGTGGCTATCGTCAAGGATTATTTTAATTTTCTTTTCCATGACGATCAATTCTTGCTATCCGACCTGCTTCCAGCTACTTATTTCGTTTCTGCAGGGCCCGATTGATCTTGACCACCCGAAAATGCTGATCGACGCTGACGACGAGCCAAACAACAACATAAAGCAGAACGAAGATGCCCCAGAAGGACCAGTCAAGTGACCAGCCATTGAACAGCATGTACCCCATGACCAGAAAAGCGGTCCCAACGAGGTGAATGCCCAATTCCAGCGGCCACGGCAACCCTTGATAATCCTCATCAAAAATCATACTGAGAACACCAATCACCGCGCTCACTAGGAGCAAACTGATCGCATTTTTTGGGGAGACATGCGCGGGAACCTCCTGCATGGCCAGCAGAACCAGATAAGACACGGCCCCATAACCCATGCCATTCATGGCATAGTGGAAAATCTTTGTCATATCCACCCCTCCTACAGACCTAATTGGCCCATTAATTGTTTGACGTATTTGCGACTGACTGGAGCCTTCACCTGATCCGTCAAGATCGCCGTCATGTTCCCAGAAAAACTGTCCTCTAATGATTGAAGGTGATCTAAATTCAAAACCCCATGCTTGGAGACTTGCACGAAGGTCGGATCCCCCAGACGTTGGACCAGGTGTCGCAACGTTTCATGCGTGGTGACCGTGCCAGTCGTCGTGTACAACAGAAGCGTCTCGTGTTGCACATCGGCGAGAATAATCGTGGCCGTCTTCACCATCACCAGGCGATCAGGCGTCTTCACCGGGATAATTCCCGGATGTGGCGCCTGATAACTATCGAGATAGGCCGAAATGGCCGCGGTAGCGGGACTCTCAGCGGCTGCTTGGACGACCACCAGTGGATCCGCGGGATCGATCGCCGCATTCTCTTCAAATTTATGTCGCACCTGGATCCCCCCATTTTTACTTACCGTTCACGGACGACGCGCCGCCGACGCCGGATTCGTAACCATTCCGGACCAAACGCCAGGGCGGCCGCCCCAATCAACATTAATCCCATTATGTGGTAAGTTTCCTGCTGGGTCAATAAAGTTGACCAGTTTAACCGGATACCCATCAATTTATCAAAACTGGTCCGCGCTGCCGCATTTCTACCAAAAGCCGCATCCAACTTTCTTCCCATCAAAAATTCGCGATAGAGTGCTGCCACGTAACTTCCCGGAATAAACTTGACCAGATTCTGAGCGAAGCTGGGGAGGAGCCCAATGGGGATGTAAGTTCCCACCAGAAACCCAGCCGCGGTTCCGATGATGGTGGCCAACTTACCCAGACTATCTACCGAATGGATGCCGCGAATAAAGACGGCATTGACCATCGTCGCCAAGAGTGAACTGAACACCATGAGCCCCAAGGTATTCAGAACCGCTGTAACTGACAGGGTCAGGCCGTCCGTCACGTAGAAGCCGCCCCACATGATGCCAAACATGGCAAGTTGCATCAGAAAGCCAATCACGGCCGCACTACCGAGATAGCTGGCAAACAGTCGTAATGGCCCAGCATCGGTCAACTCGAGGTCTTCAGCGACGTGGTCCGCCCTATCGGTCACCATGAGCGCTAGGCTACTCAGCGTCGTGGTAATGCCCGTGATGGCTAACGTGCCGCCAATCAACCAAGTATCCAAGAGCGCTTTGGCATCGGGTACCCGGTGCCAACTTGACAGCATATTTTGTTTCAAGAAGACCAGGTACAAGACAAATGAGATGAGAGCGCCTAGAAGTGAGAAGAAGACCCCACTCCAATCCCGAAAGTATAAGAGCAAATTGCGTTTAATCATGGCTGTCATGCTAACGCATCTCCTTTCCAGTTAAGGCCAGGAAGGCATCATCCATGGTGCCCGGCCGAAATTCAAAGTTACTGATGAGGGCCCGATTGGCCGTCAGAATATCCAGGGCATCCTGCATGTTCGGGAGACTAAAGGCCACCTGGGTACCCGTCATTTGCGTTGGCTTCCAGGCAACCTTGGCCGCCACCTGAGCGACATCCGGGGAGGTTATTGTCAAAAGATCCGCCGCATAGCGATCCTTAATCTCGGCCGCTGTCCCGTGAGCCAACACCTTACCGTGGTCAATGACAATCACGTTATCCGCAGAATCGGCTTCATCCAAGTAGTGTGTGGTCAGAATTACCGTCATATTTTGTTCCCGCTGGAGGCGCTGGACGAGGGTCCAAATGGCCCGGCGCGTCTGAATATCGAGGCCGGTTGTGGGTTCATCCAGAAAGAGAATATCAGGATTGTTGAGTAAGGCCCGGGCAATGTCGACCCGCCGTCGTTGACCACCGGATAAGGTGCCATAGCGTTGTGCCATGAACCCCGTCAGTCCCAACTGGCGGCTAAGGACCGTGACGCGATCAGCCGGGATATGACGATACTGACCCGCCCGAATCTGGAGGTTCTCTCGGACCGTCAGCATGCTATCGAGGACGCTTCCCTGGAAGACGACTCCCAGTCTGGGCTGCTGGTCATAGACCACCTGCCCAGCGGTTGGTTGGCTCAACCCAATCAACAGGTTCAACGTCGTCGACTTCCCTGCGCCGTTTGGTCCGAGTAGCGCTGTGAAGCTACCCTTTTCAATCTGTAAGTCCACCGCGTTCACGGCGACCTTTTCCCCAAAGGTCTCCGTTAAGTGTTTCGTTTCTAATAGCATCTGCCTCATCTCCTATGCCCGGAGAATACACCCCTAATCACCGCACCGTCTCGATAATCGGGATAAGTGGTTATTTTGGAAGTGTAAGTGGTGCGAATGGCCCCGTAAAATTTTCGCCCCCCAATAGACTAAGCTCAGCGCTATTCAACTTGTCTCGCCCATTGTAATCTCGCCCTGTTCTCACTATAATGGTACTTATCCCAAATTAAGAACAGCGTGAGCTATTTAGAACTTAAATCGGCTAAGTTACCCATCATGACGCCATAAGTTTAGGTCTTGGTCTTAGTGTTTCAGATATTTCAATTACATAACTACTGGTAATGACGCGATCATTGCCTAGGCCAAGTCTCATCGGGGAACGCGTTTTCTGAAAAATCTGGCCGAACAACTGCCAGACTTTTAAGGGGTATGAGGAGAGGTTTTCAGTCAAATGGATTTAATTTTGTTAATCATTATCATTAGTTTCGCAGCGTCTCTACGTTATCGATCAAGTGGGCCGGACGTGGAAGACCTGAACCGCCAGACGACTATTACGATCAATGGTTTATTCTTATTGTTAGTGGTTTTTAGTCACTTCATGACGTACATTCCCATGCCCCACGACTTGGCCAAGCTCACCCGAATCTGGATGCTGGTCAAGGGCCAACTCATTGTCACCACGTTTCTCTTTTTCTCGGGTTACGGTATCTACGTCCAATTTGAGAAACGGGGTCGGCAATATTTAAAAACCTTCCCCAAACATCGACTCTTATTTTTATGGCTAAAATTTGCGGTGGCTGTAACCATTTACCTAATCACCGGCCTGCTGGCACAACGTCCGATGACCCTACCGCACGTGCTACTGAGTTACTTGGGACTCGCCACAATTGGAAATAGTGCCTGGTACATCTTTATCATCTTATTTCTCTACCTGCTCACCTACCTGGCATGGGAACTCTTCCCCACCAATAACCGCCGCGCCATTGCCTTTATCATTATCGGTAGCGGCGCCTACATGTTAATTGCCGGCTGGTTACTCCCAGAGTATTATGCCAACACGGTCTTCTGTTACGTTGCAGGGATGCTCTATGCCCACTATAAAACGGCGATTGAACGGGCCGTTTGTCGCAACTGGTTCCGCTATCTGGTCGTGGGATTAGGCGCGTTCATCGTATTTGCTGTCAGCTATCTGGTCTGTGCCAAGACGTCTGGCTTGATTCGCCTCGCCAGCTATCAAGTTGCTGGCATCATGTTTGCCTTTTGCTTTGTCTGGTTGGCCATGCGCTTTAAGATTCATAATCCGGTTCTGGCCTACATTGGGGGCCCTGGCATGTTCTCCATCTATATCCTCCAACGACTTCCCATGATGCTCTTAAAGCAAACGGAACTGGCTGGTCAGCCCGTGCTGTACTTTGTCAGCGTCTTGGTAAGTGCCCTGCTACTAGGCTGGCTGTTCGATAAGGCGTATGGGGCCGTCTGGTCCTATGGGCTCGGCCACCGAAAAACCAGTGCCGCATGATAAGTTAATTTCTGAAATTTTTGGATTTTAAAATGGCATGACGCCGACTAAATATCGGAATCATGCCATTTTGTCTTTTCTTGGGATCATTTAGCTACTAGTCGACTTCATTAAATTCATTTCAAATAAAAAACACCAATCGCCTAAACGATTGGTGTTTTTTGCTGAAACTACTTGCGACGGCGTTCGGTAATCCGAGCAGCCTTACCATTACGGTCACGTAAGTAGTAGAGCTTAGCACGACGTACCCGACCTTGACGGATAACATCGATTTGAGCAACACGTGGTGAGTGAAGTGGGAAGATCCGTTCAACCCCAACACCGTTACTGATCTTACGTACAGTGTAGGTAGCTTGGATACCGGCACCCTTACGCTTGATTACGACACCTTCGAACAATTGGATACGTTCGCGGGTACCTTCGACGATCCGGGCGTGAACCCGAACAGTGTCTCCGGCACGGAAGTTAGGAACATCGTCCCGCAATTGTTCGTTGTTGATCTTTGCAATTAAAGTATTTTGGCGCATATTTTATTCTTTCCTTTCGCCAACATTCATTCTCAGTCTCGACAGCGGAATGTTGTTTCTGTGGCTAAACAGCCAAAAGTAAGTGTAACATAATCGAAAATGCCTGTAAAGGTTATTTTCTTGACTCGTTATGGCGTTCCTCTTCCTCGATCCGCACGTCGGCCAACAGATGTTTCTGTTCCTTGGTCAGCTTGCTATGGTCGATGAGATCGGGCCGTCTGAGATAAGT
The DNA here is from genome assembly GCF_003946095.1 of Levilactobacillus lindianensis. GTDB lineage: Bacteria > Bacillota > Bacilli > Lactobacillales > Lactobacillaceae > Levilactobacillus > Levilactobacillus lindianensis. The sequence continues at coordinate 36,593 of NZ_RHOD01000010.1, read as the reverse complement.
CCGCCGCAGGGCCTCTTTCTGGCGCCATTCGTCGATCTTACCGTGATTGCCGCTAATCAAGACATCCGGTACCGGCATCCCCCGGAAGTCGGCTGGTCGCGTGTATTGTGGGTATTCCAGCAGACCTGAGGAGAAAGAATCGCCCGGTGCTGATTCGGCATTGCCAAGCACGCCTGGCAACAGGCGCACCGTGGCGTCGATCATGACCATAGCGGCGAGCTCGCCCCCGGTCAGGACAAAGTCTCCCAGGGAAACCTCATCGGTAACCAGACTGCGAATACGTTCGTCATAGCCCTCGTAGTGCCCACACAGGAAGGTTAAATGGTCCTCGTGCGCAAATTCTTCGGCCACGTGCTGGTTGAAGGTCACACCGGCCGGATCCATCAGAATCACGCGACCCTTACCAAGACCCTCCGCCGCGGCCTGCTTCTCGGTCGCGGCAACGGCATCGAAGATTGGTTGGGGTTGCAGAAGCATCCCCGCGCCACCACCGAATGGGTAGTCATCGACGTTGCCATGTTTGTTCGTTGAATAGTCCCGAAAGTTGGTGACGGGCATGGTCAGATGACCATTCTCAATGGCCTTGCCGACGATTGAGTCATGCATGGGACCCGTGAACATATCTGGAAATAAACTTAATACATCGATCCGCATTACTCGAGTCCCTCCATTAATTCCACCGTAACCTGGTGCTGATCGAGGTCGACGCCCTTGATCACCTGTTTAATCTTCGGTAACAATAGATCCGGCTTGCCGGGACGCGCCACGACCCAAACATCATTGGCGCCGGTCTGCATGATATCCTTGATGGTGCCTAGCTTCTCGCCATCTTCGGTGACCGCATCCAACCCAATGATCTGGTGGTAGTAATACTCGCCAGGCTTCAAATCGTCGTCTTCCAATTGGTCGGCGGCGATCTTTAAGGTGCTTTGCTTCAGGTACTCCACGTCGTTAATGGACGGCTTACCCTTAAAGCTCAGCAGGATAAAGTTCTTATGTTGCCGCACGGAGGCAATCTCAAAAACCTCTGGCGTTGGTTGGTCCTTGCGAAAGGCGTAGACCTTGTGCCCCACCACAAACCGTTTCTCGGGGAAATCCGTGGTAGCAATCACCCGAACTTCACCCTTAATGCCGTGGGTATTCACAATTGTCCCAATCGTATAGTAGGTCATCTGACCCGCCTCCATTCGTTTTAAATTAATTTTGTATTATTTACTTATTTATGAGAACAAAAAAACTCGAGGAAACGTTACCGCCTCACTCGAGAGTCTTTGTCGGGCGGTCATCAATGATGAGTCGAACCCGTTTATTGCCTTGAACGCGAACGCTATAGACGATCGTACGAATCGCCTGCGCCACGCGGCCTTGTTTACCGATCACCCGGCCGATATCGTCCGGATGCACGGTTAACCGATATTCGTAGAAACGCTCCGTCTCCTGAGGTGTAACCACCAGAGCTTCGGGATGTTCCACGAGTGGGCTAACAATTGCTAGAATTAATGCCTTAAAATCGGTCATGGCTAATCACTACTTTTTAGTGTATTTAGCTTCGTGGTATTGCTTCATGATCCCGGCGTTAGAAAGCAAGTTCTTAACCGTATCTGAAGGTTGAGCACCATTGTTCAACCAGTTCAAGATAGATTCTTCTTCTAACGTGATTTGGGCAGGTTGGGTAACTGGATTGTAAGTACCAACTTGTTCGATGAAACGACCATCACGAGGGCTCCGTGAATCGGCAACCACAATTCGGTAGAATGGGCGCTTCTTTGAACCCATCCGCTTTAAACGAATCTTTACTGACATGTAGACACCTCCTGTATTTCTTTCAACGTGTAATAATATACCAGTTTCTCAATGTGATGTAAAGGGTTTTTTCTTTACACCTGCAATTTATTCAAATGGGCGTTGTAACCAGGCCCGATCGTCCGGGGTTAAATAGGACCGATTGGCGGCGATCCACCGCTGAACTGCACCGTAGTCCCTGAAGTCCAGTCGGCTCTTGAACAGCCCGGCCTGACTCAGGTCACGGGCAAATTGTAAGTCGGCTACCGTAACGGGCGCCTGAAAGAGTGGATTTTCCTGCGCCCGAGCACCCCACTCGTCGGCGAGAATGGCACGGGCGTTTTTAAACCACACCGTTTGATTAATCAAAGCACGTAATTCCTTACCCGATAATTGAGTTGTCATGGCTACGACCTCCTTAAGGCTTGCCACTGTGGATCAGCACTCAGACTGATGACCGTTCCTGGTGGATTTTTAACAGAAAATTGGTCCGTGGGACTCGTGAGTAGCCAAATGATCGGCACCGGGAGCGTCGGTCGCAAGTGCTGTTCGCCATAGCCATCCGTGAGAATCAGGACCAGTTGACCACTAGTCGTTGTCAGTAGGCGTGGCAACCCATCCAACACGGCTTGAAAGGCCGTTCCACCGCCACCCGTTCGTACAAGGTGCTGAGGACGCCTCTCCAGCGTAAAGCGTTGATCGAGATGAACGACAGCATCGAAGGGATAGACGGTCACCTGCGCCGGATAAACGGCCAATAACGCCGCCAATTGGCCCAGGAGATAGGCAACCTCCCGATCACCCATTGAGCCCGACTCGTCGACAAAAACCGACAACTGTTGCCAGGTCGCAACTATTTGCCCCGGCAACTCCATACGAGCGGGTTGGCGGCGATTGAACCGACCATAGGCCGCCTGCCGTCCCGCAGGAACCTGTCCTAGGCCCCGTTTAAGCAGGGTTTGCCAATTTAGTGGAGACGTAGCCACGATTGGCGTCAACGCCGCTTGTACGGCCCCAGGAAGCGTCCCACGTTGCTTAGCGGTTAGACTCTCGGCCGTCTGGGCCAGGACTTGTTGGCGCCACTGTTCCCTGGCAGCCTGGGTTGTGACTGATCCCGACTGCCAAGCATTGTGGCCGTCCAAGACTGTTTCAGTGGTCGGATCTGGCGTCAGATCGTGCGTCACGCGGTCGCCAGTCCGTTGTGGCCCACCGGTTTCACGAGTGTGATCTGTCGGGGACTGTTGGGCCTGCCACTCTCTGAGCTGTTGAAAATACACCGCCGAATCCTGTTTAGCCGCCACCGGTTGTCCCAACAGCTGTTCCAAGGTTCGACTGGTGATCGCTCCGGCCGGCAAATCTGACAAATAATCGTTAACGGCGGCATCGGTCGCCCATCGCGCTAGCCCGGCCTGCGCTGGCGTCTTGAGCGCCGTGGCATAGCGGTCAGGATGTTGCCATAACAGATGAAGCACCGTGTGCCGTAGCATCGCCAACCACTCCGCACTGGTCCAATTACGTTTAACGAGTGCGGCTGGATTGACCTGAAGTTGCCACTCACGATCCGTAGGCAACAAGGCCAACGGTGCGCGCTCAGTCCCCACTTGTACCGTAAGTTGGCTTAACACTCGGCCGTAGAAGGGATCATCTCGTAACAGCACCATCACGGCCTCGCGATAGAGCTGTCGGGTCGCCTGAACTCGTTCACCCGTAGCCAAGGTTGTTAATTGTTTTAAATCGTGCGTAAGACTCGTCATGTATTACACCTCAATCTGACTCCCACGTTGGCCAATCGTTGTCAATGCTTGATAGAGTTCGGCAACACCGGGTTCATTCGCCGTCCGATCGGCTAGGCTTTCAAACAGATCGGCAATTCCTGCCATGTCTCGAGCCACCGCATACTGGGCATCGGCCGGACAAAGTTGCAGCAACGTCACAAACCGATGGGCATTCGCATCCTGCGTCAGTGGCCAGGCCGCCAACTCATTCAGGCACTGCCGCAGAATCTGCTGCTGTTGGGCTGGCGTCAAATCGGCAAAGATCGTCGTCGCATTGGCCGCCGTATAGGCCTCCTCTACCGTTAAACCTGGTCGTCGTTTCTGCACGTAGCTCGCAAAGGTGGTCCCGACCGTGGTTCCCAGGTTTCCCTGTAGGATGGCGGCCAGAATAGCCGTTTGGCCCAGCAGCTGCTGACGATCCATCTCACGTAAGGCGTCTGAGACCCGTTCCCAGGCCCGTGGCGTTGGTTGCAGGTCTGCGTCAGCCATTGCTGTGCCTTGCGCCACCAGGTGCAAATCAGCGGGGTTCTCAGCCACGTAGTCCGTGACCAGTGGTGTCAAACGGGGTTCACCGGCAACCCTCGTTGTCGCCCAATCTAGCCAACTGTCACTATCGGCCGTCAAGATCAGCCGAGTCGTCCGATCGGCAATGGCCGCGTCTCCGGGCGTCACGCCGTAGTGACTCTGTTCAAATCCCGCCATGGTGGCATCCGGATTTTCGGCCAACACCAGGTGAACCTGCTGCGGTAATTTAAGCGTATTAATTTGGCGTTGCAAAACCAGGTTCATCAGCTCACTCTGCACGGCTTGAGTCCCACGATTGAACTCATCTAGAAACCAAATAATCTCCTGTTGCGGATGGTCCTGGGCATAACGAATCATTGCCACCAGCGTATGCGAATAACCGAACTGAACATCCGCCAGTGACCCATAATCCGCCGTTTGAACGAAAGAATCACTGGTCAGTGGGGGCACAGGAATCACTAGATCTCCCTTTTCCACCAGGCTAACCACGGTCGTGAAGAGCTTGGCCCCACGTTGCCGAGCCAAGTCGGCGACCAAAGCCGATTTCCCGATACCGGCTTCCCCCACAATCGTGGGCACACTGCCACTGGCAATGACCACGTTGACGGCTTGTAGACAGGCTTGATAAGTTAAGGCCAAGCGACTCACTCCATTTCCTTTAGATATAAAAGAGGTTGCGCCAGAGCCTCCCGTTCCAGGTTCAGAACGGCAGTCACGCGCAACCCCTTTTTAATTTGTACTTAGTTGTAACGCGTCGTCTTATTTTACCACGCGACGCTGGAAGAATTTAACAATTTCCACAATCACAACCATCATGAAGGACGCTGCCAAAACGATCGCCCACTGGAAGAGATCCAGATGAGCCACGTGGAACATGCTGTTAAGTCCGGGAACCAGGATGGTCATGGCCAGTAACGCGAAGGCAATCACGATCGCTCCGTTGAAGAATTTGTTCTTAAACAAACCAACCGAGAAGATGGACCCGTGAATCGACTTGGAGTTAAAGGCATGGAACAGCTGAATCAGTCCCAGCGTGGCAAAGGCCATGGTTAAGGCATCGGCGTGAGCCAGTTGTGTGGCTTGGTGAACCGGGTAGGTAATTGCCAGCCAGTAGACAAACAGTGTAATACCACCTTCAAGCAGTCCCTGGTAAATGATTCCTCCCAGCACACCACCGGAGAAGAAGTTCGACTTCCGCCCGCGTGGCTTCTGTTTCATAATGTTCTTTTCCATCGGTTCAATTCCCAAGGCAATTGCTGGTAACGTGTCGGTCACCAGATTAATCCACAGAATATGCACCGGTGCCAGAATTTGCCAGCCTAACATGGTCATCATGAAGAGCGTCAGGACTTCCCCCAGATTGGCGGATAACAAGTACTGGATGGCCTTTTGAATGTTAGCGAAGACCTTCCGTCCCTCTTCAACCGCCACCACAATAGTGGAGAAATTATCGTCGGCAAGGACCATGTCACTGGCCCCTTTGGAAACTTCGGTCCCGGTGATTCCCATTCCAATTCCGATGTCGGCAGCCTTCAACGCTGGTGCGTCGTTGACCCCATCACCGGTCATGGCTACGACCTTACCGCGTTTCTGCCAAGCCTTCACGATACGAACCTTGTGCTCGGGAGCAACTCGCGCGTAGACTGCGTAATCACTAACCTTTTTGGCAAAGGTAGCATCATCCATCGCATCGAGTTCGGCTCCGGTAATTACGGCGTCGGTCTCGCCGGCATCAATGATCCCCAGTCGCACGGCAATTGCGGCCGCCGTGTCGCGGTGGTCTCCAGTAATCATCATCGGGCGAATCCCTGCCGCCTTGGCATCCGCCACGGCTTGGGCCACCTCTGGCCGTTCGGGATCAATCATGCCGACCATCCCAGCAAGGATCAAGTCATTTTCCACGTTTTCGCTGGTCAGATCTGTTGGCACCTGATCGACAATCCGATAGGCAAAGGCCAAGACACGAAGCGCCTGAGTGGCCATATCATGGTTGGTCTCTAAGATTTGTTGCCGGTCGGCCTCGGTTAGCGGTGACACATCACCGCTCTTCGCCAACTGTGTCACGCGTTTCAGCAGTTCATCCGGTGCGCCCTTCACGGCAATCAGGAACCGACCATCGGTCAAAGGATGGACCGTTGACATCAATTTTCGTTCGGAATCGAAGGGAATTTCAGCAACTCGGGGCATGGCACTCAATACCTGACTCACTGGGTAGTTTCGGTCCATCTGATACTGGACTAAAGCCGTTTCTGTCGGATCACCAGCCAAACCATCGGCGGTAACCTTGGTATCATTACTAAGAATCATGACCTGGGCCAAGCGATTCTCGCGGTCAAAATCAACCTTGTGGGCATCAACGAGGTTTAAGTCTTCATAAACCTTCTCAACAGTCATCTTGTTTTGCGTCAGCGTCCCGGTCTTATCCGAGGCAATAATATCGGTACTGCCCAACGTTTCCACAGCCGGTAACTTGCGGACAATGGCGTGACGTTTGGCCATCCGCTGGGTTCCTAAGGCCAAAGTAATCGTGACGATGGCCGGTAACCCTTCTGGAATGGCCGCAACGGCTAAGGAGATGGCTGTCAACAACATGTCAATCAGACTCTCGGCCTGACGCCACATACCCATCCCAAAGACAATAGCGGCGATCACGAGGATTAGAATCGTTAAGGACTTTCCAAGTTGCGTCAAATTAGCTTGTAATGGCGTAGTAGTCTCGTCGGCAGCTTCAATCATGCCGGCGATCCGACCCACTTCCGTCTGCATCCCCGTGGCCACAACCACCCCGGTTGCGCGGCCATAGGTCACATTGGAATTCATGAACGCCATGTTGTGGCGATCACCAATCGGTAAGTCGTCGCCGGTCAACACGGCCGCGGCCTTTTCAACGGGAACCGATTCACCGGTCAGTGCGGATTCCTCAACCTTGAGGGAAGCCACGTCGAGGAGCCGCAAGTCAGCGGGGATAATGTCCCCAGCTTCTAACAACACGATGTCCCCCACCACCAGCTCGTCAGACTTAACGGTCATTACCTGACCGTCTCGACGAATCGTGGCATTAGGTGCCGACATTTCCTTTAGCGCGTTGATGGCTTCTTCGGCCTTAGCCTCCTGGAAGACCCCGAAGATAGCGTTTAACACGACCACGATCAGGATAATCACGGCATCCACAACTTCTCCGGTCAACCCGGCAATCAGGGCCGCTACTAGCAGGACGATAATCATGAAATCCCTAAACTGGGCGATAAACTTCTGTAATAGGGACGAGGTCTTCTGTTGGTTCAGCGCATTGTGGCCATTGGTTGCGAGTCGCTCACTGGCGGTTGCGCTACTCAGCCCCTGATCACTTGTCTGAAGTCGCTGATACAGGGTATCTTTTGATTCTTGATATAACGGTATTTTGGCCATTGCCAATTCCTCCTGAGGTGTGCTCGTCAGCCCATCTTTATCCCATTTAAGGGGTAAAAAAAGAGACTCACGCGTGCACACAAATAAGTTTGTGAACACACATAAGTCTCACTATTTAAGGCAATCCCGGATTGGCAACCGACTGACAAACAGTCAATTCCAAAGAAATCTTGCTGACGGGTATTGCCGCAGAGTTGCACTGCTAGTTACTCCCTTATGGTTGCTTGTAGGAACAGTATACCGGAATGATTTCGCCGCGTCTACCCAAAAGCCCTTAAATTATTAATAGTATCAGTAAGCTGAGTCCAATCATTGTTGCGATGGTAATTCACTCAAACTATCGGGTTATTCAGACAGTGGGCGATAATCAATTGCCACCACGTGACTCGTGATTCGCATGGTATGGTCACTGGATCCCAAAGGTTCTAAGAGGATCTGAGCGCTCTGGCCCACCTGCGCATTCACCAGGTCGAGAATCTTGATCGGCTGGTTGTCTCGCCGCAAGTTTCCTTCTGGCGTCCTGGGCCGACGCACCAACGTCTTGTTGGCACCATCGAGAACAATTTCATACTGTGACCCCGTAGCCGTTGTGAATTGGTAACGACCCGCTATCGCCGGATTAATGACCTTTACCTGTGTCATATGCATCACGCTCTCCTTACTGTCTGAGATTAACCAAAAGTGACCATCCAAATTTAGAAAAAAGGCCCAGAGTCAACAAATAGATTGCCACCTCTAGACCTTAGGATCAGTCAAAGCTTACTTCCGCTTCTTACGCTTCAGTCGCTTACGTTTATTCTTCTTCATTTGCCGTGTCATGCGGTTCATGGCCATCTTTTGCATCCGGCCACCGATGCCACCACCCATGCCACCGCCCATTCCTGAGTTGCCCATGAGTTGCTCCATGCCAGACATGTTTCCCTTCGACATTTGATTCATCATTTTTTTCATTTGGTTAAACTGCTTAATCATCCGGTTCACTTCATGAATCGGCCGACCAGCACCACCTGCAATCCGGCGGCGACGGGAAGGGTTCAACAGGTCAGGATTCGTCCGCTCTTGCGGCGTCATCGAGTAGACTACGGCCTTCAAGTGTGCCATGTCCTTAGGATCCATCTGAACATTCTTCATAGCGGGGTTATTAGCCATCCCCGGAATCATCTTCATCAGGTCCTCCATGGGCCCCATTTTCTGGATCTGTTCGATCTGATCCAAGAAATCATTGAAATCAAAGGAGTTTTCCTGAATCTTGGTGGTTAACTCCTCAGCCTGCTTGGCATCGTATTCCTTCTGGGTCTTTTCGATCAGGGACAGCATGTCCCCCATGCCCAGAATACGAGAAGCCATTCGGTCTGGGTGGAAGATGTCCAGCGCGGTCATCTTTTCCCCTTGCCCAATGAACTTGATTGGCTTGCCCGTGACGGCGCGAATTGAAAGGGCAGCCCCACCACGGGTGTCCCCATCTAACTTGGTGAGCACAACCCCAGTAACATCGAGCTTGTCATTGAAACCTTCAGCCGTGGCAACGGCGTTTTGCCCCGTCATCGCATCAACCGTCAGGAGGATTTCGTCGGGATGCGCGAGATCCTTGATCTCTGCCAACTCGTTCATGAGTTGTTCGTCGATCTGCAAACGACCGGCGGTATCAATGATCACGTAGTCATTGTGATCTTCTTGGGCCTTAGCTAACCCTTGCCGAACGATTTCGACTGGGTTCACGTCTGTCCCTAGTTCAAAGACGGGCACGTCAATACCGGCAGCGACCTGGACCAATTGGTCGATGGCGGCTGGCCGGTAAACGTCGGCGGCAATCATTAATGGTCGAGCGTTTTCTTCATTTTTGAGTTTCAGGGCTAGCTTGCCGGCCGTGGTCGTTTTCCCGGCCCCTTGAAGCCCAACCATCATGATAATCGTTGGAATCTTCTCGGACTTGTTCAGTGGGACGGCTTCGTCCCCCATAGTTTTCGTCAGTTCTTCGTCAACAATCTTAACGATTTGTTGGGCAGGGTTTAACCCTTCGAGAACGTCGGCACCCATGGCTCTGTCACGGACTTGCTTAACGAAGTCCTTAACTACCGTAAAGTTAACGTCGGCTTCCAATAAAGCGAGCCGAATTTCTCGCATTGTTTCTCGTAAATCACTCTCGGAGACCTTACCCTTGCCCCGAAGCTTGCGCATTGCGTTTTGCAGTCGTTCAGTTAATCCTTCAAACGCCATTCGTTTTGCCACCTAACTTTCATTGTTCTTCTAGATTTTCAAGTCCCGCGACTAGCCGATTTAACTTGGCATCCTGCGGGTAATTCTGCGCCACGTAGGTCTGAATCTCATCGGCCTGTTGGTTGCGCGCGGTAAATTCCTGGTAGAGATGCAACTTACTCTCGTAGTCCTCCAGGATTTTTTCGGTCCGTCTCAAATTGTCGTAGACCGCCTGGCGGCTCACATTGAACTCCTCGGCAATCTCTCCTAAGGAGTAGTCATCACCGTAATAGAGTTGCATGTAGTTATTCTGCTTCACCGTCAACAGCGGCTGGTAGAACGCAAATAAGGAATTAATCCGATAGTTTTTTTCAATCTCCATGCTTGGTCCTCCAGTTCGTGTCACACTCTACCAGAATACCGATTTTTAGCCGTTTCGTCAATTTTTTCGGTAAGTTCTGGGCGAACCTCATGACATAAGAAAGCTATCGTGCCGAGTAAGCAGGATAGTTTACTGGCCGGCCTTTTCAATCCGCCCACCTATACCTAAAATTCAGAACGGCTTTATGATGAGCGCAACACCACTGGAGGAGATGGGCTCATGCACTTATATTTTAACAAGCACTTTTTATCCAACCGTCATTTTTGGACCGGAGTGGTGGTCATCTTTGTCTTTTGGCCGATACGCGCGAGTCATAACCCCTTGGCACTAATTGCAAGTCTACTATTGCTAGCATTTGGCCTAACCGAAGTTGGCATCGCTCTCTTTCAGAATCCCGACAACACCGACTAAATCGATTTAAAAATGACCACCCCAGCAATCCACTGGAGTGGCCGTTTCTATCAATTAAGCTTTTTTGTCCAACGCCTTGACGTCAATCAAGCCCTTGAACAGACCGTAAACGAACTCGTTTGGGTCAAATGGCCGCAGATCCGAGATCTGTTCACCCAATCCAATGAACTTCACGGGCACGTGGAGTTCATTACGAATGGCAAGCACGATCCCCCCACGAGCAGTCCCGTCCAACTTGGTGAGGACGATCCCGGTAACATCGGTGGATTCCTTGAATAATTTAGCCTGGGTCAATGCGTTCTGACCCGTCGTCGCATCCAACACGAGTAAGACCTCGTGCGGGGCGTCTGGAATCTCACGCGTGATGATCCGTTTCATCTTTTCCAACTCATTCATCAGGTTAACCTTGTTCTGTAAACGACCGGCGGTGTCCACGAATAGGATGTCATAATCCTCTCGTTTAGCCTTTTGCACGGCGTCAAAGACCACCGCGGCCGGATCCGATTGGGACTTTCCCTTCACGATATCCACGTCGGCACGTTGCGCCCAAACGTTCAGTTGTTCGGTAGCCCCGGCTCTAAAGGTGTCGGCCGCGGCCAACAAGACCTTCTTACCAGCCTGGTGATAACGATTGGCCATCTTTCCGATGGTCGTGGTCTTCCCAACCCCGTTAACCCCGACAAAGAGGATAACGGTTGGACCCTCGGGTGCCATGTTCATAGCTGTGGTTTCGTTGTTGCCAGCGGCCTCATAAATCTCGACCAGCTTCTCAACCACGACGTTCTGCACGTCGGCCGACTTCTTGGCATTCCGTAATTTAACTTCGTCACGAAGTTCATCACTGATCTTCACGGCCATGTCAAAGCCGACATCGGCCCCAATCAAGGTCTCTTCCAAATCGTCGAAAAAGCCCTCATCAACGTGACGGAAGTTCGCCAGTAAGGCATTCAAACGTTCGCCAAAGGTATGGCGGGTCTTCTCAAGCCCCTTATCGTAGAGTTGCTCATCACTGACTGGTTGAGCTATCTCGTCGGTCGTTGGCTTTTCAGTTGTCGCTGCTTCTGAAGCTGTTTTCTCGGCAGGTTCGGCCTCTGACGAAGTCGCCGTAGAAGTTACGGCAGACTCGGGAGCTACCTCGGATTCCGGCGCTACCGTGGATTCCGCATTCGCCGCACTAGCTGGCGTAACGGCCTTGTCAGATCCCGTGGTGGCATTGGATTCAGCAACCGGTTCGGCGGACACAGGTTCATCGACCGCATCACTGCTTGCCTCGGGTTCGGTCGTGGCTGCCGCGCTGCTCTCAGTTTCGGGCGCAACACTCTCAACCGAGCTAGCAACACTTGTTTCAGTGGCCGCACTAGACGACGTGGCTTCGGCTTCACTGCCGGCCGGCGCCGTGGATTCAGGTGCTTGGCTATCGGGCTCTTGCTTAGCCCGACGGCGAAAAATATCAAATAATCCCATTAGGATTGCTTCCTTTCCGTAGTGGTTTCTTGGTCCAGATCAACGGCGACCATTTTGGAAACGCCGGACTCCTGCATCGTCACCCCGTAAAGAATATCGGCCTGCACCATGGTTTCCTTCCGGTGAGTAATGACAATGAACTGCGTCTGATCTTGGAACTGATGGATGTAACGGGCGAACCGGGTCACGTTGGCCGGGTCCAGTGCCGCCTCCACCTCATCTAAAATACAAAATGGCACGGGTTGTACCTGTAAAATTGCGAACAGTAACGTAATCGCCGTTAACGCTCGTTCACCCCCAGAAAGCAGTCCCATGTTCTGGAACTTCTTGCCAGGTGGTTGCGCCATGATATCAATTCCCGTTGTCAGGAGATTGTCTGGCTCGGTCAGCACTAATTTTGCTGTACCCCCGCCAAACATCTGACGGAAGGTTTGGGTAAACTTGGCGGCAATCTGATCGAAGCTGTGCTTAAAACGCCGCTTGACCTGTCCATCCAATTCATCCATGGTGGCGGTCAATTGGTCCTTAGCTGTCAAGAGATCATCGCGTTGCTTCGTTAAGAAATCGTAGCGCTCACGCACCGCTTGATACTCTTCAATTGCACCCACATTGACCGAACCAATCTCATCTAACCCCCGCTTCAGCAACTTCAGCTGGACGGCCAACTCGTTATCGGGTAGGTCACTCACATCCGTTTCCGCAGCGGCCAGACTGAGTTGGTACTTCTCAGACAACTGGTTCTGTTGTTGGTCGATTAAAGCGGCTAGCTGGGTCTGCTGGACCTGCGCCTGCTGTAACTCATCATTTGCCAGTTGCAGCAGGCCACTGGTTCGTTGGTTCGCCGTCTCGGCCGCTTCCAGATCATCATTAACCGTGGTTAACGTGGCATTCAACTTTTTGAGCTGTGCCTCAATCTGGTCACGATCAGCCTGTGCCTGAACCAACTGTTGTTTAGCCGCAGCCGGGGTCAGTGCCTGTTGCTGATCGCGACGTTGTTGTTCCGCATTAAGCGACGCCACTTTTTCCTGAGCCACGGCAATTTGATCGGCCAAGGCCTCACAGCTCGCTTGTTGCTGTTGTTGCCGTTCTAAAGCCCCAGCACGCCAAGTTTGCTTGGCAGTCAGTGCGGTCTGATTGGTGGCTTGTTCGGCAGTGACCATTTTAATTCGCTGTTGGACTGCCTTAACCTGCTCTTCGGTCGCCGTAATCTGCTTCTCACCGGTCAGAATCTGCTCGGCCAAGTGGGCATCCTGCTGGTCATCCCCCGCATTCTTCGCCTGGTCGATATCCAACTGAGCCGCCTTAACCTGGCGACTAGCCTGTTCCAAGGCCGTTTTGGCCCCGGCTAACTGGTCATCCAGTTGACGACACTTAGGTTGCAGATCGGTAATCCTAGCCTGGAAACGTTGGCTCCGTTGTTCACTGGCCAGCAAAGCCTCTCTAGCGGCCTTAATTTTACTTTCTTGCTGCGATAATTGCTGTTTCATTGTCACGATCGACGCTTGTAATTGTTGTAAATCTTGTTGTTGGCGCAACACACTGTTGTGGTTTTGCCGCGACTGGCCCCCGGTAATGGCTCCACTGGCACTGACCACATCCCCCGCCAGACTCACCACGCGATAACGGTGATGGATCTGCTGGCTAATGGCCACTGCCGCATCCAGATTGGCGGCAAAAATTGTCGTTCCTAAGAGATAGCCTAGAATGCCCTGAGCTCGTGAGTCAATCTTAACCAGATCACTCCCAATTCCCAGAAAGCCACTGAGCGTCGCCAAGGTCTGACGAGTGGTGTGATCGATCTGTCGACCACGAATCGCGGTCAGGGGCAGAAAGGTGGCTCGCCCGGCCCGCTGGTTACGCAGGTAGGTCACGGCCGCCTTAGCCGTCCGTTCCGAATCGACGACGACCTGTTGGAGCTGGCCTCCTAAGGCATACTCGACAGCCGTCGTATACCGTTCCGGCACCTCTAGCAATTCGGAAACGGCCCCTAACAGCCCGGAAAATTGGTCACGGTGCTTCAAGATCGCCCGAACACCTTGATAAAAACCGCCGTACTCAGCCGAAGCCGCCTGTTGACTCGCGGCCTTAGTCTGTGCCCGTTGGTAAACTTCAAGCGCCGCCTGCCAGTTATGTTGTAGCTGACGGTACTGTTGCTGCTGTTGTTGGTAATCTCCAGCCTCGGCATCGAGCCCGTGTTCGGCCTCATTGAGCTGTTGCCGTTGCCCGGCTGCCTGTTGTTGAACAGCAGTCACCTTGTCCTGAGCAGCCTTTTCGCCAGCCTGGAGATCGGAGAGTTGCCGGGCCACCCGTTGCCCCTTCTGGAGCAAGCGTTCTTGGTTCTGCTGGATATACTGTCGCTCATTACGCCAATTGGCTACAGCCTGCTTCTGATCGAAATAGGTGGTTCGGAGTTGTTCCAACTGATCGCGGAGATCGGTGACTGTCTTGGGATCGGTGGCCTGCTTTAACTGTTTGATTTCAGCTTTTGCCGTCACAAGTTCGGCATCTAAGGATTTTAACCGGGCTTGTGTCGTTGCTAACTTTTCCTGAGTCGTCGTGATCGCTTGCTTGAGCTGGGCCAACTGTTCTTGCGCCTGTTGCTTTTGCTCCGCTTGATGGCGTTGCTGTTCACCCGACAGGTTAACCTGTCCCTGACACTGTTCAACCTTCTGGGTGGCGGCCACCAGTTTAGCTTGAAGGTCATCCTTCTCACTCAGTAGGTCGGCCTGTCGTTGCTTGAGACCTTGAACCTTCGCCGTTTGCTGTTTCGCAGCGGCTTGATGACTTGCCACTTGTTGTTGCTTGGTAGCTACCGCATCATCCGCAGACCCCTTCTGATCCAGCTCTGTATGTAGTTGGCGAACCAATTGGGTTTTCTCCAATTGGACAAACTTTTTTTGCTGGTCGAGATAATCCTGAGCCAGGCTACTCTGTTGCTCGAGTGGCTCCAGACGACCTTCCAGTTCGGCGATGATGTCCTCCACTCGGTGAAGATACGTCATCGTTTCTTCAAGCTCACGTTGAGCCTTTTCCTTATGCTTCCGGTATTTGTAGACCCCTGCAACTTCTTCGATGATGTTACGGCGATCTTCCGGTTTGCTGTTAAAGATGGCCTCAACCCGGCCTTGAGAAATGATCGAAAAGGAATCCTGGCCCATGCCAGAATCCATTAGGAGTTCCGTAATATCCCGGAGCCGACAAATCTGTCCGTTGATTTGATAGTCGCTTTCCCCGGAGCGATACAGGACACGACTCAAGGTCAGCTCCGTATAGTCACTCTTCAGATAGTGATCACTGTTATCCAGGGTGATCGCCACCGCGGCACGATTCAACGGGTGCCGGTCGGCGGACCCCGCGAAGATCACATCAGGCATCTTACTTCCCCGCAAACTCTTGGCGGATTGTTCCCCCAAAACCCACCGTACGGCTTCCGAAATGTTGCTCTTCCCACTACCGTTAGGGCCGACGATGCCGGTCATCCCCGGCAAAAATTCAATTCGAGTCTTATCCGCAAAGGACTTGAACCCGCTAATTTCTAATGTCTTTAGCCGCATCGTTAGTCATCCTTACTCTTCTTTCAAATTCTCCAAGGCGTGGCGCGCCGCGTTCTGTTCGGCGTGTTTCTTGGAATGGCCGTGGCCCTCACCAAGTAGCTTGTCGTCAACATAGACGGCAACCTTAAAGGCCCGATCATTGTCCGGTCCCTTTTCATCCAGTAAGCGATAGTCAATCGTGACTGACCCGTTCTTCTGAACTAATTCCTGTAATTCGGTCTTGTGATCGAAGAATTCGTCGAACCGGCCCTCATCGAGCTTAGGAAAGACCACCTTGGTCACAAAGGGCACAACGGCGTCGAGACCCTGATCCATGTAGAGCGCCCCAATAAAGGACTCAAAAATGTCACATAGAAGTGAATCTCTGTGCCGAGCCTGTGCCTTCTCTTCACCGCGCCCCAAGCGAATGTATTGATCGAAGTGGCATTCTCGCGCAAAGCTGGCAAAGCTCTGTTCGTTCACCATGGCTGCCCGCAGTCGGGTCAACCGACCTTGTGGCATCTTCGGATAACGTCGGAAGATGTAGTTGGAAACAACCAACTGCATGACGGCATCCCCCAAAAATTCGATCCGTTCGTAGAACTTCAACCCTTGATTAGGGTGTTCGTTAACGTATGATGCCTGCGTAAAGGCTTCATCCAATAAGGATTGGTCCTTGAAATGAATCCCAAAATTATCCTGTAACTCTTGATTTAATCCCGCAATCACGTGTGACCCCTCATTTCTTTGTTACTTGATCCGCTCACGCCTTTTTAGGGGCATGAGATTGAAAAAGCCCGGGACGAAAAGTTGCGGCCCGGACTCGCTCAATCATTATTTTTGTTCTGCTTGATGGGCAACGATGTAATCCACCACTTCACCGATCGTATTTAATTTCTCGGCGTCCTCATCGGAAATTTCAGACCCAAAGGTGTCTTCCAATTCCAGGACAAATTCCACAAAATCAATGGAATCTGCGTCTAAGTCTTGCTTGAAGTTTAACTGTTCGTTAATGCCATCGCGTTCGACTTCAAAATGGTCGGCAATGATATCTGCTACCTGATCAAAAATTTCTGTTCTCGTCATAATTTAATCCCTCGCTCACAGTATTCAATAAGTAGTCTAACCGTTTTAACGGGCCTTGTCTAGCAAATTAATGGCTGCCTACTTAAGCGATTCCTTTAAGGCCGCCATTTCATCGGTATGCTGGTCGAAATAGCTCACCAATTTAGCTGCACTCTCGGTCTGAATCAGTTCGTGAATCTGGCCGATCGTGTTCTTAATGGTTGGTGCCTTACTGGACCCGTGGGTCTTCACCACGGGGGCCTTCAAGCCCAACAGTACGGCCCCACCATATTGAGAATAATCCATGGCTTGTTGGACGTTCTTGAAGACTGGCTTCAACATGCTGGCCCCGATCTTACCACCCAGGCCACCACTCATGATTTCACCCTTGATCAGCTTGAGCATCGACAGCGCCGTACCCTCAATAGCCTTGAGCGTCGCATTTCCGGTAAAGCCATCGGTCACGACCACATCGGCCGCCCCGTTCAGGAGCTCACGAGATTCCACGTTCCCAATAAAGTTCAGGTCGTTAATTCCACTCAGGGCTTGGTAAATCGCCTGATGGGCCTTATCACCCTTGTCGGCTTCGGTCCCGTTGTTCAGGAGACCCACTCGAGGGTGGTCGACGTGCATCACGGACTGGGCATAGTACTGACCCATGACCGCATATTGCACAACGTTAAACGGCTTAGTGTCCGCATTGGCCCCGACGTCTAACATCACAAAGCTCGACTGATCAGGTTTGCGCAGGACAGGGAGTGTCGTCGTCAAGCCGGGACGGTCAATTCCCTTGATCCGACCGACAATCAGGAGTCCCGCAGCCAAAACGGCCCCGGAATTTCCGGCAGAGAAAAAGGCATCCGCTTGGCCTTCCTTAACCGCCGTCGCCGCGAGCACAATGCTCGACTGTTTCTTACGGCGAATGGCCCGAACGGGTTCGTCCTCCATCGTAATCACTTCACTGGCTGGAACCAGGGTGATCCGTGTATCATTTTGAATCAACGGCTTGACCTGGTCCTCCTGACCAAACACCAGAAATTCAATGTCTGGATAGGCATCGCGTGCCTGCTCAATTCCTTTAATAATCTCGGCGGGGGCGTAGTCGCCTCCCATTGCGTCAACGGCAATTTTCATGATTCGTCTCCTTATCTAATCCATGGTGGTGTTCTGATGAGCCGTGGTACTGAGAAAGGCAGCCAAAGCAAGATTAGCATCCTTATCAGCCCAATTTGGCGAGGCCACCGTCTCCTTGGCCGCCTGCTGAGCAGCACTCAAGACGTTCAGATCCGCCACCGGGTCTCCCACCTTGAAGTCGGGAACACCGGACTGCTTTTTACCCAGAATATCACCTGGGCCTCGTAATTCCAAATCCTTTTGCGACAAAACAAAGCCATCGTTGGTACTGGTCATCGTCGTCATCCGCTCTACGGCCAATTCATTTTTCGGATCGGCGATGAGGATGCAGGCCGAGGCCTTCTTGCCTCGACCAACCCGTCCTCGTAATTGATGCAGCTGGGCCAACCCAAAGTGATCGGCATCGTAGATCATCATGACCGTCGCGTTGGGCACGTCCACCCCAACTTCAATCACGGTTGTCGCCACTAACACTTGAAATTCATTATTTTTAAACGCGTCCATGACAGCGTTCTTTTCATCATTTTTCATGCGACCGTGCAGTAGTCCCACCCGATACGTGGGTTCAAACTGTTCCTTGAACCGCTCGTAAATTGCCTCGGCATTCTTCATGTCGACGGCTTCCGATTCTTCAATCAACGGCGTCACCACGTAGGCCTGAGACCCACTGCTCAACTCCGCCTTAACCTCACGCAACGTGGAATCAACCTGATTGCTGCGAATCCAACTGGTCTTGATCGGTTGCCGCCCGGCTGGCAGTTCATTAATCACAGAGACATCCATCTCACCGTAGGCGGTAATCGCCAGGGTCCGGGGGATGGGTGTGGCCGTCATCGCTAGAACATCGGGCTGTTGACCCTTCTCCCGCAACGCCTGTCGTTGATTAACCCCGAAACGATGTTGTTCGTCAATGACCGCTAGCCCGAGATCGGCATAGTCGACCTCAGGTTGGATCAGGGCATGGGTCCCGACAATCAAGTTGACAGTTCCCTTGGCAATCTGGGGCAGCAAGGTCTTACGGGCCGCGGGTTTGGTGGCTCCCGTTAACAAGGCCACGTTGACCGGAAAATCAGCAAAGAGTTTGGCCAAGTTGTTGGCATGTTGCTCCGCCAAAATTTCGGTTGGGGCCATCAGTGCTGCCTGAGCCCCGGCAGTAATCGCGGCGTACATAGCGATCGCCGCCACCACCGTTTTCCCACTGCCAACATCCCCCTGCAACAACCGATTCATGTGGATCGGCCGCTTCAAGTCATAACAGATCTCGTTGACTACCCGTTTCTGGGCATTTGTCAACTCGTAGGGTAAGGCCGCGATAAAGTCTTTGAGCCGCGGCAAATCGTAGGTCAACGCCTGTCCGTGTAAGGTGTGGTCCTGTTGTTTGACCACTTGAAGACGGACCTCAAACAGATAAAATTCTTCAAATTTAGCCGTTCTTCGGGCCGCCTGAGCCGCGCGATCACTTGCCGGAAAGTGCATGTCGTGAATCATCTCACGCCGATGTAATAACCGATACTCATCGCGCAACGGTTCCGGAATCAGATCCACAATCACCGGAGCATAGGTTTCATAGGCGCTCTCAACCAGCTTCTGAATAGTGCCCTGGCGAACTTCCTTATTAGCGGGATAGATCGACCCCATACCACCATCGGCACTTGCAATAATCTTCATGCCCGAAAGACTCTGGCGCTTGGCATCGAACCGACCATAAACGGCGAGCTCCTTACCAACCTCCACCTTGTCCTTCAACCACGGCTGATTGAAGAAGGTCACTGGGATAATCGTGTGCTCGTCCAATAGCAGGCGAAAGGTCAGGCGCGTTTTCCGGCGACCAAATCGTGAGATTACCGGGGCAGCCGCCACCGTTCCCTTTAACGTCACCTTGGCTTGATCCGTCAATTCCGTGGGATCCTTAGCCTGCAAGTCTTCGTAGCGAAATGGAAAGTACGTCAATAGATCATTCACATTTTCAATGTCTAATGCCCGCAACGCTTGTGCGCGCTTAGGACCAACACCCGCCAAATCACTAACCGGATCACTTAAACTCGTCACACCCAGTACCTCCTCTCTTAAAATTGAAAAAAGATTGGACCAACTAGCCCAATCTTCCTGCCGTCAATCGGCTATTCAACGGAAATTAAGAACGGATAGACCGGTTGGCCCCCCGCGTGAATTTCTGTCTCTAATTCATCATCCATGCCTTCAATGGCCGTTTGTAACTCTTGAGCAACAGCCTCGGTCGTATCGGCACCGTAAATAATCGTCACAATTTCGCTATCATCATCGAGCATGGCTTGAACGGTCTCTTCGGCCGTCTTCAGGAGATCGGCATCGGTAACCTTAATGGTTCCGTCGACAATTCCCATGAAGTTACCTTCCTTGATATCAAAGCCATCAAGTTCGGTATCGCGAATGGCGTGGGTCACTTGACCACTCTTAACCGCGGCCAGGTTCTCTTCCATGGCGGATTGGTTATCGGCCAATTCGGCGTCGGGATTGTAGCCTAACATTGCCGTCATTCCTTGAGAAACCGTCGTTGAATGCACGATAACCGTTGGAATATCCGTTACCTTAGCCGCTTGTTCGGCAGCTAGGAAGATGTTCTTGTTGTTAGGCAAAACAATGGCCCGTTTAGCCTTACTCTGGTTCACAGCATCCACGATGTCCTGCGTACTTGGGTTCATCGTTTGACCACCGTTAACCACGTAGGTCACACCCAGACTCTTAAAAAGCTTAGCGAGCCCATCACCGGCAGCGATCGCGATGATGGCCGTATCGGTCTCTTCACTCTCGGCTGGCACGGCGTCTGATTCAGCCGGTTGGTCGTCGTGTTCCATGATGGTTTCTTGTTGCATCCGCATGTTATCAACCTTGACCTTAGCCAGGTCCCCGAACTCTTGACCCCAAGCAATGACCTTGCCTGGGTGTTCGGTATGCACGTGGACCTTCACAATTTCCTCATCGTTAACGACTAACAGTGAGTCACCTAAGCCGGCGAGGTACTTGTAGAAGGTATCGTAATCGAAGTCGTGTTGGATTTGCTTCCCCCGACCGATTCGTACCATGATTTCGGTACAGTAACCATACTTGATACTGTTAGGATCGAGCTTCCCTTGCACACTCTGGTGGTGGGCAGCATCGATCATTTCATCCATTTCGGCGTCGTCTGGCTTGTAGTCGCCTTCCTCGGCAACCCGGCCATTCAGCGAGTCGTTAAAGGCTTCCAGCACAAAGGTCAACCCTTGACCACCGGAATCCACAACGCCCACCTGCTTCAAAACCGGCAACAGATCTGGCGTCGTTGCCAAAGCTGCCTTAGCAGCCTCGTAAACGGCATCCATAACAGCCAAGACATCGTCAGAGTCTTTAGCGGCGTTTAAACCGGCCTGTGCGCCTTCACGAACCACCGTCAGGATTGTTCCTTCAGTTGGTTTCATAACGGCCTTATACGCCGTTTCTGCACCCGCAGCGAAGCCATCAGCTAGGTCTTGAGCCGTCAACGTCTGGTTGTCGGCTAATTTCCGAGAAAAGCCCCGGAAAATCTGTGACAGGATAACCCCAGAGTTTCCCCGGGCACCCATCAATAAACCTTTAGCCAAAGCCACAGCTAAGACACCCACAGCCGTGCTGTCGGCGTCACGTTCATACTTGGCCCCACTCTGCAGTGACAGGCTCATATTGGTCCCCGTGTCCCCATCAGGAACCGGGAAAACATTCAGTGAATTAATAAAATCAGCGTTTTGGTTTAGCTTTTGCGAGGCGGCTTGGACCATCTTACCAAACTCAAGATTAGTAATTTCTGTTACTTTCAACTAAGTATCCTCCTTGATTTCAGTACGTCTGGCTAGTCAGCCAACACCCGCACCCCTTGTACAATCACGTTCACTGAGTTTGCGGAAACCCCCAGCATTGTTTCTAGGTTATATTTTACTTTAGATTGGACGTTCCGTGAGACTTCGGAAATCTTGGTTCCGTAACTCACAATCACGTAAACATCGATTGCCACGCCATTTTCTTCCTGGCGAACAACGACACCGCGGGCATAATTCTCCCGCCGTAAGATATCATTCACGTTATCACGAATCTGATTCTTACTTGCCATACCCACGACACCATAGTTATCAGTCGCGGCACCCCCAACAACGGTCGCAATCACTTCATTGGTAATATCAATTGTTCCGTACTGAGTCTTAATCTTTACGGCCATGGAAATAGCCTCCTTATTCTAGATAGTCAATCTTAACAGAGATTAATCTTACCACAACCACGCCAAAAATAGAAATGGGAACTCCCAAAACCTCATGACGACGGTAAATAAGTGTCAAGTATATTTGCTTGAAAGAAACCATTGCGTTCTAGAAAAGATTATGGTAAATTAGTCAGGTGAGCAAAATGCACTGCTTTTTAAAAAAAGTAATGAATGAATCCACAAAGGAGGGTTTTACGCCATGGCAAAGGATTTTCTTAACGGCAAGCGGACACGTTTTGGTAACAAGCGTTCCCACGCCTTGAACTCAAGTCGTCGCGCTTGGAAGCCGAACTTACAAAAGGTTCGCATCTTAGTGGACGGTAAGCCAAAACGAGTTTGGGTTTCCGCTCGGACTTTAAAATCAGGTAAAGTAACCCGCGTCTAGTGATAGATACGGTTAAACAAAAAAATGAGGAGTTCCGGTTTGCCGGGCCTCCTCATTTTTTTGTGAGTAGGAAAGGCGTCTGATTGCGATGACTAATGTCATGGCAATCGGACGCCTTTTTCATATACAGTGCCTACTCGTGTCGGGCTTCGAAGGTATCGCAACTTTGAATCACACAGAGTAGTCCCGTATCGAACTGAAACTCCCCCGTCTCACCGACAAACTCGTTGCTGGCAAACGAGATCGGGTAAGGAATCGGCTCGTTATGAAGCTGATACTTTTCATTCGTTAAACTCAGATGATCAATCGGTGTCAAGGGAATAAACGCCAGGTAGTTCTTATCGGGTTCCTTAGTCACCGTATAGTGACCCGGCAGATAGAAGGAAATCGTATTCTGCTGGTCAATCAATCGAATCCGGTGGGCATAGGCCTTGTATTCCGGTTGAAGCACCAGAAACAGATTCGCCAAGAAGTGGTCGAGACGACCACCCGTTGCCCCATAGATATCAATTCTTTCTGCCCCATAATCGTTTAAGGCCACGGTGACCGCAAGCTGGGTGTCCGTGTAATCCTTCTCCGGTTGTGACTGCCGAATATCCTTGACGTTACGCCGGACTCGTTGCAGTTCAGGCGCCTGCAGGGAATCGAAATCCCCCACCGCCGCCACGGGCTGAATGTTCAGATCAATTAAGCGTAAGGTCCCTCGATCAACGCCAATCCAGGGGCCCGCAATGTTCCGCGTGCTGAGATCTTCCGGCCAACTGGCCTTAGGACCACCCACGAGGAGATTGAAAGTTCCCCCACGTGGCATTACTTAGTGGCGTCCTTTAAAGCTTGAACACGGGATGCAGGGTCTTCGGCGTTGAAGACGTATGAACCCGCAACGGCCACCGTGGCACCAGCCTTGGCACAATCAACAACCGTTTCATTGTTAACCCCACCGTCGACTTCGATATCGAAGGTGTAGCCCTTTTCCTTCTTGATGGCTTCCAATTGAGCAATCTTTTCAACGGTACTGTGTAAGAACTTCTGACCACCGAAACCAGGGTTAACGGTCATAACCAATACTTGGCCAACCATGTCCAAGACGGGTTCGATAGCGGCCACTGGCGTCCCGGGGTTGATAACAACTTCTGGAGTTACACCGGCGTTTTGGATCATTTGTAAGGCCCGGTGAATGTGAGGCGTTGCTTCAACGTGAACCCCGATGATGTCGGCACCGGCCTTGGCAAAGTCGTCAACGTAACGTTCTGGGTTTTGAACCATCATGTGAACGTCTAAGACCATCTTGGTAATTGGCCGAATAGCCTTAACCCAACCAGGACCATATGACAGGGCTGGGACAAAGTCACCGTCCATAATGTCGATATGTAAGACTTCAGCACCGGCTTGATCGACCTTTTCGATGTCCTTTTGTAAGTTGACGTAATCCGCACTCAGGATTGATGGCGCTACTTTAATCATAAATTATCTTCCTCATTTCTTTTTGTTATAAACTGGTTTTTGATTCTTTAACAACGTAAGTAACTGAAGGTAGTTGTCATAACGACTCTGCATCAAGTCGCCACGCTCAACGCCTTCCTTGACGGCACACCCCGGCTCATTCAGGTGCACACAACCCCGAAAACGACACTGATTAGCCACCGCTACGAATTCTGGGAAGTAGTGTCCCAGATCCCGGTAATCAATGGTCAACGTGTCATACGACGAGAATCCAGGGGTATCGGCCACTAGACCACCAGCAATTGGCATGAGACTAACCTTCCGGGTCGTATGTTTCCCCCGGTTTAACGCCGTGGAAATCTCACCGGTTGCCAGTTCTAGGTCGGGTGCGATGTGGTTCAGCAACGTGGACTTTCCCGCCCCCGTTTGACCCATGATGACCGTTTCACGGTCAGCCAAGGTCGCCTTAACCTGATCCAGCCCGTCGGCCGAGAACGGCTCACGAGTCAGAACCACCGGATAACCAATCTGCCGATAACCAGCAGCCAATGTTTCAAACGCTTGGTAACGATCATCGTCAATCAAGTCGGTCTTCGTAAAGACAATAACTGGTCGAATGCCGCTGATCTCCAGCGCAATCAGTTGGCGGTCCAGTAGGTTCGTCGAAAATTCTGGCGCCGCCACTGCCGCGACCACGATCCCCTGATCAATGTTGGCCACGGGTGGCCGGGTCAGGGCATTGGTTCTTGGGAGAATCTCGAGAATGTAGCCTTCCTTTAGTGTCGAGCTCTCAAACTGCACACGATCTCCCACGAGTGGCGTGATGCGCCGCTTGCGAAAGTTACCTCGTGCCCGGGTTCGATACATCTTCCCGTCACTGAAAACATCATAAAAGCCGCTCAATGACTGGCGAATCTGTCCCTCTGACATGCAGCACCTCCTTTGTTTCTGTTGATCTAAAAAGCTCAGTTCTCTTTTATTATAAAAGAACTGAGCCGTAAATGCAGGTTTTTTATTAATTTTTCGTCACATGACTGTCGGAAGCAATGACGTGGCCATCGCGGACGACCTTGTAAGCCCCCGCCTTGCCCGACGCCACCGTGAACGGTAAGGTGACCGAAGTATCCGCGGTAATCGTCATCTGCTTGTAGATTGCACTAAGCGAATGATCCTGATCCTTTAAATAGATCTGAATCAGATTACTCTTATTCGGCGTGGTCGAGGCACCACTATCGTCACTGGTATCGTCACTGTTGCCGTCGTCAAACGGAATCTTGACATCCACGTTGAACTCGTCGGTGTCCGAGCTACTATCGCTCTGTTCACCGCGTGACAGGGTCAGTGTGATCTCGTCACCCTCTTGAACCACCGCACCCTCGCCTGGCGACTGACGAATGATCTTGCCCTTGGCAACGTCGTTAGAATAAGCGTAACGAAAGGCCAGATTCAAGTTATGATCCGTGGCGTAGCTCTGAGCTTGGGCCTTGGTTTTGTTCGTCAGATCGGCCAGTGTGACCGTTTCCGATCCCGTTGACACGGTAAAGGTCAGGTCTGTTTTAGACGGTACGACCCGCTTGCCGGCAGGCACGCTCTGTTGAATGATGCGCCCGGATGGCACGCTGGTCGAGTGTACCGACTCCCGTCGAACGGTGAAGCCCATGGCCTCGAGCTTAGCCGCCGTGCTGGCATACGAATCACCTTGATAGTCCGCCAATTTGACGCGACGGGGCCCGGTGCTGACCCAGAGGTCTACCACCGTGTTCTGCTTGAGCTGGGTACCTGAACGGGGTTCCGTGCGGGCCACGCGGTTGGCTTTCACCTTAGAACTGGTGGTCTTATGAACCTCGCCCACTTGTAAATGAGACGACACTAACGCCTGCTTGGCCAGAGTCTCCCGTTGGCCAACGACATTAGGCACGTTGGTCATCTTGGGCCGAAAGAGCGCCATCCCAATCAGAATACCCACAATGAGGAGGAAGATGGTCCCCCCCGCCAACATGAACTTTCGCCGACGTGGGTGGCGATCCTTATACTTCAACCGTTTTTTCTTCGGTTCTTCCGTTGCCGCTGCATCTTCATCGCCCTTGGCCGCGGCCTTCGCCGCTTCCGGCGTCACGACAACATGGGGAATCGGCATTTCCTTTAGGGCACTGATTGGTAAGACCTTGGTCTCCCCATTATCATTGTTTTCGGGAATGAACCGTGCCTCATCCGCTCGTGTCGGTGACAACGCCGTCTTCAGGTCACTGGCCATACTTTCAATGTCACTGTAACGATCCGCCGGCCGCTTAGCCGTCGCCTGGAGCACGACGTTCTCCAAGGCTTGCGGAATTCTAGGATCGATGTCTCTAACGGATGGAATCTCCGTTTGATAGTGTTTTAAGGCAATCGACACCGCCGTTTCCCCTTCAAAGGGCACGGTGCCCGTCAACATTTCATAAAGAATAATCCCGAGAGAGTAGATGTCGGATTGCTTAGTGGCCATCCCCCCACGAGCCTGTTCCGGCGACAGATAGTGCACAGAACCCAAGACCGTATTGGTCTGGGTCAGACTGTGTTCCGACAGGGCCACCGCGATCCCAAAGTCTGTAATCTTGGCCACCTGCTGATGGTCGATCAGAATATTTTGGGGCTTCAAATCTCGGTGAATGATGTCGTGGTCGTGCGCCGTCTTCACGGCACTGAGAATCTGTTCCATGATCTGAATGACTTCCTGGTAGGGAATTGGGAAGTGATCCTTGATGTAAGCCTTTAGATCCGTTCCCTCGACGTACTCCATGACCAGGTACTGCATGCCATTCTCTTCACCGACATCGTAGACCTGCACGATGTTTTCCTGAACCAACTCCGTGGCCGCTAGGGCCTCGCGTTGGAAGCGCCGAATGGTACTCGGATCATCGCGCAGATCCAGCCGGAGTAACTTAACTGAAACGTCCCGATCTAAGATCAAATCGTGAGCCAGGTAAACGTTGGCCATGCCGCCCTCGCCCAAGGCACGGACGATGCGGTAGCGGCCGTTAAGCGTATATCCCGCACGCATCAGCTCACCTCCCCAGCCGACTTCGCCAGCAGGAGAACGGTAATGTTGTCCAATCCCCCGGCGTCGTTGGCCAGTTCAACTAGCCGATCACACTTTTCGGTCACCGTTCGGTCACTCAGAAGCACCGACTGGATCGTGTCATCATCCACCATGTTGGTGAGACCATCCGTACAAAGTAACAGCTGGTCACCACCGACTAGCGGATAGGTATTCAGGTCAAAGCGGGCGTCCTCCGAAATCCCTAATGAACGAATGATCACGTTCTTTTGGGGATGGTGGCGCGCGGCCTGACGACTAATTTCACCACGTTTAACCAGTTCATTTACCAGCGAGTGGTCCTCGGTAAGTTGCCGCAATAGGTTATCTCGTAGCAGGTAGGCCCGAGAATCCCCAATGTTGGCAATGACAACCTCTTCGTCATAGTAGAGTGCGGCCACCAGCGTGGTGCCCATCCCATTGAGATCGGCAAACTGGTTCGATTTATCAATGATCGATTGATTTTCGGCAGTGATTTCGGTGGTAATCCACTGGCGGGCCGCCGCTGGCGTTGGCAAGGTGGTCTGTTGAAACTCATGACCCAAGTGAGATACCGCCATGGCACTGGCCACGTCGCCCCCCTGATTGCCGCCAATACCATCGGCAATGATGGCCAAGTGTTGCTTGGCCTGATTCGTGAAAACATCCACGTAATCTTCATTATCGACCCGTTGCTTCCCAATTGATGTTCGATAGGCCACTTCCATGACCGTCACCCCCTACTTCTTACGACGAAAGGCACTGACGAAGAACCCATCTGAATCAAAGTCATCGGGGTAAATTGCCAGGGTGTCCGTCGTTCGGTCATCCTTAAGGTTTAATTTGGTGGTTACACGAAGGGCTTCGAAATCAGGATGTTCAGCCAAGAATCTCTCGGCAACTTCGTTATTTTCTGTCTTTAAAATGGTGCAGGTACTGTAGACCAAAATCCCATCGGCCTTAAGCTTAGGAACTACAGCATCCAAAATACCTAATTGCACTTTTTGCAGTTGTTGGATGTCCTGCGGCGTCTTTTCGTAACGGATCTCAGGCTTCCGACGAATCAAGCCTAACCCGGAACATGGTGCATCAACTAGGATGCGATCAAACTTGCCATCCTTGAATTTGTCGTCCACCTTGCGGGCATCTAAGGCCATGGCGTCAACGCGATCGGCCACGTGCATCCGTTCGGCATTCCGTTCAATCACCTGGATTTTCTTTTCGTGAAGATCCAAGGCGGTCACTTTACCCCCAGAATGGGGATCGAGTAAGGCAGCAATCTGCGTCGTCTTGCCCCCAGGTGCGGCACAGGCGTCCAAGACTTGGTCACCGGGACGGACTTGTAAGGCTTCAACGGGTAACATGGCACTCTCGTCTTGAATCGTGACCTTACCATCTTCAAAGACCCGGCTCTCGCTTGCTGGATGATCATCCAAACGAAAGGCACCGGCAGCGACAACACTTGGCATCACTTCGTAGCCTTCGGATTCCAGGGACTGTTTAACGGCTTCTGGCGTGGTTACCAGTGGGTTGACTCGCACAGATTGGGCAGCCGGCTGGTTGATAGTTTCTAAGATGCTGATCGTCTTTTCTTCACCGACTTGTTCTTGCAGTGCGGTAATCAACCATTCCGGGACGGAATAGGTGATGCTAAGACGCTTCAGTGGATCCTTAATTTTGGAAACATCGGGCAAGCCCTGACGATCCATGGCATGTAAGACCCCGGTAACGAAGCGCCGAATCCCTTCATGACCCCGATCCTTAGCCAATTGAATAGCTTCGTTAAAGATCGCGCGCTTAGGCACCCGGTCCAAATAAATTTCTTGGTAGAGGGCAACTAACAGGGTCATCTTGACCCATGGTAAAACCTTTTGGTTGGGCTTTACGAAGCCTTCCAAATAGTATTCCAACGTCAATTGATGTTGAATCGTTCCGTAAACCAAGTTGGTTACGAAACGCCGATCGACATCACTGAGGTTGTGACTACTTAGGGTCTGTTCCAATTGTAAGTTTGAGTATGCCCCATTGGCAACTCGGGTCAGTGCTTCAACCGCTAACGCTCTGGGCGTTACATTTCTCGTCATTATTCAACCACCTGTTCGCCCACATTAAGGGCATCTTGAGTTCCGTTTAGAAAATCGGTAATACTTAGCTTTGGCTTGCCGGCCGGTTGGAGCGTTTCGATTGCGAGCACCCCGTGATCCCCGGTGGCGATAGCCAAGTGATGCTTGTCATGACTCACCAGCTGACCGGGCTTGAGGTCCGTCGTCTGGTCGAGCACCTTCACCTGCCACAACTTGGTCCGCACGCCATTGAGATAGACGTGGGCCGTTGGAAATGGCCGCAGGGCGCGAACCTTGCAGTCAATCAGGTGCGCACTCAGCGTGATATCCACGCGTTCTTCTTCCGGCTTAATCGTTGGCGAGAAGGTCACTTGACTCTCATCTTGCGGCACTGGCGTGATTTCATTTGCCAGTAGCTTCGGTAACGTGGCCAATAAGAGGTCGCGACCTAACAGGCTCAGTTTGTCAAACATACTGCCCACATCGTCTTGATCCGTGATGGGCATGGCTTCTTGGGCGATGACATCCCCGGCATCCATCTTCTTTTCCATGAACATGATGGACACCCCGGTCTCCTTGTCACCATTCATGATGGCATAATGTACGGGTGCACCCCCACGGTACTTGGGCAACAGTGAGGCATGGACATTAACTGCCGCCACCTTGGCTGCCTTCAGCAGCTTGGTTGGCAGAAATTGACCAAAGGCTGCCGTCACGATCAGGTCTGGGGCCAGTTCAATGGCCCGAGCCATCTCAGGACTCCCGGAGATCTTCTCGGGTTGTAAGACCTCGATGTTGTGGTCCACGGCCACCTGTTTGACGGGTGACGCCGTTAACACATGCTTCCGGCCGACACGCCGGTCTGGCTGAGTCACCACGGCCAGGACATCGTAGCCATGGTCAATCAAACTACTCAGGATCGGCGCAGAAAACTGCGGCGTTCCCATAAAAATAACTGAAGTCATTGGACACCATACTTTCCATAGTTAAGTTTCAATTTTATTTGGCTAATCGCCTACATAAAGGACATTGGTTCCGAATCGATCGTCACGGCTAACCCGTGCCTTGCTGGCACCTGAGCTGCCTGACGAATCTGTTCGAGCACCGCCCGTAATTTCGGCTCGTGTTTATATTTAATCACAACTTGATAATAATACTTCCGCTTGACCCGTGCAATCGCCTTGGGCGTGGGTCCGAGGATAATGGCTTGGGGACTGAGTCCTTGCTTTAAGGCATCGACAATCTGAAACATTGCCTTGGCCGCCACCGCCTCTTCTTCATGACTGGCCGTCAGCTGAACCGCAAAGTAATATGGCGGATAACTGCCTTGATGCCGCATGTGCATCTCGGTCACGAAGAACCGTTCGTAATCCTGCTGTTGGGCCAACTGAATGGCATAGTGATCTGGATTAAACGTCTGGATGTACACCTCACCGGGCTTATTAGCTCGACCAGCTCGGCCACTAACTTGCGTCAACAGTTGAAAAGTCCGTTCACTCGCGCGAAAATCTGGTAAGCCTAGCGCCGTATCGGCGTTCAGGACCCCCACCAGCGTAACGTTGGGGAAGTCCAGGCCCTTGGCAATCATCTGGGTTCCCAGCAGAATATCTGCCTTGTGTTCGCCAAATTGACGTAGTAGACGTTCGTGGGCGCCCTTCCGGCGCGTGGAATCCACGTCCATCCGCAAGATCTTTGCATCCGGTAACCGCTTCTCTAAGGCCTGTTGCACCTTCTGGGTTCCGGTACCGTAGTAACGAATCTTCTTGCTATGACAGTTAGGACAGACGTGAGGAATAGCCTCCTCATGCCCACAGTAGTGGCATTTCATGCTATGCGTATCCATGTGCAACGTCAGTGAAATATCACAATTCGGGCATTTCAAGACGAACCCACAGTCCCGACACATGACAAATGACGAGTAACCACGCCGATTCAGCATCAAGACAATCTGTTCGTGTCGGTCCAAACGCTCTTGAATAGCCGTCATTAGGGGCTCTGAAAAGTCGCTGTCCCCCTGTAACTTCATCTGTTCGCGCATATCAACCACGTGAACGGTTGGCATCATCGCCTGCGTTTTGGCCCGCTTGGGTAAGACCAACCGGGTGTAGAGCCCCTTGGCCGCCCGGGCACGCGTCTCTAAAGACGGTGTGGCACTTCCCAGCACCACTGGACAATGATTGTACGCACCACGCCACAACGCCACGTCACGGGCATGATAGCGCGGATTTTCATCTTGTTTATAGCTACTTTCGTGTTCCTCATCCATGATGATAATCCCGAGATTTTCCACAGGGGCAAAGACTGCGGATCGGGCACCGACAACCACCGTTGCCTCGCCCCGGTCAATCCGCCGCCATTCGTCGTACTGTTCTCCCTTGGACAGCCCACTGTGCAGGACCGCCACCCGTTGGCCAAACCTGGCTTTCACCCGATTAACCATCTGCGGTGTGAGGGCAATTTCAGGGACCAGCATGAGGGCCGTCCGTCCCTGTTCCAAGGCCACCGCGATACTTTGTAGATAGACTTCGGTCTTGCCACTCCCGGTGACCCCTTCAACCAAGAAATTCTCGGTCTGCTGCGCATCAACGGCGGTAGTAATGGCACTAACCGCCACCTGTTGCTCCGCATTCAAATGTAAGGGTGTCGTGGGCGTGACCGGCTGATGAAACGGATCCCGGTAGACCTCTAATGTTGACCGGGTCAACCAGCCCTTCTCGGCAGCGGTTGTCATGACTGCCGCACTCACATTAGCCTGCTTCCGAGCTTCACTCTGGGCAATAACTTTATCGGCCGGCATTTGGGCCAGATAGGCCAACAGATCTGCTTGTTTTGGTGCTCGTTGACTAACAGCCTCACGAATCTCGTTTAATTTAGTTGAGGGCAGGGCTGGCGTAATCCCAGTCGTGGTCTTCGCCGTGGCTTGGTTCTTCACCTGATAAACCACCTCAACCTTGCCCGCCCGTTGGAGTTTAAGTAGGCCCGCCACCATCTGTTCATCGAGCTTGGTGGCATCGAAGTCACGCGGCGCACCCTCCGGAAAGTAGGTCGCCATTTCGGCATCACTCAGTGTGGTCGTTGGCCGCACCTGCCGTTTGGGTTGCGTCTTGAGTAGGTTAGGTAACATCGTTTGAATACAAGTCATGCGAAAGGCGTAGGTTGTCGTCGCCAACCAATCCGCCAACTGACGTAATTCACTGTTGAGGACCGGGGCCAAATCAAGCACCGTTTCAATCGGCTTTAACTGACCATCAAAACTGGTGACATCACTGAGACCCACGACCACACCGTCTACCAGACGGTGACCACGGCCAAATGGCACAATTACCCGCATCCCCACTTGAACTTGATGTTCTAACTCGGCAGGGATCGCATAGGAGTATGGGTCATTTGTCTGCATTGTGGGCACGTCTACTAAAATTTGGCCAATTTGGGCCATGGTTGTCACCTCACTTCGTTGCTAAAATTTTTGCTAATTGATCAACCAATAAGGTTGCAATCTGATGCTTACTGGTCTTCGGTGTCTGGATTTCTTCACCGTTGGCCCCAATCAAGGTCACCTGATTGTCATCACTGTTGAACCCAATATCAGTCCGCGAGACATCATTGGCGGCCAACAGGTCTAACGACTTGCTGTGTAATTTATGTTGCGCATTGGCTAAGAGATTCTGGGTCTCCGCCGCAAAACCCACGGTCACTTGATGCGGTTGCTTAATCTTAGCCACTTTTGCCAAGATATCTGGGGTCTTTTTTAATTTTAAAACTAATTCATCATTATCGGCACTTTTCTTAATCTTCTGGTCGGCGACGTCTAACGGCTGAAAGTCAGCCACGGCGGCGGCCATCACCAGGGCATCGGCCTGGGGGAAACGTTCCAAGACAGCCTGAGCCAAGTCACTAGTACTCTGAATCGGCACGACCGTCACGCCGGCCGGTGGCGTCAATCGTGTTGGCGCGGTAATCAGGATAACCGTTGCCCCCGCCTGTTGCGCGGCTTCAGCCACGGCATAACCCATTTTGCCAGAAGAATCATTGGTCAGAAAACGCACGGGATCGAGCCGCTCACGAGTTCCTCCGGCGGTCACAATCACCGACTTCCCTTGCAGGACCTGCTCACCAAAGAGTGGTAACTCTTGCAATTGACGAGTAATCTCGGCGGGTTCTAAGAAACGTCCCGTGCCGCTGTAACCTTCGGCCAAGGCGCCCGTCGCCGGGGCCAACACTGTCACGCCATCGGCAATCAACGTCTGCCGGTTACGTTGGGTGGCTGGCGCCTGCCACATGTGGGTATTCATGGCTGGAACAACTACCTTGGGGGCAGCTGTGGCCAGCCAAGTCGCGCTGGCAATATCATTGGCCAATCCGTTGGCTAGTTGGGCCATGAGATTGGCTGAGGCCGGTGCCGCGATGGCCAGATCCGTCCAGTCAGCCAATTCAATGTGGGAAATCTGACCGTCCGCTCGCCACCACTGATCATCGGTCAGTACCCGTTGTTTGGTCAAAGCGGCAAAGGTTGCCGGCGTCACAAACTTGGCGGCTGCGGTCGTCAAAACAACGCGGACGGTTGCCCCGAGCCGCTGTAAGTCACGAGCCAAGATTGCAGCCTTATAGGCGGCCACACTCCCACTCACCGTTAACGTCACATGCTTTCCTTCAAACATAGTAGCCCTCCCAATTTAACAGCAATTGTTAAGCTTTTGTGATAAAAAAAGCCAGATCACCCAATGGCAACCTGGTCTTTCCTGAAATGCCCGCGTTAGGCGTTCAAATCCTTTTCGTCCGGATCAATCATTAGTGCGCCGGCTGCAATTTCTTCCAGGGCACGACCAATGGTCTTAGGCGACTTGTAATCGGTCAAGAGTGGCTTAGCACCGGCGTCCAACTCGTGGGCCCGCTTGCTAGCCAACATGATCAATGAATAACGTGAATCAACTTGTGCTAATAAATCATCAACTGAGGGATAAAGTAGCATCTTCTATTCGTCTCCAATCATTTGTTCGTAATCCGGCATGACCCGGGTTACCCGTAACCGTTCACTGCGAATAATCATTTGAATCCGCTCAACTGCCTTGCTAACTTCGTCGTTGACCACGGCGTAGTCGTAGTTGCGCATCATCTGAATTTCACCAACGGCCTTCTTGATCCGCTTATTAATAACGTCCATGGCGTCAGTTCCCCGACCAATCAGACGATGCTTTAATTCCATCAAATCTGGCGGCGTCAAGAACACAAAGACGGCATCAGGACAATTAGCCCGAACCTGCATGGCACCGTTGACTTCAATTTCCAAAAAAACATCCTTACCCTGATCGAGGGTCTCATTAACATATTTTAACGGGGTTCCATAGTAGTTGTCAACATACTTGGCATATTCCAGCATCTGACCGGTCCGAATATTTTCTTCGAACTCCTCTTTGGAAACAAAGTAATAGTCGACCCCATTGACTTCACCTTCGCGGGGTTGCCGCGTCGTCATTGAAATCGAATATGAAAAATCGGTTGCTCCCGTTTCAAAAAGAGCCTTGCGCACCGTTCCTTTACCTACTCCGGAAGGACCCGAGAGCACAATGAGCATTCCACGTTTAGCCATCGTTTAAAAATCCCTTCATCCAAAAAATTTATTTAAGCGCCGGTCACCACCGAGTCGGCGTTACCCTCACAACATCGGCAGTCTCTGCTATTAATCTATAGGTAACTATATTACCACTATTTACGCTCGAATAGGTTGAATCCCACCCGAAAAACCAGAAAAAGTCCGGATCACTGGTAATTTCGAACCCCCGAGAAAAAAGCCTTGCCTTTTCAAACGTATGTTCGTATAATAAAGACACAAACAAACGTTCGAGGTGATCAGCATGCAAAACTTAAATCTTAATCGCGCAGCCCTATCCGATCGGGTTGCCACTGCATACAAAGAATTATTTAGTTCTCGTCCCGTTGTTCAGGGACAAGTCGTTGACGCACAGATGCCAGAATCGCAACTGACCTATTTTATTCGTCAGGCGCTAGACCGGCACTACTTTGTTCGCTTACAGTTTAAGAGTTCAAACCCAGACATTGCCCCCGCAGTGGCTATGGGTCATTTGAAAGAAGACACCGCTGGTCACCTCGTCCTGAAGCAAGACCACCGGTTGACGACAATCGTTGCTCCCCGACTTTTGCGTTCAATCCAAAGATTCTAAAGCAAATAAAGTCCCCTAGACCATAGACTAGGAGGCGTTATTTTTTTTGACTAAATTAATGTTTCAGTGAACGTAACCAGGCACGGTTCCATTCCCCAAGGCTCAGGCTAATCCCAAAGATTGCCAGGCCAATAATCATAACAGCCAGACTCTTCTGCTCATTTGTCTGTGGCAAGTAACGCTGCAGGCCAGGCTTAGCAGAACTCCCACTCTTAGGACCGTGGCTACTGCTCGTTGACGTTACACCGCCATTGGCAATCTTGCCAGAAGTCATTGAAGAGCTAGAACTGCTGATCGAGCTGACCTTGTTTGGCTTGCTTGAAGGTGTGGACGTGGAGCTGGAGCTTGAACTCGAGCCGGAGTTTGAGCTGGTACTTGAGCTACTGGTAGCGTCTGAACTCGAACCAGAGTTATGGTTTGAGTGTGAACTGGAAATAGAGCTGGAAGCACTGCTGTGACTCGAATCGGACCTAGAAGTGGAACTTGAGTCAGAGGTAGAACTTGAGCTGGCGCTCGACGTGGAACTAGAATCGGAACTGGAGTCAGAGCTGGAACTGGAACTGGTGCTAGAACTGGTACTAGAACTAGAACTGGAACTGACTGCTTTAAGCGTATCCTGTTGTTCAACTCTTTTCACAGTTGTATCCGTGTTTGTGATGGTCACTTCAACAGGATCCTTATTTATATTGTATCCGTCAGGTGGAACCATTTCTTCAAAGTAATAAGTTCCAGGTGCTAACGGACTGACCGTAACCTGCCCATTGTCATCTGTAACTAAACCACTTTTTACAATCG
This sequence comes from Levilactobacillus lindianensis, assembly GCF_003946095.1. Taxonomy (GTDB): domain Bacteria; phylum Bacillota; class Bacilli; order Lactobacillales; family Lactobacillaceae; genus Levilactobacillus; species Levilactobacillus lindianensis. The sequence goes on along the minus strand of NZ_RHOD01000010.1, from coordinate 752 downwards.
AACTGTCATCAGGACCTGTGGCCTTGACTAATTGGTACGTGGCCCCCTTGAGAGGATTACCAGAGGGGTCATTCTTAGTTAATGTAACCGCGTTGGGACTATCGCTCTGTGTTAGCATGTTAACTTTATCCCCATCGGTAGCAGAAACGGTAAACTGCTGAGGCGTAACTGCCGTACTTGCTGGACTATCAGTACTGTTTAAGAGGTACCCGTCCGGCGCAGCCGTTTCGATCAACCGATATGTACCAACTTCAAGGGTTGTATCCTTCAAAATACCATCAGCACCGGTCACTAATCCCGTCTGGTAGTTCTCCCAATTTCCAGCATCAGATAGCTTTTGTAGGTCATACGTTGCACCTGCCAATCCCTTTGCAGAATCTCCAAGGGCTGTCTTCGTTAATTCAAGCGATCCTGTATACCAGCCATTAATATCGGCCGCCGCCCCCCAGCTATAATTCTTCATGACGCTGTCGTGAGCTGGAACGCCATCTGCCGTTCCAGGATCTGTTGTGGTACCTCCACCTCCAGATGTACTGCTCAACCCAACTGAGTTACTGAAATTGCCCCACTTGTAATTGTCAAAGTAATGAACATCGATTTTTGTATAAGGCAAATTCTATAATTAATCCGAACAGAAATTAAAAAGCCCAAAGCAATCACTTACAATGGTAGTAGCTAATTCCAACCAATATAGGGAGTGATTACTTTGGGTACATCTACTTTATCACGTTTTCAACGTGGCGCACTAGCAC
>NZ_RHOD01000001.1 GCF_003946095.1 Levilactobacillus lindianensis | reverse complement strand
TACCAAAAAGCTGGTCGGGAGAAATCCGAAGATTCCTCTCAACCAGCTTTCATTTTGGAGACTTATGTCACAGCCTCTATTTTGTGTGCTTGAAGTTAATCCTGTGTGAGTCGGTGTAAGAATTCTGCGCCCAGCTGGTGGGCATTGTAGTCATAGGGTGCCAGCGCCCGTGCTGGGTCTTTGAATTGGCCGTTCTCGTCAATCTCGTCCTTCTTTAAGGTCAACTGGAGGTTGGTAGCCATCAGTTGGAACTTGAGACCGCGTAGGACTAAGTTCATGCTCAGGGCCGCTTGGAAACCGCCGTGACCGCCGTAAGAAACCATGCTGACCGGTTTGCCTCGCCATTCTTTGTATAGGTAGTCCAGGGCATTTTTCAAGGGTGCGGGGTAGCCCCAATTGTATTGTGGGAAGAGGAGGATGAAGCCGTCGTAACCCTGAATGAGTTGGCTCCAACGCTGCGTGTGTTCCTCGTGATAAATGCCAGTGGAAGGTTGTTCAACCTCGTCTAGTAACGGCAGATTGATCTCTGCCAGGTCAATGAGATCGACGTCCAGGCCGGGTTGGGCCACGGCCGTTTGTAGCCAGGTGGCAATGCTGGGGCTGATTCGGGTGGGACGAGTGGATCCGATGATGAGACCGATTTTTTTAGCCATGCTGAGTGCTCCTTAGATTTAAAAAATTAATAGGTGCGTTGTGCACACATATTAGCATTTATCTGGTATAATCACAAGTATGGATAATGAAATTTTTGAAGCACTATTTGAAATTGTGACCTTCTTTAACCAGCCCCAACAGGACCGTCGCCTGCTTCAGCAGGCCAACGTACCGTTGGAACCGGCCGCACTCCCAATCGTGGTGCGTGCCGGGCGTCAGGCGGACATTAGCATTGGCGAGTTGGCTGATCAGATTGGCCGCAATCACTCCTCGATTAGCCGCCAGGTGGACAAGCTCGTCGCAGCAGGCTGGCTACGCGAAGTGGATCGCCGCGATCAACGGGTCCGGTTGGTGGCCCTCACCCAGCAAGGACAACGGGGACTCATGCAAATTAAGCTCGCACGGGAGGCAGCGTTACGAGAACGGTTAGCGAGCTACTCCAATACCGATCGGGCCGAGTTGGTCCGGGTCCTACAACAGCTGGCGGGAACGCTGACCGGTGAGGCAGTCGACGAGTATGACGAAGATGATTTAAAGTAGTTTTTAGGACATCAGGGCAGCAAGGATTTTGATCGAATTATGGCAATAAGCGGAAACGTTAACGATTACCCCCGAATAAAAAATGGAGGACGATCATGAAAAAACTAGCGCTACTTTTATTAAGTGTGACGTTGTTGGCCGGGTGCACAGCGAGAAAGCCGGCGGATGAAGGGACAACCAGTCAGTCGCAATCCTCGGCGAGTTCGCAGGTAGTGTCACCTGCAAAGACCATTAAAGTCACCGTGCCGACTATTATTCGAAAGTTTCAGCAGAAGTATCCCCAGATGGGGATTACAGAGATCTCTTTGAAGCGGGGCGGTCAAGCTTATTATTATGAGGTCACGGGTGTAGACGATCAGGTGGAAATTGAGACAACCTGGACGGCTAAAACGGGACGGCTAGATCGGCAGAAAAAGGAAAGATTAGATGCTGACGAGGCTAACGGCGTCGAAAGAAAGGCTGCGGAGATTAAGACGACAGGTCTGAAAGCCTTGGCCACTATCTCTAAGGCAGCAACGGCCAAGGTTGGGGCTGGGACTGCGATTGCCTGGACGCTGGAAAAGGATCATGGCGAGACGCAGTGGGAAGTCAAAGTTCGCGATGGTCGTGAGACCCATGAGGTCCAAGTGGATGCCTATACTGCTAAAGCCGTTGCTATTGAAACGGATGATGATTAACTGGGACCGGTCACCGATAGTCGGTTGACCGGTTTTTAGTTTCGCAGACGCGTATAATGGGGTCTAAATTGTTTTGGGGATTAAAGGGGATGGGGCGATGCGTCAAGGAATTAAGCGTGGGTTAATCTTAATTGGATTTTACGTCTGCTGGGTCTTACGAACAGTGGGCTGGGCCTGGTTTTCTAGCAATAACAGTGGGGGATTCTGGCCCACTGTGTTGAGCGTCATTGTTTTGGGCCTGGTGCTATTGCCTTGGCCCATGATTGTCTATTTGGTTGGCCGGGGAATTCATCACCGTCAGTGGATGCCCGTCGTGAGCACTGGCTGGTTAGCGGTGTTGACGGTAGCTTCTTCGGAAGCGTTTAGTGCGAAGGTTGCGCCGGTCATTCCCTTGTTAACGATTCTGACAGGGTGGCAAGTGGCCGGCTTATTTGTTCAATCAATGCCACGGTCTACCACCTGGTGGGTGACGGGGGTCAGTGTCGTAGCCACCGGGCTTTGCCTATTGACGCCAATCACTGCCGGCCGGTTGTTTGTGGCCGGATACGCCTCACCGGTTCAGGCGTTCATTGCCAAATCATCTTCCGACAAGGCGGGCAGGGTGACCACCTATAATTACAACGTGACCGAAGTGGGCCTGATTCCCACACAATCGGACCCGAAGCTAAGTGTGGATGTCCATCATCTGGGCTGGGTCTACTATCCCACCGAAGAACAGTGGTGGGTCGTCTAAATTGAAATTCAGAAAAAGAGACCGATCGTCGATGAAATTGCCATCGACGGTTGGTCTTTTATAATATGTACGTTTATGAAAATAAAAAAATTAACCACCTTGAATTAGACTGGGATTTAGTCTGATTCAAGCCGGTTAACGATTATTTTGGGGCAGCTACGATTGGGGCATTTTCCGGGTACCCTAATCACTGCTACCAAAAAAGCTTTAGTTTGTCGTCTGTTTGTTAAGCAATTGTTTACGACAACTTCATAATAACAAAGAAATCAAGGGTTTTGGGTGATTCTCGCGATTTGTAATATTACAAATTCATGCCATACTCATTTCGGGGAACAACCGGTCGGTAATCGTTCCCACTCAGGGGGTTCATGAGTCAGGGCCACAGGCAGTGGTTTTTGAATAAGTATACTGAAAGATGAATATGACTTGGGTGATGGAAAAATTTACCCCATCGCCTTTTTCCGTTTGATAACCTAAAAAAATGGAGATGGGTGATCGGTTGGGTGGGTCACCAGTCAAACTAAATGAGAGGAAATCCCCGAATTCTGAGAAATTAAGAGTGGTTCTCCTTCCTTGACGATCGGCCAATGAAAAAGGGGTGATTTAGCCGGTTAATGGTTCTCAGGCGGCCTAGCGACAAAGGAAATGATGCCGTGCTTTCAAGGTCCCGGACACCCCGAAAATGTGGATAGCTGGCTGGGACGGTTGGCATGCTCGATATTCTTTAGAGGGGCGTCAGTTTCCTTTAGCGTTGAAAGTGCGGAAGATGCCGGTAACCAGTGGTTTATCAAAGAAATTTGGCGATTTGAGGGTGGGGACGAATCGTTGCGTAACCGGGGTTCTTTTATTAATAATTTTATATATCGTTCAGGTTTTACGGTTTACCTGCCGTTAATTAGCGGTTTCACTTCTAATAATTATTTTTATGACGAAGCATTTTCCGAAAAATGGTTGCAAAAGTTCGGATACTTGCTATCATTGGGAGTGGTTATTGAACACCAACTACATATCTGAGGAGTGAGCTTGATGCATCTGAGAAACAAGGTTAAATGGCTCTTAGTCGTGACGGCATTACTTGCCTTACCAGTAACTTTGGTGGGGTGTGGCAAGTCAACGAGTTCAACCAGTTCTTCTAGTTCTAAGGGATTTACCCCCAAGAAGTTGACGGTAGAATTCGTGCCATCATCTAACGCGGGAACGATTGAAGCTAAGGCCAAGCCACTGGAAGGCTTGCTGAAGAAGCAGTTAGGAATTCCAGTGACGGTTAGTGTTTCGACCGACTACAACACCATTGTTGAGGCCATGGGGTCCAAGAAGGTGGATGTCGGCTTCTTACCGCCTGATGCATACGTGTTGGCGCACAAACAGTACGGTGACAAGGTCATCTTACAGGCCCAACGTTTTGGGATTAAGGAACCTAACGACCAGGCCACGAAGGATCTCGTGAGTTACTACCGGTCACAAATCTTGGTTCGCAAGGATAGCGGGATTAAGTCTATCAAGGATCTGAAGGGCAAGAAGATTGCCGTGCAAGACACGACGTCAACTGCCGGGTGGATTTACCCAGCCGTTGAAATGCTAGAACATGGTGTTAACGTCAACAAGGACGGCATCAAGACGGTTCAAGTAAAAGGTCATGACCAAGGCGTCTTGTCCGTTTACAACAAGAACACGGACGCTGCCTTCGTCTTCCAAGGCGCTCGGAAGTTAGTTATGAAGGACCAAAAGAACATCATGAAGGACGTTGTCCCAATCTACACGACGGGCAAGATTCCTAACGATACGATTACGGTTCGTGGGGACATGACTGATAAATGGCAGAAGAAGATTGCGGCGGCCTTTAAGGAAATTGCTAAGACTAAGAAGGGGCATGACATCATTTCAAGTGTCTACTCTCACGAAGGTTACGCAGATTCCAAGGACAGCAACTTCGATATCATCCGGAAATACGACAAACAAGCAGAGAAGCTCGACAAGTAAACTGGTCGAGAATTAGGTGACAACGACAGAAAGTAGCGGGGGGCAGCACATAGCGAGCGCCTCTGCTACTTTTTTATAGGGGGATCAGACTAATGGATCAACAACCAATCATTTCTTTCAAAAATGTAAATAAGATTTATAACAACGGAACCGTGGGTTTGAAAGACATTAATTTTGATATTCCCCGCGGAGAATTCCTGGTGGTCGTCGGGTTGTCAGGGGCCGGGAAGAGTACCTTGCTCCGGACGATTAACCGGATGCATGAGATTTCATCCGGTGAGATTACGATTGAGAACGAACCGATCAGTGACTACAAGGGGCAATCATTGCGGTTGTTGCGCCGAAAGATTGGCATGATTTTTCAGGATTTCAACCTGATCAAACGCTCAACGGTTCAACGGAATGTATTGTCGGGGCGGGTGAGTTACTACCCCACCTGGAAGAGCGTCTTGAACCTCTTCAGTGCAGCGGACAAGGACCGCGCAATCCATGCTTTAGAACGGGTTAATTTAACCGAGAAGCTCTACACGCGAGCCGATGAGTTGTCGGGTGGCCAGCAACAGCGGGTGGCCATTGCTAGAACGTTAATGCAGGATCCTAAGGTAATCTTGGCCGATGAACCAGTGGCCTCACTGGATCCGCTGACGACCCAGACCGTGATGGATATCTTGAAGCGTTTGAACCAAGAAGACGGTATCACCGTGATTGTGAACTTGCACTCGGTGGCCTTGGCTCGGCAATACGCGGACCGGATTGTGGGTCTGCGCGCCGGAGCCGTGGTCTATGACAAAGCGATCGCCGACGTGACCGAGGCTGACCTGACGAAGATTTACCAGACAGCCTAGGAGGTGGCAAAATGACAACACCGGAAATTCCGCAACGTTCGTGGAGCCAGCGCTGGCACGTGAAGGCCGTGGGCTGGACTGCCCTCTTGGTGGCCCTGCTCATGGGATCCTCCAAGATGACGGGAGTCGACGTGGGGATGTTCTTTAGCAACTTTGACCAGTTCACCAATCTTTTGGTTCGGATGTCTCAGCCAGCTTGGTCCTACGTGCCAATCATCATTCAACCCCTCTATGAAACCATTCAGATGGCAATTCTGGGAACGACCATCGGGACCGTCTTCGCCGTGCCATTTGCGGTTTTGGCGGCCAGTAACTTGGTCCATAACCGGTGGCTACGCGGTATCATTCGCCTGATCTTGGATTTGGTGCGGACGTTACCCGACCTGTTATTGGCAGCCATCTTCGTCGCTATCTTTGGGATTGGGTCGACTGCTGGGGTCATCACCTTGGCTATCTTCTCTTTTGGGATGATCTCCAAGCTCTTCTACGAAGTCATCGAAACCATTGATATGGGACCACTGGAAGCCATGGAATCCGTTGGGGCCAGCAAGGTTACCATTATTTGGTACGCCGTGCTCCCACAAATTATGAATCAATTCGTGAGTTACTTTCTCTATACGTTGGAAATTAACGTCCGGGCGTCGACCGTCCTGGGGTACTTGGGTGCCGGGGGGATCGGGGTCTTCTTGCAACGGTCACTGAGTGAATTTGACTATAACAAAACGGCCGTGATTATTCTGGCCACACTGGTAGTGGTCATGGTGATCGACGGGGTCAGCAATCATTTAAGGAGGGTCTTACTCTAAGATGAATATGCAAACGACAATGGCAAATAAACCAGAGAAGCCCGTCCACTTGAACCCTTGGCGACGTTGGAGTTGGCTCATCTGGCTGATTCTGGTTGCCGGGGTCTATACCTGGGCTATTACGGGGCTACATTTCACCGGACTACAGGAATCCGCCGGGTCCGTCTCCAAGTCCATCGTCCACGGGCTAGTGAACCCGGACTGGGCCTACGTTTACAACGGTAGTGGGGAAGATTTAGTGTCGCTGATCATTCAGACGCTGGCTATTGCGCTACTGGGGACCTTCGTGTCGGCCATCATCAGTGTGCCCTTCGCTTTCTGGGCCGCTCGGGGTGAACACGAGTGGGGCCACCTACGTTCCGGCAGTGGGAAGATTGTCCTGACGTTGATTCGGACTTTTCCAGAAATCGTCTTGGCTATCATGTTCATTAAGGCCGTGGGCCCAGGTTCCTATGCCGGGGTTTTAGCCGTCAGCATTCATTCCATTGGGATGTTGGGTAAATTGTTCAGTGAAGCTATCGAAAATATGGATCGCGGGGCCGAAGAAGCCATCGTGAGTGCCGGGGGCAATAGCCCACAGGTGTTCATGTTGGCGACGATTCCCACGATCATGCCAGAATTCATTTCTTATACGCTTTATCGCTTTGAAATTGCCGTGCGGTCTGCCTCCATCCTGGGGATGGTGGGTGCCGGTGGTATTGGGACACCAATGATCTTTGCCATTCAGACGCGGGCCTGGTCACGAGTCGGGATTATTCTGTTAGGGATCGTGGTCATGGTGCTTCTGATCGATACCTTATCAGAACAGCTGAGAAAGAGGCTGATCTAATGACGCACCTCAAGATTTTATCGACCAGTGATGTTCACGGCTACGTGTATCCCACGGGATACAGCACACCTGATGATCAGCGAGCTTTCGGCTTTTTGAAGGCCACTACGGTTATTGATACGGTGCGCCAAACCGCTGGACCAGATGATATCGTTATCACGATTGAAAATGGGGATTGGATTCAAGGGTCGCCGTTTGCGACGTACATTGCGAAGCACGCTGACGCCCCACGCGATCTCTTTACGCAATTAAGTTCAGCCATGGCATATGATGCTGGCGTGCTAGGCAACCACGAGTTTAACTATGGGTTGCCCTACTTACGGTCCTGTGAGGCCGCGCGCCAGTACCCGTTGCTCGGCGCGAATATTCAGGGCGGTCAACGAGCGGGAATCGTTGATGCGCCGTATACCATTCTGGAACGGGGCGGGGTGAAGATTGCCATCTTAGGGCTGACTACCGCCTATATTCCCATGTGGGAAACGGCGGCGCACATCCAGGGTCTGACGTTTGCGTCGGCACTGACGACTGCTCAGCATTGGGTACCCCGCTTGCGAGAGTTGGCTGACGTGGTCATCGTGGCTTATCACGGGGGCCTCGAAGCCGATCCACAGACGGGGGAACCGACGGAGCGACTGACTGGGGAAAATGAGGGTTATCAACTCATGACGGCGGTGCCGGGAATTGATGCCCTGATCACGGGGCACCAACACCGCGAGATCGCGGGTGTTTATCACAACGTGCCGGTCACCCAACCCGGCGAAAAGGGCGTCGCCGTGGGCCTAATCGATTTGGAACTTGACGCGCACCATCAGGTGGTTACCCACCGCGCGGAGTTGCTGTCGACGGCCCAAGCGACCCCCAAACGTGCCCTCCAGGTGGCAACGGCGGATACCGAAGCCGCCGTTCAGGCCTGGTTGGACCAGCCGATCGGTGAAGTTACTGGGGCCAGTCTGGCCGTGACCGATTCCTTTGATGCACGCCTCCATGGGCATCCGTACCTCCAATTTGTCAATGAGGTCGCCATGGATGCGGGGCAGACGGATATCGCCTTGACCAGCCTGTTTAACGATGACGTGCGGGGTTTAGGGACCCACGTCACCATGCGTCAACTGTTAAATAGCTATGGCTATCCCAACACCTTGGTTGTCGAGCGTCTGACGGGATCAGCGCTCAAGGCGGCGTTGGAACGCAGTGCCAGTTTCTTTACCTGTGAGGGGGCGACGGTCAAAGTCAATCCAGCTTTCATTTATCCGAAGCGACAGCTCTACAATTATGATGTGTATAGTGGGATTGACTACACCTTCGATCTTCAGCAACCAATCGGGCAACGCGTGGTGGCCCTGAGTTATCAGGGGCAACCCGTTCAGCCCGATCAGGAACTCCTGATCGCGGTGAACCAGTATCGCGGCAACGGGGGCGGCGACTATCCGATGTTTGCCGCTAGCAAGATTGTTCGTGAAATTAACGTGGACATGGTGGCCCTCATCTTAGATTATTTTGAGCACCATCCCGTGGTCACGGGCAAACCGCAAACCAACTTCCAGGTTCGGGCATGAGACCCGCACCGGAAGAAAACCGCACCAGCTAGGTGGACTAAGGTCCATTTAGCTGGTGCGGTTTTTAGTTGCGCCAAATTTCATTAAGCGCGGCGACAACGTAGGGCACCAGTGATGCGGGGGTCCCAAGGTCGGACCGGGTAGTGACAAAACGTAAGCGATCGTGTTCTGCTAAGTTCAAGTGAAGTCGTTGATCATGACTAAGATTGACCGCTTCGGCTAAGTAGCCTAGCCGGGTAAAGACCATTCTCTGGTGTAAATCAAGATGGAAATCTTCCGCCATGATCCGCCGAATTGTCCCGGTCAGACCAGTTTCTTCGTAATATTCGCGGATTGCGGCGTCCCGGGGAAATTCGTGTGGCTGAACTAAGCCATCTGGAAAATCTCAGTAGTGCGGGAAAACATTGGGCTTGCCGCGTTCAAAGGCTGTGCGTCGTAGTAGTAAAATACCTTGTTCGGTCGGAACCATGAGGTGTGCAATCAGCTGAGCCATGCTAGTCCTCCATTTTGAAGAAGTGTTTAATCATTAAGAATCAGTTTACTTCAATGAGGCTCAAAGCTTTTGGAAGTAGCATGAGTTTGGCAAGTGATCGAGGCATTTGAGCAGAAGTGACCAACGCTCGTTATTGAAAACTAACGATAATGGATAAAAACAATCATAGCCGCAGGCGGCCTTTTTAGCGTTTCTAGTTACTTAAGCGAACTATCCACCTGAACCACCAGTTTCCCCAGATTTTCGTCATGTTTCAGGTGCTTTAACCCAATGACGGCCTGGTTAAAGGATAGTGTGGCGCCAATCACCGGATCTAACGTGCTACTGGCTAGCTGTTCGCCAACCGTAGTCGCCATGACAGCCAGATCGTGGATGCCTACGGGATCCGCGGAACGATAGACGCCTCCCAGTCCGGCGCGATTTAGACTCAGGGCCCGAGTATCGAAGTCAAAGTGGGCAGGCATGCCGTCGCCAATGGCGATAATTTGGCCGTTGTAGGCCATTCTAGCGGTGTCTGCTGCTAAGGCCTCACCGCCGAGGGTATTGAGACTGACGTCGACACCACGGCCATTGGTGGCGTCGAGCACGGCCTGCGTGACATTGGTTTGGTGATAGTCAATGATGACATCTGCGCCAACGCGTTCGACCAAGGCCCGTTTACGAGCAGAGGTTGTCGTGATGGTTTGTAGGCCAAGCTGGTGGGCAAATTGTAAGGCGGCCAGTCCGACAGCACCGCCCCCAGCATGAATCAGCACACTTTGGGCAGTGGTCAAGTTAGTCTTACGGTGCAGCGCCTGGTAGGCTGTCAGGGTGCCACATAGACTGGCGGCAGCCGCGTCCAGACTGACATTGGCTGGCAGGTGGGCCACACTCTGACTGGTGGTAACCGTGTAGGTAGCGAGGCTGCCAGCTCGGCGTAGATCGCCATGATAGAAGACCCGGTCCCCCACGGCAAAGTCGGTGACACCGGTACCCAGTCCCGCTACAATGCCCGCGGCATCCATGCCAATGACGTGTGGGTCATTCCAGGTGCCGTTTTCAATGACCTTGTAGTCAGCCGGATTCAGGCCTACTGCGGCGACCTTGATGAGTAGTTCACCCGTTCCCGGGGTGGGGGTGGCAATTTCTAATTGCCGGACATCGTCGAGGTCGTGGGGACCGTATCCCATAATCGTCCATGCTTGCATCGCAATCAGTCCTATTCTTTAGAGTTAGTTCCATCTTAGGGGAAGCGGACTGAAAGGGAAAGTTATTCATTTGGTTAGCACCCCTATTGATTATGACTATATGTTAAATTTAGGTTGCATTACCCGCTAATTGGGTGCAATTATTTAAAAACCTTGGTAGAATTAATTAACTTAACATGATAACTGGAGGTGGACGTCTTGCACGACCGTTTGATTGCTCTCCCAATACCTGACCGCTAAATTTATTTCATCTCAGAAAGGATGACCCCATTACATGGCACAAGAAACAGAAGCAACTGTCTCCACAACTACCGAAACTGAAACCACCGACCCTGGACCCAGTCAGGAGTCGCTTTGGCAAAAGACAACGTCAGAGCTGTTAACCGAATTCGCTACCGATAGGGATGCCGGGCTCACGACCGACGAGGCGCAGCAAAGACTGCGTGCGGATGGGCCTAACGAACTGACCGCTAAGAAACAATCGAACCTCTTACGTTTCTTAAAGCAGTTCAACAACAGTATCATCTATATCCTGGCGGGTGCCGCCTTACTCACCTTCTTCATGCACCACTACTCCGACTCAATCGTTATCGGACTGGTGATTATCGCGAACGCCTTTATCGGTTATTTCCAAGAAAAGTCGGCGGATAATGCCCTCGATAAAATTAAGGCCCTGCTGGTCTCCGAGGCCGTCGTCTTCCGTGATGGCCAGAAGATCACCTTACCTTCCCGTGAATTGGTGAAGGGGGACGTCGTTCAGCTGGAAGCGGGGGATACCGTCCCCGCCGACCTGCGGCTAATTGATGCGGATAACCTGAAGATTCAGGAATCCGCCTTGACTGGGGAAACTGACTCGGTCGAAAAGGGTGAGGATCCCTTACCCAGTGCTAATTTAGCGCTGGCCGAACGGTCGAATCAAGCCTTTGCTTCGACGGCGGTGACCAGTGGGTCCGGTCGAGGAATTGTGACGGTGACCGGTGCCAACACTGAGATTGGTCACATCCAACAGAACGTGGCCGAAGTTAAGCAACAACGAACGCCACTGATGAAGAACCTCAATGGGCTGGGACTTGGTCTGTCGATTGCCATCTTGGTCGCGGCAGTTCTGCTCTTTATCCTGGGAATGATTACCCACGTTTACAGCCTACCAACACTGTTGATTGCCGTAATTACGATGGTTGTGGGTTCGATGCCTGAAGGGTTACCGGCTAGTACGTCGGTGGTCTTGGCCATGGGGACCCAAGCGATGACTAAGCAAAATGTGATCGTGAAGACGTTACCCGCAGTGGAAACACTGGGGGCCGTCGATATCGTTAACACCGATAAGACCGGGACGTTGACGAAAAATGAAATGACCGTGACGGATGTCCTGACCGCCGCCGACACCTATACCGTTTCCGGCGTTGGGTATGATGCGGCTGGTCAGGTTGAAAATGACGAGGGTCAGACCGTGGCTTGGCGCGATGATACCGACCTCGAGTGGTTAGTTCAGATCGCCGGTCAGACCTCCGATGCCCAGTTCCACGAGGAAGATGGGCAGTGGGTCTTGACCGGGGAACCAACCGATGGGGCCTTGACCGCGCTGTATCATAAGCTAATCGGCAACGACCCCGCACCGCAGGAGATTGACTCGTTACCATTTGACTCCGCTATCCGCTATTCCGCACGACTGGTGGATCACCGTGACCAACGGGTATTGTTGGTTAAGGGGGCACCGCAAACCTTGATGCGGTTGATGACCGAACAGGGCCAGACCGTCGATCAAGATGCCTGGCAAGCCCGGATTTCTCAGCTGACACAACAAGGAAAGCGGGTCGTCGCCTTAGGGTACCAATCTGTGGCCGCCGACGCCGATGAAGTGGATGACCTGCCAATCGGGCAGAACTTCCACCTGGCCGGGATGGCTGGGATCATTGATCCCCCACGTCCTGGGGTGGCCGATGCCGTTAAACAACTCCGGTATGCTGGTATCAAGGTCAAGATGATCACGGGGGATGACCCTGAGACCGCGGCCGCGATTGCTCAGCAGCTGAACCTGTCCGAGAAGGCCAAGGCCATCACTGGACCCGAGTTGGCCCAGCTGAGTGACGACGAACTGGCCGCTAAGATTGACCAGTACACGGTGTTTGCCCGGACCACCCCTGCTGATAAATTGCGGATCGTGAAGGCCCAACAACAGCGTGGTCACGTGGTTTCCATGACGGGTGACGGGGTCAACGATGCGCCCGCCTTGAAGCAAGCCGATATTGGGGTTGCCATGGGGATTCGGGGAACCGACGTCGCCAAGGACTCCGCCGATATGGTGCTGGCCGATGATGACTTCACTTCGATTTTAGGGGCGGTTCGTGAGGGGCGCCACGTTTTCGATAACATTCGTAAAACGATTCGATTCCTCTTGCCAACCAGTTTTGCCGAAGGGCTGATCGTGGTCCTCAGTATCCTGATGGACCAAGAGCTACCCTTGTTCCCAACGCAACTGTTGTGGATTAACATGGTATCCGCGTTGACGATTCAATTTGCCTTCATCTTCGAACCTGCCGAGAGTGGGATCATGAAGCGGGGGCCACGAGACGTCAGCCGCGGAATCTTATCGAAGCTTGATATGTTTGAGGTAGCCTACGTCTCTCTCCTGATTTCTGGGCTGGGGATGTTCGCCTACGACCTCCTGACGTCCCAAGGACTGTCAGCAGTGATTGGCAGTACCATGACGTTAAATGTCATCATCTTCGGGAAGGTCTTCTACCTCTTCAACTTGCAAAATGATCACCCAGTTCTGTCGAAGTACTTCTTTAGAAACAAGATGAGCTTTGTGATTGTGGCCATTCTGTTGGTTCTACAGGCCGGCATTATTTACTGGCCAGCCATGCAGAGTGTCTTCCACACGACGTCGGTCAACTTCCACTATGGTTGGGGGATCCCAATCATGGCGGGGGCGGTGGTCCTCATCGTGACGGAGATCGCCAAGGCAATTCGCCACCGGTTGGATAATAGTATTGTTCAGAGAGAACAGCGCTTGTAAAAGAGTGTGACAACAGGCGGTTAGCCGATGAGCATTAAGGTTGATAACCGGCTAATCCCGCACTTGGATTAGGTGGTTATCAGGCTTAAGCGGAGTCGGCTGCCTGTTTTCACACGTTTCGACCATGTAAATTCAAAGAAGAGAGGGACCGTGGCATCACCACAGTCCCTCTCTTCTTTGTGTCCAATCAAACTTCAATCGCCATGGTTCCCCAACGTCGTTCCTGTTCAATTGTGTAAATCGTATAAGTCGCCTGTACCATCTGCGGCTGGCTACCCACGCTAACCGGTGAGTAGGCGTGATAGAGGGCGGCGAAGGTTGGAAATAGCCGATGGCCACGGACCCGTTTCTCCAGAACCTGACTGGCGTCGGCGAGATTAACGAAGCGAATGGTATCGCCGACTTGGATAGATTGGCGCTTGGGATCATGGAGGCGGATTTCAATGGTCTTGCTGCCGACTGCCATGAGGTCGAATTGGTCGGCCGCGAGTTTCATTTGCGTAGTGGCCATGCGGATTTGCCTCCTTGAATGGGGGTTAACTTTAGAGTTAGATTCAGTATAGATAAGTCGAGAGGCTGGTTCAAGTGCTGTTAGGTCAACGATCATTCTAAAGCTAGCTGCTAAGAGTTCAGGCCTATCACGATCGACACTGGCAACCTTTGTAACTATTTTACAAATTACGCTGGCTCTTAGCACCTGATAATCCTATACTTAACACAAAGGAGGCGGAGCACTGTGAAGAAAAAGAGTTCCGATTGTACCGAGATTTTAGTGGGGAAAGCCGCCAGTATGGATGGCTCCACGATTGTTGCGCGTAATGAGGATGGGTATGGGCCAGTCAACCCAATCAAATTTGTGGTGCATCCAGCCACAGATCAGACGCAGGCAACGTTTACGTCGGCTGTAACCGGCGTGACGGTACCCTTACCCGACCATGCCTATCGGTATACGGGAACTCCGCAAGCTGATCAAAGCGATGGCCAGTACGAAGAAGCCGGTATTAACGAATTAAATGTCGGGATGAGTGCGACCGAAACGACGGCGACGAATGCCCGGGTCTTGGGCTACGATCCCCTAGTAAATGATGGGATCAATGAAGAAGCAATGGTTACCCTGGTTCTGCCGTATATCAAGACGGCCAAGGAAGGGGCCCAACGTTTGGGGGCCTTACTGGAAAAGTATGGGACCGGTGAAAGTAACAGTATCGCCTTCAACGACCACAACGAAATTTGGTATTTGGAAACGGCCGGTGGGCATCATTGGGCAGCTATGCGGCTTCCCGAAGACACCTATGCGATCGCACCTAACCAGACGTTGATGCAAGAGGTCGATCTGACCGATACCGATAACTTCCTGGTCGCGACTGACCTGGTTGACTTTGTCGAAAAGAACCACCTGAACCCAACGCCCGGAAGCTTTAACTTCCGCGAAATCTTTGGGACTCACGGTGAAGACGACGCGTACTACAACACGCCACGGACTTGGTACGGGCAAACGCTCTTCAATCCAGAGATTACCGACCAAGAACCTACCGATCAAGACATGCCGTTTACCCGGAAACCAGCGAAGAAGATTGCCATCGAAGATGTACAATTCTTCCTGTCTTCTCACTATAACGGCACGCCATACGATCCATTTGGCACCTATGCCTCTGGTTCCGCTAACGATCAACGGAAGTACCGGCCAATCGCCATGGATCGGAATCAATGTTCCTCAATTTTACAGATTAGAAATGACGTCGATGCCGATCACGCGGCAATTCAATGGATTGCCATGGGCTTCTTTGCCTATGCCCCTTACGTGCCATTCTTTACCAACATCAATGACACCCCAGTGGATTATCAGAACACGACGACTTCGGTCGATGTCGACAACGTTTACTGGTTGAATAAGACTTTGTCCGTCATCATCGAACCACACTTCCACGACTACGTGGAGAGTGTCAATGCCTTTCGTGAAGGCTGTCAGTCATACGCCCGTTCACGGGTCGCAGCGACTGATGCCGCGGTTGGTGGCGATGTCACGGCATTCTTGACCCAGAGCAATGCGGAGACGGCCGGCGAGATTTCCAAGCGGACCCACGCGTTGTTTGATGAACTGGTCAAGCATGGCTTGAACCTATCGAAGACGGCTTGGGAAAAGGGTCAGAACCTCTAGGCTATCGTCAGAATTGGAAACAGTCGTTTGCGTTTCGGAGGAGGAGACTATGCAGAGATGGTTAAAGTTAACGGTCGCCGCCGTCCTAGGGCTGACCGTGGGAACCAGCGTCACGGTAGCTCAGGCCGCGAGTCGGGTCAAGTTACCCACGTATCCCGTGCAACGAATCTTAACGTTTAAGGCCAAGGGGACACCGGTTTACCGGACACCTAAGGCCGCGGCTTCGGGCCAGCACGCCTTAGGCCAGGCCAAGAGTACGACGAAGCGGTGGACGGCCACCAAGGTTGTGGCGGTCAAGGGGAAACGCTACGTGCGGTTAGCTCTGGTGAGTGCTAAGCCGTTGTCTCACGGGACGATTGTGATTGGGTCGAAGCCAGCCTCTACTAAATTAGTTGGGGGCTATGTTGCCTTGAACAAACTGAAGGCGCACGAGAAGATCACGCAGCTCAAGTCTCTTCAGAAGACGGCCTACTGGACCCCAACGACGACGCATGACTTCTGGAGTATGCCGGCTAAGACGCTAGGAACCACGGTGGCGTTACATTATGGGAGCACCTATGGTTACCGGACGTTGTATGCGATTCAGTCGTTGACCACGACCAGCAAGAAGCAATACCTGTACCTGGAAACGGCAGCGGGTAAGGCGGTTGGCTGGTTACCAGCAAAGACACTCAACAAGGGCACCTATCCCGACCTGATTAACCGTGAATTAACGCGCGATCTGACAGGAACCAGCACGACCACCACGACCATTGATAAGAAGGGTCACGTTAAGGTGGGGGTTGCCGTCAAGGATGGTGTCGTCCAACGCGTCGTTTTGTTAAAGCAGAACAGTCAGACCATCATTTACAATTTTAAAGATGGGCGTGTGACCACGCGGACGACCCGGACCGCCACTGGTGCGGTCAAAGAGGTCGCCACGTTGACCCCAACTGATGACACGAATCTGACCTTTAAGGCCCGCGCTAACTTTGATATTCAAGGGATTGTCTATCAGGTTACGGTAACGCCGGCCGGGAAGGTTAGCTTCGTTGACGTCGGTGGGTGGATGGCATAGAAGAGTGTGAAAAAGGGCGGTTAGTCGTCGAGCATTAACGTCGCTAAGAGAATCATCCTGGTCTTGGATGATTTTCTTAGCGGGGTTAAGCGGAGTCGACTGCCCTTCTTCACACGTTTCGACCACATAAAATTCAAAGCAACCCAGGGAGGCGTGCCAATCGGCAAGGCCTCCCTTTTGATCTACACATTTTCAAAGGAGTGTTGCCACCTCATAACCTCCACCCCTCAGACTCGAGTGATTGAACGCAATTACCCGGATTGTAGTATAATAAAATTATAATTAATACAATGAATCGATAGTCCCCATCAAGATTTAAATCGAGGACCATCCAGGAGAGGACGCGTCAGAGATGCGGGGAATAAAGTTAGGATTGATTGTGGTGATGGGATTCGTTATCGGAGGGGGTGGCGCGACCACGGCTCAGGCCGCCAAGCACATCAAGTTAGCGCCATATCCGGTAGATCGGATTATGACCTTCAAGGCCAAGAATACCAAGGTCTACAGCTATCCTCGGGCCAGTCACCCACATAGCAATTATCTTGGGAAAAACAAGAGTACCAAGCGGACTTGGACGATAACCAAAGTGGTGCGGATTAAGGGCAAGCGCTACGGTAAGATCAGACAAAGTGATCAGATACCGCTACAACATGGATCGGTGATTCGCGGTGTGGTATGGAGCAACCTGAATAGTGGCTACGTTCCGCTCAGCAAGCTGCGGTCGCATAAGAAAATTCAATCATATACGACCATGAAGAAGACGGCTTACTGGCTACCAAACCAAGATCAAGATTTCTGGGATATGCCAGCGGAAACCGTGGGGAATACGAGCGCTGTTGAATACGCGAAAAATTTTGCCTACCAGACAATTTACGCATTTCAAACACTGACGACGGTGACCCATCACCGCTACTTGAATTTTAAGACGGCTAAGGGACAGGAGATCGGCTGGTTGCCAGCAGATGCGGTGTACCGGGGAACTTATTCCGACCCGCTGAAGCGTGAGTTAGCCCGTGATTTGCCGGACACGACGACCAAGATCAAGGTAGTCAATCGGAAGCGCAATCTTAGAGTTGGCGTGGCCAAACGGGATGGCATGGTCCAACGCGTGGTTATCGTGGATGAGTGGAGTGAGACCACCACGATTGATTTCAAGGATGGTCTGGCGGTTAAGAAGATCCATCGACTGGGGGATGGCACCAAGACCCAGGTCAAGGAATTTACTACGCCACAAAGCAAGGTAACCTTCAGACGACTTGCGTGGAGGGACGGTGAGGTTGATGACTATGCGATCACTGTTACTGCAGCCGGCAAGGTTTCTACGGCCATGTCGACCGTAGCTTATGCATGATCAATTAGCCCTGAAGTTATGTTGGCCTTTAATTTATTCGCCAAGCAAACCGGGTGATAGCACACGATCGGTCATTCGGTCATAGAGTAAAATAGGCGTCAGAGTTAGGGGAGGCTTGGCCTCCTGACACTCATACTCAGCAGTTTATTAAACGGATATGTCGGGCGACTACCATCAATTGTTGCTGTGATCGTATTCGTAGCTGGGTTTGTGGGGCTTCCGGGTTATCGGAGGCCTTTTTGTTTTGGGGTGCGATGATAATTATTCTTGTAAATTATATTCTCATGAAGATTTAGCGGGAGCCCGTGGGTTTCCCCGCGAGATTTGTTATAATGGATCTCGCATTGTGAACTTTGAAAACGAGAGGAATATGAAAATGATTATGATCGGAATGGAAGTTGGGCGGTGGCAGACGTGGTAACCCAACAACATCATCTACGTGGCGTTCTGTTGGCTAGTGTGGCCTGCATGTTATGGGGCGTCTCCGGGGTTGCCGCGAGTACCCTGTTTATCTTAAATGCCCATGTGACCCCGCTGTGGTTGACTCAGGTTCGAATGATTAGTGCCGGGTTAATCCTCTTGGTTATGGGCCTCATTATTGGGACGCACCCGTTTGAGATTTTCAAACAACGGTCGACCAGCCTGCGCGTCATCAGCTACGGCCTGCTGGGATTGGTGCCGGTTCAATGGTGCTACTTTGAAGCCGTTAAATACGGAAGTGCGCCGATCGCCACGATCATTCAATTCCTTGGACCCTTTATTATTAGCATTTATTACTTTTTATTCAAACATACCAAGCCATCCCGCGCCGAGGGCGTTGGCATGGTGATTGCCTTTGTGGGAACGTTTCTAATTGTGACCCATGGGCACTTAAATAGCCTGGCTATCTCACCCGTCGTCCTTTTCTGGGGTGGGTTGTCGGCGGTTGGGGTTGCGACGAATACCCTGTTGCCCCGGCCATTATTACCGAAATTTGGAGCAATTAACGTGACCGGTTGGGGTCTGTTTTTGGCCGGTATCTGCCTGAATATATTTGGTCCCCTGTGGTTGGTTCCAGTGACACTGACGTGGCAAGAAGCGGGGCTGATTGCTTTTATCGTGCTGTTTGGGACGATTTTCCCATTCTTGATGTTTGCACACGCTCTGGGATATATTCTCCCAACAACGGCCAGTCTGCTAGATGCCTTCGAGCCCTTGTCGGCTACAGTGTTCTCCGTAATTTTCCTGAATGTCCAACTCACCGGTTTCGATTTGGTGGGGGGATCCTTGATTATCATTGCGGTCATGATTCTTTCCATCAACGCGCAGAAAATTCTCAATCTTTTCCGTCGTTGGCGGACAGATTAAAATTTAAATTAAAAAGAGTCGTAGCGCTAGCTGACAATTCAGCTGACACTACGACTCTTTAATTTACTTATGGTAGATCGTAGGGAATTGAGCCATAAGGGGTATAGAACGTTTTACCCCCCAGATGCATGATACCGAAATAACTTGATGGCACCGTGTAAGGCATGTCATCGTACTCTGAGTCGTACGGTGGCGTCTCATAAGTATCTTGAAGGTTAACCAATGCTAATCGGTATTGATGTTTACCTTTGTAACGAACTTTTGTGGTCTTGAAGCCCTTCAGCTTTTTGGCTAAGTAAAGGTAGCGGGTGTGGCCTTTAATCCGCGTCCGTTTGATTTTAACGGAGGTTGCTGGCTTAGAGCTGTAGACAATCGCGTCGTCTTTAGGATTGTTTTGACGGACTTCAACGTACCCATCAGTGGTAATTTGAACCGACTGCTTGGAGAGAAGCGATCCCCTGTATTGCATGGCAGTCATGCCACCAGAATAGAAGTCGCCGGTGCTCCCGTTCTTAGGAAGGTAAGCGGGGCGTTTAACACGCTTAAAGTTTTTCATCTTTTTGCGATTATAGATACTGAGTCCACCTTCTGGTAGCCACAAGCCTTCACGGTAACCTGGGTTGAGAATCTTTTGACTCAACAGTCCGGCACTCAAGAAGAAGGCCGGGCCGCTGGCATTGGCTTCCCCTTGAATAAGGGTTCCAGCTGGTATGGTTATTGGAATATTAACATCACCAAACCCTGTATAAGCGGTGAAGGGAACGTTGAAAGTCATTTTCTTTGTGGTTTTATAGAAATCATATTCACCGATCTGCTTAGCAGCTTTGGCAAATTCTTTTTTAGTGGTTGGATTAATCATCTGACGATGGGGTTCTGATGCTGGTCGATTAGCGTTGCCATCGTCGAAGGGAATTTGTTCATCTCCCTGAGGATTATATCCTTTTTTAAAGCCATCTGTCGTCACATAGCCCAGGTCGGTGCCGTAGCAGGTTTTGAGATGAAAGTAAGCGGTGTCTTTCCCGTTATGACGCATCGTTACCTTTTGGACGACGTATTCATCGTAGTATGGGTAAATAAAATTCAACACCGTCATCTTCTTTGTATGCGTCTTATCCCACGCATACCGCGGTTTGGTATATCTTGTTAAGTAATAAGGTGTTGGTGTGATATCCTCACTTGACGTAATCTTGTAGGCAGATGCCTGAGCGGTGGTTGTGGTGAGCATACCGCCACCAACAAATAGCGCCAGCGCGGCAACTACTTTGATTCCTAGTTTTGACATAAAATGGCCTCCTCTAATCCCCGAATATAGTTGACTCCTAACTAAATTGTAAGCCTTTGCATGACGGTAGACAAGTTGATTCTGAGCACGACTAACAGCAGAGAAAAAAAGAGACACAACCATGTCGAGTTTCATCGATGGTTGTGTCTCTAGATTTTGATTACAAATAATATTTATACAACTGCCATCAACTAGCATTGACCATCAGTGTGAGCCGGAGGAGGTCAGGGATGGAGCCGGCCGTGGTGGTGATGTTAGACCGAGTGTTTTTCTCGGCCTTACATCACGGGCGACTTTGAAGACCCGCGTTTTTGGCGGGGCTTCAAATCGAGCGAGAAGCCTGGTCCCCAGGCTGAAGCGTCCCCATAGCAGGTGTAATCCCTGGCAGCCGCAGGCGGCCTCCTAATCTTTAAACCAATTAAACCAATGCTAGTCCTGAGCAACGTCCTTAACATTCTTAATCCGCAATGTCATGGCGTTAATCGCCACGATAATGGTGCTCAAGGACATGATAATGGCACCGACCATTGGGTCCAACATAAAGCCAACAGGAGCCAAGACCCCAGCAGCCAATGGAATGGCGATTAAGTTATAACCGGCACCCCACCAGAGGTTTTCAGTCATCTTCCGCCGCGTTGCCCGGGCTAAGTCTAAGAACTGGATGACATCGGCTGGATCGCTAGAAACCAGGATAATGTCGGCGGATTCAATGGCAACATCGGTCCCAGAACCAATCGCAATCCCAATATCAGCACGAGTCAGGCTAGGGGCATCGTTTACCCCATCCCCAATGAAGAGGACCTTACCCTTGTGTTGGTATTCCTGAACCAGGCGTTCCTTATCTTCGGGCAACAGGCGTGCCTGAACATCGTCGATCCCGATGTTTGAAGCCACCTTGTTGGCCGTTTCCTGGTTGTCCCCAGTCAACATAACTGGCGTGATACCTTGGTGCTTCAGAGAAGCAATCAGTTGTTTTGCGGCAGGCTTAATCTGGTCACCTTGGGCAACGAGACCGAGCACTTGGTCACCGGCAACGAGGTAACTGATCGAGTTTCCTTCAGCGGCGAATGTGGTGAATTGGTCGTGGTCGTAAGCTAACTGATGTTGGTCCAGGTAGTTGACGGCAACAACGCCATACGTGGTGCCATCGATGGTTCCAAATTGACCCATTCCAGTTTCTTGGTGGGTGTCAGAGGCACCAGTAAAGGTTACGTTCTGCGTCTTAGCAGCGGTCAAGATCCCGGTAGCTAAGGGGTGACTCGACCCATTTTCCAAGCCAGCCATCAAGGCCAAGACGTCGTTATCGCTGAGATCATCACTGAGGCTGACCAGGTGGTTAACCTTGAATTCACCCATCGTCAACGTTCCGGTCTTGTCCATCAGGGCGTACTTGATTTGGTTAACTTGTTCCATGGCGTTACGGTTCCGGATCAACAACCCATTTTGAGCGGCGATCGCGGTGCTTCGAGAAACCACTAGAGGAACGGCTAAACCTAAAGCGTGTGGACAAGCGATTACGAAGACGGCGACGGCTACTGGTAAGGCCACGGCGAGGTTGGCCACGGTAAGCCAAACAATAAAGGCGAGGATTCCGGCGAAGAGTGCGGCGTAGAACAACCAACCCGCCACTTTGTTGGCCAAGTTCTCTGACTTGGACTTGGCATTCTTAGCGTCACTGATGAGCTTCATCACTTGAGCCAGGTAACCGGTCTCGCCAGTTCCCGTGACCTTAGCAGTGAAGGTGCCCGTTCCATTGACGGAACCGCCGATGACGGCGTCGCCAACGGCTTTCTTAACAGCCTTAGATTCACCGGTAACCAAGGATTCATTAACGTCAGAATTCCCAGAAATGATGGTAGCGTCGGCTGGGATTTGTTCCCCAGCGCGCACGGCGACCAGCTGGCCAACCTGCAGATCACTGAGTTGAACATCAGTGGTCTTGCCATTTTCGTCGAGCACGTGGGCTTCTTGTGGCAAGAGTTTGCCCAGTGCTTCAACGGCAGACCCGGCATTCATGACCGTGTTCATTTCAATCCAGTGACCCAACAACATGATGACAATCAAGGTTGAGAGTTCCCAGAAGAAATTGTTGACGGTTGGCGTAACGTGGAAGAGGTTGTTAGCGATCACGGCGTAGATACTGTAGACGTAGGCCACGCCGATCCCCATGGCGATCAGGGTCATCATGGCTGGCTGCTTCATCTGTAGTTCGGCCTTGGCACCGCTAAAGAAAGGCATCCCGCCATAGAAGAAGAGGATGGTCCCAAGAATGGCGACGATCCAGTCACTTCCAGGGAAGATCACTTGGAAGGGGAGGGTAACGCCCATCATTGGCGACATCAGAATGACGGGGATGGTGAGAATCAGGGAGACCCAGAACTTCCGTTTCAAGTTGCCCATATGCATCATGTGACCGTCACCCATGTCCATATCCATGTTACTCATATCCATATTACTCATGTCATGGTGTTCCATATCCTGGCTGTTCATGTTCATATGGTCCATTTGGCTGTGGTCCATGCCTTTCATATCGTGGTCCATATTCATGTGGGTCATGCCCAAGTGTCGTTCTGATTCATTCATACTAACAGCTCCCTTCGTAATCGGCTGGCAAACAATCGCAGGAGACTGCGGTGGGTGCCGTCGTTAATTTCTTTTGTAAGTGGCTAATTAAGGTTTGGATGTCGTCTTGGCTAAGCTCTGTCTCGTCAATCGCGTGGACGAAAGACTTGCCGCGGCACATGGCACACATCTGGCTAAGCTCGGTCGTTAAGGCCGTATCCATGGCGGCCTGTTCGGCAACCAGGGGGTGATAGATGTACTGCCGGCCATCCTTGGTCGTTCCCAATGCACCCTTCTTGACCAGGCGGCCAATCAGGGTCTTAATCGTCGCCGGTTTCCAGTCATGCTGGCGAACCAGGAGGTCGATGATAGTGTGGCTGTCGGCCTGGCCCAGTGTCCAGACGATACGCATCACACGCCATTCAGCGTCAGTGATGGTAGCTGTTAATTCAGTGGTTGGCATTCTCGTTCTCTCCTTTGTTTACAAATGTAATCCTCAATCAATAAACTGAGTTTACAACTGTAAACGATAGGTGTCAAGAAAAAGATGTCGAGCAGATTACAAATCGAATAATAAGACCTTAAAATTTGGGCAAGATTCCCACGAACCCCCCCATCCCTTGGTACAATTTGTATAATGGATGAAAAGTTTGCGTTACGAAAAGGAGTGAATGTGCTGGTGAGTGGGTTGAAACGATGGTTGCGATTGAGTGTGATTAGCGGGCTGATTGCGCTGATCCTAGCACCAGGTCTGCCAGTTAAGGCGGCCACGACAAAGGTCGGTAAAGTTCCGGCCAGAGCGGCCTACGTGATGGACGCCACGAGTGGTCAAGTCCTCTACCAACAGAATGCGGACAAGCGCTACCCGATTGCGTCGCTATCAAAGCTACTAACGGTCTATCTCACCGTTCAGGCCATTAATGACGGGAAGATTGCGTGGGACGATCAGGTCCCAATGGCTAGGAACCTCATCAAGTTGAGCCACAGCTTTGCCTATTCATCATTACGAATGAAGAACGGCGAACAATTCACGGTGCGCCAACTCGTGGCGGCCGCGATGATTGCCTCGTCAAACAGTGCAGCGACCGCCTTGGGAGAATACGTCGCTGGCAGTAACGCCAGGTTTGTCGCGCAGATGAACCAACAGAGTGAAGACTGGGGACTAGAGGCCCACTTCATTAGTTCTTCCGGATTAGACAATACCGATCTGAAAGATTATGATCTCGTGTTGCCAGATACCGGTAAGTCGGAAGAGAACCTGGTGTCCGCCAAAGCCATTTCAATCGTAGCACAGCAACTTCTGAAGGCCGATCCGACGATCACCCAGGTTGCCAGCAAGACCCAGGAAAGCATCAACGGTACCAAGATCTTTAACGAAAACAGTTGCTTACCGGGACAGACGCAGTATAAGAAGGAAAGCCAGATTGATGGCTTGAAGACTGGCTTCACAGAGAATGCCAAGTTGTGTTTCACCGCCACCTATACGGTTGACGGCCAACGGATGGTCGCCACGATTCTCGGTGGGGATACCACGTTCTCCGCGATGAACAAGCTCATCAAACAGCTGAAGGCGAGTTATCAATTGGAGACGACACCGCTGTCCAGCCAAACGATCTCATTATCTAATGGCTTAGCCACCAAAGTGACGGCACAACCCACCACCTCACAGGCCGGCGTCTGGTACCAAGACAAGACGGCCGCCTTGACGACAAAAGTTGAAACTAAGCTCACGCCGACCCAGCTCAGCAGGGGCATGGTGGGTGTCGGTGATCCGGTGGCGCAGGCTACGGTGACGGATACTCAGACTGGCGCCAAACAGTTGGTAACTTACAAGGCCCAGCAGGCCGCCACGCTCTTCGCGGAACGCGCCGTCTTCGCGGCCAAACACCAGACCGATCAATTAATGCAGGCTCTGGTGGCTCCGATGCAACACGCTACAAGTAAATAGTGACCGCGTACAATGTTTAGTGTAATCGAAAGCCCCGGAGGGTAAAGACTCCGGGGCTTTTTTCGGCTAGTTGCGACCATGTAAATTACAAATTACAAAAAGGAGAGTGAGAAAAAGGCGGTTAGTCAATGAGCATTAACGTCGATAGGCGAATAATCCTGATCCTGGATTATTTGGCTTTCGGGGTTAAGCGGAGTTGACGGCCTTTTTGTCGCACGTTGCGACTGTAGATATTTGGCGTGCAAAAGGGTCTGGAACGGTTGTCCCAGGCCCAAAAGAAAAGCAAAATTGAATTGATTAATTTCGGATTATACGCGACGGTAGGTTGAAGGACGTTCCAACAACGTTACCGGAAAGCACCAATGTAGCCGGAGGAGGGCAGGGATGGAGCCGGCCGTGGCGGTGATGTTAGACCGAGCGATAAGCCTGGTTCCCAGGCTGAAGCGTCCCGACAGCAGGCGTAATCCCTGGCAGCCGCAGGCGGCTTTCTAGTAGTAGTTCAGCAACTAGTCCACCGACTGCAAAGCATCGAGCATGTTAATCCGCTTGAGCTTTCGGTGCATCAGCCACATGACCAACAGGCTAAAGGCCAGGGTCAGCAACGCTGAATAAACGTAGCTCAGGGGATGAATCCCCGGCGAGAACATCAGACTGTCCGTCTCGGCCGTGTTGAGGATATAGCTGTGAAGCCAGTTTCCCATGAAACACCCGACAAGGATACCCAGCACCGTTAGAATCAAGTTTTCCCGAAAGATGTACATCGTGACTTCGTGGTCATAGAAGCCCAGCACCTTAATCGTGGAGAGTTCTCGAATTCGCTCGGAAACGTTGATATTGGTGAGATTGTAGAGGACTACCAGTGCCAAAGCACCAGCGGCGACAACGAAGATAATGACGACCAGATCCATGGTGTCGAGCATCTGGAAGTTGGTCTTCTTCTCGGTACTGAGAAGCGTCACGTTGAGCATGCCCTTAGTCTTTAGGAGGTCGCTGGCAAATTGGTTCTGGGCCCGTTCACCGTGTTGGGTAAATTGGACCAGGTTGCCATTGTAGACGGCGGCGTGGCCAAACACCTGACGGTAGGCAGTTGGTGACAAGTAGATGAAATGATTGACGTAATTTTCGGCAATGGCGGCGACTTTAACTTGCTTTAAGGATCGGTTGCCTAGTTTGACCGGCAAGCTATCGCCAACCTTGACGTGGTAAAGCTTAGCCAGCTTCTCGTCGATGATGGCGCCGTGATTGTTGAGACGGTAAGCTTGATGCGTTTGCCGGTTACGCAAAACGACGAACTTTTTCAATTTTGTTGGGTGTTGCGGCACGCTGAGGGTAGCTGTTTGGTTGGCAACCCCATCCTTTTCGACCGTCACCTGGGACTGCTTTAACACGAGGTCTTGGCGGTAGAGGGACTGGCGATGTAAGGCGCGACGTTGGGCGGCGGTCTGGGATCCACTGCGGACCACGACTGCGTCGTAGTGCCAGAGTTGGTCGAATTGCTTGAGACTGATGTCACCGATAGAGTCCTTAAGGCCGAACCCGGTGATCATCATAGCCATACAGCCAGCAATTCCCAGCACCGTCATTAGCAGGCGTTGTTTATAGCGGAAGAGATTGCGTAAGGTCACCTTGTGGTTAAAACTCAGGCGGCGCCACAGACTGTGCCAATGTTCCAGCCACAGGGTCTTACCGGCCTTGGGAGCCTTCGGTTGCATCAGAACGGCGGGTAAACTGTTGAGATCGACACGCAGGACGATGGCGGCGCTTCCCATGGTGCAGGCTAGCGCAATGATGAGGGCGATGCCAATATCGCCCCAGAGGTACTGTACGTTGATGGCGGGCAGATTGTACATACTACCGTAAGCTTGGGCAATGAACCGCGGGAAGAAATTAACCCCGAAACCCACACCCAAGAGGGTTCCTAGAAGACTCGCGAGGCCTCCGTAGAGGAGAAATTCACTCCCAATGGCGGTATTGCTGTAACCCAGGGCCTTTAGTGTCCCCATTTGAACCCGGAGTTCCGCAACCATCCGTGTCATGGTGGTCAGACAGATTAGCGCGGCAATCGCAATGAAGAAGAGGGGAAAGACCGTGGAGAGGGCCACAACCCGTTGCGTATTCTCGTGATATTCACTGTAGCCAGGATTAGCGGCCCGCCCACTATACAAGTAGGTTGGTCGGTCGATGGCCGCAATCTGTGCCTTGGCCTGGGTGATCTTGGCTTTTGCCGCCGTCAGGATGGGGGAATTGGCCGGTAATTGTTGGGCTAGCTGATCCACCTTGTTGGCTTGTGGCGCTAGCTTGGCTGTTGCCTGTTGTTGGAGCTGCGTTTGGCGTTTGGCCGCCATCGGTTTGAGCCAGTGCTTGAGCTTGGCGGTGTTAGCCTTGTCCAGACGTTTGTAGGTGGCGGAGTACGGCGTGACGGTTGCCAGATTCTTGAATTGAATGTCAATGCGACTGGCAACAGTTTGGGTGAGGGTGCCTGGTTTCACCAGGGCGAAATAGTCCAGGGTTCCCTTACCAACATTAGTGACACCCCGCGTGGCCTTTTCGATGTAACGGGGCGAAGTCACGAAGCCTACGATCTTAAAGGTTCGCCGCTTGAACTGTCGGTTGAGTTTAGCTGTCGTGGCAATCCGGTAGGGGTCCCCAAGCTTGAGACTCGGCTGAAGGACCTTGGCCTGTTGGTCCAAAACAATTTCGTTCGCCTGGTGTGGCAGGTGTCCACTGACCACGGTGAGGCGGTTAACCCGTTGTTTAGCGGGGATCTCGGCGACTCGGACGGCACGGTTATTGTTGAGCTGATTAATGTCTAGGTATTTAACTGCCTGATAGGTTAAGGCATTACGGTGCCGCTGAAGCACGGCGAGATCATTTTTCGTGAGGCCCGCCGTGGATTGGACGCTGTTGGTGGCGAGTTTTTGAGTTGTGTAGTAGTCATCGGCGGCCTGTAGCATGTCGGGTCCAGTTGCCCGGATACCGGTGTAGAAGGCTACGCCGAGAAAGATAATCAACATAATGGAGAGAAAGCGGGCCTTGGATCGGCCAATCTCTCGGAGAATGGCTTTGAAATAAACTTTTGTCATTTTGCCACCTACCATTCAATCTCGGCCACGGGGGTCGGGTGAGCATTGTGGTGGACCGACTGAACGCGGGCATCATTGATATGGATGACCTGATCGCCCATTTCGGCAATGGCGCTGTTATGGGTAACGATGATGACCGTCATATTGGTCTGCCGGGCGCCGTCCTGAATAACCTGAAGGACCTGCTTTCCCGTCTGATAATCCAAGGCTCCCGTAGGTTCGTCACACAATAGGAGCTTGGGATTCTTGGCGATTGCCCGGGCAATGGCGACCCGCTGCTGTTCCCCACCGGAGAGCTGAGCCGGAAAGTTGCCAGCCCGGTCGGCGAGTCCAACCAGTCGTAAGGTTTCTCCGACATCGTGGGCGTCCGCAGTAATCTGAGAAGCCAACTCGACATTTTCTCTGGCGGTCAGATTGGGAACTAGATTGTAAAATTGAAAGACGAAGCCGACGTCTTGGCGCCGGTAGGTTGTGAGTTGTTTGGCATTCAGTTGGGCAATGTCCTTGCCATCAATGAGGACTTGGCCACTGGTAGGGCTGTCCATCCCGCCCAAGATGTTGAGCAGGGTGGACTTGCCAGCACCACTGGGTCCGAGAATCGTGACGATTTCACCTCGTTCGACGGCGAAGGAGATGTCATGATTGGCGATTGTTTCTTGGTCGCCTTGAGTAAATTTACGTGTTTCATTTTTAACTTCTATGTAGGACATGCGTTGTGCCTCCTGGTCTGATGGGACTGGTTTTTCGGTCCGGAATCGCTAGTCCAATTGTAGGCGGAAACGCCGGTTTACGCAACGGAAAACGGTTACATTAGGGTATACTACATTTAGAGATAAAAAGGGTCGCCTGCGGCAACCAGACAGAACCCCCATGAGGCAGACCTGAAGCCTGAGGGGCGGTCTTCAGGGCAACCTTGAACCTCGAAAGCCACGAGTTTCAAAGTTGTCGGTGCTCTAAGTCGAGACAAAACCTCGACTAAGACCACCGACACGGGGGTTCTGTCCGGTTGCCTCCGGCTGGCATTAAGCTTAATTTCCGTGGTGTGTGGATCAATCCTAATGTTGGGTTGGCGTTGTGCTACTGGGCGTGGCAGAATAGTTGTTAATTAAATCAGCTATAATAATTCTAAAATAGAAAGAGGTTGTTCAAATGAAAGTTGTCATTGTTGGTGGTGTAGCCGGCGGGATGTCCGCGGCGACCCGGTTGCGGCGGTTGGATGAGGACGCCGAGATTGTGGTCTTGGAAAAGGGCCCCTATGTGTCGTTTGCGAACTGCGGGTTGCCGTATTATCTGTCAGGGGAGATTGCCGATCGCAGTGATCTAATCGTTCAGACGGCGGATAAATTACAACAACGGTTCACCCTCGATGTGCGGCCAAACCACGAGGTGACGCAGATTTTGCCAGCGGATCACCAGGTGGTTGTTCGTCACGATGGCCAGGAGACCCGGGAAAGTTATGACCGGTTAGTCTTATCACCAGGAGCAACGCCCGTGGTGCCGCCGATTACAGGATTAGCTACCGCCGAAAACGTCCACGTTTTACGGAATATTCCTGATCTCGATTGCCTTATGACAGGGCTAAAGGCCGATCAACCAGCGTTAGTCGTCGGTGGCGGTTTTATTGGTTTAGAGGTGGCCGAGGCTCTGACCAAGCGCGGGGTTGCCGTAACCGTGGTGGAACAAGCCGATCACGTCCTACCAGCACTGGATACCGAGATGGCGGCGTTTGTTGAAAATGAACTCCAGCAGCATGGCGTGCGGGTTGTGACGGGGCAAGCCGTGGCGGCCTTTCAGGATCGCGGGCAGACGGCGGTCTTGACCGATGGCACCCAGATTTCAACGGCACTGACCTTGTTGGCCGTCGGGGTCCGGCCGGATACCCGCTTGGCCAAGGAGGCTGGGCTGAAACTAGGGCTGCGGGGCGGACTCATCGTCGATCGGCATTATCAAACCAGTGACCCTGCCATCTATGCGGTGGGGGATGCGATTGTGGTTAACCAAGTGTTGGATGGTACGCCAACTCTAATTCCGTTGGCCTCGCCGGCTAATCGTCAAGGCCGGCAGGTTGCCGATAACTTAGCCGGTCTCGACCGACCGAACCGGGGAAGTCTGGGAACCGCCATCGTGCGGACCTTTGATCTCACAGCGGCCGCGACTGGTTTTAGCGAGCAACAAGCCAAAGAAAAAGGACTGGCGGTCAGCGTGGTTCACGTGCGTGGCACCAGTCATGCTGGGTATTTCCCCGGTGGTACACCATTACTCCTGAAGCTCATTTTTAATGCAGACTCCGGGACGATCTATGGCGCTCAGGGTGTTGGCCAAGCCGGTGTTGATAAACGTCTAGACGTCTTGGCGACCGCCATCAAGGGGGGCCTCACGGTGGCGGATTTACCCGAGTTAGAATTAACCTATGCGCCGCCATTTGGATCGGCTAAAGATCCCGTGAACATGCTGGGCTATGCGGCACAAAACGTGATGGATGGCCTCAGTCACTCGATTCAGTGGTCCGAGCTGCCGGCGGCACTTCAGGCCGGCAAACGGGTGCTGGACGTCCGAAATGCGGCGGAGCTTAGTGAGGGCGTCTTTCCAAACTCCGTCACGATTCCGCTCAATGAATTGCGGGATCGGTTGGATGAACTGGACCCTAAGCAGGCTTACGTGGTCAGCTGTTTTAGTGGGCAACGGAGCTACATGGCCGAGCGGATCTTGCGGCAACATGGGTTTGATGTGGTTAACCTGGACGGGGCCTTCAATCTATATCAGGCGGTTCGTCCTCAGGATTTGGTCAAATTTTAGCAAGAAACTTCTTGCCTTCGAGTGGCCCTAAGGGTCTAAGATGTTAACCATAAACTGAAATGGAGGAGACACAATGCCGACAATTACAGATGAATTTACCTTAAATAATGACTTAAAGATGCCCAAAGTTGGTTTTGGGACTTGGCAAACGCGGCCCGGCAAGGAAACCTACGATGCCGTGACCAATGCTCTAACGGCTGGTTACCGTTTCATTGATACCGCCAAGGCTTACCAGAATGAACAGAGCGTGGGTGAGGCCATCGCTGACAGTGACGTGGCGCGCGAGGACATTTTCGTCCAAACGAAGTTGCCTGCCGAGTCGAAGAGTTACGATGCCGCAATGGCTGACTTCGAGAGTAGCTTAGCCGCCTTGAACTTGGACTACGTGGATTCTTACATCATCCATGCACCTTGGCCATGGGTCCAAATGGGCAGTAATCATGATGCCGAAAACCGCGACGTGTGGCGAGCCATGCAAGCTATCTACAACAGTGGCCGGGCCAAGGCGATTGGGGTCTCTAACTTCAATTCCCATGACCTCGACAACCTGTTAACGTGGGACGGCCTGACGGTTAAACCGGCCGTTGACCAGATTCAATACTACGTGGGGCACACGCAGGACACGATTGTGAAGACGGCCAAGGCCAACCAGATTCTGGTTCAGGCTTACTCTCCACTGGCAACCGGTGGCTTGGTCGATAGCCCAGAGCTCGAACGCGTTGCCGGTAACTACAACGTGTCGATTCCCCAATTAGCGTTGCGTTTCGTCATCCAAAATGGCGTGGCGCCACTCCCAAAGGCCCGGGCAATGGCCCACGTTGAAGCCAACGCCAAGCTCGACTTCGAAATCAACGACAAGGACATGGCGTTCTTGAACCGGCTGAGTGATGCCAACGGCTGGCATCCGGTTGGGGATTAAAAAAATAGAGTGCGGAGCCAACCGGTTAGCTCCTGAGCATTAACGTCGTATCGGTTATGACCCTGGTCTTGGGTCATGACCGATACGGGGTTAAGCGCAGGGAGCTGGTTGGCGGAGCACGTTTCGGAGGCCGCCACCCCAAGGATCAAGCGGCGGAAGCCGATCCGGTTCTAACGCATCAAACAGGTCTAACTATTTAATAAAATGCATCAAACACAGTAAAGAAAACAGACAACAGTCAATCTGACCAGAACTATCAGACAAACCACATCAGAAAAGCCAAACCGACACTCCCCCGTCTCGATTTGGCTTTTTTGGCGTTAATTTTTAGACGACTATGCCTTAAAGTTATACATGATGATTTAATTTAAGCATTGGCTATATACAATCAGACTTCCTATACTGGCATTTGTAACCAAAGGAGGTCATCAACATGACAGAACCCGCAATTTTTCAACGTGCCTTATCCGGGAAGCCTCTGGACTTCACCGGGGCAGACTTTCAACTGGTCAATCAGACCGTTCAAAAGACACAAGAGTTACTGAAAAAATTTAACCATATCGATCAGACCAATGCCGAACGTCGTGCCACGCTCAGTCGCGTCGTAGGGTACAACATTCCGGAATCAACCGAGGTGAATGCCCCGGTGCACAGCGACTTTGGGCCACATCTCTTTTTCGGTGAAAATGTCTACGTCAATCAAGGCGTGATGTTTGTGGACTTGGGCGGCATTTATTTGGCAGACGGGGCCTTGATTGGCCCGGGCGCCATGTTGATCACGGTCAATCATGTCGAGGATCCCGCCCATCGGCGTGACGTCTATGCCAAGTCGATTCACATTGAAAAGAATGCCTGGGTCGGCGCCAAGGCTCTGATTCTCCCAGGAGTCACGGTGGGTGAAAATGCTATCGTCGGAGCCGGGTCCATTGTGACTAAGGACGTCCCAGCCAATATGGTTGTCGTGGGATCGCCCGTTCGGATCTTACGCCGCGTGAAAGGAAGCACACCAGATGAAAATTAAGTGGCTCTTGCTTGGCCTCAGTCTAGTCGGGTTGTCCGGCTGTGCGTCGCAACCAACAGCTAAGTCGGCTAGGGCTAGTTCTGCGGCCGCGTCTACGAAGATGAGCCACCGGCGTTCGGCAAGTACTGCGATTCAAGTCACCATTGCTGGTCACCGGTTTAAGGCACACTTGAATCAGAGTCAACCGGCGAAACAGCTACGCCGCCAGTTACCGACCAAATTTCGGTTCAACGGGATGGGTGCTGGCGACCCTGAAAAGACGAGCGACTTAAAGCAGGCACTGCGGGTAAAGCACACACCAAGCGGGGCCGATCCGCGTCCTGGCGATATTGCCTATTGGGCCCCCCAACCCCGACTGGTCTTCTACTGGGGAGATGTGGCGTATTATCAAGGGATTCATGTGTTGGGTCACTTTGACCAGCGGCGCCGAGCGGAAAAACTGATTCGCCAGCAATTTCGGCCGTTTACGGTCAGAATCACCGCAGACTAGACTGGTTTTAATTCTCGACGGGCGTCAACTCGGCTCGAATCTGCGCCAGTAATGCCTGGGCGGCAGTAGACAGACGCTGGCCCTTCAACCAGATTAGACTAGACCCAGATGAGGTCCGTGGTTCCAGGGGAACAAAGGTGAGGTCAGATTGATTCGTGTTGATGATTCCGTCGAGGCCTAATGCACTCCCAACGCCGGCCGAGACCAGAAGTGAGGCGTTGTACAGCAGGTTGTAGGTGGCCGCGATGTGCAAGGCGGCCGTGTCCAGTCCAAAGAGGGCGTGGATGCGCTGACTGCCACCTTGTTGCGGCAAGATGAGTGTGGCGTGGGCGATGTCGTCGAGACTTACCGTGGCTTGTTGGGCCAGCGGCGAGTGATTCTGGACCAGGAGTCCCCAGCGACTCTCGCCCGGCAACCGCAAGAAGTCATAGTCGGACTTGTCCGTGGGTTCCATGACGACGCCGAAATCAAAGATGCCGGAGCCGAGTTGTTGGTGGATATCACTGGCATCGGTGCTGACGAGGTTAATCTGGACGTGCGGATGCTGCTGATTTAGGTGGCCGATGGCCTGTGCCACGGTCAAAATGCTTCGCGCCTCGGCACTGCCAACGTAGACGGCTCCCCGAACGTCCTGTTCCTGATGGATATTGGCCAGCGTCTTGTCGGTCAAGGATAGGATTTGCTTGGCCTGATTGGCAAAGTACTCGCCGTCGGCCGTTAGCTGAATGCTGCGATTGCCCCGCTCGAAAAGCACCGTGCCGAGTTCGGCCTCTAACTCTTTGAGTTGCCGCGAAACGGTGGGTTGCGAGACGTGGAGCCGTGCCGAAGCTTGACTGATATTCTTTTCCTGAACGACCATCAAAAAGTAACGTAAGACGCGTAATTCCATCGTCGTCATCTCCTATAACTAATTTGTATAGCACTTAATTTGATCTAAGCATTCGACATATTAAAAGTCAACTCATAAGATAGAACTTGAAGATAACGACAGAAGGGAACGAGGGTAGATGAAAAAGTGGACCACAGAACGGTTACAAGCCTTCGCCACCGCCGATGACCTGCGGATCTCGCCGTTTTATAGCGATGGTCAGACCTATGGGACGCCAACTTGGATTTGGTCCGTGTTGGTGGGTGAGCACTTGTACGTCCGGGCCTGGAATGGCCAGCGTTCCTCGTGGTATCGCTCAGCAATTGACCAGCGGGCGGGGCGAATCTACTTGGCTGGTCGGACCTTTCAGGTGGGATTTCGTCCCGTCCGCGGCGATGCCGAATTGACCACCCGGATTGATAACGCCTATTGCCAGAAATATCAGGACAGTGCCTACGTTCAACCGATGTTAGAAGCGGGGCCACAGTCGGCTACCGTAGAAATTTTGCCAGCCTAGAAAGTGAGAGGGATTCCCATGAAAATCAATGAAGCCGCTAAGCAGTTAAGAACCAGTGCATGGACACTCCGTTATTATGAACAGATTAGGATTATGGCGCCGATTACCCGAATCAGTGGGATGCGCGATTACAGCGCCGCCGATCTGGCCCAGATCAAGGGAATTTTGGATCTACGAGACTGTGGTGTCACAATCGAGGAAATTAGGCAGTTCCAAGCAGCCAAATCAAGCGAAGAACAACGCGAGATTTTAACGGATCAGGCCGCAGAACTACGCAACCAAATTGATCACTTACAGGAATCCCTGAAACGGCTCGAAACGAAGATTGCTGATTTACCAACCCAGATGTTACAGACCAGCGCTGCTTGTTAGGCGGGTGCTTATTATGGATAGGGTGATTGATTAAGCGGATAGAAACGGTTGCTAAAAATTAATGCGAAAAAATTGGGTCCAATTTCGTTAGTAATAGTGAAGCTTAATTTTAAAAAGGTTTCTGAGAAGGGACTCAGCTCTAAGTAGCGTATGATGACTACCAGAGGGCGATCTCGTTGAGACCGGTTTCGGTTTACGAAAATAGGAGGTTTTTTAAATGACTAAAGTGATGATTATTGGGGCCAACGGGGCCATGGCTCGGATTTTAACGGAGCGCCTGTTGCATGAAACCACGGATACCTTAACGTTATTTTTGCGGAACGCCGACCGGTTGAACCAGTATGCGGCCAATGACCGTGTCACGCTGGTTGATGGAGATGTTAACGACACGGCGGCGGTTGCTAAGGCCATGGCTAGTGTCGACGTCGTTTACTCGAATTTAGGGGGCCAAGATCTGGCCACCCAAACGCAGAGTGTGGTGGACGCCATGGCGCAAACGAAGGTCCAACGTTTGCTCTACATCAGTTCACTGGGCGCACACCGTGAAGTTCCCGGTAAGTTCGGGGAATGGAATGAAAAGATGATTGGTGCCTACCTACCTGGTTTCCGTGAGACGGCTGATGTCGTTGCGCAGTCCGGTGTGACCTTTACCGAAATTCGGCCAGCTTGGTTGACCGACAACGACGAGGTTGACTATGAAGTGACAACCTTGGCGGATGGCTTTAAGGGGACCGAAGTTTCTCGTCGGAGTGTAGCTGACTTTGCCTTCAAGGTCATTGCCGATCCAAGTCAGTACCAGAATGCCAGCGTTGGCTTAGATAAGGCCGGCACCGATGGCGACAAACCCAGCTGGTATTAAGGAGGACAAGTCGTCGACGATCCGACGCGTTGGATGCTTTTTGAAGTCTTTCAAGATCTGGCGGCCTTTAAGGCCCATTGTCAGACACCCGCCTTTCAAATCTATCAGACCGAATCGCAGTCGCTGATCACGATGGCCGATGCGACGGTTTTGACGGGCGATACCTTGGTTAATCAGGGTGGGTTGACCGTCATTCACAAAATTGATTAAAGGAAGCTGAAACAGATGCAATATACGAAATTAGGTCATACTGGACTCGACGTTTCTCGCTTGTGTTTGGGAACGATGGGCTTCGGTAACGCATCCACGGGGATGTTTCCCTGGGCGATTGGTGAGGAACCGAGTGAAGCGGTCATCAAGGAAGCTTTGGATCTCGGGATTAACTTTTTTGATACGGCCAATATTTATTCCCATGGGGACAGCGAACGATTCGTCGGGCACGCCCTGAATAAGTTGGCCGACCGCGACAAGATTGTCTTGGCCACAAAGGTCTTCTTCACGCCAACGCAAGGGCCCAACTTAGCGGGACTCTCGCGTAAGGCGATTTTGTCACAAATTGACCAGAGTCTGGAACGCCTTCAAACGGACTACGTTGACCTCTATATCATTCATCGGTGGGATTACACCACGCCAATCGAAGAGACCATGGAAGCCTTGAACGATGTCGTTAAGTCGGGGAAGGCCCGTTATATCGGGGCCTCGGCCATGTTTGCTTGGCAATTTGAAAAGGCCCAAGCCGTCGCCGAACAACACGGGTGGACCAAGTTTGTGTCAATGCAAAATCACCTGAACCTGCTCTATCGTGAGGAGGAACGGGAGATGTTGCCACTGTGTGCCGATCAAGGTATCGCTGTGACGCCGTATAGTCCTCTGGCTTCGGGTCGGTTGACCCGTGATTGGGCTGGCGAAACCAAGCGCTATGCCACGGATAAGGTGGCCCGCGAAAAGTACAATGACAGCAAAGACTTAGATATGCCCATCATTGCGCGTGTCGGTGAGATCGCCCAGAAGTATGGTGTCGACCGGGTTCAGGTTGCTTTGGCCTGGCTCTTACAGAAGCCAACCGTCACGGCGCCGATCATCGGAGCGACTAAGTCTAGTCATCTCCAAGACGCTGTGAAGGCGTTGGATCTGACATTATCCGCCGAAGATATTGCCTATCTGGAGGAACCTTATCGGCCTCATGAATTGGTGGGACCACTAGCGGCGGATGACACGAATTTCACACGGTAATCGACTGAATTGAAGATGAATAAAGAAGCGGACAGCAATTCAAACTGTCCGCTTCTTAGTCTTAATTAAGGCTGTTCTATACCAAAATCATGGTGATCGTTGGCAATTCCTAATTTTTTATTGAACGTTGCGATTGCCTGAGGATCGTCGTTCCAAATATCGGGGAAGTCGGTTGTGGATGATGTAAATGGTAGCTTTCCAGTTTGACAGACTTCTTGCAAAAACAGTGTGATAACGTCGGTTAAATTTAGGCCGTTACTAGCAGCAACTTCACTGGCACGAGCTTTGACTTTAGCATCTACGGTTGGGGTTAAGGACACGTTGGGGGACAAATCTAATCAACTCGGAGTAATCCTAGCACCTTTGAGGTTCGATGCCGTAGAACGTGCTCAATAAAGTTTTCGATATTATCTGTTTAATAAGAAACGACTATCAGAGCTCATCAGGCTCAGATAGTCGTTTCATTTAGTCCTTCATAATTGGTTGAAATTGTTTACTTAAACGTCCGGTTCACATAAGCCTCAACGGTCCCGGTCTTGGCACTTTCATTGACGCGACCGGTGATCTTCACTTGATCACCAGTGGTCATCAGGACGGCTTTGGGGTAGTCGGCGGTGCCGATGGTCCAGAGGGTGTCTTGTCCCTTCAAGGCGAAGAGCACGTTCTGGGTGTCGCCGTTGGGGATGACCACGACCCGTTCGACGGTGCCGCTAACCTTGGTGGTCTTGGAATTTGTGGTGGAACTGGCCGTCGATCCAGAGGAGGCCAGCTGAACGCGGTACTGGTCCAGAGCCTGGGTGGCCGTGGTCGCGTAAGCCTTCACACTTTGGTCGGCTGCCTTGATGTAGGCGTAGCTCCGGAAGGCCCCGGTGGAGTCTAAGAGGGAGACGACCCAGGTCGGGGTGCCGTCGATGTTGTACATGATCGGCATCGTGGCCGACCATTTCTGGGCGACGTATTCCTTCTCGGCAATCTTCTTGGCCCCGTCACTATCCATGACGCCGATATTCTTACCGGTATAGTAAGTCAGCGTCCCAGTTCGGGCGTTAATCATGGAGTAACCCATGGTTGAGTCGGCCCCAGTCTTCGGCGAGGTGAAGTCGTTGAAATACGAAATGTTCCCGTGCTTGTCAACGACGGGAGTAACGCCATCTTCGGTCCCGTTACTGTTAGGATCCTTGACGCCGGTCTTGTTGAAATGAGCGTTGAAGAACCCATTGCCGTACCAGCCGAAGATCTCATTCATCTCGGCGGCAGTCGAGGAGGCAATCGACTCGTTGATAAATTTCGGTGCCCCGGCAGCCGAGTAGAGCTTGGTCTCCCCGGTCTTAGCGTTTAGGACCGCGACGTGGAGACTCTTGTAGTTGATTCGACTGGAGACGCCGCGGGCCTTGTAAACGGTTTGGATGAAGTAAGGTTCTCCGTTGTCTTTGATTTCCAGTTGGGGTTGACCTTCCTGCACCCAGCTTGGGAAACGGTTGTAGATGACTCGTTGGGCGTCGTCAAAGAGGTAGGCACTCGGCGTGTACTTCATGGGTTGCTTGATGAAGTGTGGTTCCGCATTGACGTTGGTGGCGTCAATCATGAAGTAGCCGGGACTCTTCTTCGCCCGTTGCCAACGCCAGAAACCATCAAATTCAACGGGGGCGATGTAGACGGTCTTACCCTTCACGACCTGGGTCTGAAGCGCGCCCAGCTTGTAATAGGATGTATTGGGCACGGCACTCATGGCCTTGTTCATCTTGTTGCGGACGGTCTTGGGGGCAATGGCGATGGGCGTGGCGTCCTTATCCAGGAGCGGCGCGGTCTTCATCGTCTTAATCTTGAGGGAATTGTAGACGGGTTTGACGCCGAACTTGGTCTGCGCGGCCCCGAAAAGACTAGTCAAGAAGAGAAGCCCTAGAATGCCGGCTGCGATGTTTAAACCACGATTACGGCTCCGGACATGTGGTCGGTTCTCACCGGCCTCAATGACGACGTCAGGACTGCTGAAGGCCAGGAATGGTAGATAGCAGACCCCACTGATGACATTTAAAATAATCAGGCTAAAGAGGGCCTTGCTCGGCAGGACGACGAACACGGCGACCAGAGCGATCAGGTAGTAGACGACGTAGACCCCAGCCAGTAGGCGGAGGTGTTGACGGCGTTGAACGATACCCATGATCGCCATAATAAAGGCGGACAGGGTACAGAAGAAAGCGACTAACAACATGCGGGTGAATTCCTTTCTGAGTGTGATCTGAGGAGAAACAATTATTTCTAGTGTAACGTACTTCCTTTTACAGTGATAGGTGAGTAGCGATTAAGTGGCCGTTCTCGGCCAGAGTACAGCCGGTGAAT
The DNA here is from genome assembly GCF_003946095.1 of Levilactobacillus lindianensis. Taxonomy (GTDB): domain Bacteria; phylum Bacillota; class Bacilli; order Lactobacillales; family Lactobacillaceae; genus Levilactobacillus; species Levilactobacillus lindianensis. The sequence goes on along the minus strand of NZ_RHOD01000001.1, from coordinate 117,974 downwards.
ACGTCAGTCAAGGCGGCCAATATGCCGCCCCATTTTTACGTGCTATATTAACTATAAGAAAAGGAGGGGATATTATGTTCATTAAACAAATTCAGTTAAGTCAAACTAATAAGGTTGGCATTTATAAAGTTTCGAATGGGTTTATTTTTCTTAATTACGTTAGGCGAGATAGTAGTTATCCTTGGATTTTGGTGGATAGACCTGAAAAGTTATTCTTAGGTTAACTGAAAGATGGACCAAAGCCGGAGGAGGCCAGGGATGGAGCCGGCCGTGGTGGTACTGTTAGACCGAGTGTTTTTCTCGGCCTTACAGTACACTTTGAAGACTCGCGTTCTTGGCGGGGCTTCAAATCGAGCGAGAAGCCCAAGGGGCTGAAGCGTCCCCACAGCAGGCGCAATCCCCGGCAGCCGCAGGCGGCCTTTTATCGCAACGTTCAAATAGCTAACCCAATCAAAAAGAGGCAAGACACAAAGGTCTCGCCCCTTAATCATGAAAAACAACTATTTAATAATAACTTTGGTCTTAGCTGGAATGTGGCTGTTGATCCAGTGCGCATCGGGAATTGGCATCCGAATGCAGCCATGGCTAGCTCGGTGGCCCAACTTCTTGGCTTCACTCTTGATGTAGTGGCCGTGGCTGTTGATGACTACAGAGTGGAACATGTAGATCCCCCAGCCCTTGAATGAGGTCCAGTAGTTGGCGCCGACGAAGTGCTTTCCCCGATTTTGAATGTGGAAGGTTCCCTTAGGGGTGGGCGTTGATTTCTTCCCCGTCGAACAGATCATGGTGTAGAGTACCTTGTGATGCTTGCTCATGACGTAAACCCGTTGTTTCTTGAGGGAAACTTGGAGGTAAACGTGCTTATGTACTTTCAGATTAGGGTAAGGCTTGTTTTCAGATGGCCGTTCCCAGCGTGGCTTCTTGGCTTTCTTGACCTTTTTGGTGGTCTTAGCGTAGGCCGTGGCTTGATTCCCCGGTAAGTTCGTGCCAATGACCCCACCGAAGAGGGCGAAGATCGCTAACCCGGTGATGAGGCCAATTCTAAATTTTTTCATGATGACTCCTCCTTGAAATACTCCCGATATGCCTTTAATTTTAGGTGTCGGGTGAAGCGCTGTCAACACACATTTGGCGGAACTAGTGTTGGTTGTGATCGAAAAAGGCCACATAAAAACCAGCGCTAGACTGCGTTTTTGTGCGACCAACATAAATGACTTATTTTAAATGTTAACCCTTAAACATAAAGATTCCCCGAATAATCTCGGCACCGATTAAAACCAGCATGAATGACCAGGTTGCTAATGTCACAACGCTCCCCATGGTGAAGACCTCCTTGTGTCTATCTGCTTACTCTTATTGTACGCCGAGTCCCAGCAGGACACAATAGGAAACGCTTTCACCATGCGCAGATTCTTATCGATTATTCACCGCGATCAGACTCGCAAAGGTAGCGGTCGACATCCCCGGAATGACCCGTAACCGCGACAGGTTGTAGCGACCCTGACTCATTTGAGCCATGCCTTCCTGTGTGGTCAGCGCAATACTGTACCCGGCTTTCTTGGCTAACCGGTGGGTCGTCCTGTCGGCTCGACCGGCGGGGTAACAGAGAACCTGGATCTTCTGATTCAGTTTGGCGTCCAGCCACTTTTTGGAATTGACCAGCTCAGTCTTTTGCTGGGCGGCGGTGATTTCGTTTAAATCCAGGTGTTGGACGGTGTGGCTGGCAAAATCAACGCGTCCGGTAGCCTTCATTTGTTTCATCTCCGAGAGCGTCAGGTGATTGGACTTGTGAGTGAACCCGGTGATGGCGTTGATGGTGGCGTGGACCTTGGCCTGTTCCAAGGCGGGCAGGCCGTGCGTCAGGTTGTCCTTGTAGGCGTCGTCGAGGGTGACCCAGACGACCTTCTTCTGGGGCACGGTATTGGTGGTGAGCGCGCGAACCGCTTCGTCGGCGGTCAGGGTGTGGTAGTGATGACGTTGTAGATAGGCCATCTCCTGTTGAAATTGTCGCGCGGGCACCCGCAGTGAATTGCCACTAGAAATGCTGTGGTACATCAGGATTGGTAACTTCAACGGTTTTTTCAATTTAACCCATGGCTTAGCCTTGGGTTGCTTGGCCACAGTGCGTTTGACGTCGGCTTCCTTGCGGCGACTTTCCTTAGCGGGTGTTGCCGATTGTTTGGCCGGTTGGCTTTGTTGCCAGACGACGACCCCGATCAGAACGACGAGTAGTGCGACCAGACTTCCCAGGATACCCCAGTGTTTCTTCATGTCTAATTCCCCCAATTAGTTATCTCACCTACATAGTATAGGGGGTTCAACGTGAAGTGGCAATGCTTAGTCTGCCCGTTGCGCTAAACGACGATAGTAGTCGATGGCATCTGGTGCGAGGTGCAGGGCCGCAATGACCTCGCGATCGGACTTCTGGGGATGGCGACGGAGATAGTTAACTAAGTAACCTTGGTACAGGCCGGCTGGGCCGAGGGAAAAGCCAGTGAGAGCCTCGTCGGGCTTTAGATATTTATGGAGTCCCGGAAGTGTCAGGTGGGGGTCGGTTGAGGCCCGTTGCTTGAGAAACCAGTCGGACGACCGGAAGCGCGCCTGGAGGGGAGTGATAAATTCACGGAGCTCAGTCAAGAAGGTCTGCGCCGCCGGGGACCAAGACCGCGTATCGAGATCGGCGGTAAAGCCGGGACGTAGGAAGGCCTGAACCGGATAACCGTGGGCGATTAGCAGAAGCGTCAGGCGGGTATAGACGTGGAGGCGTTGGTCTGCCAGTAAGTCATCGAGGTGATCGACCCATCGGAAATTTAGGGGGCGAGCAGCTTGTTTGGGCTTACTTTTGAGATCCAGAGTTGGTAGATAAGGTGTCCACCGGTGGGAGAAGAGAAATTTGAAGTAGACGTTGAGGTGGGATAGCACCTTGTTATAGGTCTGATTTTGAATCTCGCGTTGATCGACCAGCATGGCGAGGTATTGTTGGACATCGGCGGTTTGGAGTTGATTGACACGATGTTCACGTTGATAAGTCGGATTGAAGTTTTCGAGGTACTTGAAGAAGTCTGCCAACGTGGCGTTGTACTCCTCGAACGTGGCCTGCGCCATGGATCGTTCGTGGAGCACGCGATTGAAGGCGTCTTGATAAGGATAAGTTTGGGACATGGCAAAGCCTCCTTGATAAAGATTACTTTAACTAAGAAAGAGGTCACTGGCAAGTCATCACCTTTTGGTAGCAAAGAAAAAGGCCCGACGGTTAGGGTCGGGACCTGGTGATAAAGTTAAGCGATCACGGGTACTTTAGCGTGAAGTACGGTCTTATCCGCATCCTTCAGGAAGGCCCCGTCGATGGCATTGTGAGTCAGCTGGGCTAATTGATCCCAATCTAAATCGCTGTGATCATGCAACGCTAGGATTTCGTCGGTCAAATTGACGTCGGCAATCGTCCGATGATTGGTATTAACGGTGACCTTCAGTCCGGCATCGAGAAAGTCCTGGAGTGGCAAGTTGGGATAATCGGGAAGGTCAACCGATCGGTGACTACTGGTGAGGCAAGTCTCCAGCGTGGTCCCGGTCCGTTTATCCCGTGCCATGGCGGCCGGGAAGCCATTGAGTCGCTGGCCGTGACCGATTCGCTCGACTTGTAAGGTCATCGCCACCACGACGTTGTCGACGGGCGCCGTTTCCCCGGCGTGTAGGGCAATGGGTAGACCGGTGGCGTGTGCGGCACGGATGGCATCGGCAAGGTCGATCGTGGGGTACTCGGCCTCATCGCCGACGAGGTCCAAGCCCACGACGCCTTGATCGGTAAACTTAGCGGCCGTTTCAAAGACGGTGGTGAGTTCCGCTAACGCCCCTTCGCGGCGGCCACAGACAATGGCGTTGACCGGCACGCCGTAAGTCTTGGTTCCAGCATGAAGTCCCCGAAGGAGTGCCGCAATGGCCGTGCCTAGGTTCAGGTCACCCTGGGTGTAAAGGGTCGGTGTGAATCGCGTCTCCATGTAGATGAGACCATCGGCTGCGGCGGTTCGCACGATGTCCGCACCGGCAATTTCGAGTTGCTTAGCGGTCTGCATCAGGTCGATAACCGGTTGAAAGCGCTTTAAATAGTCGGTAGTCTCGGGATTCGTGGCGGTGGCGATGAGTAGGTCGTGCAAGGCTCGGTCACCCACGGGAAGCGGCGTATCTGTCACTGCGGCCATTTCCCGCAAGGCACCGAGGGAGAGTGAGCCTTCAAGGTGACAGTGCAGGTCGACTTTGGGGTACTGGCGGACGGTAACGGGGGTAAATGGCTGTTGGGTCATGGAAATTCCTCCTATAAAGTTGTATTAGAATGATCCCGCCTGCGGAAACCAGGTGCCTTCGGCTGAACGACAACAGTATGGAAAGTTGGTCATTGTTCAGCTGATATTGCTGACCACCGTAGGCGGGTCAAAGCGATCAATTCAGTTGATATGATTTCAGTATACCATGAGTTAGGGTGGCGTAAGGGGTGGGAGGATTAGCCGGAAATGATTTCACGGTTAGCGTTTGTGAATGGTTATTGAACTAACAAACATGTGGCAAGATCCCCCGAATTACCGAGAATTTTTGCCGTAGGATGTGTCGGCTGAGTGTCAAATTTTACAAATTTGAAATTTCGAGTAAAAGCGTTGTTTCTTAATGGAAAACATTATAAAATGAAGCTACTTAGATGGGGTTAACGATCACCCGGCGGAACAATATTTAAGCCGATTTTCTTTGTCGTTGCCTCTATTATCTACACCTTAAATATAAACGACTAAAAATTAATAATTAATTGATTAATTTGGGGGATCTCTACAAAGCATCAGAGAGAAAAGGAGTAATTTTATGGATCAATTGAACTCGCGGCTAACGCGTTCCGACTTTCGGACGCAACGCATGGGGAAAAAACGTTACATAACGGGGTTCGACGGTATTCGAACCTTAGCCGTTCTAGGCGTTATCATTTATCACTTAGCACCATCGACACTTCAAGGGGGGTACTTGGGGGTTCCGATCTTTTTCGTGGTTTCGGGATATCTGATTACTTACCTGCTTATTCAAGAGTGGGATCGGACCCACACTATTGATATCTGGGGGTTCTACGGGCGGCGCTTGAAACGTCTGTATCCGGCACTAGTCACCATGATTTTGGCCACGACGGCCTACATTACCTTGTTTCAACGGGAGTTGCTGGTCAACATTCGTAGGACGGTCTTGACCAATCTCATTTACGGCTATAACTGGTTTGAAATCAATCATGGCCAATCGTACTTTGATCGCTTCAGTGGGGAGTCACCGTTTACCCACTTGTGGTCGCTATCCATCGAAGGTCAGTTCTACCTCGTCTGGCCGTTAGTCGTTCTCGCGTTGCTCCTATTTGTAAAGAAGCAGGGCCGGGCATTGGTGATCTTGTTGGCCGCGGCGGTAGCTTCTGCTGTAGCGATGGCGTTACTTTATAATCCACAGAATACCAACCGGGTTTACTACGGCACGGACACACGGATGTTTGCCATCTTAATCGGTGCGGCCATGGCCTTTGTCTGGCCGGCTCATCGGCTCAGTGCGGATGTTACCCGGGCCCATCGATTAGTCATGGATGGCCTCGGTGGGGCGTCATTATTGGCCCTGATTTACCTGTTCTTTAACATGAACGGGCAAGCGGCTAGCACTTATCGTGGGGGCATGTTCTGGTTCACCGTCCTCTCTGGAATTCTGGTCGGAACGGTTGCTCACCCCGGTAGTGATATGAATCGAATTTTATCGAATCCGGTTTTTAGTTATGTGGGACAACGAAGTTATGGGATCTATCTGTATCAATTTCCAGTGATGATTTTCTACGAATCTCGCGTCAATATTGGAAATCATCCGCTGTTCAATGCCTTAGTCGAGGTGGCGTTAATCATGGTCGCCACAGAACTCAGCTATCGCTGGATCGAACGGCCACTGCGGCACTACCATTATGGTCGGTTCACCCACGACGTTGTGGCGTTTTTCAAACAGCCAGACGCACATCGGTTGGCCAGCAGCCTTGGCGTCATCGGCGCCGTACTCTTTGGGTTGACGGCAGTTGGCTTCATGCAACAGCCCGCGGCGGCTAAGCCTACGGCTCTGCAACAGACCATCACCCAACGGCAAGCGGCGGCTAAGAAGAAGAATACCGAAGCCGCTAAGAAGCAGAAGGCGTTGGCCAAGGAAGCCTCCAAACGGAAGCATGACAAGGCCGTGGCCTTCTCGAAGCTGTCCAAGACGGATCAAGATACCGCAAAGACTTATGGTCTCACGCCAGAAGAGGTGGTCACCAGCAAGCAAACGCCATTAACGGCGATCGGGGATTCTGTTCTTTTGGACGACTCGGGTGACCTACAGAAGGTCTTCCCTGGGGCCATCGTGGATGGTAAAGTTGGGCGCCAAGCGGCTGATGTGAAAGACGTTGTGACTAGTCTCGGCCAACAGGGACAACTGGCGAAGAATGTTCTGGTTAATATCGGAACGAACGGCTACATCACGCCGGAACAAGCCAAGGATATCGTCGAAGCCATTGGGCCCAATCACGAGATCTTCTGGGTCACGGCACACGTCCCAACGCGGGAGTGGCAGAACTCGGTTAACCGGCGGATTCAAAAGACGGCGGATGCTTACAAGAACGTCCACATCGTCGATTGGTACAGCACGGCTAAGGGCAAAGATAAGTGGTTCGTCAGTGACCACGTGCACCCGAATAACCGTGGAAACCGGCACTACACGTCACTCATTGCCAAGGCCGTTACGAAGGTTAGCCAACAAAAATAACTTTAATTTGTTTTGAGAGTGTCGCCTGCGGCAACCAGACAGAACCCCCATGAGGTAGACTTGAAGCCAAAGTTCGGTCTTCAGGGCAACCTTGAACCTCGAAAATCACGAGGTTCAAAGTTGGCCGTGGTCTAAGCCGAGAAAAAACCTCGGCTAAGATTACCGACACGGGGGTTCTGTCTGGTTTCCTCCAGCTGGGATTGTGTGTTGTTGGTAACAGCATGTTCGAGTATGAACGGTGGTGTTGATGGCAGATGTTAGTCGGTCACTGGTGCTAGCAGATTGGTGCTGGACTTCCTCAACTGATCAATGCAACGCAACGTTCCGGTAATGCTGGATCTCTGCTGGAGGGTGGTTGCTCAGAGGGTTCAATCGTGGCCACAACGTTCCAGCCCTCTGAGCAACCGCCCGGAGACTTGATCGCCAGTAGTCTCAAACTCTAAAACCCATTAAATCAGTAGAATGACAAGTAGTCGTGATCGCTATTAATTTGGCGGTCACGATTTTTTCGATTTGACACGAATAAGGCCCTAAGAGTAAGTTGCGTTAATTTACCGCTAATCTCATATTTAGCAACGTTTTCGAGCGTTTTTTAAGCGTCGTTAGTTCCGTCTCTCAGGGGAGCGTGATATGATACCCGTGAATTCAGAGATGAGTTCAAAATTATTCGGGGGGTAATTGTTATGATGAAGAAAGTTGCAATGATCGCAGCGGCAGCAGCCATGGTATTACCATTAGGGGTCGGGGCTATTGCTCCCGTAAGTAGTTCTGTGACTGCATTTGCCGCTGCCAAACCAGCCGCTAAGAAAGTCAGCTATACCTTATTGAGTAGTGCAGCTTTAAAGAAAGCTGTTTACCACGTTAAATCCGGTAAGCCAGCCCTTTATAGTGCCGCATTTGCTGCTGACAAGTCCAAGGTGAAGATGGCTAAGAAGGGCACGCTGAAGTCTGGCGTCACCTACACTGCCAGCAAGAAGATTGTGATTAAGAACGCCAAGGGCAAGAAGGTCAGCTATGGCTACATCAAGACGGCCAACGGCAAGGTTAAGGGTTGGGTTGCCCTTTCCAAGTTAACCGCTGGCAAATTCATGGCGGCCGATGGGGTTCACAAGTCCAATACCTACACCTTGGTCAGTGCCAAGAAGATTAAGAAGAGTGCTTACCACTTCAAGAACGCTCGTCCAGCCTTCTACACGGGCAAATTCGCTGCCGACAAATCAAAGGTAACGTTGAAATTGAAGGGCAAGTTGCCAGAAAGCAAGACTTTCTACGCAACGAAGAAGATGTCGATTAAGAAATCTAAGAAGAACGTCAAGTACCTCTACGTTACTAGCGGAAAGACGAAGGGCTGGGTTTTAGCTTCCAAGTTGACCGCCGGCAAGTTCATGGCAGCTGACTAACCGTTACCTCCTACTAATAGCCTAAAAGTCGAGACAGTTGTCTCGGCTTTTTTTGTGGACGGTTGAGTTTATATTGCTGAAATGTGCCAAAAAAGGCAGTCAACTCCGCTTAACCCCGATAATGCTCATTGACTAATCGCCCTTTTTGGCACTCTTTTTGGTAAACCGTTTCGACCGTTTTTGCGACGCAGATTTGGGTGATATTTGGCCCCTATAAATGGAACACGACGTGTCGCAATCACCGGTGTATTAAGGATCCGTAACGATCTGGACTTTTTTATAAAACCGTCATGTAAACGCTTTACAATACATGACAAAGCAAGCATAATGAGGTTGTAAAAGGCAAAAAGAATCTACGGAGGTGTTTTTGATGGTTAAAACAAAAGCAGTAATGATCGGTGCGGGTTTATCTAATATGGCCGCGGCGGTTTACCTGATTCAAGAAGGCCATTGGCGTGGTGACAATATCACCTTTTATGGGGCAGATATGCACGGTGCCAACGATGGTGGGACGACCGAAGAATTCAGTGATGAATACTGGAACAAGGAACACCCACTCGACAACCAGACGGGTTACGTTGCCCGGGGTGGCCGGATGCTGAACTACCGGACCTACGTTGATTTGATGGACTTGCTAGATCGGATTCCTTCCGCAACTGAGGAAGGAATGACGGCCGCAGAGGATACCCGTGACTTCGATGCGCACCACCGGACTTTTGACAAGGCACGGTTGATGCAAGGCGGCAAGGGGATCATCGATGGTGGCAAGTTGGGTCTGAACAACAAGGACCGGGCGCTGTTATCGAAATTAGTTCTGATGCCCGATGACGAAGAAACTAAGTTGGATAACATGACGATCGCCGAATACTTCAAGGATGACCCACACATGTTCCAAACCAACTTCTGGTATATGTGGGAAACCACGTTCGCCTTTCGGATCGAGAGTTCCGTTCAAGAACTCCGGCGTTACATGCACCAAATGATTTACGAATTTACGCAAATTGAACACTTGGTTGGGGTTAACCGGACTCGTTATAACCAATTTGAAAGTATGATCTTGCCTCTGATTAACTACCTCAAGGGTGAAGGGGTTAAATTTATTTCCAACCGGATCGTCACGGATTGGGAGTTCGCCGACAGTGCGATGCAAGATGAAATCACGGTAACGGGCATCCACGTTAAGAACGTGGAAGACGGGACCGAGGAATTAGTCGATATCGACGATGAGACGGCAGTCATCTTCACCAACGGGTCCATCACGGATTCCGCCACGATGGGGGACTACAACACACCGGCTCGGGAAAATATGGAATACGGGATCAGTGCCGCCTTGTGGAAGAAAGCCACGGAACGTTTCTACAACTTGGGGACACCCGATAAGTTCTTCGCCGACCGTAAGAATTCCGAATGGGTCAGCTTCACGTTGACCACGAAGAACCACTTACTGTTGAACGAAATTACGCGGATTACCACTCAGGTTCCAGGGAATGCGTTGAACTCCTTCCTGTCCACGACGCCAATCACGCCATTGGGGCAGAAGGATGTTAACATGTCGATCGTGGTTCACCACCAGCCACACTTTACCAGCCAGAAGCCTAATGAATCGGTTATCTGGGGTTACTTCTTGTATCCACGCCGGACGGGTGAATTCGTCCACAAGCAGTACATCAAGATGACGGGTAAGGAAATGGCTCAGGAACTGATTGGCCAGTTGTCCAAGGTGGATCCAGGTCCTAACAACATCAAGGAAAAGGAACCCGCCATTCTCGACAGCATTATCAACAATATTCCGGTCTACATGCCATACGCTTCAGCCCTCTTCAATAACCGGGCGAAGACCGACCGGCCAGAGGTTATTCCGGCGCACTCAACCAACTTAGCTTTCACCGGTGAGTTCGTTGAACAGCCTTACCAGATGATCTTTACGGAACAGAGTGCGACCCGTTCCGGTGAAATCGCGGCGTTCCACTTTGCCGGGGTTCCAATGGATAACTTGGTCGATACGCCTCGTTATGACAAGGATCCGAAGACCTTGTTGAAGGCCACTAAGCGCATGTTTAGCTAAACCTTGTCACGTTAATGGCCTCCAGTGAGGGGTCGCCGTGGCATTCCGGGGATGACCTGTCCTGAGAGGCAGGCTTGCTCGGACAGTCTCTTCGAAATTGAATCCCAAGACATGATTCTCTATGGTCTTGGGATTTTTTTGATCTGCTAAGACAGCAGCCTGCGGCTGCCAGGGATTCCGCCTGCTGTGGGGATGCTTCAGCCCCTTGGGCTTCTCGCTCGATTTGAAGCCTCGCTAAAAGCGCGAGTCTTCAAAGTCGCCCGTAGCGTAAGGCCGAGAAAGTCACTCGGTCTAACGCTACCACCACGGCCGGCTCCATCCCTGGCCTCCTCCGGCTAGGTGGTGGCATTCAAACAAGATAGATGGCAGAATGCATCAGTATGATTAGTTTCCGTAGAGACAACGTCTGTGGTCTTTCAGGCTGGTCTGGAGGTTATGTCCTGAAACGCTATCGGGTGGGTCAGTAAGCCTAGTTCTGCTGACAAGGCTAAGCTAAGTCATGTATCGTGAAGGTCCCCAGTGTCATCAGTGTGACAAATGAAAAGCCGCCAGCATCTTGCTAGATTGCAAGAGCTGACGGCTTGTTAGTTATCTGATAATTGAAGATTATTAAGGGATTCGTGAATGCAATTTGGCTAATAGCCAAGTAACGGTCCTGGCCCCGAACAGTTGTGGCAATTAAGTACCACAATAGCCGGAGGAGGACAGGGGTGGAGCCAGCCGTGTCGATGGTGTTAGGCCGGGCGCTAGGGTCTTCCCGGTCTTACAGCATGGGACGACTTCGAAGACCCGCGTTTTTTGGCAGGGCTTTGAAGCGAGCCGGAAGCCCGACCCTCAGGCTGTAGGCGTTCCCCACAGCAGGCGTAACCCCTGTCAGCCGCAGGCGGACTTCTTCGGCTTTACTTACCTATCACCTAGCTGGCCAAACTATTCACGTTAGCCCGGTGTTCCGAACTGCCTTCCCAGAATGGCACCTTAACCACGCCCATGATTTTCTTAGCGTTGACGTAACCCCAGGCTCGGCCGTCCTCGGAGACACTCCGATGATCGCCAAGAACGAAGTAGTGACCCTGAGGAACGGTGTTGCCCTGGTAGGCCCAGTTGTGTTGCTTAGCCAGACCAGCTAGCGTCCAGTTTCCGGTACCGATGCCCCGTTCGGACTTGCTGATGAAGCTCTGTTTAAGCTTGCGGTTATTGATGTAAATGTAGCCATTCTTGCTGGCGACTTGATCGCCAGGCATACCGATGACCCGTTTGACATAGTTGGTATTCTTGGCCGCCGTGGGGTCTTCCCCGTAGGCGTCGAAGACGATGACACTGAGTCGTTTGACCGCTGTCGGCTTGGTCACAATCATGGCCTCACCATTCACTAGGTTGGGTTCCATCGAGTCACCCGAGACCTTGACGACTTCTAACAGGTAGGTGCGCACCACAAAAACGAACGCCAAGGCAAGTACGATGGGCAATACCCAACTTAGAATGTTGCGAAAGGTTTTCATTGAAAAAGTCTCCCCTGAATAAATTTGCTGTGTTTAGTGTACCATGCTGGTTTCATGGGGAACACGCCTTAAATGAAAGTTAAGGCAATCGTGACAAACAAATTCTTATTTTTTGACACATACTACTTTGACACGCACAGTAGTATGTGATACATTATATCCAAGCAAAAGAAAGGAAGTGGCGGCATGGCTGAGAATATTTCCAAAGATCTCATTCGGGGCCATACGGATACGATTATTTTGAACATTCTCCAACAGGGGGATAGTTATGGGTACCAGGTGGCCAAACGGGTGAAATCCTTAAGCCATGGGCACTATGAACTCAATGAGGCCACGCTGTACACGGTCTTTCGTCGACTCGAAAAGAATGGCGCGCTGACTGATTATTGGGGTGATGAGACCCAGGGGTCGCGGCGCAAGTACTATCACGTCACGTCGGTGGGGCTTGAAATGCTGGCGGAGAAGACGGCGGCTTGGCAGTTTGCCAAACCGATTATTGATGATTTAATTACCGGTAAGCTTACCGAGGAGGCTTAATTATGGACGATATTACAATGGAAATTCGGACACGTTTGGACCAGTTATTTAGCAACTACCAGCCATCGCGGGCGTTAACAGAACTGAAGGAAGAACTAGTGGGCGACTTGACCGAAGCCGTCTCCGAACGGGTCAACGACGGCATGGAGCCGGATAAGGCGATTGAAGAAGCGGTCAAACAAATTGGGGATCTCGACAGTCTCCTCAAAGAAGTTGCCGAGGACAGCGACGGTCAAACCGAAGGCCACAATCGGCAGAGTACGACGCAGACCAAGCACAGCTCCCAGTCCAGTGTTCACGTTGGCAAGCTTCACATCACCGACGACCAAGTTACCTGGGGCGACCACGTGCTCGTGGATAACGAGAAGGACAAGGTCGATCTCGGCAGTCTGGTTCAGGTGGATGGCGACCATGTTTCCGTGGCCAATGGTCTGATTGACGTTAACGGCGACCACGTGACGGTCAATGGTCAGGAGCCAGAACGAACGATTGTGACCTCCCTAAAATTGGTCAACACCCAGACCTTTGCGGTAACCGATCTGGCCAACGTGGCGATCGACTATCGGGATGCCGCCGTTAAACTCGGCGCGGCCAGTGGTGAGAATATCGTGGTTAACGAGTACATGAGCCGCGACAATGACCGTTTCCACTTACGGGCGACTCGTGTCGGCGACACCCTCACCATTCGCCAAGGAGAACGGGCTCGTCTCTGGCCCGTACACATCCGCGTAGAAATTCTATTGCCCGCTGTTTTGACGGGCCACGTCACGGTGGAAGCCGGCAATGGCAGTCTGGAACTGAGTGATTTCCGTAGTTCCATTTTTCTGGTCGCCCACGCCACGAACGGCCGTGTCCGGGTCTTTCACGCCGGTGTTGATCGCTTGGATCTCACCGCAACCAATGGGGCCATCAAGATTGATGATTTAACGAGTACGACCTACCGGGTTCAAGCCGACAATGGGGCCGTCGCTGTTCGTCAAGCCAAGGGTAAGGGAACGATTGATTCAATCAACGGGGCTATTCGGGTCAACGACCACGCCGGTGAGCTCTATGTGAACTCTCGTAATGGTGCCATCAAGGTGGATGGGATCACGGGGCAGTTGACCGGGGTCGCTCGTAATGGGAGTGTCCGCGTCAAGCGGCTTGTCGGTGATGGCGATATTCGCGCCAAGAATGGCCGGGTCAGTGCTGAGGTTACCGGCAATATTAAGGTTCAAAGCAACGGTAGCGTGAGTCTGGAGATTCCTGCGGGCCAGGATTACAACTTTGACCTGCGCAACGAAGAGGGGACGGTTCGGCCACCGCTGGCTGCGCGGTTCACGTTGGACGACCGGCATCACAAGATCGGCACCGTTGGGGAGGATCCAGCGAAGACGGTCAGCGTAGATAGTCAAAACGGGACAGTCGAAATTAATTAGATTTAAACAAGAACAGTTCCGTAAAGTCGAAATGATTTTACGGAACTGTTCTTTGATCTATTTAAGAAAGTTAGTTTGGACTTGTTGAATAAGCTTGTTCATCGACATTCTAATTGCAGGCTCATTATGCGATAAGATATACTTTGTTCCCTTATTCCTACCGGTTTTTTCGAGTAAGCTTGCGTCAACCATGCCATTTATAATTTTATGGCCCTCATAGGAGTTTCTATATAGATCCTGAAGCTCCGAGTATGAGGCAATAAGTAATTTTGTCATGCGTTCGTAAGTAGATTGCCATTCAGCTGGTATATTTTCAAGTACGGTTTCTGAAAGCGGAATCAGCCAGATTATTAAACGTGTATCAGCCATGGTTGAGGTGATTTCGGGGATCCGTAGCTTCAATCTGTCTGCAGTTTGGTAAATACGATGACCACCACTGCCGGTGCGCTCACCTAGTTTAGCTCGGGTAAAGATAGTGAATATTTTGGGGTTTCGTGCCTGGGAATCGCCGCCTAATACATAGCGTTCTTTTGAAACCCGCATTTCCCCTGGATTGTTAAATTCTACGTAATCTTTAAACAGAAAAATCTTAATTTGGGAATCGGCTGAATAGTCGGCGTGAATTAAAGTATTGACTAAGCCTTCGCGAACAGCCGCCAATAATGCCTCACCACTATCTTTCCGATTAATGCCATCTAATTCGAACTTGTTATTTAACTGACTTTGAATTTTTTGAAAAGCCAGTTCAAAAAAACTGTAGATATTCTGTGGGTGATGGGCTTCATTTGAAGTATAAATACGATCTAGATAGTCGGTATCAGAAGAATTCTTCTTGATAACAAGATCTAAAAAGAATTTTGGAAAGACTTCGGTGATGGAATTGTATTTTCCAAACAATAGTAGAGCGGCTTTAGTTAATTGCCATTTTGTTTTTTCAGTGGTTCGGTCTCGCTGCATTAGGCCAAGCATTTGGAGAAACTCTGGAAAGTCTTTTGACAAGTATTCATTATTCTGGCTGTGTTGCGCAAGAAAGACTTTATAGTTTTGTAAAGAGACCAAGTCCAGGTCATTCAGATCAAAATTGGCAATTATTTCAGAGTCAACAGTTGAATCTGATTCGCGCAGGAAGTATCGGAGTAGGTTATCAGGAACTTGGCGATCAGATTCATGATCACGATAAAAAGACTTTTTGATGTTACCTTTGAGGTAGACGGGACGGTTCTTGTATGAGACTTTTGGAACTGTAATGGTGACAATGTCTTTTCCCTCTATTGACTTAATTTTAATGTTGTCGGCTTCAACCACAGGCTGAGAAATTGTAGTTTTATCACTTTGTAAATTTAAAAATTCAATTTTAAGTTTATTAGGATTTGATACACCAACTACAATGAATTTTTGATTTTTCTTAACCTCGGAAACACCTAGAATTATTTTGCCGCCTTCTGTATTGGCAAAGGCACTGACGGATTCCCAAATGCTTTTTGGCAGACCATGTTTCGCCGTTTCTTTGTATTCAAGTTGATTGCTTTCAACGGGAAGTTTCGCCATCTATAGTATTCTTCTTCAATGATAAATCGTAGATAAATTTCCAAAGTATAATATGCTACAACGCCTATTATATCAACATTTTGGGTAGATACAACTGAAATTATCGTAGATAAATCGTAGATAAATACCATGGTAAAAACTTAAGATAGGGGATTAGCAAGCTAATGTTTGAAATGAATTTACTGTGTGTTGTGATCAATCTTAAATGTTCAAGTGTCCCCCTGGAATGAATCAAACTATGCAACTTTATGGTCGTTAGCAGTTTTGTCTGAAAGTTATTACGGATTGAAGGCCAACTGGAGCGTTCCACGACCTAAATTGGTCTATTTTAAGAACCAACTGGTTGGACATTTGCGGCAGAAATGACCCGAAGGAAAGTGAGGCAGTAAGCAGAAGACAGCGTTTTCTTCGAATTGTAAAGAAAAAACAAACAATTTACAAAAAAGGGCTTTATTTTTTGGGCAGAAGAGGCGATACTAGAGGGAGTTACTGTGCGGAAGAATCATAAAGATACCACCAAGACTGTAATTGGTGTAGTTTGACTTGGCTGATCTGGGTCAGGGGAATTTCACGAGAATGGCCGGCAGCCAAACCGAGATAAACGGTGCTGGCAGTCACGAAGTCAACGGTTCCCGTTTTGGTAACGCCACGGTAAGTGATCGTGGTGAGCTGGTTTTTTTGATAAGCGGTTTGGAGTAGGAGCCGGATTTTTTGTGGTGTATAGTCTAGCATTCATGTCACATCCTTGGTCAGGAGATTAATCCCATTATAGAACAGGTGTTCTATTTTGCCAATCATAACTATAATATTACTGGATTAGTTACTTTATCTATAAAATATAAGTATGGTTATCCACTTTAGATCTTTTGACCGGTGACGGCGGGCGTTTTATCGGCTAAAATTAAGTCCCGTAGGCTGTATCCAATTTAGGACGGTAAATGGCAGCGCCCCGCGCTGAAGTAGAAGGAGTAATGGATTTATAATGACAGAGACGACAAACGAAAACGTTACGGAAGCAGAATTAAAGAAACAATTTGACGACCTGTACATGCACATCTTCAAGTACATCGGTGACTTTGTTTCGATTCCCACCCAAAAGTATAATTTAACTTTTGAAGCCTTCATGGTAATGGAAAACGTTGCGCGGAGTAAGAACGGGCAGACGTTGGTGGAATTGGCCAAGTTAGAAGGCGTTTCAAAGAGTGCCATTGCTCGTCAAGTTAACGTGTTGTTGAAGGAAAACTACGTGATGCAGAAGGTCGATCCTAATGACCGGCGGGTCAAGTACATTACTTTGACAGCCGCGGGTAGTCGGGTTCAACGGAACCTGGCACAGGCGACGGACGAACGGTTCCACCGTTGGTTAGGCTTCTTTGGTAAGGACGAAGCAGAACACTTTATCAAGGTCCTTCACCGCGCCAATGAGCGGGCCGTTGCGGCTGGCTTCGTTGGGTTCGACAGTTTACATGATAAACGGCGGAACTCCAACCGTGGCCGTACGCGGAACCACACGACGACTCAAGATTAATTAGGATAAATCGTAAAGAAGTGGGCTGCGCCGATTGGCATAGCCCTTCTTTGTGAACAGATGATGGCTATTTGTTAAGATGGGCCGTCTGCGGCTAAGTTTGCTGGCCTTCGCGACAAGGTGGATCCGTTCTAATTCCTAATGATGTGATGACAAAAAATTGGCAAGCACCACCTGATTATTCAGGTCGTGCTTGCCAATTTTGCTTTTCGGGTTCTTGGGAATAACTATGGCCGATCTTATTGATCTTCAGTAGGGTTGCCAGGAAGTGCCGTCTCAGCCGATCGTTAGGCGAATGAACCGACATGTTGCCGAATTTTGAAAGTAATCTGATATTTAATAATTTATTTTGCCAAAATGTGCGAAAAAGTTGCCTCGAATTTCGTTAGTACTAATAAGGGGTTAATCCTGAATGTCCGGTTGAATCTTAGCCTGGAGTTCGCGTTCGTTGTAGAGCAACAGGACCGCGAACATGACAAGGTAGAGAACTAACGGTAACCAAGCGTAATTCAAAAGGATCATGTGTTGCGTGGCGCCATTTTGGGCGTGGTTAGCCGCGTAGCCGGACAGATGGAAGAGGCCGGCGGTGATCAAGCCACCCAGCCCCAAACCGACGTTAACCCCGAAGTCATCGGTCGAAGCCAGGATACCTTCCGCTTGAATACCCATTGCCATCCCATAACGAATAGTATCGGCAATCATGATGGAAACGAGGCCAATGATGAGCCCATTTCCCACAGAGTTGATAAGGGTACCGGTAAAGATGACTGGTAATAAATTACCGACGGCGCCTAGACTGAGGATTAGTTGACCAACGGCGGCAATGAAGATGCCTGTTAGCATCGTGCGCTTTTTACCCCAACGATTAGAGAAGCGGACGATTAGCAGGACCCCGATCAGCGCCGCAAAGGTAAAGGCGTTGGCGTATGGAACCAGTTGTTCGTTATTTTGAATGTATTTGAAATAATAGATGGTTGTCTGGTTTTTAATTGCGGTGGTTAACCAGTAGAGTAGGATGACCACGGAAATCACGAGCCACGGCTTGTTTTTCTTCAACATCCCACTCACGGCGCGCCAAGATTGATGAGCGTGCTCGGGGTTGGTGAAACGTTCGCGCACGTGAATGAAGGTATTCCAGATGAGCACTAGCGAGATGGCACCGAACAACACGATGGTTAAGAGAAAGCCGCGTCGTTGGTTACCATGGCCGAATAGCGCCACTAATGGCAGGGTGAAGACGGCCACAATGATCTGCACGGAACTTCCGCAGAACTGGCGAATGACGCCCAGTACCGTTTGTTCCTGGTCGTTTTCCGTCATCGTGGGCAGAATCGACGTGATGGGCAGATTGACCGCCGTGTAGAGAAAGCCCAGTCCTAGATAAGTGACATAGGCCCAGACGAGTTTGCCAGTGCCACCAAATGGTGGAGTCACGAAGGTCAGAATGGCGAAGATAACGTAGGGGAGGGCGTACCACAGAAAGAATGGCCGGCTCTTGCCCCACTTCGAATGTGTTCGGTCAATCATCAGGCCAATGATGAGACTCTCGACGACATCGGCTAGCCGAGCAACCACGAAGAGAATCGCGGCCGCACTGGCGGTCAGACCATAGACGTCGGTATAAAAGAAGAGCAGATAGGTGGTCATCATCTGAAAGACCAGGTTATCCGCGGCGTCACTCAGGCCGTAACTCAGACGTTCGGGCCATTTCGTTTGCCAAGGTTTGTTCATTGCGTCGCCTCCAGAGGGTTGAATCAATTGGTTTAAATGGGGATCGTCGCAGGTGGTCAGGAGCGCCGTCCTGTGGGGCACGGTTGAAGCCCCATGGATCGGGTCTTCAAGACGTCCCACCCCGTTTCTGCCCTGTCAGCCGCGAGCTGGCGAGGTCTTCGCCACGCGTTAGCGCTGGCTTTGATCCTTTAGCTGCAATTAACGTGTTTACTTCTGACGTTTACTTTCTTGAACCAGGCGCCGGTAGACTTCCGCACCAACCAAGTCGTTGGTGACCATCCAGGCGATGTGGCCGAGGGCCTCGGACACGTGTTCTTCGGTTGGTTGATCCTTAGCAGCCGGAACCGTCCCCATAGCAGGCATCAAGCCAACGTGAAAGGCAATCCAGATGGTCAGACCGAACCAGGTTCCGGCGTCTTTCTTCACGATGGGGAGTTTTTCACCGACGATTTGGTAGAGGACGGCAAAGGTGGTTGAGAAGCCAAAGTGGATGATGTAGCTCACCCACGGTAATTTATGGCCAGAGTAAGTATAGGTAGCGTGCGTAATCTTTGCGGGAATCCCAAATTGTTCCAATAAAGTCTGCGGGGGATTCGTGGCGTCGCGTTCTTCGGTTCGTGGGGGCAAAATGTTCTCCCAGCCGAGCTTGACCAAGCCGGAGACGATTCCGGCGGCCCCACCAGCGATGATGGCGGCGGGTAAATTCAATGGGCGTTTATTCAATAAGGACATGGGATGTTCCTCCTTCTAAAAATCTTACACGTTAAAGTATAAGCGTACACAATCAAAAACCGGAGTGATTAGCTTGCGAGTTTTCGAGCAGGTGGAAAATTTTAGAATGTGGTAGGCTGGGAAGGTGCCCTCAGCGACCAACCTTGATGTCGGTTCTGGGGATGATTAGTACATAGAAGGAAAACGATCTGAGAGGAGTCTGGGATGGCGATGCAATTTGAACAAGGATACATCGAGATTAAGAATGCCACGCAAAACAACCTGAAGCATGTGAGTTTAAAGGTGCCCAAATATCAGACGACCGTCTTTGTCGGTTTGTCGGGGTCGGGGAAGTCGTCGTTGGTGTTTGATACGATCGCCGCGGCTTCACGACGAGAACTCAACGAGACCTTTCCGAGCTTTACCCAACAATACTTACCAAAATTCGGGCAGCCCCACGTTCAGGATATCGAACACCTGCCCGTGGCCATCGTGATTGCGCAACAACGACTAGGGAAGAATGCGCGCTCAACACTGGCGACGTACACCGGAATCTATTCGCTGATGCGTTTGTTATTTTCCCGGATTGGGAAACCCTTTATTGGCTATTCCGACAGTTTCTCCTTCAACCTGCCACAGGGGATGTGTCCCTCCTGCCAGGGTTTGGGCTACGTGGATGACATCGACGAGAGCAAGCTGATTGACCCCGAAAAGTCGCTAAATGAAGGGGCGATCACCTTTGTCAGCTTTGGACCTGATACCTGGCGTTGGCGGCGGTACGCCACTAGCGGTCTCTTTGACGACGATAAACCCATCAAGGATTACACCGCTAAAGAATATGATCTCTTGATGCACGCGCCCCAACAGAAGCTGGCCCATCCCGGCGAGGGTTTTCCGCGGACGGCCCTGTATGAAGGGGTCGTACCCCGGATTCGCCGCTCGGTTATTGGTAAGAAGGAAGCCGAACATCACCGCGAGGCCATTGCCGAAATTGTCACCCGCAAGCCATGTCCGGTTTGTCACGGGACGCGACTGAAGCCGGAGGTCCTAACGGTCCACATCAACGGCGTCAACATTGCCGACGTCAGTGCGATGGATCTTAACCACGTGTTGCGTTTTCTGCAGGGCATCACCGAACCACTGGCCACCGATGTCGTGCGCGAACTCAGTACCAAGATTCAATCCCTGGTCGACATCGGCTTAGGTTATCTGACCTTGGACCGGGGAACCAGTTCGCTTTCTGGTGGGGAAGCCCAGCGGATCAAGATCGCCAAATACCTGACCAGTGCGCTGGTCGATATGGTCTACATCTTAGATGAACCCAGTGTCGGCCTCCATCCACACGACATTCAGTTGATTCGCCAGGCCCTCACCAAATTAAAGGACAAGGGCAATACGATTCTGGTGGTTGAACACAACCCGGCCATGATCAGTTTCGCCGATTACGTGGTCGAAATGGGCCCACTGGCCGGCCAGGGTGGTGGTCAGATTACCTTTACGGGAA
Organism: Levilactobacillus lindianensis; assembly: GCF_003946095.1. Taxonomy (GTDB): domain Bacteria; phylum Bacillota; class Bacilli; order Lactobacillales; family Lactobacillaceae; genus Levilactobacillus; species Levilactobacillus lindianensis. The sequence goes on along the minus strand of NZ_RHOD01000001.1, from coordinate 97,241 downwards.
CTTATCAAGACCTGTTGGCTTCCGACACGTTAACCGGCGATTGGTTGCGGCAGGCCCATCATTGGGGCCCGGAGCGTCAACCAACCGGTCAGCTAGAATTGCGGCACGTGACCCAGAACAATTTGCAAGATGTCGACGTGGACGTGCCACTGGGCGTCATGACGGTGATCTCCGGGGTTGCCGGCTCTGGGAAGTCGTCGCTGGTCACGGCCCTCAAGGCTAAGCTGACGGGTGACTACATCGACTTGGCTCAAGCGCCAGTCGGTATTAATATCCGGTCGACGCCAGCGACCTACCTCGGGATCCTGGATGGCATTCGCAAGCTTTTCAGCGACGCCAACGACCGCGTCGGGACCAGCCTCTTCAGTTATAACGGTAAGGGTGCCTGCCCGCGGTGTAAGGGAAAAGGGGTCACGATCACCAATATGGCGTTCATGGACCCGGTCGTGCAGACCTGCGAACGCTGTCACGGTAAACGCTACAGTGAAGAAGCCCTCCAGTATCACTATCAAGGTAAAACGATTGCCGAAGTGCTTCAGTTGTCCGTTACGGCGGCCGCTAAGTTCTTCGTGGCTACGCCCAAGATTGCGGCCCAACTAGCCAACATGGATAAGGTTGGTCTGGGTTATTTGACGCTGGCACAACCCCTGACCACGCTGTCTGGTGGTGAATTACAACGGTTGAAGCTGGCCGTCGAACTCGGCAAGCAAGGGACGGTCTACCTCCTAGACGAACCAACCGCTGGGTTACATTTAAAGGATACGGCCCGACTGATGACCTTGTTCAACAGCTTGGTCGCGGCCGGAAACTCCTTGATTATTATCGAACACAATCTCGCCGTGATTAGTCAGGCCGACTGGCTGATCGACGTCGGGCCAGATGCCGGGCGTTACGGCGGTCACATTCAGTACAGTGGGACTCCCCGTGAATCGGTCGAGGTGGCCCAATCCCGGACCGGGGTCGCCTTGCGAGCCTGGATCAACGAGAATTAAAAACGTACGTTCCCCATTCAGAGGAATTATGGTATGCTAGGAGAATCGAATTTTTGAAACGAAGGGAAGATCCGCATGGTCACCACACTCCTTACACCTGCTGAAAATCGTTTTCTCCAGCTCAGTCAACCGGCACTCCAACTGCCGGACCTGACACGGGTCATGCCGCTGCTGCGGGAGCATCCGACGGTCAAAACAACCAGCGACTTTTTGACCCGCTCGGCACGGGAACTATTGACGGACCAACGGGTGGACTGGCTCTTGCAGGGCAGTAGTGTCTGGAAGTTGTTGGCGCGTTTACCCTATGCGATTAACGTCAGTGAGAACCGAACGGACTGGACGCACTGTGCGTTGTGCCACAAGCCGGTGCGCTACGAGTACCACGTGGTGTTGCGCACGGACGGTCAGGAGATCGTGGTGGGGTCGGAGTGCGTCAAGAAGTTCATGAGTGATGAAATGCAGTACCTGATGGCGATCACCACCGAGGATAACTTCCACGCAGTTGCCCAGTATGACGACTTGACCGCACATTACCCGCAAGTTCCAGAGATTTTGTGGAACCAAACGGCGTTACCCCACCTGCCACAGACCCAACATGGTCGTCGGCGGTGGGTGCGTCGTGGAACACAGACGACGGTGGACGGTTACCTGAAACGGCGACGGCACCAGCTGCCACAGGCGGAGCTGACGCCGTACTTAACCGAGTACACACAATTGACCGAATTGGATCAGCGGACGGCCCGAGCGTTGGTTGAGCAACAGGCCCAGCAGAATGAGGTCACCAAGCAACGTGCCGAACGTGAAGTGGCCGCCGCTTGGAAGTCCGCCGAGACGCAGGAAAGTGCCGCGGTGCAGGAGCTGCGAGCCTCGCAACCCTACCGTAATTATGGGGCGACGGTGGCCGAACTAATTGTTCAACATCTGCCGTTAGCCGACTTCAAGGCCCGGTTGGCTGAAATTGAACAACCCCGGGCGTTGAAGAAGTTAGTCAACTCCTATCAATTGGGAGTCATGGCCACGGAGTTCGACCGCAGTGGCAAGATTGCGGCGGCACGTTTACAGATTGTGCCGCGTTACTTGGTGGCCGACTTGAATCGCCGCGTGCGGTTTCGGGCAAAACAGCGGCAACGCGATTGGGATGACGACTTGTTCAATGTGACGGTGGGATTCGATCTGACGGCAGAAGAACGCCAGGCGCGCCTGCGACCACTGCGTGAGCTCTGGGAAGGGCATCAAGTCCCGGCACAAGTGTTCACCGATTGTGAGTCACTTCGTGCGGAGCTAGAGGCTGGTAAGTCATTTCCAACGAGCTGGCCAACGAGATTGACGCAAGCCTTCACGGAACGGCTAGCGCTTCAACCCGAGCAAGGCTGGGTACCGGCCAGAAAGAATCACGTGACTCCCGGTCAGCTGCGTCAGCTAATGGCGGGAAAGCCAGACTTTGCGGCTGTACAGACGGCTTACCGGCGACTGTACGCCTTACCCGCAGAGGATGACGCCGTCACGCTCTCGGCGTTACACCAGTATTATCTGCGGCAACGCGATCGCGAAGCCAAGCGGCAGGATGCGACGCAAGCGTTACTGCGACAGTTGTTGAAATAAACGAAATTAAAGCAAAGGTTAATGAGGGGGTCGACACGGAATTGAATGTTCCATGTCGACCTTTTTGTCACCAATATAAAGAAAAACAAAAAATATTATTTGGTTTTAAATTAAATATTCTCGGCAATTAATTGTCAATTTTGACGTGAGAGTTGAGTCCGGAATTCGTTCCAAATTAATTATATTAATACTGTAAATCATGATATTTTTAGAATAATTGGCATCATTTAGTTAAAACTTCACTAACAAAAGGTAAACGAAAGTCTATGGGGGTCAACGATTGACGGCATATTGCGGTTGAATTTGCTCACACAATTCATTTGTATGGGTGAAAAATACAGTTTATAGTATGTAAAACATTGCCTGATAAAACCGCTAAGAATACCGCCATGCCGGGGGTGCAGGGCTTTTTAAAAATGTCCAAAATTTATTTACATTTTAGATAAATAATTGTTTACAAGTTGACATATCGGAGCTATACTAACGTTGTTACATACTTAAAGAAGCGTAACAACCGTCTAGGGAGGTTGTCACTTCTGGGGTAGTCTGAATGATTATGGGGATCAGCGATGGTGCCTCAACAAGTTTCAGGCCACACAGGGTATTGTTGGTCACAGTGTTTTGGGAATCCATAGCAGATTAAAAGGAGTGCATTAGATTATGAAGAAGACAGTAAGCAGTATTTTATTAGCAAGTGCATTATTATTAGGAAGCATTGCGCCAGTCGTTGCCAATGCGGCTTCAGTACTAACCTCTGGTACCACGAATGCTACGGCTAAGTTTGAAGCACCAGATCCTGTTACGAATCCAGTTGATCCTAACGACCCATCAAAGCCAGCAACTGGAACTCAAACCGGTAACGGTGCAACTACTGGTGACGGGAACTTAACTTTCTTATACGTTACGAATAACCTTGACTTTGGTTCAAGCAAGTCAGTAACTTCTGGCTCCCAAGATGTTAAGGGTCAAACGACAATTACCCCTGAAACATTTGCTGATGGTACAACGAACTCGAATTTCGTTACTGAAATTTCTGACACTCGTGGTTCTAACGCCGGCTGGTCGGTTCAAGTATCTAGCACGAAGATGATTGATAAGAGCAACACCGATACAAACACTAACTTCTTAAAGGGTGCTACGATCGACTTTAATGGTGGTGCTGGTGCAACGACTATTAAGAACTCTGCAGATGCAACTACCGGTCTTTCTGCTAACTCAGTGAAGGTTTCAACCATTGATGGTTCTACTCAAACCATTTACGGTGCCGCTACTGATAGTGGTGCTGGTCAAACTTCATTCCAACTCGACCCTTCAAACATTCAACTTTCAAGTGTTGGTGCTACGACTAACACTGGTACCTACTCTGGTACCTTAACTTGGGCTTTAAGCGACACTCCAGCCGCAGCTCCAAAAGCATAAATTTTATTAATCGCGAGCAAAGGTGTCCATTGTATTCATAATGAGCACCTTTTTCGCCTACATATGTTGTATCATGAAGTTGGTACGACCAGAGTCTAACTAGGGTAAGGCAGAGGTGTAAGGATGCAAGGATTGAAGAAGTTCCAACTCATGTTACTCGCTGTTTTTGCGTTGTTGATTGGTGGTGTTGTTCCGGTGACCGCTAAAGCGGCTGGCGTGAATAACAATATTGGGTACAGCGTAGAAGCACAGATTCCAAAGAATCAAATTGATAAGAGTCAGTCGTTCTTCGAGTTACGTATGAAACCTGGGCAGACCCAGACTTTGCGTACGAAGATTTTCAATGTCACGAACCAAGATATTCGAGTGAAGTCAGCTATGCATACGGCATGGACTAATTCGAGTGGGGTGATTGATTACATTAACACCCCTAAGTCTTATGACTCGTCGTTAAAATACAAAATGAGTGATATCAGCCGGGTTCAGGGCCAGAAGACCGTGACAGTTCCGGCTGGTGGCAGTAAAGTCGTCTCTGTTAACGTTCAAGTGCCTCAGGATAAATCGTATAATGGGTTGATCTTGGGTGCATGGTATTTTGAACGGGTTGACACTAAGGTCACTGGTAAAGTGAAGGGTGCCAATAATATCAAGAATAAGTATTCTTACGTTGTTGGTATGGAGTATTTAATGGGTAAGGTACCGGCTGCGGATCTCAAACTTGGTAAGGTCGGTGCGGGGATGGATAACTATCACCGTGGAGTTATTGCCAATTTGAAGAACCCAACGGCTACCATTATTCCCAATCTGAAGCTAGACTCAACCATTACGAATCGTGATGGCGGTCAGACTGTAAAGCGTGTTCAAAAAGAGAACGTGCAAATGGCACCAAACACAACGTATCGCTACCCAATGCTCTATGGGAAGACACCATTGAAGGCAGGCCATTATCACCTGCACATGGTGGTTAAAAATAAGGATCGAACTTGGATCTTTGACCGCGACTTTACGATTACCAACGCGCAAGCCAATAAGTTTAATTCCGATTCAGTTGATGATCCGGGGGTTAACATCTGGTTGTTAATTGGTCTCGGCGCTTTGGCTATGTTGATCTTGGTTCTCTTGATTCTGTTAATTATCTATCTGATTCGCCGTCGTCGTAGAGATGAGGACGAGAATGAAAAGCAGAAGTAAGCGAAGTCCCTTGAGAAAGGAGGGCGTTGGTATGAAGAAATTCATCATAAACTTAATTATGGCGCTCGCGTTTGCCGTTGGGATCGGCGTAGCGACACCAGCGTTCGCCGCAACCGTAGATGGGACTAGTGGTACGACACAGACTAGTGTGTATATTCAGGGGTATCCAGTACCACCAACTCCGGAACCAACTCCGGAACCAACTCCGGAACCTAAACCGGTTCCTGAGCCATCTAAGGTTCACACGGGATCTGGTGCGGATCTTCCGGTAGTTCCTGATAAACCTTCTGGTAAGAAGACAACTAACAAGGGCAAAACGAAGAATCCAGTAAACAATGCAACAAAGTCAAATAAATTAGGGACCATTGTGAAGGCCGGTTCAGCAGATTTAGTCGCTGGACGGTTACCACAAACCAATGAATCACGAGTCTTCTTAACCAGTTTGGTTGGATTACTTTTATTAATTGTCTTAGTCTTGGCAATGAGTGTTTATCGTCAAGCCCGTTTACTCAACGAGAGGGGGTAAGTTGCAATGAAGCTAAAGAAACTTTTGCTCCAACTGAGCTTACTGCTGTCTTTTATGGGTTTGAGTGGAATGACGATAGTTACTGCGAACGCTGCGGGGACGCCATTGACCGATGCGGCAGGCACAGGAGTGATTGAAAAGACTGCCAACTTCGTTGACGATAATAGTAACTATTTTGGGAGTAGTGGTTATCCAACACTAGAGGCAGTTTCGGCAGATGGTGTTGTCAATGGCCGGGTAACTAAGAATACGAAGCACATTTATGTTAGTTATTCTGGTGCGGCCACGATGTCTGTTTCTAATCGTGGTAAGTATTTGTCGGCACATGCTGATGTTACTGTTGTTGAGAATGGTAAAGCGCGGTCGCTTGCTACTAGTACACCGACCGGGTGGAAGGTCTCTTCTGACTACAGTACAAGTACGGCCACAGCACCTTCGGGAGCTACTGATATACCTGTAGATCTTTCTGAACTTGGTTCGAATCCTAAGTTTCCAATTTATATTGGGTTTACGTACAGGGCGACTGGGTTCGGCGAAACAGCCACTGACTATTATGGTCAATTAACATTGAATGGTAATAATGCAACGACTAAGACGTGGGCGCCAGTTGTCATTGGAACTAATAATCAGGTTTCATCTTCTGATTTGACGGTTAGTGGTACTGGTCAACCTGGGCTGTCTGCGACACTGACTGGTCTCACTGGAGATTATGAAAAAACGACGACAATTGATTCGGATGGCAAGTATAGTTTTAGCTTGAAAGGTAGTAGTATTGCGGACCTTGGGAACCCAAGCTCTATCCAAGTTGTTGAAAGTAATGAGTTTGGGGACTCTTTGTCTGCTACAGCTGCAGTTTCCAGCACCGTTCCACTAACCATCACCTCAGGGACGCCATCCCTCACCGTCTCACCAGATGACTGGGATGCGCACATTGCCGGCAAGTCTTCGTCAGAGATTGCGACCTGGATTGCCTCGCAGACCGGCATGACGGCGACCAAGCCAGATGGCACCACGCCATCGACCTTGGCCTACAATACTGCTGACGGCGACAGCCTTAAGGCAACCGTTGCCGGTGGAACTCAAGCCGTCACGATGAATGTCTCTGACGCCGATGGCAATGCCTCGACAACGCCAGCCACGATTTCCGTGACGCGTGGTGCCGGGAAGTTACAGTTCGGCGACATGACCAATATGGTCTTTGGGAACGGGGCCACTTTGCCAGTTCCTGGTCAAAAGACGCTCTATGCGCCTGGCGACTATCAGATCAATATTTCCGATACCCGTGAGATGGGGTCGGCCTGGTATGTCACCGCGAACGCAACGCCGATGACCGCCACAGATGGCAGTAATCGAACGCTCAGTGGCCACATCGTCTATGAAGATGGTAATGGGACCAGGACCCAGTTAGATAGCGGTAACGCGGTCCCTGTGGCCTCTGGTAAGCGCGACAGTAACTCGACGGACATCGCCAAGAGCTGGAATCAAGATGGTAAGTCCTACGATGGCAGTTCCGTGCCAGCCGGGGTTTACCTGGACGCCAACCCCAACATCTATGCTGCGGGTGGTGCGACCGGTTATTCTGGGAACATTACGTGGTCGTTAACGGACGCGCCTGGCAACTAAATGTTATCGGGTTAGTCGTTAAATAAATGAATTTATGAGAGCGTGATCTAGCAATGGATCACGCTCTTTTTATGTGACCAAAAGTTCTAAAAAGGCCGCCACAACGGTTGCCGTGACGGCCTCACATTAGATTTAATTAGCTGAGTTTTCCAGTCAGCAACTGGGTATCACCACTTGTACAGTGCCAGTCAATGCTGTGGTTACTTCACGGCTACGATCTTCCCCACCGCAATCGGTAAGGTGACGTGCGTGGAGTAGTGGCCAACGGCGCCAGCCACCGTGTCGGGCAGATCGACGTCATCGGTGACGCCGTGAATATAGATGACGCGCTTGTCGAGATCAAGGTCACTGTCGTTGAAGGTAGCCTTGAATTTTTCACTCAGGGCCGCCAGTGGCACGACCTTGGTGTAGGCAAAGTCACCGTTGGCGTCGGCTACGGGGTAGGCGTCGTTGGGGATGTCCATCTCGTGAGGGGCATCGTTGAATGGCACCATGGTTGTCCCGGAAACCGCCCCGGTCTCGGGGAGGTCCACAAAGCCGTCGTGGTTGACGTCTTGGGCACTCGTGGCGATTTGGGCGTCACGACCATCGGGGAAGCCATGGAAGTGTTCCCAGTGTTGGAGATTGGCTGGGGTGGCATGCATCTCAATATTAATCGTCAGGGTGTCCCCATTAATCACGAAGAGAGCGGACCCATGAGCGGCAGTTCCAATGGCTTGTTCGTTTAAAGGCACAATTGTTGCTTCATAAATTTTCATAGTGCGTGAACCTCCTTAAGTTGATAACCCTAGTGTATACTGAAGCCAACGATAAAAAATTGATAAATATCAAGAAAGGAGCAGAAAATGACGCATTCGCCATTTAAATGTGTGCAGGGAGCGCCAATCTTTCAAGGGTTGGCGGATGCCGATATTGCCGAACTGGTGACGATCTCCGTCCACCAACAGACCGTGAAGAAGGGGACGATTCTCTATTCACCCGCGGCGCCATTGGACCGCATGATCATCGTTGATCAGGGGCGCGTCAAGGTTTACCAGCTCAACGAGAATGGCAAGGAAAAGGTACTCTACATGTTACAGCCGGGAGCCATCGATAGTGAAGCGGCCCTGTTCTCGGATCGCCCGCAAGCCAACTACGCTGAGGCGGTGGAAGATACGCTAGTCTGTTCGATCGGACGGGCCGACTTTCAGGGCCTGCTGCATCGTGTTCCCACGGTGGCCTTTAACCTCCTCAACATCCTGGGTGACCGATTGACGGCCCTGGAGTCGGTCAGTGCGCTCACGGGAAATCTGACGGCTAAGAACCGGGTGCTAGCCTACCTCCAACAGTTGGGGCAGGAGAAACAAACGCATGAGTTTGACTTGCCCATCCGGAAGAAGGAATTAGCCAGCTTCCTAGGCATTACGCCGGAAACCTTGAGTCGTCAGCTCTCACAACTGGTGGCCGATGGCTTGTTGCAGCTGGATGGGAAACATGTCAGTCTGATTTAAGGACCTTGGGTAGCCCGGCTGGGTTGCCCTTTTATTTTGCGATGCGTACCAGCTGACGGTTTCCGGTCACATACCCACCGCCCTTAACGCGGTAGCGCAACTTACCGGAATCGCTGTAGTCCCAACCGATCACGGTCAGAACAGTTCCCCGGCGGTAGTGTCTTTGCCGGTGCCGTAGGTTGCGATCGCGATAACGGTTAATGCCGGATTTGGTGACGATCTGCTGGGCTTGGGGATGGCGACCGTTACGAATGAGTTTCTTATTGGCCGTGATATAGCGACCGTTGGGTAAGACGTAACGGGTGGTGAGGTTGTGACTGACCAGCCGTTTGACCTTGAGCACCTGTCCTTGGCGGTAGTGGGTGACCTTACCCGTTAGATTCTTCTTGCGATAGGCGTTGATGCCTTGAGGATTGATGACCGTGATGGTTTTAGCGACCTGACGGTAGTAGACGGGGCCCACGTACTGCGGACTCGCCGTGATGTAGCCACTCTGGCCCGCCGTCTTTGAGTGGTGGTTGACGTCCTTGACCAGGTAGCGCAGGCGTCCCTGAGTGGACTTGGCGTAACCGGTCACCCGAAACATGGGGCGGTTGATGCGGGGCTGCTTTCGGTAAAAGTGCCGTCGCGACTCTTTTGTAAAGTTGGTGTCGGTATAAAGACCAATCTTCTTCAAACCGTAAACTGCCGCGCCCTTAGGCGTGATCCCACCGCCACCGCCATCAGAACTCGATGAGCTTGAACTGCCATCACTGGAGCTTGAACTGGACGATCCGGAACTGGATCTGGATGAGGAGGACGACGAGGTCCATTTCAAGGGAATCTCGTAGTCCTGGGTGTAACCGGTCTGGGCGGTGCTATAGGTGTTCGAGTACATCGTGCGGAAGCGTACTGAGTCGGCACCATCGGGGACCTGAATGACGTAGGTGTCGGCCGAGAGCGGTTCGGTCAGCGTAAAGCCGGCGTTAGTGTACAGATCGGAGAGCTTATCCATCTCCTCGGGTGCGGCCAACGGTTGGAATTCGGGGAAGGCGTAGCTCAGGGAATTATAGAACCGGCCGTTGCCGAGTTGGGTGCCATCGACCGTTAGATTTCGACTTCCATAGGCCGGATAGACACCTTCATCGGGGAGATTCGTGGTCCCGTCGACAACCTTCTCGGGGTCGTCACTGGCTAGAGTTTCCGTCCCGTCGAGGTCGTCTTGAAAGACGCGATAGTAGAAGCTATTCTTCCGGGCAAAGTTAAAGAAGAAACTATTGTTGGTGTAGCGATTAATCTTATCGAGCTGGTATTCCTGGGTGACCTTGGGGTCGATGGCAATGGTGTGGTCAGTCACCGTGGCGGTCGGTAGGCGTTTGGCCGAAGGATGGTGCTGGCCCCAAGCTGTGAAGAAGTTGACCTGACTGGTTTTAGGATTATTGAGCTGGTAGATCTGTCTGAGTAGCGAGAAATCGGTAATGTTGTTATTGGAGAGGTTGAGACTCGAGATGGCCGTCCAGTCATAGTTGGCGGGAGTGGGCGCGTCGATCGGTTGGGGGATGGTCTTGAGAAAGGCCGCAATCGTGGCGAAGTCGTCGTTGTTAAGGCCGTCGTTGACCAGCGCCAGGGCATCGATATTGTTGAGCATCCAGTTGTTATTGTCTTTGTCGTTGACGGGGAAGATGCCCAGGATGACTTTCAAATTGGTGCCGGAGAGGTTGGTTTGATCCCGGATCACCAGGCGGTTAATGACGCCCTTTAGTTGCAACAGATCTTGGTAGTCCGTGATGGGGTGATGAATGTGAACCGTCAGGGTGGGGGCGATGCGGCGCAAGTCAGCCAGGGAATCCTCGGGTGTCAGGCGCTTGGCGAGATACTGCGAGTCGAGGATGTCATGCATCAGCTGGGGATCGTGGCTAAAGGCTTCTCTAATAGTGAGTTCATCGGCAACCTCGACGGTGCGGGTTGCGGACGAGGTGTGGCGGTCGGCCAGGGCCGGCGCAGTGGTCAGCGTGGTCGCGCCTAAGGCAATACAGACTAGGCCGAGCCAACGCCAGTGGGGGTGATGGAACATGGGGGAGTCCTCCTTGATATTTTTTGGTAAGCGGTTACATCCATTAAAGCAAAATGCTGTCTAGTCATCACGATCAAGGTCCTTCATGATGGTCAGGTAGACCATACCATGTGGGTCTGACGGAGTAAACAAAGTCACACTATAAAATAATTTATAAGCGGTTATAATCCCGTGGTTGGGGGATCTTCTACTGTTCTGAGAATAATAAAAACGCCGAGCATACGCGCGACGTTGACGGAGATTATTTTAATTTCGGGGCCGCACCCAGATGTTTCCCAGGGTCAGTAACAGGGAGATAACGACGAGCGGACAACTCAACCCGTAGAAGTACAGGGCGAAGTGGCCAGTTGTCTGCGGATTGAAGAAGGCTAATAGCGGTCGGTGCGCGGCGGCACTCAGCGCAACCAGCAGGCCGAAAATGCCGAGTTGGCACAGCAGACCGCCATAGGTTGAGAAACGATACTTGTGAACCATGGCGCTGTCGCTATCGACCGTCTCGAGGCCGTAGAGGGTCGCGTTGATGGTGGGGTTGTCGTAACCCACATAGAGGGTGATCAGGAGCATACCGAGCAAATATGAGCCAATCCAGGGAATTAACAGGAGGACTTGCCCCACGACCACGCCAATTAGGCTTAAATCACGGGATCGGAAGTCATTTCCGCGTCCCAGGCGATGATATAAGGGGTAACCGGTCTCGAGCCCCAATAGATAAATGGCAAAGACAACGTACATCCCATTTTTGCCAAGGTAGAAGTAGGCAAAGAAACTGTTAAAGAGTAGCACCAGACTCACGAGAAAGCCCCGGCTCAACAGCCGCAGCTTGTATTGAGGTAACACGTGCCAGTCAAAGCGTAGTTCCACGATCAGAATAATCAGGGCGATTCCAATGATAGTGAGTGTCAGCCAGGTTGGCAGGTGGACCGTGGCTTTTCTTAAGGTGGTCAGAACCGCCATGACGGCGAAGAAGACTAGAGATAATCCCCAGCGCCATCCTTGGCGAAAAGGTTTAATCTGCCAAGGCAAATCATCGTAGAGTCCGCGTGTCACGTTTTGAAGCAGCATGCCTCCGGGCAGGGCCACCAAGTAGAGTAGCCCCAGTAGCGCAAACGTCAGGGTGTAGTTGAACTTGGTGACGATATCGATCGCCGCGATGACCCCTAGTCCGGCAAAGATTAGCCAGTAGATACGTTTCATTTTAAAGTTGGTCAGGTTCGTCAGATGTAACTTCACCGTCAGAAAGTACGGCCAGATGGTGGCGGCACTGTACCCCCAGAGGAAACTCCCAATGATGAGCCACCCCAGATGTGCGGTAAAGGCAAAGATCAGGCTCCCGGCGGCGCCCAGCGTCAGGCTTAAAATGAGGTAGGTGGAAGCCCGCAGGTGGAGTCGCTTGGTGTAGAAGATACTAGCGGCACGCGAGACATAGAAGGCCACCAGGGCGATCAGGTAGGTGGTACTTTGCGTTTGTTGGAAGCGGGCTAAGATGAGTAGGTAGGGGAGAATGATGCCGACATTTGCCAGAAAATTGAGTGTCCCCACCGAGAAGTCCATCCCAGCTTGTTTAGATCGGGTCACGAGGAAGGCCTCGCTTTCATAGATTTTGTTTACAGTATACCAAATATCTCCGGTCATGAGGATGTGTCGCCCTTATCTGGATTCCTTTGACCGCAGGGCAAATGGTTCTGAGATCCTGTACTTTGGTTTTAGTTAAAATGGATCTAAAGTCCCGCCTTCCGGGGGTCTGCTAGGGGGCTGGAACGCTGTGGGCACGACTTTGAGCCCGAAGGGCGGTCTCAAAGCTCGGCCTTTCCGTAACTCGAGAAAGCCACTCGACTAACGGAAACGACACGGCTGAGCCCCCTGAACTTTGGTTTTAGTTAAAATGGATCTAAAGCCCCGCCTTCCAGGGGGTCTGCTAGGGGGCTGGAACGCTGTGGGCACGACTTTGAGCCCGAAAGGCGGTCTCAAAGCTCGGCCTTTCCGTAACTCGAGAAGACCACTCGACTAACGGAAACGACACGGCTGAGCCCCCTAGCAGACCCCCTCCAGGCTTAGATCCAGCTTTACCGAAAGTGAGGAGGATTATTGGCAGTTGTGGCAGAAAGTAGTGGCTTGTCCTGAATCGTGGCGGGTGCTGTGAGTAAGAGCCAGTCGAATAGAGATGGTCCTGTCGTAACTTAGGGATTCAGATGGGGCGTGGCTAGTGGTGTGCTGAAGAATCGATGGCAGGTAGTTAATGACCATCCTTCAGAGTGATCAGATCACTTTCAGACGAGAGTCTTCCTAGGATTAAATGCACTAGAAAGGGGTCGAGACCGGACGTCTCGACCCTCATTTAAGTTGTTCAGTTTTGGTGATTGAAAGTTCCAAAGGTTGGCAGTGCCTGATACCAGCGTTGACTTGAAAAACCAGTCTTAGCCGCAGGCGGCCAATCCAACTCAAACTTGAAAGTCAAAGTAGAAGTTCAAGAGCCGGCCTAACGGCCGTTAAAGACTAGTTCTCCGAAGAAGTCTTTGGTGTTAACCGCTTTTCAATGAAGGACAACACGAGATCGGTGATGATGGCCATTAAGGCAGTCGGCAAGGCACCGGCCAAGATGATCGCCCCACCATTAGTGGCGTTGGTCCCGCGGACAATAATGTCCCCTAGACCACCGGACCCAATGAAGGACCCAATCACGGTAATCCCAATACCCAAGACCAGAGCATTTCGAATTCCGGCGATGATCACAGACAGTGACAACGGAATTCGAATGGTCTTCATGACCTGGAACCGCGTCATTCCCATGCCTTTCCCGGCGTCCAAGACGTCGGGGTCAACACTGAGCATACCCGTGTAGGTGTTCTTGATGATTGGCAACAGCGAGTACAGGAACACGGTGGCAATCACCGTGTTTTGCCCGAGTCCCAGTCCCAACATCAAGATGGACAGCATCGCTAGAGAAGGGATCGTTTGGATTACGTTGGCAATCCCAATGATAATTGGGGAGAGCTTACGGTTTTGTGAAATCCAGATTCCAATCGGGATCCCCACGATGGCCCCAAACAAGACCCCGTAGATTGAAACGAGGAACGTCAGGTTGAATTGATTGAGGACGTACATGCCGTTATGCGTGAAATAGTAAATTAACTGACTGAATAAGCCCATGTCTTTCATGCCTAGTTCCCCCCTTCAAAGTAGTGGTGTTGTTTCAGGTAAGCCTTGGCCACGGTCTGTGGTTCTTGAAGTTGATCGTCGACCTGGTAATTGAGCTGTTGCATGGTCTTCAGTGAGATCTTGCCAACCATCCGGTTGATGACTGGTTTGAGCTCGGGGTGTTTCTTCAAGATGGCATCGGTGGCAACGGGACTCCCATCGTATGGTGGGAAGAAGTCCTTGTCGTCCTTTAGTAGTTTCAAATTGTAACTACCAACCCGGCCGTCGGTGGAGTAACCCAGCACGGCGTCCATCTTATCGGAAGCCAAGGCATCGTAGAGTAACCCGAGTTGCATCGGATAAACGGTGCCGAAGCTAAACCCGTAGTCCTTTTGGAAGGCAGGGTAACCGTCACCAGGACGGTTTTGCCAGATTTGGTCAATCCCGACCTTCATCTGTGGGGCGATCTTCTGCAAGTCGCTAACATTTTCCAGATGGTGTTTCTTGGCGTAACTCTGCTTGACCATCCAGGCGTAGGTATCGGCGAAACCATACGAGTCGAAATAGGTCATATGGTAACGGTCTTCGAAGGCCTTGGTAACCGTTGACTTGACAGTCGCGGGATCCCGCTCGAATTTTTCATTCAAGACGGTGGTCAAATCGGTACCGTAGAACCGGATGGAGGAGATATCGGCATTGCCGTTTTTGAGGGCGTTGAAACTGACATTTCCAGAACCCAAGTTATTAATAATAGTTGAATCTAAATCGGTGTAGTGGCTAATCATGCCCTGAATCATGTAGGCCATGATCTGTTGCTCGGTGGTGTTCTGCGCGGCAATCCGAACGGTATTGTCGCCGGAACCAGCCAAACCGGGCAGGCTACAGCCACTCATTGGAATAATCAAGATGACTAACAGGAGTCCGGCTAGCCATCGACGTAAGTGTTTTCGCATGACGGACCTCCTATCGTAATTCGCGTGGGGTGACGGTTGCTTCCAGTCTACCTAAGAGGTAGTCGACCACCAGGGCCAGGATGATCACGGGGATCGATCCACCTAAGATGAGGTCGGAACGATACAGATTTAACCCGTTAAAGATGAAATCACCCAAGCCACCGGCACCAATGTAGGAAGCCAGTGTGGCCCACGCAATGACGTAGGTCGCGGAGAGCCGAACTCCAGACATGATGACGGGGGCGGCCAGTGGAATCTCGGCACGTACCATGGATTGCCACCAGGTCATTCCCATCCCTTTAGCGGCGTCACGGACGGCGGGAGAGACCCCCTCCATACCGAGATACGTATTCCGTAAAATGGGCAGTAATGAGTAGATAAATAAGGCGACAATGGCGGGTGTGGACCCGATCCCAAAGATGGGAATCATCATGGCTAACAGGGCCATGGCGGGGATGGTTTGCAGTACCCCGGCCAGTGTAATCACAGCGTTGGCCCCATGCTTCATCCGCGTGAGTAGAATTCCCAAAGGCACGGCCACGATGACCCCTAATCCCAGCGCAGCGGCTGAAATGTAAAGGTGTTGACCGGTCTTACTGATTAATTGCATCCCATAAGTTTGCAGAAAGTGAATCATTGTGATGATTCGCCCCCTTCATGAGTTGCGGCAGCGTGGATATCGGCGTTGATTGGTGAGGCTGGTTCCTCATCGGTTGCCGGTGCACCGCGCAAGGCATCGTAGACGATGTCGACTAAGGCCGTCCGCGTGACGATCCCAACCAAGTGTTTCTTGGCATCGACAACGGGGACGTTTTTAACCCCCTGTTTCAAGATACGATCGACCGTGTCGCCGATCAGTGAGCTGGCTTGAACGTAGAAGACCTCGCGGTTGGTGAAGCGGCTGACGGGAGTGGTGACGTCCGTGATCCGGTTGATGTCGTCCAGATCGACGTAGCCTTCAAGCACGCCTTCGGCATTCGTGACCAGTAGCGTATCAACACGCCGGCTATGCATCAGGTCGATGGCGTCGTCCAACGTCTTGTCTGGTGTGATAGCCGCGGGGTTCTTTAACATGATTTGACTAACGGAGAGGATATTTGGTTGTGCTCTGATTAGGCGTTCTTCTCCGATTAAATTAGTAACGAATTCGTTGGCTGGGTGCCGCAGAATATTATCAGGGGTGTCGACCTGAACTTGCTTCCCGTGGCTCATGATGACCACACGGGTGGCGAGGTGCAGGGCTTCATCCATGTCGTGGGTGACGAAGATAAAGGTCTTGCCCAAATCTTCTTGGAGCCGCTTGACCAACTCTTGTAAGGATTCACGGGTGATGGGATCCAAGGCTCCGAAGGGTTCGTCCATGAGGATGATGTCCTGGTCGGCGGCTAAGGCCCGCACAACCCCGATCCGTTGTTGTTGCCCACCGGAGAGTTCGCCGGGATAACGGTTCAACATTTCTTGCGGGAGTTGGGCGAGGTCGATCATCTTGACCGCTTGCTTGGCCCGCTTTTCCTTGGACCAGCCCAACAGCTTAGGCACGATTTCAATATTTTCTTTGATGGTCATGTGGGGCATCAGACCGACGTTTTGAATAACATAGCCGATCGAGCGCCGGAGCTTGACGGGGTCCATCTTGGCGATGTCTTTCCCGTTGATTTTGATGGTTCCTGACGTTTGATTTAACATGCGGTTGATCATCCGCATGGTGGTCGTCTTTCCGGAACCAGACGTCCCAATAAAGCAAATAAATTCGCCGCGACCGACTTGTAAGTTGAAGTCGTCAACGGCGAGTTTGCCATTGGGATATTCTTTGTTTAAATGTTCCATTGAAAGTAGCATAGATTAACCTCCTGTGTAGTGGTGTTGCGCCCGAGAGATCCCCGGGAAAAGAAATAACGATCGGTGTGCCAAGGTGGCGCACGCGCGGCGGGCAACCTGGAGACCGGTCGTATTTGATTGTGAAACTAGCGATTTTAATTGGTTTCTATTGTACATGAGATCAATAGTTTTTCCAAATGAAGACTATTGCTGGTGTTGATAGTCGCAAGGAATACATGGCCAGTGATCCCTTAACGGCAAGGGAATTAGTGACCGGATGGCCGTTATCTGGGGATTTTATCTATTCAAGCATAACATATTTAACCAAATATTGGATAGGAACGGCCCAGTCTGGTGTCGTTGTAACCATGAGATGAGGGTGAAATTTTTTTCAAATGAGGGCTTGCCTTCGACCTACTATAACCCCTTATAATAACTAACATAATCAAACAGAGAGGAAGATCACCTTTGAAAAATATCTTAATTGTCGGTGCCCTGGATTCGTCCGGGCAAGCCTTTATTCGCCAGCTGAGCGACCTGAATTCGGTCAATTTGACCGTTTACACCCCAAGTCATGTGACGTTACCCGCCAACGTTGCCGGTCTAACCGGAGAACAGATTGACGAAGGTGGTCTGAGCGCCGCCATGTTAGATCAGGATGCCGTCGTGGCCCTGGTGCCAACGATTCGCCTCGTCGCCGTAACGCAGACCATCGTAACGGCAGCTAAAGCCACTGGCGCCGCACGTGTGGTGGTCAGCCGTACCGATGACATCGAAGAACTCCCAGGTGAGTTACGCACCGCCCAACGCGCGTTGATTGACCTGCCCGTAGCCGATTTGGTTACCGGACTCGGCAGCGTGCGGGCACTCCTGGGATTGCCGATGGTGGTTCCCAGCAGTCAGCCGTTGGTCTCTGGGCTAGCTGGATAATTGGGAAAACAAAGCCCGTTCACTAGTGTGAGCGGGCTTTTTGCATAGTAATGCACGATGTAGAGCTAGACCAAGGGACAAAAAGTCTCCTCACGTCTGGCCGAAAATAATATTAATTAATAATGTTTTCTAATAGTTGTAACCATAGCCTGAAAGTTTACCCTTCTTAAATGTATTCGTACTGTAGCCGTTATCCATGTTAGGGTGATTTAAATGCTTTTTAAGCTGTTTCCAGGAGTGTCCTATAGTAATATATTTGCCGTTTTTAGTGTAATGATAGGCAATGTATTCGTAATATTTTTTACCACCCATGCTGGCTTTTGCTCGTAAACGATAGGCATGAATCTTATGGCCTGCGTATCTAAAAAGTTTATATTTTTTAACCTTGGTAACTCTATCAGGGTAAGAATCAGCTTGTGTCACACCTATTTCAATAGTTTTTTTATGGATAACATAGGTAGGTGCTGAGTAGTCAGTAAGGACCCCATGGTAATGCCCTCTCAATGCTTTTGGCGTGTGGACATAGTGGACTTTTGCTTGAGCTGTTACAGGGTTAGAGCTAAGAATCCCCAATGGTAATGCCAATAAACTTAACATCAACATGATTCTTTTATTCATCTTTTAAATCTCCTCGGTTTGATTATTGCTATCTTTCACGTTTAAAGTGTCCAGTGGGTTGTCTATCAACAGAGGCGTTGATTCTGTTGGTACGGCAGAGGTCTAGCTAGTAATTATACCCAATACCTGGAACCTTGCCTTTAATATAAATATAGTCCGCATTAGTCGCATGTTTTTTAAGCTTTTTAAAACTATTATCGCCATTAAAGAGGTAGGTATGCCCCTTATATTGGAGCTGACCTAACCACTCTGTGTGGTAACCGTGACTGTAGATATTGGTAGCTCTAAACTTATATACCCGTTGTTTCTTGAATTCCTTACCGCTGACGAATTTATGATGATACCTAGTGGTTTTAACAATCTTAACTGGGTAGGTATCCATCTGTAATCCACCCTGGGTTAAGTAGTGTTTACTGACAACGTAAGTTCCACCCATGTAGTAAGGCTTTCCTTTACTAGTGACGCCACCCAAGGTTAATTCACCATGATAATGTCCCCGTAAAGCTTTAGGGGTATGAATATAGTGAACCTTGGCTTGTGCTGTCTCCGGATTAGAATTCAATGCAGCCATTCCCAAAGGTAATGCTAATAATCCTACCATCAACATAATTTTTTTGTTCATGTCTCCTGGACCTCCTTGTCTTAACTATTACTATAATACACGTTTGGAAGCGTTTTAATAGTAATATAAGGTAAAAATTCGGGTTCAATAAGCGTCTATGAATGGACTTGATTCTTCGTAACTACCGGGAAGTAACGGTTATCACAGATGAAACGTTGAAACCACTGCGGTTAAGATCGTAAAAAAAAACTACCCAATCAGTCCAACTAAGGATTGTTTGAGTAGGCATTTACATTTTAATTTATTAGCAAGTCGTTACTTTCACAACGTCTGAACCTAGTCCGCTACCTGAGCTTGAGGCTTCCGGATTTCCGGAACCAGCCACCAGACCAGGCCGAGGTTAATCAGCATTAACATGGCTGTGGAGATAAAGACCGCGTTGTAGTTGAAGACCCCGGCGATCCAGCCCCCTAGCAGGGATCCCATCATGTTACCGATCGATTGGAAGGATTGGTTCCAACTGAAGACAGTGGAGGTGAGCTCGACGGGGGAGTTCTTGGTCAGGAGCGTTTGGATTTCTGGGAACAAGGCCCCATCGGAAATACCGATCATGAACCGCAACGCCCCCAACATCCAGACACTAGTCACGAACCCTTGGGGCAGATACATCAGTGTGGCAAAGATATAGCCGAAGATGAGTACTCGGCCGGACCCGTGCTTGTCCCCGTAACGCCCGAGGCGCGGGGAGGCAAAGATGTTGGAAATCCCGGGTAGCGCCGCGATAATTCCGGCCACGACGGTGATAGGTCCCACGTTGTGCATGAGTTCCTTGACATAGAGACTGATGATCGGGGAAATGGAAATGTTCCCGAATTGCACGATTAACGTGGAACTCAGCAGAACCAGAATCAATTTTGGGTTCGGGAAGGCGGCCAACGGATTGTGACTCTTGTGACCATCGACGTTGGTGGCAGGAGCCACCGGCTTGAACTTTTCTTCCACGAAGATCCAGCTCAGAAAGAAGGTTGACAGCAGGAGCAACGCCGTGATGAAGAAGGTTAGGCGAATGGAGAAGATCTGCGCCAAGACCCCACCAATCACGGGCCCCAGCAACATCCCACTGGTTACCCCGGTCATCAGGGTACTCAGCGAGGCCCCGGAATGTTTCCGCGGTGTCTGGGAGGCCACGAGGGCCTGCGCATTAGAAATGAACCCAGCGAAGACCCCTTGAAGGGCTCGCAAGGCCACCAATTGCCAGACGCTGGTGGCGAAACCCATCAGGGCCATGGCAAAGGCCGTCCCCAATGAGGCCCGCAGTAACATAAGCTTACGGCCTTTCCGGTCGGCAACCATGCCCCAAAGTGGGGATGCGATGGCGCTGACAAAGAAGTCGGCGGCGTAGACCAAACCACTGTACATGGTGACCTGGGCTTTGGTGTAGTCACCTAAACTACTAATATATAATGACAAAAACGGCATGATTTCACTGAAAGCCATACCGGCAACAAACGTACAGAACCAAAGAACCCGTAGATTACGACGCCACGGGCCGCTTTCTCTCTCAGCTTCATCCAAAGTGAGTCAACTCCTTATGGGGATAGATTAATTGATGATCTGACCAAAAGTCACACCCACCAATTTGATTTATTCGTTAGTATTAACCCCACTAACATACCCTCATAAGCCCGAAACGTCAATCTCCCGGCGACTTTTGTATGCGCTCGCAATTGTTTAAGAATGCCCGGTTCCGTGATAATTATTTTTATTTCAGATGAAGCGCTGAACGTCCCAACCTGACCGGATCGGCCGAAGCCTTGGCCGGGCGGGGATCACACGCAATAAACCTAAAATCCCGGGACCGTTTCCAAATTAAGGGAAAGGTTCCGGGATTTTGATGGGTAACGTGAGCTATTCATCCGGGTAGTCGACCGGGAAGAGGTCACCGTCTGCGATGCGGGCCAGTAGCGATTTTGCGGGGATGAAGAAGGCGTTCCCAGTAATCGGGGTACTGAAATCCAGTAGCCGATCGCTTTGGCTAAACATGTTCTCCAGCATGCGTTGGGTGACGGTGAAGTGGCGGGCATACCCGATAAAGTAGGTGCCGGCTACGCCACGACTTGGGTCGCCATACGGGACATTCATGCGGACAATCTTGTGTTCCACACCGTCATCGTTGTCTTGGGACGCCAAGTTATGGGCGTTAGGTAGTTTGTCATCGTCATAGAGCTCCTGATCGCTGAACTTGTGTCGACCGATGGCCCGTTCCTGGTCTTCAGTAGCCAGATTGTTCCAGGCATCCAGGTTGTGGGTGTACTTCTGGGCAAAGGCGTACGACCCGTTGATGAACTCGGGATCTTCATCCCCAATAATGGCGTATTCTGGAGCCTCGGGTCCCGCCGGATTCTCGGTGCCATCGACGAATCCAATGATGGCGCGGCCTTCGAAGTAGCGGAAGCCGACTGTCTCATCGACGACGCTGGTCCAGTTGTGGAGAAATTCACGAAGTTCAGCGGCAACCTCGTAGACCACGGCCATGTCATTGGCCCGAATGTGCAAGAAGAGATCACCAGGAGTGGCGGGGGCAGTGTACTTGGGTCCGACGACCGGTTGGAAGTTAACGAGTTCTTTAGGTGGCTGAATCGTTGGAAACAGGAGTTGCCAGGCGCTGGCCCCCAGACCAAACGCCACGCGGAGATCGGCCTGTGGGTAGCGAACGTTTAGGCTACGTTCGGTTGCCCCTAAGCGATCGGCGAAACAGGCCATAGCTTCACGGGCCTTGATACGGTCATGCTGATCGATGAGAAAAGTGGTAAATAAAACGTTTTTGCCGGCATCACGAAAGACGTCCTGCGCGTCGGCAAGATTGATTTGTGTCATGGTGACTCCCCCTCAATATCAGAATGTTCATTCCTAAGTCGAGTATATCAGGGGGCCGATAAATGGTTTCTCTAGCTGACCGCTGAGTGGGTGGAAAGTTGGGGAAATTTAAAAACCAGCGACCGCGATCGCTGGTTTTTGCTTAGTTGTTTTGTTGCTGGAAAGCTTGTAGGCCGCGCTTGAGGCGGTCTAAGCCGTCTGCAAGCCGTTCGGCCGGACAGGCAACGTTGATGCGGACGAAGTCGTGGCCATTACCACCGTAAACCGCACCGGCAGTAATGAAGAGACCGGTCTGTTGTCGAATCACTTGGCAGAGAGCCTGAGTATCCGTCGTGATGTCGCGACAGTCGATCCAGACCAGATAGGTGGCGTCACCGGCAATCACGTGGAGGGCGGGCAGGTTATTCTGGACGAACTGCGTGACGGTTTGTCGGTTAGCGGTAATCTGACGGTTCAGGTCATGTACCCAGTCGGCACCGGTGGTGTAGGCGGCGATGCTGCCATCAATAGCGAAGGCGTTGGGTTCGGCCAATTCGTCCGTGTTGATGCCGCGATCTACCACGTTGCGGCGGTTTTCGTCGGGAATGATCAGGGTCGCGGCGTGTAAGGCCGCAACGTTAAAGGTCTTGCTGGGCGAAACCGCTGTGATGCTCACTGCGGCACAGGTGTCGCTTGCCGAAGCGAAGGGTGTATAGCCCTTGCCAGGGGTGGTAATGTCGCCATGGATCTCGTCAGAGAAGACGGTGACGTGATTGGTCGCGGCGAGTTCGCCAATCCGTTGAAGTTCTTCCGGGGTCCAAATCTTACCGACTGGATTATGCGGATTGCAGAGGATCATCATGCTGGTTAGGGGCTCGGCCATCTTGGCGGCCAGATCGTCCCAGTCGATGCTGTACTGACCATCGGCGTAGTGGAGATCACTGGAAAGCACGTGACGACCGTTGTTTACGATGGAATTATAGAAGATATTGTAAACGGGTGCTTGGACCAGAACGTTGTCGCCCACGTGGCTCACCCGGCGAACGGCCGAGGAAATGGCGGGAACGACACCAGTGACGAAGCGCATCCAGTCCGTCTGGGGCGTCCAGTTGTGTTCCGTGGTAAGCCAGTGTTGGACGGCGTCAAAGTAGACCTGGGGAACTTCTTCATAACCGAAGATCCCCGTAGCCGCCTTCTTTTGAATCGCGGCAACAATGCCGGGCGCGGTGCGGAAGTCCATATCGGCGACCCACATGGGCAGTTCGTTGTCGGCCACGTCCCACTTCACGGAGTTGGTATGACGCCGGTCGATCATTTCTGAAAAATCATTGCTCATGGGTGGCCTCCTGGGTAGTAATGGTCGTCTGATGTTGGTCGATGGCAGGATCGTCAAAGATGATGTCGCCAATGGCCGGAGCCGAGATGTGGCCATTGATTGGGTTCTTCACACTGTCGATAGTCGTGTTGATCGTGGCGTCGATATCGGAACAGTATTCGAAGGACAGGTTGGTATTGACCAGAGAACAGTTGCGCATGGTCAGGTGATCCACGTAACACAGGCCCTGTTCACTTTCCAACCAACAGTTAACGAAGGTGAGGTTTTTCGTATTCCAAGCCAGGTACTCTCCAATAATGGTGGAATCGTAGATCGTCACGTTGTCACAATTCCAGAAGGCATCATGGGTGATAAAGGTTGAGTTGTGAACCTCGACGTTCTTGCTACCGTCAAAGGCGTAGTTGCCGTTGACCTTCAAGTTGTTAACGACGACGTTGGTACTGTTCATGCCGAAGTAGTCTCCGGTAGCGGTGACATTGTCCAGGTGGAGATCGTCACACCACCAGAGCGTTTCACCAGCATCGGCAAAGGTCACGTCGTCTAAGTGAAGGTTTTGGGCGTGCCGGAAGGTCTTGGTGGCCCGAATCATGCTGTGAGCCATCGTCATATCCTTGGCGTACCAAGCACCAGCGTGTGCGGCTGGCTGCCAAGTTGTGTGGTCCAGTTGCGTGTGATCGGAGTACCACAGTGGATATTTGTACTTGAAAATGGTGTGGTCAATGGCGAGATTCTTCCCGTGTTTGAGTGGGGATTCGCCGTCGACAAAAATACTGTTTGTGATGTGGAGATCGTGACCTTGGAATAAGGCCCGTTCACCAGTTAACGTTTGTTGATTGACTTCTTTCAAATTGTTCGCTCCTTTGATTAAGCTCATCTAGATCCATTGTAGGACCTTCGAGCGACTCTAGGGCAAGTCATTTGTTAGAAATCGTTAGATCTGCCGGCGATACCAGTAGAAACGATCAATAATCAGTAAACCACCAAGCCAGATGGTGCCCAGGATTAACCAGAATTGACCACGATCGATGACTGGGGCGACGTTTAGCTGTGTGAGGTGGAAGCGCAAATACTGGTCGGGGTGACCGACGATTGGTTGCGGTAGAACGGGAAAAGTTGCGGGAACCGTGACGAATTTAACCCGAGTTGGCTGAAGATTAGTGATTGTCAGGCGGTAGTGACCCGCGGGTTGCATGGGCAGGTCTTGCTTGAGCAGGATAAGTGGATCTGGCTCGGGTGAATGCCAGACAACTTGACCTTGGTCATTGCGCAGGGTAATCCGACCACGGAATGGAAAGACCGGGTCGATGGAAATGTGGTCAAAGCCAATTGGTGCCGTCAGTGGTTGCGTGAGGCTCTTACCGGGCTTGAGCTTGAAGTGGTGGTTCTGGAAGTAGCGGCCCTCGTTTTGATTGACCACGTAGATGGGGTTGTCGACAGGGTTGGTGGTAAGCCCGTTGTTCTGCCAGGCGCTGACCAGAATGAGGCCACTGAAGGCCAGAGCCATGCCTAACGGAATCCAACGACTTCGAGTCGACCACCGCAGCAGGTTGAGCGGTTGGCGGTAGCCCGCTGCCGTGCCAGCCACTAGGAGTGGCAGAATCGGTAAGGCGTAGCGTTCTTCAGTCTCCCAGAAGATGACGTGAAAGCAGATCAGGCCGATGACGAAGAGGCCACCAATCAGGTAAGCCATACTTAGCCGGCGGCGACGGATCTGTTGGATTCCCCAGCCACAGGTGACGATGATCAGTGCCAAGTAGTTGAGCTGACACCAGTTAGCCAGTAGCCAGTCCACCGTGTTGCGATGTTGGCGATACCAGTTAGGGGCTTGCTCGAAGTCTGGTGAAATCTGGAAGGCATCGAAGGTTCCGGTAGCTAAGAAGAGTTTCGCCTTTTGGGCGAGGTGATAAATGACTCCGCCGATTCCCAAGGTGTGCCAGGATTCCTGTAAGTGTTTCTTAGCCAGAGCCTGCTTGCGAGCGGCAGTGGGTTCATCACGAATGGCATCCACATCCGGTCGGCTGTACTCACCATGGGTGTCAGGATTCCAGCTCATGGCAATCCAACTGGTGGCGGGTAAGGCCAGATTAGGATCTTCTTGGTAGCCAGCGGCGCGCTGAATAGCGTGGCTCCCCCCCACGCCGGCTCCTAGCATGGCAATCAAGAGAACTGTGATTCCGGTTCGAGCCAGCCAAGGCCGCGGACTGGCGTTGTTGGCCAGCCAGAGGCCCAAAATAACCGCGATGACTAAGACAATAAAGTTAGCCTTAATGAGAGTGGCAAAGGTTAGAAAGACACCGACAAATAGCGTCCAACCCAATCGTTTCGGCCACGTGGTCGCGTGTAGCAGGTTGGATAGGCCGGCCAGCACAAGTAGGCCTATTGGTAGAACTGCGAGGTCGCTATAGGTGTTGAGCGCGTATGCATAGAGTGGTACCGTGCCAATGATAATCACCAAAAAGAGGTGACTACGAGCAATATTTTGACGCCGAAGAACGCGCCAAAGGGCCAGCAGACCGCAATCCAGCCAAGCAAATTGAATGAGGTTGAGATCGATGCCACTGAGGGTGGTGCCAAACAGTTGGGCCATCTTCATGAGGCCCGTTAAGACCAGCGTGAAGTTGATGTTATTTGGATAAGTGTAGAAGTAAGGCGACCAGTCAGTATGGCCGTGAAGTAGGTTTAAGGCCTGTTGGTGAACGAAGTAGAGGTCGGCGCGAGGCGCATTGACCCAATTGAGGGCGACAATCAGTTGGATGGTCAGTAGCGCCAGCCAAAGCCCCCAACTCAGCCAGCGATGTTGAGTCGTGGTGCGTCGGTGAAACCAACGGAAGAGTAAGCCGATGATGCCGAGGTAGACACCGGCGCCTAGGAGAATGACCAGTGGGCTCAGCCAATCGTGGTCAGTCCGAAATTCGACAGGGTCCAAGCTAGCCAACACGCCGGTCAGAAACAAGGTAAAGCTAATGAGGCCGACTAAGCCAGTAGTTAAACGTTGGCGTGTGGTCATGAGAGGTCCCTCCTATCTAATAGATTGGTGATCGAGGTGTTGCGTGATTGTCAGCGGTCGGGTTAAGAATGCCGCAGAGTAGGTTTCCGTTTGAATGATGAAACGGGGCCGGTGTTGGGTTTCTTTTAGGACTCGCCCAACGTATTCACCAATGACACCCAAGCCAATCAGCTGTAGGCCACCGAGTAACCAGAGTGAGGTCAAGAGAGCATTGCTAGTAGTGAGGCCATTTAAATGCAAGCCTAGCATCCATAATAAGGCGATGGTTGCGGCGCCGCAGATGGTAAAGCCCAGGTACATGATGGCGCGTAACGGCGCCAGAGACAGTGAAAAGATCCCGTCTAAGGCGAAACGTAACATGCGCTTAAGCGGATACTTTGAGGTGCCGGCAGTCCGTGGTTGACGCTTGTAGTAGAGCTTGGTACTTGGGAACCCTAGCTTGGGGATGATCCCCCGAATGAAGGGTTCGGATTCGGTGTAGGTCATCAAAGCGGCTACGGCTCGGTGACTCAATAGCCGGAAGTCGGAGTGGTTCGGCACCAGGTCGACGCCGAGCTTCCCCATTGTCCAATAAAAGGCCTCGGCCGTGGTGCGCTTGAACCAGGTATCGGTGGATCGATCATTGCGGACACCATAGACGATGTCGAAGCCTTCCTTGGCTTGTTGCACCATAGACCCGATAATCCGCGGGTCATCTTGTAGGTCGGCGTCGATGGTAATGATGAGGTCGGAGAAGGGCTGGGCAACTTGCATGCCCGCCATCAGCGCGGCCTCTTGACCAAAGTTGCGGCTGAATTTCAGTCCGGTAAACAGGGTGTCTGCCTGTCGGAGTTGCGTAATGATGGTCCAGGTATGGTCGCGGCTACCATCGTCGACAAAGAGAATCTTGCTGTCAGTCGCAATCTGGTTGCTATCCATGAGACGATGCAAAATGGCGCTTAAGACTGGTGCGCTCTTGGGTAACATTGGTTCTTCGTTATAACACGGCACAACTAAGGTCAGCCGTGGTGCAGTTAGTGTTTTCATTCAGATCAACTCCCCCAGTAAATCTAAGTTCGAACAACTTATTCTGAGTCGATGATAACTGGATAATCCCATTATGGGGTAAATTGCGCTCGAATTAAACGACTTTCTTCGGCAAGTTACTAATGGGTCTCAAGTACTTTCTCGATATCAGTGAAAGCGTTCTGGTTAACGTGAAATAAAGCAATCGACAGAAAAGGCGCATAGCAGTTCCCAACGATGAAACCGCCATGCGCTTAGGTGTGTTTTTTTAATGTCTGAAGTGACGATGATTCGTGAAGACCAGGGCCACGTTGTGTTCGTTGGCCATGTCGATGGAAGCCTGATCGCGGATGCTACCGCCGGGTTCCGCAATGACGCGAATCCCATGTTCGGCGGCGTATTGAACGCAGTCGGCCATGGGGAAGAAGGCGTCGGAAACCAGAACCGCACGATCGTAGTTTGGTTTCTCTTCGGCCTTATCCACCGCAATCTTTAAGGCGTCGATCCGATTCATTTGCCCGGGCCCAATCCCTAAGGTCTGATCGATGGTGTTGACGACGATGGCGTTACTCTTGACGAACTTAATCGCCTTTAGGCCAAAGGCAATGGCTGCGAGTTGTTCCGGCGTTGGCTGGGCATTGCTAACGGTCTGGAAGGTTGCGGGGTCGTCGATGATTTCGTCACGTTCCTGGCGTAAAAGGCCCCCGCGGACGCTAACCAACTCATCGGGTTCAGCATCGTTAGCTGCGCTGAAGTCGACCGTCAACAGGCGCAGATTTTTCTTCTTTGCCAACACATCATAGGCGTCATTATCGAAGGCGGGGGCAATGATGATTTCCAAGAAGAGTTGATGCATCTTCTTGGCGGTTGCCAAATCGACCGGCCGATTGAGGACGATGATACCTCCAAAGATCGACATGGAGTCAGCGGCGTAACATTTGTCCCAGGCACGTTCGAGGACATCGTCGGTGCCAATTCCACACGGGTTCATATGCTTTAAGGCCACGACGGTCGGGTCGCTGAATTCACGAATTAGCCCGAGCGCGGCGTCGGCGTCCTTAATGTTGTTGAAGGAAAGGGGCTTACCGTGAAGTTGTTTTGCCGCGGCGATCGAAAACGGAGATGGCTGGTAGTCCTGATAGAAGGTGGCCGTCTGCTGCGGATTCTCGCCGTAACGCAGGGCTTCCTTGCGTTTATAGGTGAGGGTCAGGGTATCAGGCTTGGCTTCGTCCGTCAGGTACGTCGCAATGACGGCGTCGTAGTGGGCCGTGTGGTGAAAGACCTTGGCGGCCAGATGTTTTCTAAATGGCAGGGTATCGCTGTGGGCCACTAAGGCCTGCCCGACCTGATCGTAATCGGCGACATCGCAGACCACGAGAACATCCCGATAGTTTTTGGCGGCGGCGCGGATGAGGCTCGGGCCACCGATATCAATCTGTTCGACTGCCGCGGCTAGCGTGACATCTGGTTGACTGATGGTCTCGGCAAAGGGATAGAGGTTGACGCAGACCAGATCGATCGGGGTAATCGCGTGTTCAGCCAACGTTTGTTGGTGATTAGGATCATCTCGTTTAGCGAGAATGCCGCCGAAAACCCGTGGATTGAGGGTCTTAACGCGGCCGTCTAGCATTTCTGGAAACTGCGTAACCTCTTCGATGGGAATCACGGGGATGCCGGCATCGGCCAAGACGGCTTGGGTCCCGCCGGTAGAAACCAGTTCAAAGTCATTGGCAATCAACGTGTGAGCAAAGTCGACAATGCCAGTCTTGTCGGCAACACTGAGTAGGGCACGGCGCATAAGATAACCTCCTAAATGTGAGTAAAAGCTGTTAGAGCTATCATACGGGAATTATCCTGAACAATCAACGGGAACAAATTATAATAATTCGTATATTTAGCTCAGAAGCCTAACGATAGAAAGTAAAGTAACCAATCTATAAATTCACTTATAATCGGACTTTGCTTTGGGTAATCATTTATTAGTCGTTAGCATGTTACCGAACAGTATTGTTCGTTATTTGCGAACAATACTGATTAAAAGTCGCTAATTGTCATGATTTGTGAAAAAGGGGCCTAGATCACCTAATAAGTAATTCACCGTATCGCCAATATGGTCACTTTTCCTATTAAATCCACTAATCATTCTTAAGCCGGATAATCACTACCATCGTTGATTTAACGGCGTTCTTGTAATAAATATAATTGTAAAATGCGGTAATCGAACTGAAATCCTGCTGTTATCGAATGCACATTTAAGAAGCCTATCCTTAAAGATGACTTTAAGCGTGAGGTGGTGAGCAAAAGCGTCGGGGAGATTTTGGTGTCGGGGAAGCAACAACACCAGTTTTTAGGAGTAGGGCACACCAAATTTTAAGCAGGGAAGTGCTAAATTATGTCAACTAATCATCGTTGGGCCAAGCGGTTAACCCAAGCAGCGGTTGCCGCCAGTGCCCTCGTTGGAATCGCTTGGGGCGGTCAGACCGTTGCCAGCGCCAGTACACTCGCCATTCCCGATATTTCCGAATGGCAGGGGAAGTTAACGTCAACGCAGGTTTCAAATTTGAAGAATCAGGTTTCATTTGTCATCAACCGCCGGCAGTATGGGTCATCCTACGTGGATAAGTATGCTGCCAACAATACCTCACTTTATGCGAAGTACGGGATTCCGTTTGGGGAGTACGATTACGCCACCTTTACCAGTGCGGCGAGCGCCAAGACGGAAGCCAAGAACTTCTACAATCGGTCGAATAAGAATGCCAAGTTCTATGCACTGGATTTCGAAGAAAATGATGTGACCTCGGGGACCACGAACGCCGCTGTTAAGGCCTGGTATGACGAAATGAGTTCACTGACCGGCAAGAAATTAATCTTCTATTCTTATCAATCCTTTGCGACAACTTATGCCAATAGTGCCCGGACGAAATTTGATGCCCAATGGATCGCCAACTATTCCTATACGCCAACGATTTCGTTTGCATTGTGGCAGTACACGGATAGTAATTACCTATCTTCATTAGGTGAGGCCACGGACAATAGTCGGGCCGAAACGTCGGTTCACCCAATCAGTTGGTGGACGGATGGCTTGACGACGGCATTAGCGCACACGTATTCATACAGTAGTTTCCGGAGCGGTCAGCACGTTTATTTACATAAAGGGGCTTCCAAGTACGTTGATCGGTCGAAGATTGACACGTCCGATCGCCAGAAATTCTACACGATTTCTGACGTCAAACCACTGACCATGTCGAATTCTAAACAAGAATTGTATATTAAGGAACTGGGCCAATGGGTCCTGTCACAAGACGTTACCGGCTACTGGGTCGGCCAACATGGGTCCTTCAATTTACACGATAATGTGAATATCTATTCTGATTCTAGTCTGACCAAGAAGACGGGGCAGAAGTACAAGAATGGAACGCAGGTTGCGGGTAAAGTTGTCAAGGCACCGGATGGCAAGTCCTACCGCATCAAGACTGACAAAGGATACATTACTGCCAACTTAGCCCGGTTAAACCATGCCTATTTTGAAAGTATGAATTCGTCGAAGACGATTACCACCAAGCAAAAAATCTATGCTTACAATAAGACATCAATGACTAAGGCGAGTCGCGTTAAATCGTATAAGAAGGGCACCACGCTTAACGTCACGGCAATTAAGAAGCGGTCGACGGGTTCTCGTTACTACGTCTTAACCAATGGCAATTACGTCACGGCATTGCACGGTCACGTCAAGAAATAAGCGAAGAGAGGTTGGATAAAGATGCAACGTAAAACGAAATTAATCACGGCCGTTACGGCGGCTTTGGCGGTGCTAGCACTGGGTTCCGGCAGTGTTCTCCAGATGCACGCGGCTAACGATGTCAGTTCCACCGGTCAGACGGTGGCACCGAGCTCGGCATCCGTTGATGGCACTAAGGTAACGGCCACGACGGCTAGTGGAACCAAGCAGAATTACACGGTCAAATATACGGACCAGACGACTGGCGATCAGTCCACGACTCTGCAAAAGAAGACTTACGGCACTAGTGCCACGGCCAAGGATCAAGTGGATTATGTCGGTAACGCTGATGGTGAAACGGTTAAGTTGAACAAGTCGACGAGCGCCGTCGTTCAAGGCGTCATGGGCCATACCTACGTCCACTGGACCAAGGGCGATTGGTCAGTAACGGCGGTTACCAGCAACGCCGATCAGACGGGAACCCCAACTCAATTTGCCAAGCAGGTCAACCAGCAATTGAGTAAGCGTAGCCTGCCTAAGAGCGCGGATACCGGGGCGGTCACGGTCTACAGCAAGACCGATGATGACAAGGACAACACGGTAACCTGGCAAGATGGCAAGCAAACCTACACCGTCAAAGGCCAAGCGGCCGATACCACGGTTAAGGTGGCCCAGAACACGAAAGACTAGTTTATTAAAGGCATTGTCTACGGACAGTGCTTTTTTCTTATTGTTTTTAGTCTGGGCCGCCGCAGGTGGCCAGGGATTCCACCCTGTGGGGACCGGTTGAAGCCTGAGAAGCGGTCTTCACCCTCGCTTTAAGCCCCACAAAACCGTGGGTCTTAAAGTCGTCCCAGGCTGTAAGGCCGGCAGACCACCGACCAAACAGTCTCGACACGGGGTTCCATCCCTGACCACCTGCGGCTGAAACTATCAAAATGGTTTATCTGTAGGGTTTCTTCATATGGTGTAGTCCGTGCCTTGTCTGGAGTAGGTGTTTCAAAACGCTAGTCTAGCGGCTGGCCATGATTTGCCAAAAGCGGCAGTCATGATTGGTGATTGGATATTATCATGGAACACTCGGTGTCAGAAACTTCCGTCAATCCCAGCCGGAGGACACCAGACAGAACCCCGTGTCGGTGGTCTAAGCCGAGGTTCTGTCTCGGCTTAGAGCACGGCCAACTTTGAAACTCGTAGGTTTCGAGGTTCAAGGTTGCCCTGAAGACCGCTCTTTGGCTTCAGGTCTGCCTCACCGGGTGGCGTCTGGTGGCCGTAGGCGACCCGGACAA
Organism: Levilactobacillus lindianensis; assembly: GCF_003946095.1. GTDB lineage: Bacteria > Bacillota > Bacilli > Lactobacillales > Lactobacillaceae > Levilactobacillus > Levilactobacillus lindianensis. The sequence continues at coordinate 65,118 of NZ_RHOD01000001.1, read as the reverse complement.
AGACAAAATTCAAGATCAAGTCCTATCGGCCTTTCATTAATTTTAGAATGAGAGATGTGGAAGAATTCGCGATTCGGGCTAGTCACGGCCGCCATTGAGCCGTAAACTAGGAGTAAGCCAATTTTGGGAGGGGTCGTTTTGAATAAACTGCGACAGCCAGAATCGGGATTTTCCTGGTTCTACCAACGGTTTTTAAACAATCATATTACAATATTATTGCTAAATATTTTTTTGCTTTTATTAGTGGTCAATGAGCTCGTCCAAAACGCCGGTCTGTTGGATCCGGTTTGGAAATTTATTGGTATTACGGCGCCGGCGATCGTGGTGGCGGGGATCCTGTATTACGTCCTCGATCCGTTCGTGCATTTCATGGAACGCCGGTTGAAGTTAAAGGAAGGTCTGGCGATTGCGATCGCCATGCTGGTGACAATTGCCATTATCGTCGTGATCTTCCTAATGTTGATTCCATTTCTTACGAAGCAGACAACCGGGATTATTGCGGCGTTACCGCAGTTTGCCAACGATGTCATGCGAAAACTCAGCACCATGAATCAGAAGCATCACTGGGTGTCAGCGGCTAATCTTGCCGAGGTCAACCACCGTGTGACGACTTACTTCTCGCAACGAGGTTGGAATATTCTGACGGGAACCTTGAGTTCTTTGGGGAATGTTGTGACGACGGTGAGCGACTGGATTATCACGCTGATTACAGCGCCAATGGTGCTCTTCTTCATGTTGAAGGATGGGGCCCAATTCCCACACTTCGTCAGTCAGGTCGTTCCAACGGCCTACCGGGAACGCTTTGTGATCATGCTCGACAAGATGAACGCCAAGGTTAGTTCCTATGTGCGTGGCCAACTCACCGTGGCATTGTGTGTCATGATTATCTTTACGGCGGGCTATTCCATCATTGGACTGCCCTACGCCATCTTGATCGGACTAATCGCGGGGCCCCTGAACTTGATTCCTTACTTTGGGTCGGCGATTGCGCTGATCCCAGCGATTATCATGGGGGTTGTGACGAGTCCGTCGATGCTACTGGGTGTCGTGATTGTCTACCTGATTGAATGGGTCTTGGAGACCCAAGTCTTGTCACCCCTGATTATGGGAAACAGTTTGGCGATGCACCCAATTACCATTGTCTTCGTCTTGCTGGCCAGCGGTAAGATGTTTGGTCTGATCGGGGTCATCTTTGGGGTGCCGGGCTTTGCCGTCCTCAAAGTGTTGGTAACCACTGCCTTCGAGTGGTATCAGGAATATTCGGCGCTCTATCCGGACGTCTTCCCACCAGAGGATCGGCTGGGTGAGCCTTAACGTTTTATTAACAGGTCGATTAATTTTAAAAACGAGTCAAAACGGCGGTGTCCTGCGGGATATCGTCGTTTTTTTGTGTGCCGTCAGAGACCGTTACGGCCCGCGTTTTAGGTTTGCGATAAGCCCGGTTTGCCATAATCGATCACATGTTATGAATGGAGGCGACTCGCATGAACTTTTTCAAACGAGCCTGGTTAAATATTTGGGCAAAGAAAGGACGGTCAATCTTACTGATTCTGGTCTCGTCCGCGATTTTAATGTTTGTGTTGGCAGGATTACTGATTCGGAGCGCAGCGGTCAAGGCGACCGAAACGGCTAAGAATGACGCCGGCGCCACCATGACCCTGTCGGCAAATCGGCAGGCAGCGTTTAAGAAGATGAGTCAGAGCAGTAGTAGTTCCAGTAGTAAAACGAGCCGACCGAAGCTAACGCTGACGCCGGTGAAATTAAGCGACGCGACGAAGATTGCCAAGCTCAGTAACATCAAAAATTACAACGTGACGAGTAGCACGTCGGCGAATGCCAAGTCATACGATACGGTCTCGACGACCACCGGGATGGGTGGAAATAGTGGTGGCCCAGGTGGAATGAAGTCATCCACGAGTTCCGGGGACACCCAGATTGATGGGGTGACCGCCACTAGCCTGACCACGACCTTTAGCGATAGTCAAAGCAAGATTACCAAGGGGCGCGGCATCACGGCCAGTGATAAGAATACGAATAATGTGGTCATCGAAAAGGAACTGGCCAGTCAAAACAATTTGACCGTTGGCGATACCATGACGTTCAAGGAGACCAGTGGCGACAAGAACACGGTGAAAGTGAAGATTGTCGGGATTTACAAGGCCAGCTCGACCAGTTCCGCTAGTGCTGGCCCCATGAGTACCGATCCGTCGAACACGATCTACGCCTCATACACCCTGGCCAATACCATTAAGGGCAGCAAGTATGCGGGAACAGCCGATTCGGTTACTTTTAACGTGACTAATCCGGCCAAGGTCAGTGCTACCAAAAAGGCTGGGAATAAGCTGATCAGCAGTAAGTATTCCCTGAGTACCGATGATGCCAGCTATCAGTCCGTCAAGGCGTCCATGGACAACGTGGAAGGTTTCGCCAACAAGATTGTCTGGTTGGTGGCCATTGCCGGAACGATTATTCTGGCTTTGATTGTCATCCTGATGATTCGCGAACGACGCTTTGAAATTGGCGTGCTCTTATCCCTCGGTGAAGCACGCTGGAAGATTGTGGCGCAGTTCTTTACGGAAATGTTGATGGTGATCGTAGTGGCCATTGCGATTGCGGGTGCCGGTGGGAAATTTGTCGGGAATCAACTGGGTTCACAGCTAGTTTCACAGAGTACCACGACGCAAACCACCACAAGCACCACGTCCGGTCAACCGGGCGGCGGCCAACCTGGTGGGACTAAGGGTAGTGGTGGTCCAGGCAACATGCAGGCCACGAGTACCAAGACTAAGGATCCCAATTTAGAGATTGCGGTGAGTGCCGTTGACCTCGCCGAACTCGGCGGATTTGGCTTAGCCATTACCTTCCTGTCGATCATGATCGCTTCCGGTGGGATTCTGCGACTGGAGCCGAAGAAAGTACTGTTTTCCTAAGGAGGACTGTCGATGTTAAAAACACAAGACCTGGGGTATTGGTACCAGGACAAAACACAACCGTTGTTTCAAGGCATTAACCTGACCTTTGAGTCGGGCAAGTCCTACGCGATTCTGGGGCACAGTGGGACCGGGAAGACGACGTTTCTGTCGTTGATTGCTGGTCTTGATAAGCCCAAGGAGGGTGACATTCTGTTGGGTGACCAGTCGTTAAAGCAGATTGGGCTGACCAACTATCGCCGACATGACGTGGCGATTGTCTTTCAGGCGTACAACCTCTTTGCCTACATGTCTCCGATGAATAATCTCCTGACGGCCATGGCCATCACGGAAGCGAAACATGCCGGCGATCGAGCGTATGCCAAGCAGATTCTAAACGATCTCGGGATTGGGGATGACCTGATCGACCGCAACGTCCAGCACCTCTCGGGTGGGCAACAGCAACGGGTGGCCATCGCCCGCACCATGTGCTGTGATGCGCGGTTGGTCGTGGCTGACGAGCCAACTGGAAATCTGGATGAGGACAATACCAAGGCCGTGATCGACCAGTTTCAACGAATTGCCCACGAACAGAATAAGTGCGTGATCATTGTGACCCATGAACCGGATGTGGCCGCACAGTGCGATCATCAGTATAGGTTGGAGAATAAGCAGTTTACAGAGTTAGCTTAAACTCTAGGTTGGTGTTAAGCTGGCCGCCTGCGGCTGCCAGGGATTCCGCCTGCTGTGGGGACGCTTCAGCCCGGTGGACTTCTCGCTCGACTTTAAGCCCCGCCAGGAACGCGGGTCTTAAAGATCGCCCGTGGTGTAAGGCCGAGAAAAGCGCTCGGTCTAACGCCACCGCCACGGCTGGCTCCATCCCTGGCCTCCTCCGGCTAAGATTGACCGTTACCACGACTTAGTAAAAAATTGTTGCAAGTTGCTTCTTAGGCCGCGTAACCGATGGTCGCCAATCAAATTTGTCTGGTGGGTTCATCTTGCCTGAGGTTCTTGTCAGTAGTTATCACTATGCGATTCAGTGTTCTCAAAACTTAACAGATACAAATAAAAAATCACCACAGGTTCCGTCGACAATGGCAGAATCTGTGGTGATTTTGATTTCGTAGATAACATAAGGAACGAGTTGCTAGTGATTGAATATAATCAAAGTGCTAATACTAATTGACCACTAAGTGGCACTATCGTTCATTAAAAGAACAACAGTAACCGGAGGAGGTCAGGGATGGAGCCAGCCGTGACGAGTCTGTAAGGTCGAGTGTTTTTCTCGGCCTTACAGACTGGGACGACATTGGAGACCCGCGTCTTTAGCGGGGCTTCAATGCGAGCCGGAAGCCTGGATTTTAGGCTGAAGGCGTTCCCCACAGCAGGCGGAATCCCTGACAGCCGCAGGCGGTCATTTCACACATGCAGTCTAGAGAAAAGTTAGTCCACCAAAGTAGTGGAAGCATGGTCGGCGGTTAAGAGGGTGGTTGTCCCCGTAACCTTGAAGTAGTGTTCGCAAAGGCTCTTCAGCTCCTGAATGGCTTCGCTAGCCCGTTCTGCCTGGTCGGCGTTGATAGCTTCAATAACCAGCACGGCATTCGTCGTGTCTTCCGTCAACATGGTCCGTTGCGCTTCACGCCAGTTGAGGCTTCGGCAGATGGCGCCATCGTTGTCATAGTAGATCATTTCGCCTGGCAAAGCAGGAGAGTCTTCGGTGTCACCTAAGGGACGGAAACCTTCGCCACCTTGAGCGAGGCCTAGGTGAAGGTCGCCGGCGATGGCATCGATATTTTCTCCGCCACAAGGTGAGGCATATTTCAGTGAAATACTGTTGTAGATGTCGACCAGGGGATTGATGGGGCTGAGGTGCTTGCCTTGGCTAATCCGCTTGAGGAGGGCTTCGATTGAAGAACGGGCGCCCTTCTTCGTCTTGAACTTCCGTAAGGCCTCCCGCCATTCGGCGATCACGGCATTTTCTCTAAAGGTCTCGTCGGTAATGAACTTTTCAGATTCATTGGCGCCGTCGTTAAGGAGTTCTTGGAAGTAAGGGTCGTCGGCTTCGTTGACGTGGTTGTCGATGTCTTTGAGGGTTAAAATACTGATTTGACCTTGGGGGAACAGTTCCCAGAACGAAAGATCGATGATGGCTTGTTTCATAAATGAACATCTCCAAATTTTATATTTTTTTGGTCATGATGAGATCGGTTTGTGTGGCGGAACCCAACTGAAAGGGATGACTGCCGGTTTGCTGGAAGCCCTGAGAGCGGTAAAAATCGATAGCCGTTAAATTGTGCTCCCAGACGCCGAGACGTAGCTCGGATTTGGCAGCCAACTGGGCGCGACGGGTCGCAAAGGCAATGGCCGCGACGCCATAGCCTTGGTGTTGGCCCGCAGAGGTGAGATAGAGTCGCTGAATTTCCAAATCGTCCGCGTGGCTGACTAGTTTGAGATAGCCGCGAACCGTATTCGCAACCTGGATAAAGTAGAACTGACTGTTAACGTCAGCAAACTCGCTAGCTAACTGGCTAGGATTGAAGGCTTTAGTCAGGTAAGCTTGGAGGTCGGCTGAGGTGTTCTGGGCCCCAAAGGTATCTGTAAAGGTGTCGATGCTGAGACGTCGTAATTCAGCTAGTTGGTCGGTAGCCACAGCGGTGAAAGTTGGTTTAATCATGAGTGAACCTCTTAATACTGACGCTTCTCACCGCGTTTGACGGTGTTGTAGTCGTCTTCGATATTTTTCGCAACCTGGTCTAGCAGATCGTGTAGCTTTACCTGATCATCAGGTGAGATTCCAGTCAGGGCAACCTCGTTAGAGTACAGGTTCTCCCGGTGAATGAGGGGGTAAACCTGGCGGCCCTTCTCGGTGACGTAAATCTGCTTTTGTTTCTTGTCGGCGGGGTTCATCTTGCGTTCTAGAAGGCCATTTTTCTCCATCTTTTGAATAGCGCGAGCCGCCGTGGTCTTGTCGACCTTGATGAGATTGGCCAGGCGCTCCAAGATGATGCCCGGATGCTCGTAGACGCGGACCAAGTAAAGGTATTGGCCACGGGTGAGGTTGACTTCCTTGAACTCGATATTGGCGATGGTGTCCAACGCGCGATCGATGATGCCAATGGACCTTAGAATGTCTGGCAAGTACTCACTTCCTTTAGTCATTTTAGACTGAACATGTAGGAATAGTATAAAACGGTTAAGTTGCATTTGCAACAAAAAGTTCGTCTAAAAAAATCTGGGGGCTAGCCCAGATTTTTGTGATTAGTTTTTGTCTTTAGTTGCTTCCTTGGCAGTCATGCCAGTCACGTCGATCCGGATAACCCCGGTATATTCGACGTCGGCAGGCTTTAAGGACTCGTCGCGGCTACCCAGTTCGTGGTCTAGAATCAGTTCTAAGGCTTCGCGCTTTTCTTTCAAGTCAGTGACCAGGCTGGCATTCCCAGTTCCCATGATGCTCTGGTAGGCGTACCCGTTGTTCGACAATTCTCCATCAGGGGTGTCGTAACGTTCGGCCTTGGCCACAATGGAGAAGGCGACGTGACCATCTTTGGCGATTAAATCACGCTTCTTGCCTTCGGGTGCCCCGTGAAGGTAGAGGTGGAGTAGGCCGTCTTCATCAAATTGGAAACCATAGTTCGTCGGCACCACGTAAGGATAGTCACCATCGTGCATAGCGGTGTTGATGACGTGACCCGTCCGTAAGAATGCCTTGACCTTGATTAAATCGGTAACCTGTAGATTTTTTCGACGCATAACTAAATACCTCCTAATTCGATACCTCAATTATAGCGCATTTCATCATAATGGAACCGCTTTTTCCGTATAGATCAAGTTTGCCGAGAAATCAATAAGGTATTCTATTTGAAGTGGTGCTATGATGACCTTGATTCCAAAACACAGAAAGAGGTCCTACAAATGACAGTATTCAGTGCATACTCTGATGAAGAAATCCTAGAATACCTGATATCCCAAGTTAAGGATGGCACGGTCGAAACCGATATGGCCACGCTCAAGAAACAATCGTTTAATTCGAATGCTTCGGGTGGTGAAAGTGGTTTGGCTCGGGCCTTTATCGAGGCTGAAAGTGTCGCCGACATCCAAGGGGTCTTGCGGACAGCCCGCAAGTTCCACCTACCTGTCATTCCGCAAACCACGGCAACCAGTACCGTTGTCGGTTCCGATGGCCAACCGGGTGCCTTGATTCTTTCGACTCGGCAAATGAATCGAATTCTAGAAATTGATAAGGAAGATTCCGTGGCGGTCGTTCAGCCCGGGGTCATTAATGGCGATTTAGACCAGGCTGCTAGAAAACGGGGGCTGTTCTACGCGCCAGACCCTGGTTCTAAGCCAATTTCATCCATTGGTGGGAATGTCTCAACCAACGCTGGTGGGATGAGTACCGTGCGTTACGGGGCCACCAAGGATAACGTTTTGGGGTTGAAAGCCGTCTTGGCGGATGGCCGTGAAATCAAACTGGGGGGCCGGACTTTAAAACAGGCCTTCGGGTATGATTTGACCCAACTCTTCGTGGGCTCCGAGGGAACTCTCGGGATCATTACCGAAATTACTGTAAAGTTAATGCCAATCCCATTGGGGCAAACCGTCATGGGTGTGGCCTTCTTTAGCAACATGGGCTCATTGGCTAAAGCTGTGACTGCCATTCGGATGTCCGGGGTCTATCCAACCATGTTGGAAGCCTTGGACGGCAATACTGTGGTGGCTTTGGACAAGTTTGAACACACGCACTACGCTTCAAATAGTGGGGCCATGTTAATCTTCAAGCTCGAAGGGTCTAGTCCCGAATCCATGGCTGTGGTGAAGGATCTTCTGGCCAAGTACGACGGTCAAAACGTCCAGGTCACGGATGATGAACAGGAACAGGCCGATCTGGAACAATTACGGCGTGACATGTTGCCTGCCGTCTTCGCTGGTCAGAATCACTTGATGGAAGACATGGCGATGCCACTCTCCAAGTTGGCCCCAATGATGGATTATCTCCAAGATCTCGGGAAGAAGTTGGGGATTACCATCTATACGGCCGGCCATGCTGGTGATGGTAACGTCCACCCAACATTCGTTTGGCCTAAGGACCAAGAAGAGGTGCCCGAAGTTGTCGTTGAGGCCTTACGTCAGACCTTCTGGAAGACGCTCGAGTTGGGTGGAACAATCTCCGGCGAGCATGCCGTGGGGATGGTTAAGAATCAGTGGAACAATCCCGAACTCGGCGAGACCGTTGACCAACTCCAACATCAAATTAAAACCTTGTTCGATCCAATGAACATCTTGAATCCAAAACGGAAGATCGATTAATTCTTTCGAAAGTTTCTTAATTTCAAGGGGTCCGCCTACGGGAACCAGACGATACCGCCCATGGGGCAGACCTGAAGCCTGAGAAGCGGTCTTCAGGGCAACCTTGAACCTCGAAAAGCACGAGTTTCAAAGTTGGCCGTGGTCTAAGCCGAGAGAAAACCTCGGCTAAGACCACCGACACGGGGGTATCGTCTGGTTCCCTCCGGCTGAGGCAACAAGGCGATTGGTCTTTGTGCTATAGCGAGGACGAATTCGTTGGTATTGGTAGTCTTTGAAATTTAATATTAGAAGAAGTAGCCTGATTAGTCTCGCGTAAGATGAGTCTAGTCAGGCTATTCTTTTTTAAATGTAGGAAGACAATTGGTTGAATATCGTGAGTGTGTCTTGACTCACTCTCAATTCAAATGGAGCCGGAGGTGGGCAAGGGAGACGTCCTGTGTCGGTGGTGTTAAGGTGGTGGTCTTCCGCCTTTACACCACGGGACGCCTTTAAGACCCACGTTCCTTGTGGGGCTTAAAGCGAGGGTGAAGACCGCTCTTTGGCTTCGCCCGGTCCCCATAGGACGGCTTCCTTGTCCACCGCAGGCGGAATGAACTTGAAGGATAATAGCAGGTTAAGAACCAGGTCATTTATTAATGAAACAATAAAGGAGCGAGTTATTTGACCCAGATATTTATTTTGTAGGGTTAGGCATAAAACTTGCAAAAAACAGCCACAACCCGGATAATTATTGGTACAATGAAAGCGAATGCAAGACTGATGGTTAGAAGCGACAAGCGGTTGCATTAATTGAGTATTGGAAGGAAGAAATTCATGAGTGACGCAGAGTGGTGGCAGCGAGCCGTCGGGTACCAGATTTATCCGCAAAGTTTTTATGATAGTAACCACGACGGGATTGGTGACCTGACGGGCATTCAGCTCAAGGTGGATTACCTACAATCGCTAGGCATTGACTTTGTCTGGATCGCTGCCTTTTACCCATCTGGCGGGATCGACAACGGCTACGATGTCACAAACTATCAGGGGGTGGCGCCGCAATTCGGAACGATCGCTGATTTTGATCACCTAGTCGCGGCCTTGCACGCCGCGGATATTAAGGTGGTGTTGGATTTACCACTGAATCATACGTCTACCAAGCACCCGTGGTTCCAAGCCGCGGTGGCGGACGCGCAGAGCCCATATCGTGACTACTATCTTTGGCAACCGGCGACGAAAGACGTGACGCCCAACAATTGGGAATCCGTTTTTGGCGGTTCGGCCTGGACCTACAACGCCCAGGCTGGTGCGGCTTATCTGCATTCCTTTGCCAGAGAACAGGCCGACCTGAACTGGGAGAATCCCGCCGTGCGACAGGAACTGGCGGGCGTCATTCAGTGGTGGGCCGACCGGGGTGTCGATGGCTTCCGTCTCGATGGGGTGACTCATCTGAAGAAGCGCGCGGACTTTGCGGATGTGGCCAATCCAAGAACCGGCTACTTTGCCGACTTTACTGGGGTGACCGCTTATCTCGATGCTTTGAAACCTGTCTTACGTCGTAATCATTTGCTGATCATTGGGGAAACTGGTGGTATCGACATGACCACCGCACAACAATGGTTGGACCCTGAAACGGGCTACTTCGATCTGTTGCTGGAGTTCGACCACGTGCACAACTGGGAGCTGGCTAAGCCGAAGCTTCCGGTGGCCGCGCTTCGTGAGAATTTGACGAAATGGCAGTTGGCCATGGCCGACAGTGGGTGGATCGCCTTATTCATTGAGAACCACGATCTGCCACGGGCCGTGTCCTATTATGGCAATGACCAGGACTATCGCCGTCGCTCGGCGAAGGCCTTGGGGCTGTGGTACCTGTTGATGCGGGGGACGCCCTTCATTTACCAGGGCCAGGAGTTAGGCTTAACCAACGCTCACTTCACGTCCATCGACGATTATCGCGACCTCGACAGTCGGTTGTATTACCGACAACAGGTGGCACAGGGTGTGCCGGCCGAAACAGTGCTGGAAGAGCTTTCCGAACGGAGTCGCGACAATGCTCGGACGCCGCTTCCCTGGACGCAACACCGGTACGGCGGCTTCTCCGATCATGAACCTTGGATGAAGCCGGCGCCCGATGGGGAACGGGTGAACATCGAGCGGGAGAGTCATGACCCACTTTCGGTGGTGACCTTCTATCGGCAGTTGGTTCGGTTGAAGAAATCGGTGCCAACTCTGTTGCTGGGTCGTTATGAATTGATTGATACTCACGATGATCAGCTGTACGTTTATCGCCGAACGTTGAACGGCGATAACTGGTTGGTTGTGGTTAATATGAGTGATGACGTGGCCACCACCCAGGAATTCGATTTGAAAACAAGCGAACTTATTTTGACGAACCTACGATTTGATGCGGAGTCAGACGATCTCGAGATTCAACCTTGGGAAGCCCGCCTGTATCATTTAAGAAAACTGGAGTAATGTTTTAGCGGGGCGGACCGGGTTTAAAACGCGGCCGCCTTTTTTATACCCTAAACTTTTTTACAAATTAGTGAATTCCTATTGCATTTCTGCAAATTGTTCTTTATTATTAAATGTATAGATATTTCTATGGGGTCAACCATTTTGCGTATTGCTAATCGTGTTAATTATCTTAGCGGTTAGCGAGTGAAGATAAGGATATGATGAATACTATGGCAAAGAGTAAGGTCGTTCATGCGGAAAGTTTTTTCGAATCTTACATGGAGTTAAAGCGAGAATTGGAGAAGTCAGCGACACGGTTCCAACGGGCAATGGGGATTTCCGTGGATCAGTACGCGATTCTACACCATATTTTGGAGAATCCCGGTAAGCTAACTTCGGCCACAGTGGCCGACAGTCGCGGGATTTCTCGCGCGGCAGTTTCACGCGGAATTTCGCAATTAATTCGCCGGGGCTATGTGCTGCAAAGCTATCAGTCTTCGGATCGCCGAGTACGTCCATTATCATTGACGGCCAGCGGCGAAGCCTTAGAAATGGCTTGTCATGATCTCTTGGTCAAATCGGCCAAGGTCATGAGTCACGCCGAGCTGGCATCTGGTGGCAGTCAATTGACTGTCAGTGAGCTGACTCAAATGTTGGCGGTGGCTACAGCCAAGGCGACCTCAGAAACACCCGAGGCCTAATAACCAACGCATGAATTATAAGCTAGGATCAGTCGCTTGCGACTGGTCTTTTTCTTTTCCCTCAAACTAACCAATATGTGCAACCCCTTGGATCATTTATTTTTGTTTCACGGCCGTGGCCGCCTAAACGTAAGCGCTTACGTTGGCCAAAATGGGCATGAAACAAATTTAAAATGAGGCCCCAGAATGGAAATTTACGTGCTATAATCGATCCTGTTGTTCAAAATGAACGCCACAACATGTTGTGCTAACTGACCACTTCACCGGTGATGAAGTACTAGATGTGGTTAAAGAAAATGAAGAGGGAGCGCAATTAGCATGAAGCATTATATTCAATTTTTATCTCACCAACTCAAAGGGTGGCCACAACAAAACTATTATCTGTTCTTCTTTAGCCTAGGGTGCCAAGTCATGACGCTGGTCGGCCAACAAATCACACTGCTGACGGTCTTGACGTTTATCGGGACGACGCTGGGGGTTCTCTGTGTCCTAGCGATTAATGCGGCGAAGTCGGTTAATGGTTTTCTCGGCGTGCTTTCTGCAATCTGCTTCATTATCACCGGGTATGCGGCGAAGAACTATCTGAGTATTTTCGAACAGGTGGCCTACGTGGCCACGCTGGATATTCCGGTGCTCCTGAGTGCTAGCTGGAACGTCAATATGGCATCTAAGATTCGCAAGTTTACTGGACGGACCTGGGTCATTGCGCTGGTTTCAACGGCGGCCATCTACCTGGTCTCTGGCTGGGGGATTGGCACCTTTACCGACGATCCGCGGCCATGGGTCGATGCCATTAGCTTCGCTATCAGTCTGACCGCTGGGGTTATCTGTTTCCTGCGGTTCAACAACCAATACGTTTGGTGGATTGCTTCCGGCCTGGCACAAATGGTACTGTGGTTCATTTCCTTCCGGCAGGGTTCGGCAACGTTGGCGATGTTTATCAACAGTTCCGTTTACCTGATTAACGACGTCTTGGCCTTCACCATCTCGCCTTGGTATAACGAGAAAGAACGGCAACGGGTTATCAAGCAGGAAACGGCGTATGCCGCTAGCTTGGAGAGCAATAATTAACTTGGTGTTAAAATTTAGTGATTGAAGGGGTCGTCATTTTCGGGCGTGGGGTCCGGGAGTGACGACCTCTTTGTATTTAGGAGTAGGAGATTGGTGCTGATTGGCCGCCTGCGGCTGCCAGGGATTCCGCCTGCTGTGGGGACGTTTCAGCCCCTTGGGCTTCTCGCTCGATTTGAAGCCACGAAAGTCACGTGTCTTCAGAGTCGCCCGTGCAGTAAGGCCGAGAAGTACACTCGGTCTAACTGCACCGCCACGGCTGGCTCCATCCCTGGCCTCCTCCGGCTAAGATTGTCGGTGACCTGAATATATTGGGGAGAGATAGTCATCAGCCCCTAATTGGGTTTTCGAGTGTTAGAAATTATCAAAAGTGTCAGTCCACAACGATTATTCCCAGCAAGAGCTTCCAACAGAAATCACGTCTGCCCTGATTGACGAGATCGCCTTTTGTCACGATAGTCCAGTTCGCTGCACCTGACCGGTAGTTGGGGACACAATCCCCAAAATTTGGCGGTAAAAGTCAGTCCCGCGTGGTACACTGTAAACAGCGTTTTAACAAGGAGCGGAATGACATGATTGTTGAAAGAAAGATTGGGACGGGGGAACAAGACCTGGTCTGGGTAATGGCCATGGTTGAGGACGATGCCGATCGGGAGAATTTACAGGTTAATTATGGCCTGACCGATGAAATCCTAACCTACGTTACCGATGAAAATGAACGGTCTCACTATGACCGTGATGAGTATCTGAACACGCAACTCTTCGTGTTCCACGTGCCGGTTGTCGTGGACCAGGTGTCGCAACGCTACATCACACGACCCGTGACGTTTTTACTGAAGGGTCATCGCGTTTTTTCTATTACAACCAAGAATACTCAATGGGTGAACCAAACGTTGAGCGAACGACTAAAGTTGGAACAGATTATGGATACCAATGAGTTCGTCCTGGTTGGGCTGTTCATTTTGTTTGACCAGTTTATTCCACCCATTCGCAAGATTAATGCAGAGCAGAATCGCTTGGACCGGCAGCTTAATCAGTCACCGGACAACAAGGATTTGATCGCGTTATCTAACCTGCAACAGAGTCTGGCGTACTTCGTTAGTGCCACGCGCAACAACGCCATGATGGTGGTCAACCTCAACAATACCGCCTTTGGGAAGCAACTGTCGGACACCAACAACGAGCGCCTGACAGATGCGGTCATTGAAGCCCGCCAAACCTCTGAAATGACGGCGATCGAGGCGGATGTTGTCGACCGAATTTCCAAGACGTTTAACAATGTGCTGAATAATAACCTGAACGACACGATGAAGTTCTTAACCATTTGGTCATTGGTTTTGACGATTCCCACCATTGTGACCGGATTCTACGGGATGAACGTTAAGCTGCCATTTGCTAATCAAGGGATTTCGTGGCTGATTACCGTGGCGATCATGGTCGGCGTCATGGCCTGGGTGGCCTTGATGCTGAAGCATCGGCATTTTTGGTAGGGAAAAGAGTGTTCTAACAGGCGTTCAGCCGACGAGCATTAACGTCGTCCAGAGAATCATCCCGAACCTGGATGATTTTCTGGACGGGGTTAAGCGGAGCCGGCTGCCTGTTAGAACACGTTTCGACAATCTAAATTCAAAAACCGAAGGGCCTGGGATAAATTCCAGGCCCTTTTGCGTCGCCAACTTATCTGGCCGAAACGCCAGCTAACCGCCTGTTGTCACCCGCTTTAAATTGAAAGCGCTTCATAAGTGAAACTTTTCACTAACAAAAAGTAAGTACAATTACTGGTATTCACCGTGAGTTGGGACTATGATGTGGCTAATCAATGATTTTGGGGTGCTGCGTGACCGACACCTACACCAAAGGAGCGCGATTCAAATGACAAAGATGATTGCGGGTCAAGCATTGGTAAAAGTTCTAGAAGCATGGGGTGTCGATCACCTCTACGGCATTCCCGGGGGTTCTATCAACCATACCGTTGAAGGCCTCTATCTGGAAAAGGACAAGATTCAATATATCCAGGTCCGCCACGAAGAAGTCGGGGCTTTAGCCGCCGCAGCCGATGCCAAGTATACCGGTAAGGTCGGCGTTGCCTTTGGTTCCGCCGGTCCTGGGGCCACCCACCTCTTTAACGGCCTCTACGATGCCAAGATGGATCACGTCCCAATGTTGGCGTTAGTCGGTCAAGTTCCACAGCCAACCATGAATACAAATTACTTCCAAGAAATGGACGAGACGCCAATGTTTAGTGACGTGGCTGTCTACAACCGGACCGCTACCACGGCTGAACAGTTGCCTTACATGGTCAACCAGGCCATCCGTGAAGCCTACCGGCAAAAGGGCCCAGCCGTGGTCATCATCCCCGAAGATTTGTCAGCGACGGAGATTGACTACGAACCTGTCAAGACGCCAAACACGGTCTCAAATACCTACACTCAAACAATTGACCCTGCCGCGGTAACCGCTACGCTCGATCTGATCAAGGCAGCCAAGCATCCCTTAATTTACGCTGGTCGTGGGTTACTCGGCGCCAGAGATGAACTGGTCAAATTCAGTGAACAGTTCCACATTCCCGTGCTCAACACGGTGCCCGCTACTGGCGTGATTCCAACCGATCACCCCAACGCCATTGGGACATTTGGGCGTTTAGGTTCCAAGTCTGGGTTTGAAGCGCTCCAGCATACCGACCTGATTCTCTTCCTCGGGTCCGAGTTCCCCTTTGCCCAGTACTGGCCAAAGAATATTAAGATTATTCAAGTTAACGATAATTCCTTTGATATTGGGAAGATGGTCCCAATTGACTACGCCGTGATCAGTGATGCCAAGAGTTACCTTCAGGCCATGATCGCCACCGGGGAAACGTTGCCAGAAACGGATTGGTTGCGGGCTAACCGGCAGAACAAACAGAATTGGAATACCTGGTTGGCCCAACAGGCCGATGACGACAGTCAGGGCCTCGCACCCGAAGTTGTCATGAAGAAGGTTGCCAGCATGGTTGGCCCTAAGGATACTTACGGGGTCGACACCGGGAACGTTTCCGAGTGGTCTGTTCGTGGTTTACCAATGGACAAGCAACAACGTTTCGTGCTTTCTGGTTTATTTGCCACGATGGGTTATGGCTTGCCAGCCGGTTTAGCCGGGGCCTTGAGTGTGCCCGATGGCCAAGCCTGGTCCTTCTCCGGTGATGGTGGGTTTGCCATGGTGGCCCCCGACATTATTACGGAAGCCCGTTATGAATTACCCGTTATCAACGTGGTCTTCAGTAACCGGCGCTTCGGGTTCATCTATCGTGAACAAGTCGACACCAAGCAACACTTGTACGGGGTTGATTTGACCGACGCCGACTGGGCTAAGGTTGCCGAAGGACTCGGTGGAATTGGTTTCACCGTCTCTAACAACGCCGAAGTCGAAAAGGTCTTCGATCAAATCAAAGACCTGCAAGCTAAGGGGAACCGCAAGCCAATCGTGGTCAACGCCGTTATCAAGGACGACGACCCGATCGGCACGGCCTTCATGCCACTCGATGCCAAGCTTTATGGGCAAGAGATGGTTGATGCCTACGCCAAGACCAGTCACATCGATCCTAAGGAACAACCAGCTTTAGGTGAACTGTTACGGGCCAAGGGTGACAATCTCTAAAATTAAATTTAACTGCCGCATGCGATCAGACTTGATCGTGTGCGGCTTTTTTTGGTCTTGCGTTCAATGCGGTCGCCTGCGGCACCTAGACAAAACCCCCATGAGGCAGACCTGAAGCCGAAGGGCGGTCTTCAGGGCAACCTTGAACCTCGAAGCCCACGAGTTTCAAAGTTGGCCGTGCTCTAAGCCGAGACAAAACCTCGGCTTAGACCACCGACACGGGGGTTCTGTCTAGGTGCCTCCGGCTGGAGTGATAGTAAGACCATAATTTTATTGATGTGGGTAGATTAGACGTAATATAGTCAAGTTCTGTGAGCTGATCGGATTATTCGGAGATAAAATGGTTATTCCAGTTTGACTGGTGATTGATAATTAGGGATTGGTAAGGCATGATAGTTGGCTTGTGGAGATTGGGTTCGTTGCTGACAATATCAGTCTGGGCCAGAGGGGGTTAGGGGTGTCAGCCAGTGTCGGTGGTGTTGGACCGGTGGGCTTCCGGCTCTACAGCAGGGGACGAATTCAAGACCCACGTCCCTTGTGGGGCTTGAATTCGAGGTCGAAGACCGCTTCTTAGGCTTCGACCGTGCCTCACAGGCTGACACCCCTAACCACCGGCGGCCTGAACGACTCGCCAGCGGCAATTAACCCTTGCATTTATTAAAGATTCAGTTTAAAATTATTAGCTGACTAACAAAAGGAAGTGCAAAATGCCAAATAGAAGATTGGGAGCCTGGCTGAGAGATGCTGAGCACCAGATGGATTTTGAAATGAACGAATTCTCTCGGCAATATAATCTCACGGGGATGCAAATGTCCGTGATTGATTTTCTCGGTCGGCAGGGAACGGCCGATACCTACCAGTTAGACGTTGAGCAGGAGTTTCACGTCCAACGGTCTACGGCGTCCGTGATGATCCGGCGAATGGTGGAACGCGACCTGGTTTCTCGGGTGGTGGCTAGCGGTGATAGCCGTAAACGGCAACTGCAATTGACAGCCAAGGGCCAACAGCTGGTGCCGATCGTCACGACCTATTTGGAACAACAGGATGCCAAAATGTTGGCGGGGATGACGGCCAACGAGGCTGCGGCCTTTCGTCACGCTTTACAGCAGGTTTCACAGTGGGGACAGTCGAACCCCGGAGAGGAGTCACCTAATGGCAAATGAAAAAATTGAACCACGCGTCGTCGGAGCCGTTCTGGCTACGGGTCTGATGTCTTTGAGTGGGGTCATCGTGGAGACCGCGATGAACATTACTTTTCCCACGTTAATGAAGCAGTTTGACGTGACGACGGGGACCGTGCAGTGGATGACCACGTTGTATCTCCTGATCGTGGCCTGCATCGTCCCGATCTCCTCGTATTTGAAACGACGTTTTAAGTTGAAGTCGTTGTTTGTGACGGCCAACCTCCTGTTTATCGCGGGCTTGTTGTTAGATGCCATGGCACCGACCTTTACGTGGTTATTACTGGGACGAGCTGTTCAAGGACTCGGCACCGGGATTGCCTTACCTTTAATGTTTAACATTATTCTCGAACAGGTGCCGTTGAGTCGGATTGGGTTGATGACTGGGATCGGGACGTTGATCACTGCCGTGGGACCCGCTATTGGGCCAACTTATGGGGGAATCCTAGTGACCAATTTCAACTGGCGCTATATTTTCTGGATTCTGGTGCCCTTCCTCGTCATCTCATTCTTTGTGGGGATTCGGACAATCAAACAGGTTGTGCCCACGAAACAGGAGTCTTTCGATGTTCTCAGCATGATTACCGTAATTATGGCCTTCGGGGGTCTAATCTACGGCTTCAGTTCCCTGAGTAGTCATGACTGGTTAAGCTGGTCGGTTTTGGGATCTTGGATCATCGGCATTGTTGGGGCTGTTGGCTTTGTTCGCCGGTCGGATCATATCGACCATCCCTTGATTCATTTGGATGCGTTGCGCAACCGGCCCTTTGCCTGGCATTTACTGACCTTCTTTCTGATTCAAACAACCGCACTGGGACTCTCCTTTATCCTGCCAAATTACCTACAGTTGGTCGATCAGCAGACGGCATTCGTGGCCGGACTGGTGGTCTTGCCGGGTGCCATCATCGGGGCCGCCTTTTCTCCAATTGGGGGTCAGATCTTGGATCGGTTCGGGGCTAAGCGGCCAATTCTCTTGGGCCTGAGTGTTGTTGTCATCACGTTGCTACTGATGACCGTCTTTGCCAGTCATCTGTCGGTTGCGGCCATTCTGTGGCTTTATGTAGTCTACATGGTGGGGATCGGCGTTGCCTTCGGAAACATTATGACGGCCGGTTTGAAACAACTGGGCGCTGACCTTAAGGCGGACGGTAATGCCTTGATGAACGCACTCCAGCAGTTTGCCGGAGCCATTGGGACCGCCGTGGTTTCCGCGATTATCGGCGCTAGCCAAGCCTCTGGGAGTGGCAGCACCGTTGTTAAAACGGCGTTGGGTTCTAAATGGGCGTTGCTGGTGTTGGTAGTGACCGGACTCGGAGCCTTGCTCAGCATGCTGGTAGCCTTTCGCTCTGAACAGGGAACAACCGCGCGTTAGTATTGCAACTACCCTAACCAGGTCAGTTTCCGTTAGCCTATTGTTAAGCTTTCCTGTGCTACACTGGGAGTCCAAAAGCGGAACCCAACTTGGAAAGTGAGGCGATTCGGATGCGGTTTGATTGGCGCTATGCGTTTCATTCGTTCTGGTTTCTTCAGGTGTTGATGTTGCTGATGAGTCCGGTGATTTTCGAACCCGGCGCATCCAGCAAACAGTTGGCGGTGGGGGCAATGCTCGGACTGGTCATTGTTGACGGCTTGTTCACGCGCCAGTACCCTTACTTCAGTCGGTTTGGTCGGCAGGGATTTGAAGGTCTAGTTGGTTTTATTTTCTTCATGATCATCGCTTGCGTGGCTCCTTACTTTCCAAATTGGTCGCCCGCAGTCTGGGGTTTTATGAGCTTTTGCGTTGCCAGCTTTGGTGGCACCCTGGATGGGTACCTGGCTTATCCCACGGAGATTATGGTGGGACAGACCCGCAAACAGTTGCGGCGGAAGGCGGAGTTCACGCACAAACCGATTCCCCATTAAGAATTGAACGTAAATTTTAAACGAGAGCTTGGGATGAAACCCAGGCTTTTTTTCGTGGGTGGCCACCTAGCCGAAACGTGCGCCATCAGGCAGTCGGCTCCGCTTAACCCCGATTACGGAATAATCCAAGCCCGGGATTTTTCCGTAATCGACGTTAATGCTCGCCGACTAACCGCCTGATGGCGCACTCTTGCGACAAAAAAGCCCCAAGTCAAGCAGCTTGGGGGCTAAGGTTAGGGGCCGATTTAGTGGTGAATGGACACTCTCGCTGGAGGCCTTTAATTCATGATCGGCGATTAAGTTTTGAGTGGGAAAGTTACATCGCGTACGTCCAATCGTACGCTAAGAGTTGATGGAACTTTTCGCCAATTGGCACCCAAAGTTTGGCTTTGGCAATGTTAGCGATGGATTCCCAGAACAAGGGGTCCTTGCGTTCCTGGTCGCTTAAGTTCAGGTTGACGTAACTCCCGGCTTCCGTCTTGGCGATGACGTAAGGGTAGAAAACCTTCGTAATCTGGGCGGGTGTTATCGTATGAATTTGCGGGTTGTCATCAATCAGCATAATCTCACGCTTCCTTTCAAATTATGACATCCGAGATTGGTTGTCTCGGTTGGTCAGGAACGCCACGCTGTAAGGCCGGCAAATCACCGACCTAACGCCGTCGACACGGGACTCTGCTCCTGTCCAACCGAGGCTGAATTACATTCACAACATAATAGGTGATATTTGATATTATGTTGTGTGTTCAACCAGTCCTAGCCGGAAGCAACCAGACAGAACCCCGTGTCGGTGGTCTTAGCCGAGGTTTTTTCTCGGCTTAGAGCACGGCCAACTTTGAAACTCGTCTTTTGAGGTTCAAGGTTGCCCTGAAGACCGAACTTTGGCTTCAGGTCTGCCTCACCGGGTGGCGTCTGGTTGACGCAGGCGGTGAAGCTAGGTGGTTAACCAGAACCACTCAGATATCATCTATGGACCCAGTATACCGGGGAAAGGTCGCTTTAGTCCTTGATTTCAATTAAGGATTACCTGAGAATTTCTTATTTTTCCTTTGCGGCGGCCAAGGTTACGGCAAATCGACTGCCGTGCGGGGTGTTATCGGTGACGGCAATCGTGCCATGGTTGAGGCTGACCAGTTGGGAAACGATGGCGAGTCCCAGGCCGCTGCCCTCAATTTTGTTGGATCGGGCGCTATCAACCCGGTAGAACCGTTCGAAGATGTGTTCGCGGTTCTCCGGTGCAATCCCCGTTCCTTGGTCGGCCACCGTGAGGGTCACGTGGTCGTCGGTTGTGGCGACGGTCACCGTGATGGGCTGGTCGGCCGGTGAATATTTGTGGGCATTGTCGAGGAGGGCCGTTAGGATTTGATGGAGCATGTCCTGATTACCCAGGGCCATGGTCGGTGTTGTGGGGCCGTTAAACGTCAACGGTTGGCTGACCAGGGGTTGGTAGTGTTCGACGACACCCCGGGCCATGAGCGCGATATCTAGGGGTTCCAAGGTGACCGCGGCTCGATCGGCACGGGAAAGATGGAGTAAGTTTTCAATCAGATGTTGCATCCGCAAGGACTCCTGGTCGATGAATCCCAGTGATTCGGGAATGACCTCGGGATGCTGTTCTCCGCGACGTTCGATTAATTTGAGATTGCCCCGAATGGTGGCGATGGGTGTGCGGAGTTCATGCGAAGCGTCGGAGATAAATTGGCGCTCACGTTGCAGTCGGCCATTCTGGGCGGCCAGGAGTTGGTTGAAGTCGCTGGCCAGTTGGGCCACTTCCACCGGTTCCGTTGGTCGTGGCAGTTCTGGCTGCGTACTTTCGGGATTGGCGGCGGCTTGTTGGGCCGCTTGGGCCAAGGCCATAGTGGGGGCACTGATACGATTGGCCAGCCGGCGAACGTAGGCCAGCCCAATTAGGAAGCTCAGGCCAATAATAATGATAAGCACCGCAATTAAGATATGGAGATTGCCGACCAACACGTGCATCCCAATGAAGAGATCGTAGGTGCGGCCCCCAGTCTTCAGCGATTCGGAGAAATAGAGTCCCCAGCCTTTGAAATAGGTCAGATGGGTAAAGGGAATCGACCAGGTCCTGGCTGCGGCGAGCGCTGCCCCTCGTGGGAGGAGTGACGTTGTCGTACCGTTTGCTTGTTTGATGAAGACAAACGTGTTGTGAGAGTTCAGTCCACTGGCTTGATTCACCTTGAGCCAGTCCTGGAAATTACTGACCTGTGAGGTCTGGAGGCTGGCACTCAGTTGGGCCGCTTGGTTCTGGGCTCGCGTGAGTTGATCGACGACCAGGGTGATGCTGACCGTGAGGACAATGACGATCCCAATGGTCACCAGCAGACTGGTAAACGAGTGACGAATGATATCCGCGTATGATCGCGGCTGCTTAGTTCGCATCAGCATCATCTTCCTTTAGGCTGTAGCCGACGCCACGCACCGTGTGAAAGAGGTGCGGCGCGTCGCCCACGTCAATTTTATTGCGCAGGTAGCCGATGTAGACGTCGACCACGTTTTGTTGGCCGAGAAAGTCGACGCCCCAGACGTTATCGAGGAGCTCGTCGCGGGTGAAGACTTGGCCAGGGTGCTGTAACAAGAAGAGTAAGAGGTCGTATTCACGCTGGGTAAGTTGGAGGTTGCGCCCGCCGCGATCGACCTGGCGGGTCTTGGTGACCAGCGTCAGATCGGCTAAATGGTAGGCTTGGTCACGGCCGGTCTGATGCTCGGCCCGGCGCTGGATGACGCGAATCCGGGCGAGGAGTTCTTCGATTTCAAAGGGTTTCGTGATATAGTCGTCGGCCCCGGTGTCTAGCCCAGTGACCTTGTCGCCGAGGTAATCGCGAGCGGTCATCATGATGACGGGGAGGTCGTCGTGCTTGCGAATTCGACGGAGAACCTGCATGCCATCCATCTTGGGTAACATCCAATCTAGTAGGATTAAAAGCAGGTCGTCGCGTTTTTCCTGATAGGTTTCCCAGGCTTCCTCACCGTCTGCGGCCGTAATCACTGTAAAGTCTTCGAAGGTCAGTTCCTTGGCAACGTAGCTGGCCAGGCCTTCCTCGTCTTCGACCAGTAGAATTGTATTTTTCATAAACGCTGATACTCCTTCGTGTGGTGGTGTTTAAATGCATAATAACATAATGCCGCTAGTGGAAAATAAGAAATTCTTATGTGCGACTTATTTTAACTTCAAGATTAGCGGGCGCGTCCCATGGTATAACTAAGTCATCGAAAGCGAACAGCCAAAACAACTAACTGAGGAGTGGTTAAAATGACTAAAATTAAAACGATGATGACTAAAGTAATGCTGGTTGCCATGACGGTGACAACCTTGCTGGCAACCTCTGCCGGGGCTTCTGCCGCAACCAAGACGACGACCAGTGACAATGCCCCCGAGATTCGGACGTCCATTCAGCTGAGTGACCGGCCCAACGCCGGCATCCAACCAGCTAAGATTCACTTACAACGGGTCACAACTAAGAAGATTTCCAGCCAAGTACAAACGGCCGTCAATGCCAGTGCCCTAAACCTGGACAACAAGCACGACGACCGTCAATTGAAATAATTATTAATCAGTAGAATAGAAGCTAATTCGAGCGTGATTGTCGGCTAGAGCCGGGGATTACGCTCCTTTTAGTTCGTTTCGCACCAAGTCAATGAAGGCCTGAGTAGCGGCGTTGGGATGTTGTCCCTTACGAGTGACTAGGCAAATGCGGAATGGGGGGACATCATCTAGTAGCGGTAACGCGATCAGCGGATCACTCTGCGAGATGGCGAGGTCGATCAACAGGCTGACCCCGGCGTTGACCGCGACCAGCTGTTTAATCAGCTCGACCTGACTGGTTTGGAACCGAATCTTCGGGGTGATACCGGCGTCAGATAGCTGGTGGAAGACGTTATCTTGAACGTAGCCGGGTTCCAACATGATGAAGGGGTCGTCAACAAACTCGCTGAAGCTGACCCGGTTGCGGTTAGCCAGGGGATGTTGTTGGCTGACGATGATGGCAAATTCGGCAGAGGTCAGTTCCTCCACTTCCAGGGTATCGGAGGGGAGGCTGCCCGCGGTACCAATGAAGGCCGCGTCCAGTTCGCCGGCTAGAAGCTTCTTGAGGATCTGGTTGGAACCACCTTCGACGGGCTTCAAGGCACTGAACAAATCAGCCTCTTGCAAGGCCGGGGCCAGTTGAGGTAAAAGGTTTTGACTAATAATGGGTGGTAGACCCAGACGCACCGTGCCTTTTTCCAGACTGACTAAGTCTTGTTGGGAACGGTGATATTCATTTAAGATTCGGCTAGCGTGGGCGTAGAACTGGTTACCAGCAGGGGTCAGCGTGACCTCGCGGCGGGATTGCCGGCGGTCGACCAAGGGGATGGCCAATTCCTTTTCCAGCCGGCGTAGCGCAGCCGATACCGCGGGTTGGGTCACCTGAAAATCTTCGGCGACGCGAGAGAAACTCTGACGGTCTACTAATCGGGTAAAGTATGCTAAGTCTTTAAAATTCATGCGCTATTTCCTTTCCAGTTGTTAATCATTTATAAACTTATTTTATCACATCGGGGATAAACAATTTATACCAATTAGTGGGTTATGTACTGTTTTACGCGGCGTGGGGGAATAAATCAATGAGCAACCGGTCGCAAACGCCAGTCTGGCGGGAAAGAAAAGGCACGTCAACCAACCTGGCTGACGTGCTAAGAACTTCTTAAATTTAGTGGATGATGGCGTCAATGGCCGTGTCACCGTTGACGAATTCAATCGTTTGCTTTGGTTGGGGATGCGCCACGATGGTGGCAACCACTGCGGCTACGTCGACCCGGCTGACGGACTTCGTGGCGCTATCGGCCGTCTGAGTAGTGATCTTGCCGGTTGGGGCATCGTTGGTCAGGATTCCAGGACGGACAATGGTGTAATCCAGATTGGTGCGGTGTTTGAGCCATTCGTCCGCGTAGAACTTCGCTACGTAGTAAGGCCGAATGCCCGATTTGCTCCAGAAGGACCGGTCGTCGGTACCCATGGCACTGACGATGATAAAACGCTTGATCCCGGCCTTTTCTGTGGCAATCATGGACTTAACGGCCCCATCGAGATCAATGTTTAAGGTCATGTCGTCGCCAGTACTCCCACCGGAACCGGCAGAGAAGACGACGGTGTTGATGCCGGCCATGGCGGCAGCCAAGTCATCGATACTGCCCATCAGATCGACTGTGCGGGGTTGGCCCCCTAAGGCTTTTAATTCTGCGGCTTGAGATTCGGAGCGGATCCCAGCATAGACGGTTTCACCCATAGCTGCAAGTTGTTCGACAATGTGCTGGCCAACGTGGCCGTGAGCACCAATTACTAATGTTGTCATGAAGAAATCCTCCTTGAATGGTTTGGTTTCTGGTTTCCGTCTGCGGTGATCAGCGGGCCGTCCTATGAGGCACGCCCGAAGCCAGGAAGCGGTCTTCGGACTCGTCTTTAAGCCCCACAAGGGGCGCGGGTCTTAAAGGCGGCCCCTGCTGTAAGACCGGAAGAACGCCGGCCTAACACCACCGACACAGGACGGCCCACTGATCACCTCCGGCTAAAGGATACCAACCGTTAATGGTGATGCTGACAGTTTTATTTTAACCGGAGGTCACGAGACAGAACCCCGTGTCGGTGGTCTTAGTCGAGGTAGTTTCTCGACTTAGACCACGGCCGACTTTGAAACTCGTGTTTTTCGAGGTTCAAGGTTGCCCTGAAGCCTGCTTCTCAGGCTTCAGGTCTGCCTCACAGGGTGGCGTCTCGTGACCGCAGGTGAGAACAACCACCAAACCTAATTAACTTAACTAACCTCTACCATAAAGGTTTCGTGAGGAGATTTCAGCTAAAGTGACTCGCTGAGGTCTGGGGCGACTGCCACACTGGGTTAACCAATTCGCTAGTGGTTTAGTCGGGTTAGGCGTTGGATTTGTGAAATATTTAATAAACCGCTTTCAATGGCTTTTCACCTGATAACTCGTATAATAGAAGTAAATCATCCCTGATGATTAGGTCACCCGCTGATTTCTCCGGGGGGAGTGGTCTTCGGTTAAGAGATTATGGGCTTAGCCGATTAACGGATTAACAAACTAACCGAACTTCAGGGAACTCTAGCAGAAAAGGGGTCGTTTAATATGGCAACGATTTTAGTTCTCGGTGGTGGCTACGCAGGCATGCGGGCAATCAAGTTCCTACAGCGTGAGGTACCTAGTGAAGATAAAATTATTTTAGTTGATAAGACGAGTACCCACACGGAAAAAACCAATCTGCACGAGGTGGCGGCGGGGACCATTGCGCCCGACCGGATCACCTATGAGATTAATGATGTCATCAGTAGTCGCGTGGACTTCATTTGCGACACGGTTACCAACGTAGACGTGGATCAGAAGCAGGTCACGTTGGCGGATCACGAACCGATCACCTATGATTATGTAATTGTGGCTTTAGGCTTCCAGTCCGAAACATTTGGCCTGAAAGGGGCCGAGGAGAATGCCTTACCAATGGATGATTTGGCAACCTCCGAGGCTGTTTACCAGCACATTGAGGCCAAGGTAAAGGGCTATGCCCAGAGCCAAGATCCCAACGACTTAGTAGTCGCCGTTTGTGGGGCTGGATTTACCGGGATTGAACTCCTGGGTGAATTGACGCAGTCTCTGCCAAAGCTCCAGACGCGCTACAACACGCCGGCCATCAAGCTGGTTTGTCTGGAACGGTCACCAGCCATCTTGCCAATGTTTGACAAGTCCCTGGCAGATTATGCGATGGCCTTCATGGCTAAGCACAACGTCGACATGAAGCTAGGCTCCAACATTAAGGAAATCAAGCCCGGTGCGGTCGTTTACAGCGACGGCAACGATGAGGAACACGAAGTGCCGGCCAACACGATCGTTTGGACCGTGGGGGTCAGTGGCTCACAAGTTATCGCGGATTCCGGCTTCGAACAACGGCGGAACCGAGTCGTTGTTGAACCCGATCTGTCCATAGCCGACCATCCTGAAGTTTACATCGTGGGTGACGTGGCCGCCGTCATGGATGCCGACAGCGAGCGTCCTTACCCAACCACGGCGCAAATTGCCTTGGCTGCGGGGGCACAAGCCGCCAAGAATATCGGTTTACAACGGCGTGGTCGTGAGACCTTACCCTTCGTTTACAAGTCCGTCGGGACCGTGGCCTCACTGAGTGACCGCGACGGAATCGGTGAAATCTTCAGTAGTAACCGTAAGATCAAGGGCTACGTTGCCTCAGCGATGAAGAAGGTTATCACCGACCGTTCCTTACTGGAAAGTGCCCACCTGAGTACCGTCTTCAGCAAGGGTCGGTTCGACCTGTATCACTAAAATTTAAATCGGTAGTATTGAGATAACCACATTAGATCGTCCTAGGTTTGGGCGACTGATGTGGTTATTTTCACCTTTTGTTATAAATGTCCGTCAGTGGTTGAGATAATAATTCTGGCGATTTGAACCGACAGAAGTGGTTACCAGATGAAATTGGCAAAGACTAGCTTTGACAGTTTCAGGCTTTAGTGTTGGTGGCCCTGACCGGCGATCACCCTAGAAAATCTAACAGCAATTAAATTCTTTTTTCAACCTAGTTATGGAACAATTAACAGCGTTAGTTTGCGGATAGGGTGCGTGGTTGGTGGGATCGGACGCCAATAAGGACCTGAAGACCGGTGGACTAACCACTAGGAAGGGTGGCCTCGCTAAAAATTTAATTGACTAATGTTAGCCTATCGTCTTTTTTAATGATAAAATAAGTAAAAAAGGGTGATCATGATGTGGCAAAAGCAATTTGACACGCCACTGGGATCGATGACCGCGGCTAGCGATGGGTCGGCCATTACCGGTTTGTGGTTCGATGATCAGGAACACTTCGGGAGTACGTTGCCCGCCGCGACGCCGACTGGCGATTGTCCGGTATTTGACCAGCTCGCGACTTGGTTGGCGGCTTACTTTGACGGCGCACAACCATCCGTTACTTTCCCGGTTCGGCCTGACGGGACGCCGTTGCGGCGTCAAGTTTGGCAAGTGTTACGAACAATCCCGTATGGTCAAGTTTGGACCTATGGCGAGATAGCAGATAAGGTTGCGATGGCGATCGGCCACAATCCCGGAGCGCGTGCTGTCGGGGGTGCGGTTGGTCACAACCCGATTAGTCTGGTCATTCCTTGTCACCGCGTAGTTGGTAAAAATGGGGATTTAACTGGTTATGCGGGGGGCCTAAAACGGAAACAATGGCTCTTAGAGCTGGAGGGACCGTTAAAATGACTCACTGGTGAGGTAATTAACGAAAAAGATTTCGGGTTTTTCAGAAAATTTACGGATAAATTACCTATTGTGCACAAAAGTATCGTACAATATATCAGTGGTTATGCTATAATCAAGGCTGTTTAAAGGATAATCGAGGTTATAGTTGATAGATATAACTAATGAGCAACTAACTGACATTTTTCTCTGAAAAGGGTTTTATCTGGCGTGAAGACGCGTATAATTTTAGTCAGCTTAGGATGTTAGTTAAGGTTACTAGCTTCCGGGGGGGATGCTAGTAACGTGCAAAATAAAAATCTAAATGGTGTGTATGATTGGAGGTATCACGATGGCTGCATCGGAAACTAAGGAGCGTATTGCGGAGGCCTTGGCTTCGCTGTTAAACCACAATACGTTTGACAAGGTCACGGTCCGTGAGATCGCTGACGAGGCGGAGGTTCACCGGAAAACGTTCTACTACTACTTTGCTGACAAGTATGAATTGTTGGGCTTTGTCTACCAACACTTTATCGTGGACGCCCCACGGCATGAACAACCCACGGCATTGACCCTAGAAAATTGGCGGCCGGCAACGATCCAATTATTGGAACGGATCGCTGACCATTCGAAACTTTTCTTGAACGCTTACCCATACGATGGGGGCGTCTGGCGTCAATCTGCGAATGAGTTTGTGGCGTCAAGATTGTCAATTTTGCTCCACGCAATGCCTGAGTACCGTTACTTAAAGGAAGACGTGATCGACACGTCCGCGGAATTCATTGCCGCGGGCTCGTTGGGAATAATTAATAAGTGGGCAAACGATAACTTTACCGCTAGCCCCCGGACGGTGTTGGACCAGATTACCACGGCCAACCGCCTGTTCAACGGGATTTTGGACCGTTGGAAGTTAAGCTAATACTTATCGAGCGACTCTCCTCACGAGAGTCGCTTTTTTTGGATCCATCTGGCCATGCCTCCGGACAGTTCCAGACGGGCTGGAACGTTGTGGACGCGACTTGAAGCCTTTCTGAGAAGCGAAAGTCTTCAAGCACGGTCTTTGCCTAACCGGAGAAAAACCACTCCGCTAAGGCAAACGGCACGACTGAGCTCGTCTGGAACTGTCCTCCGGCCGACACGAGTTAATCCAATGACTCATTTCGTTTTTGGCCGGCTAGTTCGGATAACTGGCGTACAGTCTGCCACTTGTGATGTTTGAACACATTCGCCGGTTTAGCCGTCGTTTTCGAGGAAAATTAAGCAGTTGAAATCTTATTGTCTTACCTAGAATTCAACCATAGACCAATTTTGTTAGAAAATTATGATAGCGCTTTAAATCCGTGTGCAATTTCACAAGAGATCTTGAATAGAAACTCACAAACGAATTACTAGCGTTCCGCAATCTATGAGGGTATAGTGTCAAATGTAAGGGGTTACTTTGTGAACGTGAATGACCCCAATAAGGAGGAGAAGTAGAATGGCTTATCAAACAACCAATCCCTATACCAATGAAGTTGTGAAGACTTATGAAGACGCAACTCCTGAGTATGTCGAAGAAAGTTTAGCAAAGGCACAAAAACTCTATTTGAAATGGCGAAATGATCCAGTATCCAGCCGAATTCCAGTACTCCACAAGTTGGCACAGATCTTTAGAGATGAGACCGATAGTCTCGCTAAGGTGTTAACGGTGGACATGGGTAAGTTGATCGGTGAAGCTAAGGGTGAAGTGATTCTGTGTGCGATGATTGCCGACTACTATGCCGACCACGCCGAGGAACTCTTGAAGCCGCGGGCCATCGAATCCATCGCCGGTGAAGCTCAACTTGAGAACCATCCACTGGGTGTCATGATGGCGGTGGAACCTTGGAACTTCCCTTACTACCAAATGATGCGGATCTTCGCCCCGAACTTTGCCGTGGGTGACCCCATCGTTTACAAGCATGCTGCCATTACCCCAGCCTCAGCGTTAGCTTTCGAAGACGCCGTTCGCCGGGCCGGGGCGCCTGAAGGGGCCTTAACCAACTTGTTCTTATCCTACGACCAAGTCTCCGATGTCGTCGCTGACAAACGGGTTCAAGGGGTTGCCTTGACCGGTTCCGAACGGGGTGGAGTTGCCGTTGCCAAGGTTGCCGGTGAACACCTCAAGAAGACCACGATGGAACTCGGTGGGGTCGATGCCTTTATCGTTGCGCACGATGCTAACATGACCGATGTTAAGAACATCGCACCACGGGCTCGTTTGTACAACGCCGGGCAGGTCTGCACGTCTTCCAAGCGCTTCATCGTTACTGAAAACAACTACGATGAATTCCTAGCTTCCTTGAAGGCTGCCTTCTCGTCCGTGAAGATGGGCGATCCAATGGACCCAAGTACGACGTTAGCCCCAATGAACTCCAAGCGGGCTAAGGAAAAGTTACAGGCTCAAGTCGATGAAGCTATTGCTGGTGGCGCGACAGCCTACTACGTCCACGAACCAATCGACGACGATGGCCAGTTCTTCATGCCAACCATCTTAACCAACATCACCAAGGACAACCCCGCCTACGGGAAGGAAATGTTCGGTCCCGTGGCGCAGGTTTACAAGGTTAAGGATGACGATGCAGCCATCGCCTTGGCTAACGACGCCGACTACGGTTTAGGCGGAATCGTCTTTGCCGGTAGTGCCGAATATGGTGCCGAATTAGCATCCCGGATCGAAACGGGAATGGTCTTCGTCAACACCTTCTTCAGTTCCTTGCCAGAACTCGAATTCGGTGGGGTCAAGAAGTCTGGCTTCGGACGTGAACTTGGCCAGAGCGGGATCTTCAGCTTCGTCAACCAGGAACTCGTGGTTAAGCGCGACCATCCAAATGAGGACGAAACTGGTGGCTTAGTCTTAGCCCACAAGTTTTAAGCTAAAAGAATAAAAAACTAAAATCCGGGGCGCGCAGGTCTCGGATTTTTTTATGAATCGGTCGTTGTTATGTAGCTAGTAACTAATTGTAGTTTGTTGTTGCTCGACTACTTAAGAGTGAAGCAGAACGTGTCCCGTTGAGGAAAAAGGTCTGGAGGGTGGTGCCTGAGAGGGCTCAGCCGTGTCGTTATTGTTGGCTGACGTTTTTGGTCAGCTTACAATAAGGCCGGGTGGGGAGACCGCTCTTTGGCTTCCCACCGCGCCCATGGCGTTCCAGCCCTCTCAGGCACCACCCGGAAGACCCATCGCGCAAATCCTAATTGATAGGTGTTGTTCGTAAGACCAGTGTTGCCGATCAACGACTAAGAGGGGTAATTATTTTCCCCCACCAGCCGAGTGTGATATTCTGAACAATAGAAAAGATTGAAAGGATGATTTGATATGACTGATCGTTTAAAGGGTAAAGTTGCCATTATTACCGGTGGGGTTGCCGGAATCGGCCTCGGTATTGCCGAATGCTACGTTCGCGAAGGTGCCAAGGTAGTTATTACCGCCAACCACAACGTCGATGGGGGCCATGCCGCCGTTGAAAAGTTTGGGGACGACGTCAGTCTCTTCGTGCAACAGGATGTTGCCAAAGAAGCCGACTGGCAAAAGGTGATCGACGCGACCGTTGAAAAGTTTGGTAAGCTGGATATCCTGGTTAACAATGCCGGAATTGGTGGCCCGAACACGGCTATTGAAGACCTGTCATTAGAAGACTGGCAAAAGGTGATCGACATCAACCTGACCGCTAATTTCTTAGGTGAAAAGGCCGCTATCAAGACGATGCAAAAGACCAACGACGCCAAGGGCTCCATCATCAACGTATCCTCAGTTGCCGGTTTGATTGGGTTACCAATGGCCCCAGCATACTCCGCAAGTAAGGGTGGGACCCGGATGTTGAGCCACGCCACGGCCTTGAACTTAGCCCAACGTGGGATTGATATCCGTGTTAACTCCGTTCACCCAGGCTGGATCGATACGGCCATCATCCCCGCAGCTGCCAAGGAACAAATCACCAAGACGGTGCCAGTGGGCCACTTAGGTAAGCCACAAGACATCGGTGAGGTTTGTGTCTACTTAGGTAGCGACGAATCTTCATTCGCTAATGGTGCTGAATTTACCGTTGACGGCGGACAGAGAGCCTAGTAAAAGAGTGCGGTTAAAGGCGGTTAGCTGGCGAGCATTAACGTCGTTAGGGAATTAATCCTGGTTTTGGATTAGTTTCCTAACGGGGTTAAGCGCAACCAGCTGCCTTTAACCACACGTTTCGACTGTGTAAAATCAAAGAGCCAACCCAAGCGAGCATTAACGTCGTAAAGAGAATCATCCCGAACCTGGATGATTTTCTTTACGGGGTTAAGCGGAGTCGGCTGCCCTGGCTGGCACGTTTCGGCCAGGTAAATTCAAAGAGTCGGAACCAACTGTCCTGGCTGGCACGTTTCAACAGAGTAAATTCAAAAAGCTAAATAATTAAAACAGGCGGTGTGCTCCCATTTCCGGGAACACACCGCCTTTAATTTACGCTAAAAAATTCAATCCGAAGCCAACTTCGCAAATAACACCGCGTCCCAATAACCGCCGTGGGTATCGGGAATCTGTTGGCGCAACCGGCCCTCCACTTGAAAGTGACGGCGTTTTGCCACTCCTTGACTGGCGAAATTACCACTAGCCGCTAACAAGAAGAGTTTACGCAGATGAAGCGTGGTAAAGGCGATCTGCTCAACGGTTTCGAGGCACTGCGTCATGACCCCGCGGCCCTGAAAGGCACGTCCTAACCAGTAACCCACCTCGGCCTGACCGTCGTGGATGTTGTGCAGGTCGATCATGCCAGCCGGCCGATTGTCGACCCAAATTACGGCTAGCCAAAGTTCACCGTGCGCCATCTGGCGTTGGCAAATGCGGAGAAAGGCGGCCTCATCCGCCACCGCTTCGGTGTCATCTGCCCAGGGCAACCAACGGCGCAGCGTTTGGCGATCCGCGTCGACGAGGTCAAATAATCCCGGGGCGTCGTCGGCCGTGGGGGACTTGAGCACAATCGTTTTGGAAACTTGATAATCTGCCATAGGGCTCACCTCGTTTTTTTAGTTATACGCTGTGATTGCGGAGAAGTCAACGGTTGGTAAGCAGTCGAGCAAGCTAACTGACGGCAAAAGAAAAGCCCGACCAAGCCGGCCGGGCTACTCGTCATGGTTAGGCGAGATGTAACGTATTTAAGATTAGGTAGATGTTTAAGATAATCAGAATTACCGCAATGATCCAGCCGAGAATCCGAGACCACGTCTTGTTCACGAACTCACCCATGAGATCCTTACTACTGGTGAACATCACCAGTGGAATCATGGCGAACGGTAACGCGATACTCAGGAACACTTGCGAGAGCGTCAGGAGGTTTTCAATCTTCGCTTCATTACCGTGATAGTAGATGGCGAAGATGATCACTGGCGTCACGGAGAGCAGACGGGTGATAACCCGTTGGGCCCAGAGTGGCATCTTCAGGTTGATGAACCCTTCCATGATGATTTGACCAGCCAAGGTTCCGGTAATCGTGGAACTTTGACCGGAAGCCAGTAAGGCTAAGGCAAACAACATACTCAGGATTGGACTGGCAATCGCCCCGACAATCTTACTGTCGCTTAAGGCGTTGAATAGGTCCACGAACCGGCCCAGGTCACTGTTGGTCCCGAAGAAGAGGGCCGCTCCTAAGATTAAGAGCAAACTGTTCACAACGAAGGCCAACGTCAATTGGATGTTGGAGTCGATCGTGGTGAAGCGAATGGCCTTGGCCACACTCTTGCGATCCTTGCGATCGAAGTTTCGCGTTTGTGAGATCGATGACCCGAGGTACAAGTCATGCGGCATGACGGTCGCCCCAACAATCCCTAAGGACAGGTAGAGCATACCTTGATTGGTGACCACCTTGCTGGAAGGCAGGTAGCCCTTCAACATCTGGCCCACGTTTGGTTGGGCCAAGATCACTTCGTATAAGAAGACGAAGAGGATGACGGCAACCAAGGTAGCAACGATGGCTTCAATCTTTCTAAATCCTAACTTCATCAGGATCAGGAGGATTAAGACGTCGGCGGTGGTAATCAGAATCCCAACAATCAGTGGGAACCCGAACAGTAGCTTCAAGGCGATGGCTGACCCGATGATTTCAGCAATATCGGTAGCCATGATGGCCGCTTCGGTCACGATCCAGAGGAAGAAACCCATCTTCTTACCGGTTCGTTCGCGGGTGAGTTGCGCTAAATCTTTCCCGGTCACAATCCCGAGTCTAGCTGACATGGCTTGTAAGAGCATGGCGACCAGACTGGAGAGCAAGACCACAGTCAGTAACGCGTACTTGTAGTTGGCACCACCGGCGATGGAGGTAATCCAGTTACCGGGGTCCATATACCCCACGGCAATCAGGGCACCCGGCCCGGTATAGGCCATCAGGGTACGCCAGAAACCAGCGTTTTGCGGAACTTCGACAGTCCCGTTAACTTCGTCGAGACTCTTCTGGTCGCCGCCAGTGGATTGGATCATATGGTGCTTGGACTTTGGATCGGATTCGTGATTCTTCATAAAAAAATCCCTCTTTTCTATTGGCTTAGAAATTCAGGCAGTCGAGTGACTTCTGTCTTTCCTGTAAAGTCCGGAGAAGTCCCAGTCGAAACGGTGCGAATAAGAGCAATTTCGTGTGACTGGGTCGTACGACAGACTTTGATTCCATTCGTAAGTATAGGCTATTGAGCCGCAATGTCAACCTTGAGGGGTATTAATTTTGGGCGCCCAAACATTTATGTTTATAAAAAGTTGTCTTTTAAGTCACCCGTGGTCGATGGTTATTCTGACAACCGAAATATTTCTGATTCCGGTTTCATGGTTGCCAGACGTGGTCGTTGCGTTTGTCGGTGAGGGGAGTCCCGATAGTCAAATCAGCCCAAACGAATAGAAAGAACGAATACCTGAATTAGTGAAAATTGATAGATGCTGGTCAAAATATTTTTTGATTGCACTTAGTATAGGGGGAAACTATCGAATTAGCCGGTTTGGCGAAGGCAAATTTACTGCTTGGTAAAGGGACTTCCAGAACAAACAACAGATGATCTAGTTTCAATAACTAGGTAATTGCGTTATAATTACGATTATTATCAAAGAACGATACTAGGAGAAACGAGGTAACAGTCATGTCACAAGAAAAGATTGCCATTTTGGTAGACTCATGTTCTGATGTTCCAGCCGACGTCCTTGAAGCGGCGGACATGGCCTTAATGCCCATGAACGTGATTTTCCGCGACCGGGCTTACGAGGATCGGGTCACCATCACCCCCACGGAATTCTATCGGCGCCAGGCCAACGAGAAGGCCACCACGGCGAGTCCGACTGGCAAGCACATCATGGAGGCCTTAGAACGGATTCAAGAATCCGGGTACACCCACGTGATTGCCGTCTGCATCTCGGCGGCACTGTCCGGGACCTACCAGGAAACGCAACTGTTGGCGGCGGATACCGATCTGACGGTGCACGTCATCAATACCCGGAGTGTGGGGATTGGGAGTGGCTTTGCGGCCATCTATGCGGCCCAGCTCCGCGATGCCGGTAAGTCCTTCGATGAGATTGTGGCGGAGGTGGAGCGGGTGACCGCTCAGACCAAGGTCTTCTTCTACGTGCCATCCCTGAAATACCTGCAGGCGGGTGGCCGAATCGGTAAGGTCGCCGGCATGGCCGGGACTCTATTAAATGTGAAACCAATTATTTCGTGTGATGAAGAGGGAATTTACTATCCCATCGCCAAGGTTCGCGGGACCAAGCGAACGCTAGGTAAGCTGTTAGACCTGGTTAACGACGCCATTGGCACCGCCAAACGGGTCAATGTGGCCGTCTGTGACGGGGCCGACCCGGACCTGCGAGAACGCGTTTTAACGGCCTTAAAAGCCGCCCACCCAAACGTGTTGGACTGGTATGCCGGGGATGTATCACCCGCACTTGGCGTGCACACTGGACCTGGGCTGATTGGTGTTGGGGTTCAGGTGTTGGACTAATTCTGGCTGGAGATGGTGAAGGCCGCCTCCTGGCGCCCAGCTAGGGGGCTGGAACGCGGTGGGCACCTCCGGCTACACTGGTGGCGAAATCAACACGGGTTTTGCCGTATCCTGGTTGCGGAGGTTAATTGCCTAACTGGACGCATGAGGCTGGTCTCGGCGGTGAAATGGTGACAGATGAATAGTCCCGTAAACCCAAAATAGCTGTCGGTCACAGGTGCCTTTAGTTAGGCTAAATCCGGTGGTTAGGGGCCTAGGTAGCTGACAGGCCCTGTTAGGCAGTCTTGCCAGCCGATCCCTGATTTCTGCGCCCCCTCTCCGATGGCACAAAAAAAGCCACGATATCGAGCTATCGCGGCTTGAGGGGGGATACGAGCAGGTTTCTTAGAAACTTTGGGGGAGTGCTAATTGCTGCTCGTAAAAAAGAGTAATAAGAATTGATGCAACTCAGCTAGTAGCGTCGTTGCTACTAACTTGCTTGTAGTGTAACCCCTGGCAAGATTAGGCGCAATTGATTGGTTTCATAAATTTACTAATAACTGGGAAGGGGCGTAATTAAGCCTCTTTGCGGACCTAAATTAGCGAGTTACTGAAAAATGTTGGGGCACACCTATTAGCGTAATTTGCGTAGGGTATAACTGAATTTAACGCCCATATGATAAGGGTTGACGGCCGCCAGAGAATAATCGGCGGTCGTTTTATCTGGAAAAATAGTCCCCGACTTTGTCGAAAATAACCGTATAATGGACCTGTGGGATAGAAAGGACGGCACTTAGCGACACTTTCGGCGCTGTGAGGCATGACCTGCCGCTGGATTTTACCAGTGGGGGTTGACCGTTGTTCGGAAATAGGTTTCATTACAGTCTGGTCACAGGCGGTAGGCTGACAAGGCCGTGTCACCTGACTTGATGAACCATAGAATTGTTTGGCGGCTTGACTATTATTGGTGACTTTGTCCCTAGAAAAGGTGAAAATTTGGCTATTTGTCGCGATTAAAGTTACAATAATCACCTGTTAATTGTTTATAGATATTCGGCTAATTTGGAGGAGTTGACCCCAGTTAGCGATGGAGGTTGTGACATGACGTTACTCGCTGAGATTTGGGCGATCATTTGGCATCCACTGAGTGTGCTGGTGCCCCTAACCAATCAGTTAGGGACCGGCATCTACCCGGTACTGTTTTTCTTAATATTTTTAGAGTCGGGGATGTTGATCTTTTCCTTTATCCCCGGCCAATCGCTCCTGTTTATGGCGGGGTCGATTGCGGCCGCGCCAGAGTCGCGATTAAATATCTGGTGGCTGATCGTGATGTTTACGATGGCCGCTACCTTGGGGTCGGTCATTAAGTATCTGAGTACCGTTCACTGGGGGAAGCGGCAAGCCAAAATGATTGCGCGACTTCCCAATCAGAAAGTCGAACAGGCCACCGCGGCTTTTACCAACAATGAAGGTGAAACCCTGTTAATTGGGCGTTTCATCCCCTTCGTGGGTCTCTTCGTCCCCATCATGGCGGGGACGGCAGACATGGCCTGGCGGCAGTTTCGGATCTACAACCTCATTGGCAGTTTCTTATGGGTCTTTAGTTGTTGTGCGGTCGGTTACTTCTTCGGCAATACTCCGTTTATTCGTCAGAACTTCACCTGGTTGTTCCTGGTGCTGATGGTGGTTCCCGTCGTGGTCAGACGCGGCGTGACTGCTTGGCATCAGCGGGCTTAGGCATCCTTTAGGGGTGTCTTTTTTATTGAAAAAAAGGCAAAAAGAAAAGCCCCAAGCAACATGCGGATTGCTCGGGGCCATATTTAGGAATCTGTTAATAAATCACTTGTTTTGGGGGGAGTGCATCTATAGACAGTGATTCCTAACTTCTATCACAGTGCTTAAGGTCAGAACGTATCACGAACTAACTAGTGTTAATCATAATCACCGGCCAGTTTGTTAGCAAGCGAAATGTAACTCTTTTTAAAAAATGGCTAGATAATTAACTTTGCCGGGAATTTAGGGGCGAACCTGTCTCAATTTAGGTGAGGTTGATTAACGGCGACAAACAGTTACTAATTGCTGTTATCACGCGATAAGTGGCAAGGATGAGTTGCGATGAAAGCGGTTGAAAAAGCCCCGTTTTGACAAGGGGGTAGATCGATCATGGTATCGACGGCCGGTGTGGGGGCCAAACATGAAGCTTGCAATACAAATATTCATGTAATTATGGCTAAACCGCGTCATACCGGGGTTTATAGCTAAAAAGGATCAGACCAATCCTCAGATTCTAAGCTAAATTTTATGTGTAAGTTGCACATAATGCCGTCATTTTTAAAGAAGTGTGAGGAAATAACAGTTATTTTAATGTTTTTCAAGACGAAGTCATTTATCTTTCGCTAACTTTCAAGTAGACTAGCGGTAGAATCGTTTTTCGTGTAGGAGGGTAAACATGAAAGTCATCATTGTTGGTAGTACACACGCTGGTACGAATGCAGCGTTACAAATTTTACAAGATCATCCAGAGACGGAAGTTACCATTTATGAACGGCATACGAATGTTTCTTTTCTGTCTTGTGGGATTTCTCTGTTCCTAGACGGACAAGTCAAACATCTAGAAGACATGTTTTATTCTTCCCCGGAACAATTAACCGAAGCTGGGGCAAAGGTGTTGACGCGTCACAACGTCATCAAGATTGATTCCGAGAACAAGACCGTTCAAGTGGTCGATATGGACTCTGGGGACATGAAGACGGATACTTATGACAAATTAATCATGGCCACCGGGTCAACGGTGACGGTCCCACCAATCTTTGGGATCGACGAAGACAAGGTCATGTTATGTAAGAATTACGAACAAGCCGTGGCCATCGACAAGGCCGCTAAGGATAACAAGCGAATTGCCATTATCGGGGCTGGTTATATCGGAACCGAATTGGCTGAAAGCTATGCACGGACGGGTCACGATGTCCAATTGATTCAATCCCGTGACATCATCTTGAACCACTACGTCGACAAGGGCCTCTCAGATCACATCGTCAGCATCCTTACCGATGAAGGGGTCAAAGTGCTCTTGGATCGGCGCGTCACTTCCTTTACCGGGAATGACAATGGCGAACTGGTTATCGAAACCACGAACGGGGACTTCACGGCCGACTTAGCCGTGGTTTGTACCGGGTTCGTACCAAACACCGAACTCTTACGGGGTCAGGTTGAAATGAACAAGCAAGGCGCAATCATCATTAACGATTACGTCCAAACGTCGAACCCAGACATCTTTGCCTGTGGGGACGCCAGTGTCGTTAACTTCAATCCAACTGGTAAGCCAGCTTACACGCCACTTGCCACCAACGCCGTCCGTCAAGGAATGTTGGCCGGGATTAACGTGTTCGGCAATATCCAAAAATACATGGGGACGCAAGCCACGTCAGCCATGGTCATCTTCGGTCGGACGTTAGCCTCAACCGGATTGACCATCGATCATGCCTTAAACGCCGGCTTCGATGCCGATCAAGTGACCTTCGAGGGCACTTGGCGGCCAAGCTACATGCCAACGACTGACGACCTGACGATTAACCTGGTCTACAACCGGAAGAATCGGCGGATCTTAGGGGCCCAATTCTTCAGTAAACATGAAGTTGCCCAGTCCGCTAATGCCATCTCGATTGCGATTCAAAACCGCAACACGATTGATGACTTGGCCTTCGTCGACATGCTGTTCAATCCAAACTTCGACGACCCATTCAACTACCAGAACTTGGTAGCCCAACAGGCCGTGGAAAAGGAAACGAAGCGTGGAAACAACCATCCACGCCTGACCGCTGGGGTCGACAAGGACCCAGAGGAAGCTTAATCTGACTATTTGAATCTTTGAACCGAGACCTCGTGTCTCGGTTTTTTTGATCTTGGCGGTATTGGGCCGCCTGCGGTGGCCAGGGTCTACGTCCTGTGGGGCACGCCCGAAGCCAAAGGGCGGTCTTCGGACTCGCACTAAGCCCCACAAAAGCGTGGGTCTTAGCGACGTCCCGGGCTGTAAGGCCGGCAGGATCGCCGACCCAACAGCCCCGACACAGGGCTCCGACCCTGGCCCCTCCGGCTGAGAGTGGTCGTTGCCAAATACTGAGACGTGTTTGGCTCTCCAAAATGAATGATGGCGTGGCCTCTGTGTCCTGGTCGATTGTGTTCTGACATTCAATGAGCTTTGGTAATCGTGGCGTCGGCGTGCTCTTCCAAATTTTGAGTTGTTCTATTTCATCCAGTTCGGAAAAATAGGATTGTTAGATATAGCTTGTTGAGAATTTGTTGACCACGGTGGCATGTTCATAGTTGGAATGGAACCAACAAATTTCCGAAGTAACGTCAGTGTCAGCCTGGAGGGTGGTGGCTGGGAGGCTCAGCCGTGTCGTGATTGTTAGGTGGCGTCTTTGGCCGCCTTACAATCAGGCCGCTGGGGGAGACCGCTCTTTGGCTTCCCAACGTGCCCACCGCGTTCCAGCCTCCCAGACACCGCCCGGAAGGCGCGGCAGAGCACTTCGTAGCCGTTATTTAACATGAAAGTAACTCAATAAGAATGCAAAACCCTAGCCAAAACATACCTACGGGGGTATACTGATTTCACGATCAAATTTGAAAAGGGGTACGCAGACATGCAAGCAATTACCAGTAAGGATTTCGAACACGTGGGGGACGACACCGCCGTCACTGTTGTCGACTTTTGGGCCACTTGGTGTGGGCCATGTAAGATGCAGACGCCAGTTTTAGAGGCGTTAGACAAGGAATACGGCGACCAGGTGAAGTTTGCCTCCCTCGACGTGGACCAGAACCAGGACCTCGCGCAGTCGCTGGGAATCATGAGTATTCCTTCGTTGGTGGTCTTCAAGAACGGTATGCCAACGGAAAAGGTCGTGGGTTTCCATCCTAAGGCCGCGTTGAAGAAGTATATCGATGAAAAATTAACTGAGGTGAGTGCTTAATGGTTCAAACGACTTCTAGTCAATTGAAGAATCGCCTGCGTCGCGCCGATGGCCAGCTGCAGGGAATTGTAAAAATGGTCGATGAGGGACGTCCCTGTCAGGACATTCTGACCCAACTCGCCGCCGTTCGTTCCGGCGTGGAACGGATGATGGGGGTTGTGGTGGCAGAAAACGTCAAACAGTGTGTCAGCCAGGACCAACTCACCGATGACCAACAGACGGAGCTTCAAGCCGCCTTGGATTTGGTGGTTAAGACGCACTAATTAAAAGCAGATTTAAGAAGCAGGCAGAAATCGCAATCAGCGGTTCCTGCCTGCTTTTTGTTAGTTTCGTCACAATGAGTCCTTACTGTTTGGTGGGTCGAAAGGCGTCACTGACGACGTTTGAACTGGTAAACCCATTTGATGATCTAGCGAGTTAAGATTCCTGAAGTGAAATCGGTTTCATTGCCTCATCCTTTCCGGTAGAATGAGGGTGTACCTGTGAATCTACTTATTCTGAAGGAGTGAATGGCACATGGCATCAAATGGTAAAGTAGCAATGGTTACTGGCGGTGGACAAGGAATTGGGGAAGCCATTTCCAAACGTTTAGCCAGCGATGGGTTTGCGGTTTCAATTGCCGATTTGAACTTAGACAATGCCAAGAAGGTTGCCGCTGACATCGAAGCCGATGGTGGCAAGGCGTGCGCCGTGAAGGTC
Organism: Levilactobacillus lindianensis; assembly: GCF_003946095.1. GTDB lineage: Bacteria > Bacillota > Bacilli > Lactobacillales > Lactobacillaceae > Levilactobacillus > Levilactobacillus lindianensis. The sequence continues at coordinate 24,121 of NZ_RHOD01000001.1, read as the reverse complement.
GATGTAGCCGATCGCGACAGCGTCTTTGCCGCGGTCAACGCGACGGCCGATGAACTCGGTGGGTTTGACGTGATCGTCAACAATGCCGGCTTAGGGCCGACGACGCCGATCGATACGATTACCCCAGAACAGTTTGATTTAGTGTACCACGTGAATGTGGCCGGAACCCTGTGGGGCATTCAGGCTGCACACGCCAAATTAAAGGAACTCGGGCATGGCGGGAAGATTATCAACGCTACCTCGCAAGCTGGGGTGGTCGGAAATCCAAACTTAGCCTTGTACAGTGGGACTAAGTTTGCCATTCGGGGGATTACCCAAGTGGCTGCCCGGGATTTAGCCGCCGAAGGTATCACGGCAAATGCCTATGCACCGGGAATTGTGAAGACGCCGATGATGTTTGATATTGCTCACAAGGTCGGGCAGAATGCTGGTAAGGACGACGAGTGGGGCATGCAGACGTTCGCCAAGGATATCACCCTGGGTCGCCTGTCCGAACCCGAAGATGTCGCCGCCGGAGTCGCCTTCCTCGCCGGTCCCGATTCAAATTATATTACTGGACAAACGTTAGAAGTCGATGGTGGGATGCAGTTCCACTAAACGTTGAATGATTTGATGATTCATGGGGACGCCGCAGTGGTCGCGACGTCCCTTTTTGCTATAATGAACTAATCCGTTTCAAAACAAAGGACGTGAAGGTGTGGCAAATGTACTGGCGATTCTAATCTGTGGCTTCCTGGGTGGGAGTCTGCGTTACTGGCTGGGGGAGGTTATCCCAACCGGTGCGGGCTTTCCCTGGAGTCTAGTGCTGATCAACCTGCTCGGCAGTGGCCTGTTAGCCTGGTTGTCACACGCTCGACGATTGACCGCCAAGTGGCCGGAAGCCTTGACCGTGGGCCTCGGGGTCGGCGGTGTGGGGGCCTTTACGACCTTCTCCACGTTCAGTCTGACGACGGTTAACCTGCTCGAAAAGCAACAGTGGGGGCTGGCGACGGCCTATCTGGCGGTCACCGTTCTTGGTGGCCTGGTCTGTAGCACTCTGGGTGTCTGGAGTGCCCGTCGTTGGTGGGGCCTACCTCTGGTGGAACCTTGATGGCCGCGTTGGCCGGCCTGGGTGCCGCAGCGGGTGCACTGAGTCGTTATGCCACGACGAAATGGGTGACCGGTCGCTGGGGAAATCGGTGGCCATTTGCCACGCTAGTGATCAACTTATTAGGGAGTTTATTACTGGGCCTGCTCACCGGCTGGCATTGGGGCACCTGGCCAACCGTTATCTTGGGCACCGGGGTCCTCGGCGGTTTCACCACCTACTCGACCTTCAGTCACGAACTGGTCATGTTGCTCGACCAACGTCGCTACGGCGCCGCACTGGGCTATGGGCTGGCTAGCGTCGGCGGTGGTCTACTCCTGGCCGCACTGGGCCTGTTCGTTGGTCTGCGATTTGCGGGATAAATTAATGGCGTTTGGCAGGTAACTTCCTTATCATGGGATTAGTGAATATTTGTGAAAGGTGTGTCGGTCGTGGCGCGAATCGCAACAATTATTAAGGAAAATGCAACGCTACGAGACCAACTGTCCCCGGAAAACCGGGCGTACTGGGATGATCTCGTGGAAAATATGCGCCAACAGGCCAAGTTCAGTAAGGAAACCGTGCTCCAGCGCGAGCTGCACGACCTGTTGCCCGAAATTATCGCGGCGCAAAAGGCCGGACGCGATGCCGAAGACTTCTTCGGCGGCGGGCCCGCGACGATTGCTATCGCGTTAGGCAAGGCCGGCAGTCGCCGTCCCTGGTGGTGGAATTGGGATCTCTTGGTGCCGCTGTTAATTTTCACCTTGGGGACCATTTTACCCGGCGTCATTCTGCCCGCCGTGCCGCTTCAGCTATTGCTGGTGGGCGTGGAGTATGCGCTGTTCATCGTCGCCCTCGTCATTGGTATCTGGCTGACGCCGCGGTTTACCGAACGGGGCCGCGTCGTGGCGTGGCTGATCGTGATTATTGCCTTGCTCGTGGCGATGCGAATTGCCGCGAAGACGATTCCGCCGGTTGGCTTGGTTTACCTGACCCGCGGCGGTGGCAGTCTCGTACTGCTCATCTTTGCCGTACTGGTCACCGGCCTCACCTGGTGGCAGAACCACGTTCATCCAAATTCCTGGTTGCCCGCTGTGTTGGGTAGTCTGTGGATTACGACTTTTCTGGGCTTGTTGGCCCGGGTGCCCGCGACGTCTGGTCTGATGGTCACGGCTTCTGGAAACCTGCTGATCGCCTTGGGTACATTGCTCGGGGATGCTAGCGTTCTGATCATTGGCTGGCATATCTGGCAGGCGCGGCAACATCAAACGACTAACGATTAATGTGTTGGGTGGCTCGATCGAGTTGCCCTTTTTTACTGGGATCTGTTTTCACTGGGGATTAAGACCGCGCCTCCGGGCGGTTCCGTAGGGGGCTGGAACGTAGTGGGCACGACTTGAAGCCTTTCAAAGGGCGAAAGTCTACAAGCTCGGCCTTTGCCTAAGCGGCCAAAACCACGCCACTAAGGCAAACGACACCACTGAGCCCCCTACGGAACCACCCTGCGGCTGAGATCGGCGGATTAGCTAGTCGAGGTGAACTAATCCATAGGACAGTTTCACGAAGCTTTCTTATTAATTGATTAATCAAGATTGGGTGATCATACGCGAGGTATTGAATTTCAGTTTAAAGAAATACAAAAATACCGTGCTCTGTGCTATAATCAGCGCAGAAACACGGTAGACGTAGAGCAACAGCTTACCTAATTACATTGCAATGCAAAGAACCGGGCAGACGGCCAAGTTAGCGACGGTTCTTTTCTTTTGCTCTGATGACTTTGGCATAAGCCGTTAGCACTTTTGCAAAAGCGTTCAAGACTGCGGCAATTCCGAACAGAAAAGCCGACAAACCTATCGCACAAAGCTTAAGATTAAGTTTCAGCTTTAAACAGAAAAAATTAAAACACAGGCCCTCAAGAGTTTTCCAATCTTGAGGGTCTGTTCATATCTCACCCGTTTTAGAAGACGATTCAGCAAAAGAGGAGATCCATGCTATACTGTTAATATATTTGAGATTGAAGGGACTCCTCCGGATGAGCAAGAAAATTGAACAAAATGGTGATTCAATAGGAAAAAGAGCGGGTAACCGCAAGCATTCTCACAAGAAAATGATGTGGGTAATTCTGGTAGTTGTGGCCGTGCTGGTCATTGGCCTAATTGGGGTCCTTCTGATGAAACATCATTCCGATGCCAAGCAAGCGGAATTGAAGACCGAACTGGCTTCCGTCCGCTCGGAATCGAAGGCTAAGCAGTCGGAATCGGTCAAGGCAGCCAGTGCCTCACGCGTCAGTGCTAAGCAAGCGAAGAAGGCGGCCGAATCTTCACAAGCCGCTGCCGATTCGGCGAGTGCCTCTAGTGACGCACAGAAACAGGCAGACCAGTCGTCGCGCGCAGAGACCAAGAAGTCCCAGGCGGCCACAGGTTCCATTAAGAACGCGATTCAGAAATACTTCACTGCTTATCAGATTTTCGTCGTCACGGAGAAAACTGACAAGCAACGGGCCCAAGAAATGGGAAAGTACGCCACGTCCAGCGCAGTTGAAGATTTAATTACCAAGCGCCAACAGAATCAAGCCGATCAGGCATCCGTCAAGGGAACCTACTCGTGGACCAGACCCATGCAGATTACCCGCAACGGTGGTCAGTCGTATACGGTGGTGTTGTATTACACGTTGGTCGTCAACCATAACAGTTCTAAATACAAAGATACCTATTCGGTTGAAACCAATGGCAAAGAACTCACGCACGTCAAGCAGGAGTCGGCCGAGGCTCTCTAGACTATTGAAAAATTAAAACAACTTAAAATGGACCGCCGGACGATTTGTTCTGGCGGTCCATTTGTCTAGTTTTTGGCTAAAATACCAAAGGATCTAACGCATCCGTCTGGAAGTTCCCCACCGCCGGCAAGTTCAGGGCCCGTCGCAGACTGTTGGACACTTGGTCGATCTCGGATTGTGGCGCCACCTGGTAGTCGATGCCATTCAGAATAGCTGGCTGCCCTTGAAGCGTTTGGGAGTCGATGTGGCGGCTGGTGTGGGCGTCCTTGAAACGTAGCCACATCAGGTCGTTGAAGGTGAGGTTCGTTTGGATGTTGTGTTGAAGCGACCCCAGCACGGTTTGGTAGCGGGGGATGGAACTGATGCCGGCTTCCTTGACCACGAGCGCCTTGATCAGCTGGCGTTGTCGGGCTTGGCGGCCGTAGTCGCCCAAGGGATCCTGGTCACGCATCCGCGAGTAGGCCAGAGCGCTGGCTCCATTGAGGTGAATCTTCACGCCCTTGGTCACGTTGGCCTGTTCGTAGTGGAAGGTCAGCAGTGGCTTGACCGTGACGCCCCCGACGGCGTTAACCATCTGTTTCAGACCGCCCATGTTGAGCAAAACGTAATAATGAATTGGAATATCCACCAGGTGTTCGACGGTCTTCAGCGTCGTTTTAGCGCCATATAACGGATACGCCGCATTGATCTTTTCATCGTCTTGTTGGCTCCCGTAGATGTCGACCAGCGTGTCGCGAGGGATGCTGGTTAGCTTGGCCGTCTGGGTCTGCGGATTAATCGTGGCGACAATCATGGTATCCGTCCGCCCGACGTCGTGCCGCCCCAGAGCGCCGGTGTCGGTTCCGAGAAGGAGAACGGCGAAGGGCTTGCCGCTGGTAATCAGGCTGTCATCGGGATGAATCCCGGCGGATTGGTAGGCACCGGCAAAGGTGTTCTGTGCGGTCTGCCAGGCGTGATACCCCCACAGACCGATTAGCGCTATAAGTAGGCCAACAAGGGCCATGATCCGCCGCCAGTGATGCTGCCGAACTAACAGGTGGCGTGGCTTTGAGCTAAGTTGACGCATGGCAAAGGCCCCCTTTCGTCAATTTGCCCCCAGTATAGCGAGGACCACGATAAGGGGATGGTGACGTGCCCAGTTTTGATCAAATTCGGACTAACCAAATGGTCAGGAGACCACGTCATTTACCCGTCCAAATTATTAGCCAGGGTGGCCGTTAGGGGTGTACAGTAAAGGAGTACCCACAATCTCAAAAGGAGTTGGCAAATAATGGCAAAAGTTGAAAGTTTTACGTTAGATCACACCGCTGTTAAGGCACCATACGTTCGTTTGATTACCCGGGAAACGGGGACCAAGGGTGACGTCATTTCCAATTTTGATTTACGGTTAGTCCAACCGAATACCAATGCGATTCCAACGGCTGGCTTACATACGATTGAACACTTGTTGGCGGGCTATCTCCGTGACGAGATGGACGGCGTCATCGACTGTTCACCATTCGGCTGTCGGACCGGTTTCCACCTGATCACTTGGGGTGAACAATCTACCGAAGAAGTTGCTAAGGCTTTGAAGGCTTCTCTTCACAAGATTGCCTTTGACACGGAGTGGAAGGATGTTCAAGGGACCGACAAATACAGCTGTGGGAACTACAAGGACCACAGTCTGTTCTCCGCCAAGGAATGGTGCAAGGACATTCTCGACAAGGGGATTTCTAAGGATCCATTTACCCGCGAGGTTATCTAGATTTATTAGAGCCGGTAGGCTCGTTAATAGATAATGACCGCGCCTCCGGGCGGTTCCGTAGGGGGCTGGAACGTAGTGGGCACGACTTGAAGCCTTTCAAAAGGCGAAAGTCTACAAGCTCGGCCTTTGCCTAAGCGGCGAAAACCACGCCACTAAGGCAAACGACACCACTGAGCCCCCTACGGAACCACCCTGCAGCTGAGATCGACCACTGAACTTAGATAGTGGTGCTGGCTACTGACGATTACGATAGGGCGACAAGGATCGCGTTCGATTGATAAGGTTCCTTATCGAGTGGACGTGTCTAATTGGAGCACTTATTGTCTGAGTGTTCAGGTAGGTTTTCAAAACCACCGTTGCCCGGCGATCAGCCTGGAGGGTGGTTCTGAGGAGGCTCAGCCATGTCGTTATTGTTGGTTGGCGTTCTTGGCCAACTTACAATAAGGCCGCTCGAGGAGACCGCTCTTTGGCTTCCCGACGTGCCCATGGCGTTCCAGCCTCCTCAGGGCCACCCGGAAGGCCGCCACACCATCAGTCTGCATTAAAAAATCACAAACCAGGACGCGTCAGATCACCCATTCGTGGGAGTTCTGGCGCGTTGTTTATGCCTAAAGTTTGCGATATAATTTAGTTCGGTTATTAGTTTATTTATGGGGGAAGCGATCATCATTTTGAAGAAGAAACACTTGGGACTGGTTCTGTTAGTATTGGGGATCGTCCTGGGGATTAGCGCGGGCATTGACGTTTCCGCGCAGGCCGCGGTCAAGGTTTACCACCAGACTGCGCCGGCACTCACGGTGGGGAAGTTGCGGAAGGTCGATGACCACGCCGTACACTACGTGAAAATGCCGAAAACCTACGTTCATGGTAACTTACATAGTCCCAATCAGATTCGGCGAATCAAGGGTGCCAAGATGAATTTCAAGACGAAGTACCTCTTGCCGTATCCGGGATACAAGAATCAGGCTTGGGGCAATCCGCAGAGTCTGACCACTGATGGCCGGTATTTCTACGTGATTTACTGTCCGACCAGCTGGAAGAATCGCGGACGTGTCGTCCGTTATGATAAGCAGAAATTAGATAAGATGGGTGCGACGCCGATCGAGGTTCAAACGGCATATACGCAAACCAACGAACGGGAACTGGCGATTCGCAAGGCCGTTAAAGTTGGCCCGGCATTTACCACCGGTCACGGGCAGTCGTTGGCCTATGACTGGAAGCACAAACGCCTCTACATGTGGATCGACAAGGAGTCTGCGCCGCGCGTACCCATGAATCAATATGGCTATATCGCCCAGATTAGTGGGAAGTCACTGGCGCCGATTCATAAGATTCGTTTCAAACTCAAGTCGGGGCACGTTTCCAAGCCCGGTGGCCACGTGCTGACGTTTGACCGCTACGGCAATGCCTTCTTCTGGACCAAGCCAACCGTGCATACCGCGCTGATCTACAAGGGGACCATTTCGCGGAAGAAGGTTCACTTCCGCATGACCAACCAGCTCCTGAAGCAAAATCCGGGGACGCGCCTGCAGAGCATGGCGTACAACCCGCACAATCGGCGGCTATATCTGGTTGCGGACGACTCCATCGCGAGCTTCCCGGCCAAGTCGCTGGTGGGCAAGGGCAGTCTGAAGAATAAGCAGTTCAAATGGACTGAGTTCTCACCCAAGCTGGAGTTTGAGGGCCTGACGTTCACCAAGGACGGCACCCCATATCTCCTGACCAATCACCATCCTGAGTTGTTCGTTGGGGACCGGAATTGGTGGTAGGAAAAACAGAGTGCGAGCCAAGGCGGTTAGGGGACGAGCATTAACGTCGCTAAGTTAATAATCCCGGGTTTGGATTATTGGCTTAGCGGGGTTAAGCGGAATCCCCTGCCTTGGGGAACACGTTTCGGCCATGTGAAATCCAAAGCTGTGACTACGGTCGCAGTTTTTTTACTAAACTAGTTTAGATATTTTATAAGTTTATAGCCGATAAGAACACCCCCTCACAAGATGGCGTATGATAAGCCTAACAACAAGGGATGGGGGATGAGCATCGTGGCAGAACACTTACATAGACGCCATTTTCTCTGGTGGTTATTTGGCGGGATCCTGGTTTTACTTGTGGCCGAGTTGTTGTTCTTCCTACCGGTGACGCCCAGAAATACGGTCCGCTTCACCATCTTACGTAATGGCCATCCACTTCAGGCATTTCAAGGCCATACCGTCAAGGAGTCACGGACCGATACGCGCACGTCTTCTGGCAAACGCACATGGGATTATTACCGTTTTGACCACAAGGTGCTGTCTTATTCGGGTGGCTATGACAGCAATGAGGTCGGGATTTGGCGGCCAGCGGGACACCTCTTTTACCACGGCACTTTGACCTTTGACGTCGGCGCTTAAACGAACGGAGGAATCGTGATGAAACAAACGCAGCAAAAGTCAGGGAATATGCGGCGACGAGCCGTCATTCTCTTAGGAATTCTGATTGTGGCGGTGGCGTGCTTGTTTATCCCGTATACGCCAAGTAACGCGGTTCGCTTGAGCATTGCCCAGCACGATCAGCCCTTAAAGAGCTTGTTGATTTATCCGGTCAAATTGAAGGATACCGAGGGACGGAAGTATGCCGCTCACAGTGACTGGGACTATTATCACGTCCAGTCTACTGTTGGGACCGCCAAATTCAGTACCCGGGTGTTTGGGGTTCATAAGACTTCTGGCTCGGTGTTCTATACGGGGACACCGGTTAATGACTAACGGTTTAAGATCAAGTTTAAATTAGCCGCCTGCGGTTGCCAGGGATTCCGCCTGCTGTGGGGACGCTTCAGCCCCTTGGGCTTCTCGCTCGATTTGAAGTCACGAAGAGCACGTGTCTTCAAAGTCGCCCGGTGGCTCCATCCCTGGCCTCCTCCGGCTAGGATTGAACGCGTCGTTAGAAAATTGATGAGATTTAACTAGTTACGCTGCTTCAAGCAAATGATCAGATTTGGATGAAACGGCGTTTTTGAATAAGATGAATTAAGCCGTAAAAAATAGACCAAGCTCACAATGGCCTGGAGATGCATGAAGCTCCATGATTGTTGTGAACTTGGTCTATTTTAGTAACAAGCTAAATTGAACTGAGTGCTAGAAAAAAATATCAGAATCAGCAAAAAAGCTCTAAGCTAACCAAAGCAAACTGTGGTAGGCTTTATCCTGTTGTAGGGACTTGGTCATATCTTAGCGGCATCGAAGTCTAAAAAAGATGGAGATGGTGCTAGATCAAAACGTTTTTTGATGACACTAATTCCGCATATTACTGGGGAATTCGGCAACTTTATGAAAATGAAGTGGCTTGGATCAGCCTTCAAAGGGCTATCCGGCCTGTCGGAGCAATCACAGCTAAAAGGGATGACAATCATTCTGGTAGCTGTTGTATTCGCGGGAATTATTGGAATTCTCGGGATTCTTGTCATTGCTCTAAAATTGCTTGTGTAAAAGAAAAACCGTTTAGCGGGCAGCTAGAAACGGTTTAATGGTTTAAGACTGTTAAACTGTAACTCGATGTCGCTAGGCGGTATGGCCGTTGCAAGCAGGTCGTTACAGCTTGGAAGTATCAGGATTGCGTTCCTGATGCTTCTTTTTTCGTACATTTCAAGTTGCTGTGTACAAACTTATATTATATCAAGTTAAGTTCAACATCAAGCTAAGAGTAGTAGGACGGCCCTTATTTTTAAAGCAAGAGGATTGATACGAATATGGAAGACACACTTTTAGAAGTGTCAAGCTCTGAGTTTGAATTTAGCTCAGCCTCAGCCGGAGGGCACCGGACAGAACCCCCGTGTCGGTGGTCTTAGCCGAGGTTTTGTCTCGGCTTAGAGCACGGCCAACTTTGAAACTCGTGAGCTTCGAGGTTCAAGGTTGCCCTGAAGACCGTTCCTCAGGCTTCAGGTCTGCCCCACAGGGGTGGCGTCCGGTGCCCGCAGGCGCACGCCTTAACGATCCGAACTAAGCCATTCCCCATGAATTAGTAAGTTTCCCGCGTAATCGAAACCCTACAACGCCCCAGATCCAATCGACACCGGTATACTGGCGTCAAATATTAGGGGGTGGCCGGTTATGAGAAGAATCTATTTGTGGGGCGCGTTGGTTCTGAGCCTAGGCTTGGGCAGCGCCGGAACGGTATCTGCACACGCGATGAGTAGCGTTAGACAGTCATCGGCGGCCTTAGTGGCGCCGGGAAATTTGCGACCGTTAGAGGACACTCAAGTTCACTTTATTACGGCACCGAGCTCATATGCCGAGGCGGCTCATCCGCACGGTGTGAATACGATTGCCAGTGATGAGGGAACCGCAGTGACCTTCACGACCAAGTATTTGTTACCACAACCGGGCTACCGCAACGAGGCTTGGGGCGATCCCCAGAGCATGACGATGGTGGGCCACTATCTCTACGTGATTTACTGTCCGATGACTTGGCATAACCGGGGGCGCATGGTGCGTTTGGATATGGCAAAATTAGCGAGTCTAAATGCATCGCCACTGGACATCCAGCGGGTCTACCACAGTTCGGCGGCTAACGACAAGCACGAACAGGCCATCGCGGCGGCCATCAAGATTGGACCGGCTTTCGTGACCGGTCACGGCCAGTCGCTATCCTATGACTGGAAGACCCACCAGCTCTACATGTGGCAGGACCGTGAGTCCGCACCGGCCGTGCCAGTCAACCAGGAAGGTGTCATCCAACAGTTGAGTCAAACGAGCTTGAAGCCCGTGCACAAGGTGACGTTCCGGCTGAAGGCGGGGAGCTTCGCAGTTCCTGGCGGGCACGTGCTGGCATTTGACAAGCAAGGTCGAGCTTACTTCTGGACGCGGCCAAATGGCAACGAGGTTTACATCTACCAGGGGACGATTAGCCGCAACCATGTGCGCTTCCGGTTGACGCATCAGATCCTGGAACATGGGCCCGGCACCCACGTTCAGAGCATGGCCTACAACCCAAGTAACGGGCGCTTGTACCTGGTGGCCGACGAGTCTATCGCCAGCCTGCCGGTCAAGAAGCTCGCGGGTAGTGGTAGCCTGACCAGCGGGGATGTTCTGTGGACGCACTTCGCATCACGGCGGGAGTTCGAAGGGCTGAGCTTCGCCAGTGATGGTACGGCTTACCTGATGAGCAACCACCGGCCGGAGGTGTTCACGGCGCGGGAGTTCCAGTAGATTAGAGTGTGAGCCAAGGCGGTAGGGGACGAGCATTAACGTCGCTAAGCCGATAATCCCGGTTTTGGATTATTGGTTTAGCGGGGTTAAGCGGAATCCCCTGCCTTGGGGAACGCGTTTCAGAAGCAGCATCAACCCATTACAGCAACACAAAGGTGGTACCCAGAGCTAACTATCCGGGTGCCGTTTTTTATCCAAATTAAACTTTATTTTCCGCCCAAATTTTCCGTAATTACGCCCCAAACCCAAATTTCCCCAAACACCCGCCCAACTTCCCACCTCCGCGAACGAGTGTTTGCGGGGTAACCCGTTGCCCCTGGTCGCCTCATAATTGGTCTAGATCACCGTCGAACCCCGGTTTGGCAACGCCCCGAAAGTCCGGTAGGGTAGGCATTGACCATAGCGCTATGGATCACCACCGAGAAGGGATGATTCATCATGGACAACGACGTAACTCCGGCTTACCGTTTCTTATTTACTGGCGACCACGAGGCAATCCTGTACGGGGCCTTGAAACGCCTACACTTGACGCCCGCCCAGAACGATTACGAGGACTATCTCCAAGAGGCGCGGCTCCTCTTTCCGGCGGTTTATGCCGAGTTCCCCGACGATCCGGAAGCTAATCCGCATCAGTTTCTGGCCTACGCCCAACAGAAGATTACCTGGACACTGGCGGACCAACTCCGCCGCGACCGCCGTCAAGACGATCGGCAGGCGCCCGGCGATCAGGAGGAACTCCTGACGACCGTGCCCGCAGATGAGGACGTCCTAGCCAGCATCGGTCTGACCGATTACCGCGCGTATCTGGTGAAATTGATTGGTGCGGCGGGCAATACCGGCGAGTGGCGCTTCCTAGTGGGCACCCTCGTCGACCAATTGACGGCCGCCGAGATTGCGACCCGGCATGGCGTGAACCTCGCCACGGTGTACCGCTGGCGGCTTTCCTTAACGCGCCGACTCATTAAACATTTAACCCCACCGGACCGATTCTTTTAACAAATTTGCGAAAACATGCGAAAAAATCGGCCCGAATTTCGTTAGTAGTAGTGTAAGGGTTGGCCAACCACTACAAAATTCAGCCCCACGGAAGGAGCACCACCCATGCAAACGAACTGGAAGAAAACGACCATCACCTTTATCTTCATCGACGACGGCGACCACCCGGTCAAGATCGCGTTACAAAACGCCATCAGCACCCCGGAAGCCACGCAGATTGCGGATTTCGGCGCGACGCTCGCGACCTTAACCGGCCTCACGTTTCGCACTGCCACCGTCTCCACACAAAGTACCGTTGCCTAACGCCTAGCCAACTAAGAAGGGAAGTCATCCATCAATGAAAGCATTAGAAATGAGTTTTAAAGGCACCGACAAGCGCGTCAAGCACCTCCGGTTGAAATACATCAACACCGACCTGAAGCCTAAGGAAATCGAAGCCCTCATGGCCAAGATTGCGGAAGCCCGGTTGTTCGCCAAGGACGGCGGCGACTTGTACGCCGAACCCGTGAGTGCCGACATGATTGAGACCACTAAGACCAGCCTGTTCGCGCCGGTCGTGCCCGCACCAACGGTCTAACCTGACCCTGTCTAGCTGAATCACAACCTGAAAGGACGGCCGGTCTCCGAGAGGGATGCGGTCGCCTTTTTAGTGTTTTTGAGAAAAAGTCTCAAATGTTTGTAAAACGTGGCAATAACAGGTATCCTTCAGAAGAGGTGATTGCCATGCTCCATCAGTTGACGATAAAAAATTTTAAATCAATTCGCGACGAGGTCACGCTTGATATGACGGCGTCCGCGATTAAAGAGATTCCAGATGATGTGGTGGTGGATGCGAGCCACGAGAAAGTTTTAAAGTTAGCTGCTATCTATGGGGCGAATGCTTCGGGGAAGAGTAATGTGTTGGCTGCGCTTAAAATGATGGCCTATGCCGTGCTCGTTTCCTTTTCCGATGAAGCGGCTCTTCAGCGAATTCAGCCATACTGGTTTGAAGATCCAACCACGCCTACGGAATTTAGTGTTCTTTTTTCCACTAACGACACGATCTATCAGTATGGTTTTAGCAGTCATCAGGGACTCGTTGATGAAGAGTTCCTTTACCAGCGGGATAAAACGAAGGTTGGCGAGCGCTATCTCGAGTTGTATCGCCGTGATGAAGATGGGATAAGTGGGGCGTGGGTGGCTAATTCCGATGTGATGGGATTGATTCAGCTGGTGCCACAAAACGCCTTGTTGTTATCAACTTTCGCACGGGTTGGGGTTTCGGCCGCAACTGAAGTTCTGAACTGGTTTAAGGACCTTCATAGCGTTGATTACGGAAATGTGGAACAGGTTCGCAATGGGAGTCAGCGGATGAGATCCGATACCGCATTGAGCCCACTCATTACGTTGTTAGAAGATGACAAGGAGAAGTCGGCTCTTGAGCACTTTATTCAGGCGATTGATGTGGGAATTGCCAAGCTAGGTGTCGTCACGACTTCGGATCCTTTGACCGAACGTCAGGAGCAGAAGCATGTCGTGAGTTACCATCGCAATCCGCGAACGGGGAAGCTCATGCAGACGCCAATTTCTGCCGAGTCTAGTGGAACTCGCAAGATGCTGGTACTTTACGTCGACTTGCATCAGACGTTGTCAGCTGGTGGCCTATTGGTTGTTGATGAATTGGACGCTCAGATCCATCCATTATTGATGCGCTATATTCTCATCATGTTCCATTCTAATGTGACCAATCCCCATCATGCACAGCTGATCTTCAGTACCCAAGACATCGTGACCCTAGATAAACGTGACTTGCGACGTGATGAAATCTGGTTCGTTGACAAGGATCAAGATGGGTGTTCTGACCTGTATTCGTTGGATTCTCTGCGCGATGCCAATAATCAGAAGGTTCGCAATGACGCCAGCTATGGGAAGGATTATCTGTTGGGGAAGTTCCGAGCAACGCCGAATTTGCGGCAGTTAGGATAAGCCGATGAGTCGACATATTGGGAAAAAGGCTCGACAAAAGAAGCGAATTCTTCTCCCTGGAAGCTACTTGATTGTGAGTGAGGGGACCGTGACAGAGGTGGCCTATTTTAACGAATGGGCCAAGTTGATTAATGAAGCCTATCAAGGTATTAGTGCAAGCCCAGTTGTCAGAGTGATAGGTTGCGGAGAAAGTAATCAGAAGCTGGTAGACTACGTGAAGCAAGAGCAGGCGCTAGACGAGAAGATTTATGAGAATGTCTGGTTAGTCTTTGACAAAGATGATTTCCCTGACGCAGATTTTAATACGGCCATTAGGACGGCTAAGAAGTTAAAGTGGCATGCGGCTTGGAGCAATAATTGTTTTGAATTGTGGTACGTGTTGCACTTTGATTATTTAACAACAGCGGTTGATCGCAAGACTTATTATGACAAGCTATCTAGAGAGCTTGTTCGTAATGGATTAGCGACTGACTATCAGAAAAACGATCAGAGTATCTTAGAGTTATTGACTCCGGACCGGCGGCAAACGGCGATAAGTCGGGCAAAAAAGCTAATGGCAAGCTATGCGGAATACCGAGCGACCCCTAATTCGCAACGAGACCCAGCCACAACGGTTTACGTCTTGGTCGAAGAGTTAGAGAAATTGGTTGAAGCTGGTCGCCGCTTGCAACAGCGATGATAGTTAAAGATGGCAAAGCTTTTCGTGAGTTTTGTCATTACATAATAAACTGACACATTGTGACACCCCCAAAAGCTATACTGAACCCATAAACAAAACCAATAGAGGAGAGTGTTCACAATGAAAACCATCAAACTAACCCTAGTCTCCCTAGCCACCGTCTGGTTAGCCGGTGCCGCCACTGACGCCGACGTCACACGTCTCGCCCACGACATTACCATCTTCACTCCCGAAGGCCTCGACGAAGATCCCATGACCGAACCCGACATTATTTGGTCCAACAATGATGGCAATGCCTGGTTCGACGTCGACAGTGACCTCATTGACACGCACAAGATGACCCGCGACCAACGCAAAGCCTTCGCCGACCTTGTCCTTGCCGCCCAATAGCCCCGCCCCACATAACGTCACCACAGCCAAAAGAAACGACCTCGCATTCATCTGCGAGGCCGTTTCTGCATATTTAATCATTTATTTGCCAGCGCTATGCGTCAAGACCTTATCTGGGTAGGTTGCCTCTACATAATCGGTAATGGCTCGCAACAGCTTGGCCGTCGACGGCGCTTTGGCCTGTTCGGCATTGACCACCAGACAGATGGTCCGGTAGAACTGCTTGTCGAACGGGTAGACGTTGACGTTCCCGGTCACGCGTTCCAGCGCCAGTTCGGGCAAGATCCCCATGCCCATGCCGGCCTCGACCATCGCCAGAATGGACTGGTCGTCGATCGAGAAGCGCAGGGCGTTCGGTCGAATCTGGTAGTGGTCCAACGCGGCCTTGGTGTCCTTGTCGTAGTCGCCGCGTTGGAGGATGAAGTTCTGGTCGACCAGGTCGGCCGCCGTCACCGTCGTGCGGTTAGCGGGGACGAAGTCACTGGACGTGATGCAGTAGATTTCGTCGCGTACCAGCGGCAGGACCGTGAGCTTCTCGGCGACGGGCAAGGCCGACAGCCCGAGATCCAGTCGTCCCGTCTTGACGTCCGCCGCAATCTTGCCGAAGCCGGCTTGTTCGACGTTGATGGCGATCTGCGGGTAGTCCTGGCGGAACTGGCGGATGATCGGCGGCAGCCAGTTAATGCAGACCGAGGAGAATGCCCCGATCCGCACCGACCCGGCATTTAAGCCGTGGATATTGGCCGCGGCCTGTTGGAGCCGATCCTCGGCATTGATGATTGCCTGAATCAGGGGCAGGACGCTCTGTCCGTCCGTGGTAAGCTCCACCCCGGAACGATTCCGGATGAAGAGTGGAAAACCCAATTCCTTCTCCAGCTGGTTGACTGAGTGGCTGATCGCAGACGGCGTCACATTGAGCGTCTGTGCCGCGCGGTAAAAGGTATGTTCTTGAACAATGGTCTGAAAGACCCGATAAGCAAATGGTAACATCGTGCGTGACCCCCTCCGATTGGTTAAGATGAATTACATTCACGCAATTTCGAGATAGTTGAACTCGTTTTTCTGTCACCGGTATTCTATCATACTCTGTGAAAGCCAGGAAGCTTTTATTGGGTGTTGGGATCATTCCACACCCAAGGGGGTAGTCAGCGTGTCTGGTTGGGGCCGGGCACGACTAGAAAGGGTGAGCTCGATGATGAAAGACTTATTAGCACAACGCGTTAATCCAGATGTACCGTCGGCGTTAAGTGGTCTCTTTCCCAAGGACGATGACCCACGCGCCATCTCCTTTGCGGCTGGGAGTCCTAATGAGGACCTCTTCCCGGTCCAGGCCATGCACACAGCCTTCGACACCGCGATGATCAATCACGGTGCACACCTGTTTCAGTATCAGACGTCGCAGGGGAACGCCGATTTACGCGATCAGCTCGCCCGACGGATTGGCAAATGGGGCCAGGTTCAGACGACCCGGGATCACGTGGTCTTAACGGTCGGGGGCCAACAGGCGCTCGAATTGGTGGCCAAGACGTTACTGAATCCCGGCGATGAGGTCGTGGTGGAAGCCCCATCCTATGTGGGGGCCTTGGCCGCCTTTGACCTCTATGCGCCGACGTATTACGGCGTTCCCCTGCAAAATGATGGGATCGACCTGAATGCGTTGGAGGATACTCTGAAGCAGCATCCTAATATCAAATTACTCTACACCGTGCCGGATTATCACAATCCGACCGGGATTACGATGAGTGTGGCTAAGCGCCAACAGCTGGTGGCCTTAGCCAACAAGTATGATTTCGTGATTCTCGAGGACTCGCCTTACCGCGACCTCGGGTATGAACACCTACCACTGCCAGCCGTGAAGGCCTTCGATACCGAGGGCCGGGTCATCTTCGTCTCCAGCATGTCGAAGATTCTGATGCCCGGGTTGCGGACGGGCTGGATGGTGGCCGATGGTGGCCTCTTGACGGCAATTTTGCGGGCGCGGCAGGCCAGTGACCTCGAGGCTAATAACATCGTCCACGCGGCCATTGACGCCTACCTGACGGCCAATGACCTGGACGCTCACGTCGACATCTTAAAGGCCGACTACCAGCGGAAATGTGCCGCCATGATTCAGTCCCTCGAGGACTACTTCCCCGATGAGGCGACCTTCACGCGGCCAGATGGCGGGTTCTTCGATTGGGTGACCTTACCCGAAGAACTCGATGCCGACGCTCTCCTGAGCGATACGATTATTCCACAGGCTCACGTCAGCTACGTGCCATCAACGAACTTCTACCCGGACCGCAATGTCCGCAACGGGTTCCGGCTGAGCTTCACCGGTCTGGCTCCCGAGACGATTGACGAGGGGATGCACCGACTGGGTGACCAGATTAAGGCGGCCCTGCATGCGGCTAAGCCAGTTGTTTAGTGGTCGGTAAGAGTTGAAATTTGAGAATTGACTTATTATAGGAAAAGATAAAACGATTCGGTGATCCGTTTACCCACTGAGAAGGTTGGTGGGTGGGAGATTGCCGGTCGTTTTTGTCTGTGTGAATTTTTGGGGAGGAAAGAGGTTGAGTGGTGAGGGTGGTAAGTGGGACGTTGTTATTTGGGGTTAGAGCGTGGCTTAGTCACTTGTGGGAGAAGATTTGGGTGAATGGGTGGTGGGGATGGGAAGAGGCTTAGATAGCAGTTTTAAGAAATTCACGTTGGGTGGCTTCGGTTGGAATGAGGATCGGGAGTACTTTGAAAGACTAGGTGTTAATCCTTGAGATCAGAAAAGGCCTGAGAGCGGGTGTTCTCAGGTCTTAGGGGGTGGCATTCATATTCTATGGTCGAAACGTGCTACAGCAGGCAGCTGACTCCGCTTAACCCCGATAAGCCAATAATCCAAGCCCGGGATTATCACCTTATCGACGTTAATGCTCGCCAGCTAACCGCCTGCTTGCGCACTCTGCAAGCAAAAAGCGCCGGCGAATAAATCCGCCGACGCTCACCTTAAAGTGGTTAATTGCTTCCGTTCTCCGCGGAAGCGATCACTTTGAGGTAACTATTTCCAGTTGCCAAAAAGCATCACCCCCTTTCATTTAATTGACCACAGTGTATATCCGAGGGACAGTCTTTGCAAGTAAAGTGACTTTCCTTAACGACACATTAAGCTTTAAAAAAATGCAAAATATGTTATGGAATCAGCCAGTGCGTTACTAATATTTTAATAACGTGTGATAACTTTAACTTAGATGACAAGAACATTACAAAGAGGGGCTTATTGTTTCATTCCAACGACAAAGAAGGGCAAATCCTTGTTAAACGGGACTTATCCGTCTATAATCAATGTCGTAGTTAGGGGATAGCCAATGACGGTTAACAATTTGTGGAATATAATTCTTAACAAATACGCTAACTTCAGTTATACTATTCTTGCTTGATAAATTACATATATTATGTTTGGAGGAAGAAAAATTATGCAATCCAGTTTAAAGAAATCTCTTTATTTAGGACTCGCTGCTCTTAGCTTTGCTTCTGTAGCTGCCGTTTCAACTAACGCATCTGCAAAGTCATACGCTAAAGCCGGTGCCGAAACCGATTTGACTGTCACTAAAGATGACACTAACGTTGAATCAACGGGTACTAACGCTTTATTCACTAAGCCAGGTACTACTAAGGGTGCCAAGGTTGTTGCTTCTAAGGCAACTATGAAGAAGTTGGCTAACTCAGGTAAGTCAGCTGACTACTTCTGGGCATACCGTACGACTACCACTAACAAGGGTGCCGTTTACTACAAGGTTGTTTCTATGAACGGTAAGTACCGTGGTTACGTTTACGCTGGTAAAAAGGCTGGCGAATTCAGCCGTGGTATCGTTAAGGCCGACACTGTAACTCCTAACACTACTGATGCAAACATCAGCAAGCGCGTTTACTTTAAGGCACCAGGTACTCACAATGTTACTTGGACTGCTCCTAAGTACACTGAACACAAGGCTTCTAAGCGTGTCGTTAACACTAAGCCATTCGCCAAGGATACTTTAACTGTAACTAAGGCAGAAACTAAGACTCGTGAAAACACGTTGTACTACTACGTCCAAGATGCAGAACACCCTTCAGTAAGTGGCTGGATTTACGCCGGTGCCGTTACTACTGATGACAGTGCAGCATTTAACGATTCAACTGATGTTAAGGTTGAATATGTGAACGCTGATGGTAAGACTGTTGCATCACAAATCGCTACTGGTTTGAATGCTGATGGTACTACTACTGCTGCAACTACCGCTGGTACTCCTGTTGGTACTGCTTTAAGCACTCAAATTACTGCTGAAGTTGCTAACAAGACTTTAGCTAATAGTGGTTACACTTATGCTGCTACTAATGCTAATGCTGCTGCCTTGTTGACTGCTAAGACTGGTGACACTGTTAAGTTAAATGTCACTGAAAATACTGCTGCAACTACTCCACTTAAGTTAGTTAAGGCTAACTCAAGTTCAACTGCAACTGATACGGCAGACTTGTCAGTTTACTCTGATGGTGATACCGCTTCAGCTACTACTGTTGTAGTTCCTAAGTTATCTGCTGGCTTTAAGGGTGCTGATGGTGCCGCATTTACTTCAGCAACGTTGAAGGCTTTTGCTACTGATAACAACCTTACTACTCTTTACACCCCAACTATTACTACTGGTACTGGTGACACTGCTACCAAGACTTACTACAAGTACACTTTAGTTGATGCTAAGGATGGTAACTACGGTACTGGTAACACAGCTACCTTGGTTTACTCTCAATCAGATGCTATCAATGGTACTTCACCAGCTGACGCTAACAGCTCAACTGATGCCGGTACTATTTGGGCTAAGTAATTTAGCGATTAATAATCGTTATTAGTTATAAACAAAGAGGGTTTAACTCGTTAGAGTTGAGCCCTTTTTGTTATGCCTTTAAGCTTTGTTGAGCAATTTGGTCACACCCAAGAGCCCTCCAGTAGATTTAGAATGTAGGTATCGAAGCCAACATTGTTAGATCGAAAGGGGACTTTTTTTAAATGGCGAATAAACGCAATAGTTTTGTGCGACGAATTGTCAAACCAAGTGCAACACTTTATCAAATAATGCCTCTTCAGGGGTACGGTAGTCTAGAACCTTTCTGGGACGGTGGTTGAGTTGCCATTGGCAACTCTTAATTTCCTTTTCTGTCCGCGGTTCTAGGCTTTTATTTTTGGGAAAGTATTCTCGAATTAAACCATTCGTATTCTCATTTGTTCCCCGTTGTTGAGGTGCATATGGATCTGGCCAATAAATGGTAACGCCAAGTTCTTCACGAATTTCCGATAGTTTTAAAAATTCTGTTCCATGGTCTGTCGTGAGTGAAAGAACAAATTCCCTAGGAATTTGATCAAACATTGTTGTGAGAGCTTCGTTCACTGATTGACTATCTTTACGTTTTGCTTTCTGAATCAAAGTGTATCGAGTTAATCGCTCAACTGCACTCACTAAGACAGATTCACTGACATTTCCAAGAATGGTATTTATCTCCCAATCACCAATTCTAGTACGATTATTAACGAAGTTAGGTCGTTCTTGAATAGGGATGTAATCCACCTTGGGCTCACGATGTTTACGGTCTCCAGGACGATGCCGCTTTCTACCTTTGTGTCTGAGTTTCCGTCGAATCCCTGTATCTCCATGTGAGGAGAATGGTAAGTTTAGATTGTGATTTTCAATGTGCCGATAGATTGTATTGTAACTAACCGTCACTTTGCTTTCTAACTTTAGACGCTGAGAGATTTGCTGTGGAGACCAATGATGTTCACAAATCATTTCGATTACTTGAGCACACACTTCTGGGAGTTGATCTAGAAGTCTTGGTTTATGACTGTGATGTCTCCTAGAATGATAAGATTTTTGGGCGTCAGAGGGGGAATAATGCTTAGGTATTCGGCGGATTTCTCTGGATATGGTGCTTGGTGAACGATGTAGCCGTAAGGCTACACCCCGAATAGATAAATCCCTTGCCAATAATTCCAGAATACTTTCTCGTTCTTTTATAGTAAGATGGTGATAGCCCATAGCGAGCACTCCTTTGCTTTTCTTCGTCGTTAAGTAATTGTACCCGCTATGGGTCTTTTTATTCAATTAGTGTTGCACTTCAATTGTAAATTCGTCGCACACAAAGTGGTTATGCAAGTACCATATCGTATTCACTTCAAAGTATATGAGAAAAATAATTTATAATCAATACGCGCATTTTAGAATCAAGTTAGCCACTGTCTCAAAATTTTTTGGACAATAAAAAACATCAAGAACAGATATCCTGTATCATTGAAGTTCCTACACAAACAATGGAAGAGGATGTTGTCTTGATGCAGAAACAGGATAGCACACACCGCCAAAAAGGTCAGCACTTAACATCACTCGAGCGCGGAAAAGTGGCCGGATTCCGCCAAGCTGGGAAGTCCAATCGTTGGATTGCTGCTGAAATTGGCGTCTGCCCGCAGACCATTAATAATGAAATCAAGCGAGGTACAGTAGATCAGGTCAAGAAGAGTAATGGCAAGCGCGTCTACCATCGACAATACCTACCAGAGGCTGCTCAGGCACGTTACGAGACTGCACGCTTGAGCTGCCATCGTCCTGACAAGTTCGCCAGTGTACAGGTCTTCTTAGCCTGGTACGTACAGCGAGCTAAGCAGGACAAATGGTCGCCGGATGCTTCAATCGGCTATGCCAAGCGACACAAGCTGTTTACTCCTGAAGAGCTTGTTTGTGCCTCGACTTTGTACCAGTACATTGACGACCAACGCCTAGAGATTCGAAATATCGACCTGTTGGAGAAGACTAAGCGGAAGACCTCTCACCAGCACCACACCAAGGCTAAGCGCCTGGCTGGCCGCAGTATCGAGGAACGGCCTAAGGTCGTTGAACGACGCAGGCAGTTCGGTCACTGGGAGATGGATACCATTGTCGGTAAACGCAATGGCAAGGAGAGCGTCATCTTGACTCTGATTGAGCGCAAGACCCGTTGCCAACTTCTCCGCTTGATCGAAGGACGAGATGCAGACTCTGTGAGCTATGCATTGCGTGGAATCAAGCGCGAATGGGGAGCTTGCATCAAGACCATCACAGCAGACAACGGACCCGAGTTCACCGCCTTAAATACTGCTTTTGCTGGGACGGAAACTGAGATCTTCTACGCCCATCCTTACACGTCCTGCGACCGTGGCACCAACGAGGCACATAACCGGATGATCCGCCAGGACTTCCCTAAGGGCATGTCCCTAGATGACATTAGCCCTAGTCAAGTGCAGGCCACGCAAGACCGCTTGAATCAGTTGCCTCGCAAACAACAGGGCTACTGCACACCCCAGCAAAACTTTGAGGCCGAAGCTCGGCGCGTTCGCCGCATGGCCCAGTAGTCTCTCTAGCGCCACAACTTCTATTTGATAACGGCCTGTTCTGGGATTATCCTCAACGACTGGCTAACTTGTTCTTGCAATTTACGTTTATAATCAATATCGACGAGATTTACAAAATGATATCTGATTATTGTGTCAGGATAAAGGAGTTAAGATCCTAGAAGGTCATATGATATGATTACTTGCTGGTGAGTATACCACCAAAATTAATCTAACTTCATGGGATACCTGAAAGGTAAGGGTGTGTTGATGATGTTCGACCAACATACAAATCTAAAGTATAAATTTGAAAACTGTCATTATTGGTCAGCAGGATATTATGTGAGTGCTGTAGATTTGAATGAAGTCACAATCACGAAGTATATGAGGGACCAAGAAAAATATGATCAAGCAGTAGATAAATTAAGCGTAAGAGAGTATGAGTACCCCTTTTAGCGGTTAGGGTAAGTGGTAATATTAACGTCGCTTAAAAACAGAAAGAGTAATAAATGTAGTTTGGTGTTGGCATACCAAAACCAGCATTTTGAGACACCGGCCAGAGATGGGAGCCTGTGTGTTTTGATTATACGAAAAAAGGATGCCAATAAATTATCTATCGCCGTTAACTACCAAAGAGACGTTTTTCAGTCTTGAAAATTTAAGCTATACGTACATCTGAAAAATTTTTGGGCTTTCGTTTCAACTGAATTTTATCCGAATGGTAACCCCAACGTATTATCGTAGATCGGCATCATTTGCATCTAAGAACTTGATTAATTCCTTTTTGGTAATGTGACAGTAGGCGCGGGATTGCCCATTTTTAGGCAAAATTTCAATAATACACAACTTTCGGCATAAGACACCTTGGAGACAATTCCGCCATTTATTCTGGTCGGAGGAACAAGACCATTTGTTATTGTTTTTATTTGTGATGGTCAACCTATAAAGCGCCTATTGGGTAAGGAATTGCGCCTAAATTAAAGATTTAAAAATATTTTTAATGCTGTTAAAGCGCTTTCTTAGAGGCGAATCGCAAAAAATCACACTATCATAATATATTGTTTTTAAACGGAAATTTACATAACAGAATCAGTATATTCATTTCCTTCCGTTTTATAATTGTTGTTATATCAGGCATAGTCCGTCTTTTGAAGACTATTGAGATTAATATATGCACAGACAAAACATATAAATGATTCAAAAAAGTGTTCCACGATCATATTATATAACATGTTATATAATATGATCGTGGAATGGTTTACACCAATACTGAAATGTGCTATTTTATTAATTATAAAGTCATCAGTTTGAAGGGAGACAAATTTATGGTTTTAATCAGATCTGAACCTGGTATTTTCCAACACGGGTTGATTGGACTTCAGGGATTTGTAATTGTTAAAGGGAGCTATTTGAAATGAGCCGTGTCAAAGGTTTATCAGAATTCAGAGAGAATATGATTAATTCGGGTTTAGTGATGAGGGATTTTAATCTGCCATTAAAAGATGTTAATCTGGATAGACATGCAAATAGCAAGGTTGGGCTGAAGCTGTTGACGGATAAAAATCCGTTTGTAAAATTCATGAAGGTTCAAATGACCTTGACCGCAAAACGTGATCTTTGTCAAAAACTATTATCAAGCAAGAATAACAAAAACATATCGGATGATGACTTTGATAGAATGTTTCAGATGAATCAAAAAATTCAGCCTGAATGTACTTTTAAATATCGGGTGGTTGGCAAAAAAGACACTGACGAGCAGGAAGAGGCAGCTTATCTAGTTTCGGTATCTGGTGCGACACACAATATTTGTTATGACAAGGCAAATTCTATAATTAATCCGAACAGAAATTAAAAAGCCCAAAGCAATCACTTACAATGGTAGTAGCTAATTCCAACCAATATAGGGAGTGATTACTTTGGGTACATCTACTTTATCACGTTTTCAACGTGGCGCACTAGCAC